>DAHXMA010000012.1 GCA_027365725.1 Microcaldota archaeon | reverse complement strand
TGTTATGCTGCATGATCCGGGCTGCGCCTTCGGAGAATATGCGTTGCTGTTGAATACCCCAAGAGCGAAGAATGCGACGAGTATTATTGCGATTATGAGTATCGCCCAGCCATATGTGGTCAGATACTCCATCGCGCTTTGGAGTTTCATGGTACATTTGTTTTATTTGGATAGATTAATATTTGTTTTTTGGATATATGACAAAGGCTTGCGGAACGTCGGTTATTAATACCTTATGCATTGAGAATAATACAGACTATCTGGTGTTTTATATGACGCAGGAGAGGCCATTCGACCTTATTAATAAGTCAATAGGCCAACAAGTGATGATAAGGTTGAAGAATGGGATCGATATACGGGGGAAGGTTGTGTCTTTTGATGCTCACATGAATATAGTTATAGAAAACGCTGAAGAACTTCATGAAGGAAACCTTAGGGCGAAGCTGGGTACCATACTGCTTCGGGGAGGCAACATAATTTTTCTGTCTCCTGTGTGAATTTTGGGCTCCTGGCGCAATGGTAGCGCGCCTGCATGGCATGCAGGAGGTTGCGGGTTCGAATAGGCAATATAACTTGTCTCGAAAATCCCGCGGAGTCCATGCCCCTTGCAACTAATTAAAAATTGGTGACCTTAAGTCGCTTGTGAAGTGCTCTGTGAACTTAACTTGAAAAGCTATAAATATTACTTGCTATCAGTAGATTGTATGCAGCATCGTAGGAAGAATGATATAGAATTTATAAGGAGAAGGCTCGAAAACGATGTGGTGCATCGGGGATCCGAAGTTATACTTAGAGACAGTACGCTTCTAAAAGACAGTACTATTACACAGGGGCAGTATGAACGCGCTATGAAAGAGCTGCTTATTGAAATGGGCTTAATCGTATTCTATGAACCGGTAAAATTTGAGATAGAAAAGTCAAATAAGCCAAAGGCTAAAGGGATTGACACGTACCCGCCAGATTTCGTTACGACAATGTTCGTGGATAAGAAACAGGTAATAATTGAACTACATGGAGCTGACACCGAATATTTCAAGAGAATGGGGAGGTTTAGGGAAACGCATGGAGATAGGTTCTATTACATACTTGTGAAGAGTGATGTAATAAACCCGGAGAATGTTGGCATAGAAAAGGGGAAAGAAAGCGAACATGGGGCATATGTAGATGAGTGCTGGAATATGCCAAGGATACGACAAGTTGGCGCAGATAGATATGATGAGGGCGAACAGAGATTATGGAAGGAAAAGATGAGATCTGCGCTAATTGAATTCATAAATCAGAGGACGGACAAGTGCGTTGACTGGGAAGCCGCAGCGGCACTAATACATGTAAAACGAGCAAGCTGAAGGCGTATTTAGATGATGCAGCAGGTAGTTAAAAGCAAGAGAGCTATTGTTGAAGGCAATATGCTTGCTGATGCACATTGCCACCTTGAGCTATTTCAAGACCCTAAAACCGTTGCAAAAGATGCAGCATTCGGTGGGGTTGGGGTAATAATAACTGCCGGTGGGAGTAAAGCGTCCAGTGTTGAAGCAATAAAAATAGCAGATGGAAAGAATATTTTTGCTGTGATAGGAATAGATCCAGAAAATGCTGAGAAGGACTCGGATTTTATTGATGATATTGCAGCCTTTATTAAATCTGAAACAAAAATAGTTGGGATAGGGGAAATAGGGATAGATAATAAAGTAATTACAAAGAAACAGTTCCAGATAGAAGCGTTTGAAAAGCAGATAAATATTGCAATTGAATTGGATATTCCTGTAGTTATACACTCTAGGGGTGCTTTAAACGAAACACTTGATATAATAAAGAGGTCTGGGATTAAGAAAGTCATGTTTCATTTTTTTGAAGGCGATAGTGAAGATGCTGTAAAGGTTGCAGGGCTTGGTTTCCTTATATCAATACCTCCTGTAGAATCTTCAAGGAGGAAAAGAGTTATACAGTCGGTTGGAATCGAAAGCCTTGTTGTAGAAACTGACTCTCCTGTTGTAGGCAAAAGCCCATTGGATGTGATAAAGACAGCTCAATGGATAGCTGGAATAAAGGGCATTGGATATGATGAAGTATCTGCGCAGATGACGAAAAACGTTAAAAATCTCTTTTTGATATAAATAATAGATCGGATTGTGTAGTTGGCTTAATTAGGCTAGCCGAAGAAATATATGTTGGGCCCGTAGCTCAGTTTGGATAGAGCAGCACCCTTCTAAACTTGAAGAAAGGTGATGGTCGGGGGTTCAAATCCCCCCTGGCCCGGATATTTTATTGCGGTTGGATGTTTTTGGCAATTTGGCGCTAGCACTCTGCTCGAGGTTATATTAAAGTGCTAGGCGCATAAAGAGCATATATAAAAAGGTGGCGTTACATAAGTCTAACCACAGTTTATTTTGATATTTATTGGTGAGCGATATGGCTGCGAATCAGGAATTTGATGCTAAAATAACACAGATAAAGCAGCAGATAGATTTGCTTCTTAATGATAACAGCGTGCCGAGAAACGTTAAGAACGCTCTTGGAGAGGCGCGCAAGGCTCTGGATCAGCAGGAAGCTGGCTACTCCGTAAGGTCTTCGGCTGCTACATATAAAATAGATGAAATTAGCAACGACATTAACTTGCCACCTTATGCCCGCACAGTAATTTGGAACCTGCTGAGTACTTTGGAATCTATAAAAGAATAATTTTATTCCTTTGAACATTGACATTTGGTGATAATTAAGGCCGGGGTGCCAGTTGCCAGGCACTAGGACTTGGTGGTTGCAGTGGTAGAGAATAAACTTGTTTTAGAACTTGCCAATAGGCTCAATGGTATAGCGATATTAAGTTCGGATATCACAGATAAAGATTTGTCTGGCGTAGATTTTGAGTCATTGATAGCTATGGCTCGTGCAAGGTTTTCTGGCATTGCTGCGCCTAGCTTGCTTACAAAGGATTTGCTTGTGCAAATCGTCAAGGATAAGGACGCTGGCGACGTGCTTCGTGAGAGAAGCTCTACGCAAAATAAATCGTTTGAGCCTATGGCGAAGGGGATTAGTAATAATTTTGCAGTGGCAAATCAGGCATTTGAAAGAACAGGTGGGAAAGTGTCTGACTTCGCTGATTTTTTCAATGATAGGCTGGAGAAGTTGAAGGCCATAATATATGACAGCCAAAGTAGCAGCATGTCAGGTATGATACACAACATAGAAAGCGTGAAACAGTATACGAGAGGGAGAGAAGTTGTGCTTGTAGGGATGGTTTACGATAAAATAATTACAAAAAACGGCCATGTGCTTATAACACTGGAGGACGAAACTGGAACGGCAAAGATACTATTCATAAAGCCGGAGCAGGGCAGAGGAGGACAACAGGCGGCAGAGCTTTTTATGAACTCTAAAAAGATAGTTAATGACGAAGTCATAGCTGTGCGTGGTAAGGTTTCTGATCCGTTTATAATAGCAAGCGCGCTTGTACACCCTGACGTGCCCGTAAGGCAGAAAAAAAAGATTGAGGAGGACATAGCTATTGCATTTATGTCTGATATACACATAGGTAGCAGGCTGTTCCAGCAGAAGCAGTTTGATAGATTCATAGACTGGATGAATGGCAGGATAGACCATAAAAAGGAACTGGCAGGAAAGATCAAGTATATTGTAGTCAGCGGAGACCTTGTTGATGGAATTGGTGTTTATCCAGGCCAGGAAAGGGAGCTTTCAATAGACGATATTTATAGACAATACTATGAATTATTCAGCAGCTTTGCAAAACTCCCTGAGTATGTTCAGATATTTCTTATAACAGGCAATCACGATGCTGTTCAGAGGGCTGAGCCGCAGCCGACGTTGCCTGAGGAGTTCTATAGAGATTTTAAGCTCAGCAACATACACCTTGCCCCTAACCCAAGCTATATTATGTTGAACGGAATTCGGGTGCTTGGATATCATGGAACCTCTCTAGATTCAATAATCCAGGGAATACCTGGATGCAGCTATTCAAAACCGGAGGATGCCATGCTAGAAATTCTTAAAAGGAGGCATCTTTCTCCTATTTATGGGGATAATCCAATAGTTCCGTCTAAGAATGATTCGATGGTTATAGACAAAGTGCCCGACATACTGCATATGGGTCATTTGCATAAGAACGGATATTCCGAGTATCATGGCACTTTGATAGTAAACAGCGGCACATGGCAGGGACGGACAGATTTTCAAGTTAGGATGGGACATATACCAACTCCTGCGCAGATGCCGGTCTATGAAGCAAAATCAGGCACAATGAATGTAATTGATTTCAATAGCTCCGGGTTGTGATTAAATGGATTCCAAAGAGTATTTCAAAACGCTTGCTGCTGATTTTGATAGCGAATATGGGGTTGCAAGATCCGCCAGGGAGGTTGGTATGGATCCTACATTGGACGTTGAGATATTCCCCGCGCCGGACTTGCCAAGCAGGGTTGAGGGATTGATAAACGTAGAGGGTCTAGCAGACTTGATACGTTCCATATCAAAAGGCCAATCACGCAGCAAACTCGCTTTCAATGTGGTGGAAGAAATATGCAAATCTGACAAGTTTGATTCACTAGAGTTGATTAAGAGGATAGAGTTTGCGGTGAGGGTAGGCACGGCCATTCTAACTGAAGGCGTCCTCGTTGCCCCTACAGAAGGGATAACTGGCGTGCGCAGATACAAAAACTATGATGGAACAGATTACATAGCCGTGCTTTATGCTGGGCCTATTAGGGGCGCAGGTGGAACTGCAGCTGCCTTGTCTGTTGCGCTTGCGGATTATGCTAGGAAAATATTTGGGATAAGCAGGTACAAGCCATCATTAGAAGATATAGAAAGATACCTAGAGGAAGTTGAACTTTATCACACAAGATGCGCTAGGCTTCAATACAAGCCGCCGGAAGACGACCTGCGCACCATAATAGCAAATTGCCCTGTTTGCGTTGACGGGGTACCTTCAGAGTTTATAGAGGTGGGGGTTCATGCAAACCTGAAGCATATTTCAATTGATGGGAAGGACATACAGATGTCTAATCGGGTACGGGGAGGGGTGCCCCTTGTGCTCTGCGAAGGGATAGCTCAGAAGGCGAAAAAACTACTCAAGGAAGTAAAGGCATTTGGGCTTGAATGGGAATGGCTAGACAAAATTATAAAGGTAGATATTAAAAGAACCGGGGCCGTTTCACAGGATGGGCCTGGATTTTTAGACGAGCTTGTAGCTGGAAGGCCGATACTTGCGTACCCAGATAAAGTTGGGGGATTTAGGCTAAGGTATGGAAGGAGCAGGATGACTGGAATAGCGTCAAAAGGGTTCAGCCCGGCGACAATGATAATAGCCATGGGGTTTATAGCAGTAGGCACTCAGTTAAAGATGGATTCCGCTGGGAAAGGCTGCATAGCTGTGCCTGTTGATTCGATAGAAGGGCCTTTTGTAAGGTTAAGGAACGGGGACGCTTTAAGGATAAACGATGCTGAAACTGCAGTTAAATACAAGGATGAAGTTGAGAGGATCCTGTCTCTTGGTGATGTGCTTATATCTTTTGGTGATTTTAGAAAATCAAACTCTATTCTAAAGCCTACAAGCTATGTTGAAGAGTTGTGGGAGGCGCAGCTTGAGAAAGCTGGCTTTGGTGGAGTGGTAGACCACAGCAAGGTGGATTTTGATTATGCGTATGGGATGTCGGCCAAGTTTGGAGTGCCGATATATCCAAGGTTTTTATTTGAGTTTCAGGCAGTTAGTAAAGACAGCATTGTTGAGCTTGCTTTGCATATAATAAGGAGGTCTGAGCCTATTGGCAGCGAAATAGGAAAACTTCAGGCCTTGATAATTGATGATAACGAAAATATACGCAGGACCCTTGACTTGCTGAATGTGCCACACCAAATAGATGGCAATAAGATAAATATTCGGGGAGATTTTGCAAAGAGTCTAATCGCTTCGCTGGGTTTTGTGGACCCTGAAAACAGGTACGTTTTGAAGGTTGACGAATTGACAGTTGACAGATATAACCTTGAAGCCCAAGATGCGTTGGATATGCTTAATTCTGTATCGCCTTTTCCTCTTCCAAAGAGGTCTACATACATAGCTGCGCGGATCGGTAGGCCTGAAAAAGCAAGGGAGAGAATGATGAAGCCTGCTGCCAATGTATTATTTCCGATAGGGGATTCTGGTGGTAGAGACAGAAATATATCTTCTGCGTATGTCTCCAGATCTAAAAGGTTTAAAGGAGATGTGGAAATAGAGGTAGCGAGGTATAGGTGCCAAAGCTGCAAAAGGATAGTTCCGTATCAATATTGCACTAATTGCGGTAAAAGGACATATGTGGAGAGTTTTTGCCAAAAGTGCAATGCTGTTTCTGATGGAGATAAATGCAGCAGGTGTGGAAATGATACGGTAGCATATGATAACAGAGTTGTGGACATTGTAAAGCTTGTATCTGAAAATATGAAGCTGATTGGGATGACAGCCCTGCCTAAAACAGTAAAAGGAGTGAAGGGACTTATGAGCAGAAAACGGTATGCGGAACCGATTTGGAAAGGCTTGGCCAGGGCAACATTTGGCGTATATACGTTCAAGGATGGTACATCCAGGTTTGACGCTACTGATGTGCCCATAACGCATTTCTATCCGGAAGAGATAGAGGTAAGCGTGGAGAAGCTTAAGGAACTTGGCTATACGCACGATTATGTTGGGAATGAGCTTATTAGCGGCAATCAGCTTGTTGAATTAAAGCACCAAGATGTCATAATTAATAGGAGGTGTGCAGAATATTTTTTGAGGGTTTCAAAGTTTGTAGATTATGAGCTAAGCAGTGTGTATAAGCTTCCGGCATTCTATAACGCTGAAACACCGAATGACATGCTTGGAAAATTGGTAATAACCCTGTCACCCCATACGTCTTGCGGTGTTCTCAACAGAATAATAGGCTTCACAAGCGCAAATGTGGGGTTTGCCCATCCTTACACCATATCTGCAAGGAGGAGGAATTGCGACGGAGATGAAGATACTACCATGCTCCTGCTTGACGCAATGATAAATTTTTCAAGGGAATATTTACCGCAGACTGTGGGAGGAACGATGGATACGCCATTGATACTTACAATAAACGTAAAACCAGAAGAAGTCGACGACGAAGTGCATGCCATGGAAACCGTAGAAAAATATCCGCTTGATTTCTATGAAAAAACCTATTCGAAGTCGTCGCCTGCTGAGGTTAAGATAAGTTGCGTGGAAGACAGGCTCAACAAGGACTCTATCTTCTCAGGCATAATGTTTACCCATGGCTCTTCGGCAACGGCTGTGGCTTTGTCTCCTAAGAGGAGCACTTATACAACATTGAAAACAATGCAGGAAAAGCTGGACGCAGAATTCAAGCTTATGGAAATGCTTGAGTCGGTTGAGATTTCTGATGCAGCAAAAAAAGTTATAATGAGCCATTTCATACCGGATCTGATAGGAAACCTGCATTCCTTCTCAAAACAGATATTCAGGTGTTCTGTATGCAATGCAAAATACAGAAGAGTTCCGCTGAGCGGGATTTGCAGCCGTGACAGTGGCAAGTTGTTATTGACAATTTCAAAAGGCAGCATAGAGAAGTATC
Source organism: Microcaldota archaeon (assembly GCA_027365725.1). Classification (GTDB taxonomy): domain Archaea; phylum Micrarchaeota; class Micrarchaeia; order Micrarchaeales; family CABMGC01; genus JAJZNA01. The sequence goes on along the minus strand of DAHXMA010000012.1, from coordinate 133,347 downwards.
TCAAAGTTGCAATTGCACTGGCTGAAAAGTATAAGCTAGATAATTACATAAGGCAAAGGCTTTATCTTATACAGGAAGAGATAGGAAATATTTTTGTGGGATATGAAACTGAGGATTCGGGGACTTTTGATAAGCAGCAGTTTAGCCTGCTTAAATTCGTTTAGTTATGTTACTATTTCACAGGAGTCTTTTGTGACTATTAGCGTTTTTTCTGCCTGAGCCACAATTCCCCCAGTCTTTTCTACCAATACTGGAAAGGGCTCCAAATCACCAATCTGCAGCAATTCTGCTACGGCCTTCCTGGCCCTAAATTCTGCTCCACCCATGCTTTTTATCAACCAGCGCATTGCAAATGGATAGGTACTGAACTCGGAATTTATTATTGAAAAGGCCTCCCTTGCTTCCAAAGACCTTGGCATCCTGTCCGATATTGCTTGAAAAATCTGCAGGTGATCGCCCTCGATAACCTGTCCGATTCCGGTTGTTAGGAAAGGTTCTATAGCTATTACTGATCCTTCGGCTAATGCAGTGTTATCTCCATTGTCAAAGTTTGGTATAAATATGTCAGCATGCAGTTCATGCTCGCCTATTCCGTGACCGCCGAGGTTCCTTATAGGCTTAAATCCATATGAAACTGCAGTTTTTTCTATCTCTCTGCCTATTTCATTCACTTTTCGACCAGATCTTACCAAACTTATCGCATTATTCAAGGCCTTAGCGCTTGCTTCATAGAGTCTGTTATCACCAGAGCCCACGCACACTGTAGCTGCGCAGTCGGTAAGATATGTGTCTTTGCGAGCACCCAGGTCTATTTTTATAACGCTGTCTTTCCCTACTGTTCTTTGGTCATTGAACGTTGGAGTATAGTGGGCGGCTTCGTTGTCTATTGATAAGTTTACTGGAAATGACTGACTGAAGCCTTGCTCTTCTATGTATTTCTCTATATCAGCGGCGATGTCTGATAGTTTTTTATCAGGCGAGATTGCAGACTGGGCATAACTTAGTGCTTTTGCAGACGTGCGTCCGACAGTTTTAAGCTTTTCATAATCAAAGTTCATCATAATTTCCTCTGTGAGCCTGCACCCTTCAATTCTTCCTCGCTGAAGCCCAGCTCTTTTAGTATTTTTAGTGTGGCAGGAAGTACTTGGTTGTTAATGTAATAATCCGGATCGTAGGTTTTTGCAGTGTCTTCTATCTCCGCCTTGTCTGATATTGTGTTTCCGTTCTTTGTTATTATATAACCTATTGTTGCTCCGTCAAGTTCATCCTTTCTCTTTACGCCATCTTCTAGGGCTTTTTTGGCAGCATGTAGCTCTGGCGATTTTGAATCATAGCTGTCTATCTTTTTTCTTATCTGCGTGTATATTACAAGGTCCTTTAAATTCACGTTTCCATCTCTTAAGTCTTTCACAACTTCTTTAACTATAGACATGGCCTTTTCTTTGCTTCCGTCTTTGAGTATTGCTTCTAGGACTTTCCGCTGCGTTTCCCTTGATATGTTGGACCAGTCGCGCCGCACCAGCTCGAAGCCCTTTATCTTTATTCTTCCTGACTCTGATAGCAATGCGTATTTCTTCTTTGCGCCGGACTCAGATTTTCCTTTCTTGCCGACAAATACTCCTCTTACATAAAAATCCTCTAGCTCAAGCTCCATCGCTCCTGGAAGTTTTTTGTTTATGCTTTTCATGAACTCCTGGGCGTCTATCTTGCTCTTTTGAGCCATGAGCAGGAAAACGCTGTCTGTATCAGCGTATATGACTTTAAACCCTAAGTTTTCGGCGTTGTTTATTGTATTTAGTATTGTCTCCCTTCCAAAAGAGGTTACGCTTGACGCACATTCTCTTGAATACCATCTAGACCTTGAATAACCTAGGTATCCGTAGAAGGAGTTTGCTAGTATTTTAAGTGCCTGGGATCTTGCTGCAAGATATTTGTTGTCCGGTTCCTTTTTGTATCTTTTCTTTATTTCTGCACGCTCGGATATAAGCATTGAAAGTGCTGTTGGCACAATGCCTATAGGTGTTTTGGCAAATTTTATGCCTTCTGGGGATGCATAAAATTCGGTGCAACTGGAGCAGATAGTAGAGGGGTCTATGTTATTTGCAATTATTATTGAGGGGTATAGGCCCCTAAAATCGAACACGGCTATGTTATCATAGATCCCTGCATCAGGAGTCTTCACATATGCGCCGGTTATTGGATTGGAATTTCTTTTTGCAATGTCTTGGTCTTTAGGTTTGTTGGGAATAATCTCTTTATTCAGCGAAGCGTACTTCATCAATAAGTACTCCACTAGCTGGCCGGTAGTTGAAACGGCAGTTTCTGATAAGGTAGTGCCTGTAACTTTTGCAACTTCCACTTCCAACGGTAAAAAAAACTCGTAAAGGGATCTGAGAGATATGGAGTCACTTAGTGAATATTCGGCAAGGTTTTCTAGTTCACTTTGGCTGCCGTCCCACTGCTGCCAGATATTTTTCTTGTCAACAGTGCGCTTTGTGTCCCCTGTTATTGCGCGATATACATCTCCAAGAGTAAACCTATTTATCTTAAGCAGCGTTTCTGATGCGCCTACTATTGAAACGAATCTTGCGACATTGTATACGTCCAGATTTATCCTTCCAGGGATTTTGATTGCTTTTATTAGGCCGTGGTTTTCCTCACGCGCCTCTTCGCCGAATCGAGTTATATCAAATTTTATACCTAGCTTTTTTGCCCTTTTCATTAGATATGGCACATCAAAATTTGACGAATTGTAGCCAGCAATTATGTCTGGGTCTTCGTTTTTTATTATTTCTATGAACTTAAGTAACATGGATTTTTCGTCATTGCACGTCGTAACAAAATCCTTTTTTATGGGCTTTGTAGTTATCACTCCGCGGATTGATCCTGTCTCATAGCTTATCATTATGCATGGGTCTATATCAGGCCTGGGCGCAATATTGGGGTTGTACGTTTCTATATCGAAACATATGTAGGTTAATTTTGGTTCAACATTGGATTGTGTTATTTCATCTATTATGAAATAGTTTTCTTGCGCGTGGACTTTTACTTTTACTCCTGAAAGAGGAGAGATATTGTGATCTATTAGGTATCTTTTCCAAAAGAGTATGTCGTATTCGTAAACTTCTCCGAATTCCAGCATGCTTTCGCTCAGCTTAGGTATGCTCCGTGTATTTAGCGAGTAAATCTTGGCTAGCTGTAGTTTGGTGCCGGATATGGATTTTTCTACTATTTCGGCATCGTGTACGCGTATTGTCTCGCCGTCGTGTAAAATCTCAATTTTCTTGATTGAGTTGACATCAAAAGAGGCATTGTGTGGCTTGAGGTAAAAATATGGGTGGAAGTTTGTGTCAAGGGCGCCGAATACCTTTCCTTTAGATTTTAGTGTTAGCCGTATTACGCTGCGATCGTCAATGTGGACATAGTCTACGTCGATTATTATACACTCTAGCTCGGTTTGTTCCATTTGCTTTCGACCGTATAATTAGAACGCGTCAATTGCTATTTTGTGAGCTCTCTTGCAATTTTGTTCTTGACATTGGAAGAGGTGCGATAAAGCCCATTGAATATGCTATAAGCGTGCCCCTTGCACCGCATTCGAATGTTATTATGTTCAGCACATCCTCCGCAAATTTTAAAGGCAGGGTGTGCTTTGTGTTCCATGTTTTCTGCACGTCTTCTGCAGTTGCTTTTTCTTCTTTTGATGCCACATTTCCAGATATTACGAGCTTTCCTATCTCCTGCGCGCCTTTGCTTGATCCTTCCCCTTCGTAGAATGCAGAGAATGTAAACCCTACATTAACTGTGTCCTTCTCGACCTTTACATCATCGAATGCCACATTGAACTTCATGTTTGATATTAAATCCCTGCTTCCACGTAGAGCCTCTATCTTGCTTACATCTATGCTAGTTATCATAAAATCACTGTTTAAATATGCTAATGGAATATTTATAATGCTTTGTAAGCGACGGAATACCACACAATTCTAAATATTGACGCGTAGATAATATCGGGCATGTGGCGTAACTTGGATAGCGCATCGGGCTTCGGACCCGATGGTTGCGGGTTCAAATCCCGTCATGCCCGAATATGTTACTTTAGGATTATGGGCATGTGGTGTAACTTGGATAGCATGGCAGCTTCCGGAGCTGTTGGTTGCGGGTTCAAATCCCGTCATGCCCGTGCGAATGGTAGTAGTGTTAAATATGTTAAGCTTTTGGGCTTCGAGTAACTGGCAGAGTTTTAATAATTCACCTTGGCAATAGTAAAGTATGGGTAATTACGCCGTGTCGCTTACTACGATTGCAAGGACTTCGCGCACAACTAGCGAGAACTCGAGTAGTTCAGTCATAACTGAGAATAGTTCTTCTACGATCATGATGCCGTTAAGCCCGAATAATTCGTCTGCTGTGTATAATAATTCTTCAGCATCAGGCGGCAGCGGACAAGTAATTAATTATATTTATATCGCAATTGCAATATCGTTTGCATTACTGATTATTTCCCTACTTATAGCCAAAATGAGGAGGAAAGGGTAGCCATCGGCAGCCTGCGCATGCTGTATTTTATCTTTTATTTCCTAGTCTATATAGATAAAATACAATCAGCAGTATGGCTGCAAGTATTACAATAACTGCAGATGCTATAAGGACATTTGGCGAGCTTGGTGATGTAGGCCCGGTTTGAGTGGAGTTTGTTTGATTTGAAGTTGCAGAGGTTGTCTGATTCAGGTTTGAAACCTGTATTATGGTAGTCGAAAGCGAAGTTGATGAGGAAGTTGGCACATAGCTTTGCGTGAATATTGGTGCAGATAGGGTTAGGTTGGTAATCGTGTTCTGATAAAGGCCAAGGCCGCCTACACAGTAGATTTGGTTCTGTTTTGAAAAGCACGATGATCCGGAGTTTGGGAACGGATAGCTTGTGGTGTTGGTCCAGTTTGATATGCCCGATGGGCTTAATGAACCAAAATAGGCAAACGGCAGGTAGAATGTGTCGTTAAATCCTCCGATGCAATATATGTTGCCGCTGTTTGCTATGCAACTTTGCGAGGTTATGTTTAACGGATAGATTAACGCTGGCTGCCATTGGTCAAGTTTCTGCAGGGTTATTTGGGAGTAGTAGTTGCTATTGACTATTGAATTTGCTGAGTTGCCGCCAACACAGTAAATGAATCCTGCATTAGTCACGCACGATGTGCCGGATATATTAATAGGATACTGGATTTGAGATTGCCATTGCCCAAATCCCGAATTTGTCACGGCAGAGGAGAACACAAGGCGCGTTGGATAAAATTGGTTTATTCCACCAACGCAAAATACTGTGTTGTTGTATATGTTGCAATTTGTATTAGATACGTGGAAGGGATACGGGGTTCCTTCTGTCCACGGCCCTATTCCAGAAGGCGTAACGTTTGCATAAAACGTGCTATTTATTGGGGATTCTCCGGCCACTCCTCCAACGCAGTATATATACCCTGAATTGGTGTTGCAGCTCAGGCTCGATATTACATATGGATATGGGGTTGTTTCCGTCCAGTTGCCTATTCCAGAAGCAGATATCTTTGCAAAATATGTCTGGTTAGTTGAAAGTGTTCCGTTGAATCCACCTATGCAGTATACATATGAGCTTGAAACTGCGCAGCTTTCTCCGGAAACGCTAATTGGATAGCTACTTTGGGGTATCCATTGCCCTATGCTCATGTTTGCAGGGCTGGCGGCTGCAATGCCTGATATGAAAAACATTGCAAGTATTGGAATTGCTGCGAATTTTATTTTGAACATTATGACCACGCACACTAGGATAGGAACTTGTCTACAGCAGGCATGCCTTCAAGCATATGGTCACGCTCGATCTGCTGATAAAGCATGTACATTATGCCTACAGTGAGCAGTACGCCCATTCCGCTGCCTATTGCTCCGGTAAGTGTTGCCATTGCTGCAAGCAGGGCAACGAATATGCTGCCTAGCACAGTTATGGAAGGAATATACTTGTTGAGCACGCTTTCTATTATCCTTGGGTCGCGCCTGAAGCCGGGAATCTGCCAGCCTACACTCTGGAGCTGCTCTGAGACGTTTTTTGGGCTCTGGCCGGTCATTTCAACCCAGAATTTACCGAATACTATGCATAGGATGATAAGGGAAAGAGTGTAGGTTATTATATGAACCCATTCGGGCACTAAGATAAAGCCACCAAAAGGGAGATCCAGCGTGCTTGTTGCAGTAAGTAGATATGACACGTAGGGCCCATATCCTCCTATTCCGTAAGGTGAAGAATAAGGAAGAGGAAAGTCTGGAGATATTAGATAAAGAAGCCCTCCAGTAAGTGTTGTTGTGGTGCCTCCGGCCGAAGTGGATTCCTTCTGATAAAGGGCTATGAAATGTGCAGTTGATGCAAGCGGACCGGTAACTCCTGCAATAAACTGGAACCATACAGTCATTGAAACTACAAGCGATGTCGCGAGTATTACTGGAAGCACGCTTACATAGAGGAAGGGTATCGGCAGCCTGCCACCTACTCCTCTGAATTGACTGAAGGCCAGAGGCAGCTCTACCTTCATGTCGTACGCATATATGCTTATCAGCATTACTATTATGGCAAAGAAGAGCGGGCCGAATGCAAGTATTGCATTTGGCAGTGCAGAGGCTCCGCCTGCAGCCAGGGCGCCTGCGGCTTCGGGGAGCAGGATATTGACCGTGCCGCCTATTATAGAATATGCGACTCCCCCAGCTATGAATAAGTTTATTCCGGAGGTTAGGCCGTATTTTACCATCATTTCGTCAAGGAATATTACTATGATTGCACTTACTGCGAGCTGCAGTACAACTATGCCGAAATAGCTTGGGCTTGACAGAGGCACGTACCCGGTGGTTGTGAATATTACAGATTCGACTATTGCAATAACTATTGCAGACAATTTCTGGATGCTCTGGTATTTTCCTTTCTGCTGCGGGTCTGATAGGTCTATTTTTATAAGACCGGTGCCCTGTATCAGTTGCAGGACTATGCTTGACAGGACTATTGGACCTATCCCTACGGTAATCAATGTTCCTGTCCTTGCTGCAAATATTATGTTTATAAGCTGAAGCACGGGCTCCTTGAGGGTGGTTATATTTACCCCTATTGCAGGGGTGCTGAACATTGCAAAGTATACGGTGAGTATTACTGCAGTCCATTTAAGCTTGTCCTTGAATGTGAGCGGCTTGCTCGGCTTCTTTATGTGTGGTACAAAGCTTAGTATCGTGTCTAGTATGCCCATCTAAAATCTCCCGTTTATCGATATCGATGTGGTGTAATAGCGGCCATTTGTTGTGAACCTTACAATTGCTTTTCTTCCACGGGACTTTGCAATTCCAACTATTATTGCTGCGGGCATGGCTACAAAGGCATTGGTGGAATTATAGCTTTCGTATTTCAGTATTATAATTGTTTTCTTTGGCCGCGTCTCTATTTCTGCCGTTTTAATACCAAAGTAATTTGATATGTTGTATATAACTTGACGCATGTTTGTATTGCTTTGGCTTTTGCCAATTTTTTCTCCTGTGATAAGCATTACTTTAAGTATGCTCTTTGATATCGAATTATCAGTAAATGGGAGGAATGCAAGTGCCCTGTGGTAATCGTTTTTGGTCTTCTTGAAATGCGAGTTAGTAAATTCGTAGGCAATTGCTGAGGCTATGTTTTCTACGCCAATGTTTGAGTACGCTGGCTTTGACGAAACTGCAAACGCGTTGAACTGGCATTCGCCTGAGCCATCATATATGCATCTTTTCTCCGATGCAACTATCGGCATTCCGGTGGAGGCAGAAAGATATCCTGATAATAGGCCGGCTTCATATATGTGTACTTTAGACCCGAGATAGGGTTTTGGGTGAGCTTTGCGCTCTGTAGAGGTTATCACAACTTTGTCATTGAATGGATGGTATAATGAATTTTTAAGCCCTAGACGCTCTAGTACAGATGACATTGCTGCGCCTTGGCCAAGTTTAAGCGATATTGCACGGCCTATTGAAAAACCAAAGGTATAGCCCATTGCGCCGGTGCCCGGGCTTATGCTGAAAAGCAGGTTTTCTATGTCGGTGCCGTTTTCCGTTATGTTGTTCCCTTTAACAAGCAGGTCAAGCAGCATGTCTTCGGTGTCTGAAAATATGGCTTGGTGCTGCGCCTTGGATATGGGGCGCCTGTGTGTTTTTTTAATGCGTTTTGGTTTTTTATGCTGCCGCGCTGTGGTTCCTTTACCCATAATTATGGATTTCGCCTAAAGGTTTATATTATCTCTTTGATTTCAATTATACGATGGATTTTGCATCACTACTTGTGCAGCTAATCATCGACACTTCGGCTTCTTGGGTAAGGATGTTTATAGCACTTGGATTATCGGTGATAATAAGCATCTTTGTTGGAGTGTATGCTGCGACCTACAAGGTGGCTGAAAGATTTCTCCTGCCTGTGCTGGACATACTGCAGACTGTGCCAATACTCGCATTCTTTCCCTTTGCTCTTTATGTGTTTGTGGTCTTTTTGCCAGGATACATTGGAATAAACGCAGCGGTGATTTTCCTTATAGTAACAAGCATGGTGTGGAATATAATATTTGGAGTCTATGAGTCGATAAAGACATTGCCAAAGGAGTTCATGGAAATATCGGATCTTTATAATTTTAGCAGGGTTGATAGGTTTAGGAAAATATATATGCCTGCGGCCCTGCCAAGGATCGTTGAGCAGTCAATCCTTTCATGGTCCATAGGGCTTTTTTATCTGGTTACTAGCGAAATTTTTTCTGTGGGTGTTTCGCAGAAGCAGGTTACTTACGGCATTGGGGTGGCATTTGCGACAATAGCGACCCAGGGCGTTGCCCAGTATGCCATGGCATTGGCAGTGTTTGTTTGCTTTGTTGTGGCAACAAGGTTCCTGTTTTTCATGCCAATAGAAAAATATGCCACAAAGTATATGAAACAGAATGCAAAGCCAGCGTTGGCAGGAAGATATGAAAAGGCAATGGCAAATTGGATTGCAAGAAGAACTAAGAAAGTTCCGGTAATCATAAAACATAATCCTATTATAAATGGCAAAAGAAAGCCGGTCAATTACAATGCGGATGTGCAGGAGCATTCGGGTGGCAGGAGAATTTATTACATATTTGGCGCTGCTGTTGCAATTATGCTGGTATATATTTTCCTTTCAAATAACTTGGTACTTAGGTACGAAATGGAATCTCTGGTTGCGCTTGCATTCTCCTTTGTGCGCGTATGGGCGGCATTTATTGCGATTCTTGCAGTGGCCATACCTGTGTGCGTGTACCTTGTTTTCGTATCAAAGATCAGCTCTAAGTACCTGCTCCTTTTTCAGATACTGGCCTCTATACCGGCAACTGTGCTCCTGCCAGCCATAGCCATATCAATTAAGAACGGTGACTTGGTTGCTTTTGTGGTATTCTTCCTTAGCGGCATATGGTACATTATCTTCAGCGTTATGGCAAGCACACGTACACTGCCGCAGACGATATTTGAAGTAAAGAGAATATTTGGAGTGCGGGGGAAAAGTGCATGGAGAAACATATACTTGAAAGCGATCATGCCAGGCCTTGTCACAGGCGCGCTTACTGGAATAGCAGCAGAGTGGAATGCAAGCATAGTTGCAGAATATTTCACAACAACGGGCGTATCTGGCACGAATGTTATAAGCAGTGTTGGGATAGGCCTTGGAAAGCTCCTTGACCTTTCAGTTTCAACTCCTGGCGGGCTTTTGTTGATGGCAATAGCCCTTTTAAACCTTGTTGCAATGATAGTCTTGGTAAACACATTCGTATGGAAAAGGCTTTACAGGCAGGTATCAAAGGTATATGGTGGCTGAAATGGATTTGATGGGCCTTCAGGGAGTTTCTTTCGTATTTCAGAACAGCAAGCTTGACATAATAGACAATGTCTCGTTTGTTGCAAAGAAGGGAGAATTCGTTTCATTGATAGGGCCGTCTGGGTGCGGAAAGAGCACGCTGCTTAGGATAATAGCCGGGCTGATTCAGCCTACCTCTGGAAAGGTGCTGTTCAGGGGCAGGGAGATGACGGAGCCCAACAGCAAGGTATCGTTCGTATTCCAGGATTTTGCTCTGCTGCCGTGGCTTACAAACATAGAGAATGTGAAAATAGGCCTGTCAAGAAGCGATATGGCAGATGAGACAAAATCTAAAAAGGCATCGCAGTTGCTTGAAAAGTTCGGCCTGGCCGGCTTTGAGTCATATTATCCCAATGCACTTAGCGGGGGCATGAAGCAGAGGGTAGGCATTGCGCGGGCAATAGCCTCGGATCCTGAAGTTCTGCTTATGGATGAGCCTTTCAGCTCGCTTGACGAATTGACCGCAAATTCGCTCAGGATGGATATAATAAACATGCTTGAAAACAAGAAAATATCGGTTAATTCTGTGATAATGGTTACGCATAATGTGGAGGAAGCTGTTGAACTGTCTGACAAGATTATAGTGCTGTCAGACAAACCTGCGCACATTAAACGGGTTATAAAGGTAAATTGGAGCAGGCCCAGGGACAAAAGGTCTAAGGAATTCGCTGATAAATTGGATGAAATATACGCTGTGCTTGCGCAGGACTAAAAGCCAGGCGCCTTTGACCAAGAGTCTGTTTCAGGGTCGTATTTCATAAGGCCTCCGCGCACCCCCCATCGTATTAGCATCTTTTTGAGTAGTATGTCATTTGTTGTATCTTCTCCGTGAAGCCTTATTCCGCGCTCTTTTAGCTTTGAGAATAGCTCTTCTGAGGTAATATTGCCTTCGTTGATTATCTTTAGGGACGTTTTGAAGGGTTCTATGCTGGAAAGGCTGCTGTGAACGGATTTCGAAAAATTTGAAAGAGTAAGCTTTGACCCTGCTTCAGTAAGCCTTGCCTCTGAATCATTGATTGTTAGGAAACCAAGCATTTTGCACGCTTCTATGACTGGAAGAAGGTCGTCTATGTCTTCTTCAGACTCGTCTGCAAGTTCAGAGAGTTCGGCGCGCCCCTTGTGCTGCTTTAGTATGTTTACAACGCCCCTGACGCGGCCTATGCCAGTACCTAATGGAAATATGTCGTCCATATGAATGTCTATATGATGGGATAAAGCTTTTAATTCTATGACCTTTGATTCGGCAGTTTCTAATAAAACTGCGCTTAAACTGCTTTTGCGGCTTTATTGACACTGAAAAAGGATGCGAGAAGCTATTGCTGTAGATAAAGCTTAAATATATGGGCAGGTACCTTGTTATTGGTGAGGTGGATGGCTACTGATCCTGAGGGCTCCTTTAACATTCTTGTGATATCCGAAATAAACGGATCAAAGAAGTATATGTATGATGACGGCTTCGTAGGGCTTGCGCACTACGTAAAGAACCTTCAAGAGCAGGATAGGCCAAACATGCTTGTGATTAATGGGGGCCTGCTTCCGGAGATACCGGCCAAGGGAGGCACTCGCAACCTTGATAAGCTTAGGGTGCTTGTTGACGGGGTGAAGAACCTTGACGGAGCTGCGGCAGTTATCAAGCCCCATATGGAAAGGCTTTTTGCCGCAATTGGCCCTGATGCTGAGATAGTATATGCAATGGGGACGGCAGACCAAAGGAATATAGAGACGCTTAGATATACTCTTGCGTCCCTTTTTTCTGTTGCAAAACAGAATTTGAAGCGAAAGAATGCCGACGACCCGTTCCAGCCCAGGGTGCAGGAAACAGAAAAGGGGATAGCTTCCAGAGAAGCTACAGTGCAGAGCCTTCTGTCAAAGGAGAAGGCAATTAATGCGCGGATGTCTGCTTCAACAAAAGATGATGAGAGGAAGAAGCTTGCCTCTGAGCTCTTGAAGAACAGCACAAACATTAAAATAAATTCGGAAGAACTTGAGGAATTCAGGGAGAGGAAGGTACTGCTTGAGGCTCTGAGGGAGCTTGCGCTTGCGAGCGTGTCCCCAGAGGACATAAAGGCCAGGCTGGATGAGTCCACGCTAAAGCAGAAGGAGGCAAATGAAAAGCTAGTAAATGCGCTTAAAGGAACAGAGGAGTATGAGGCATATCAGGAAGAGGCAAAAGCGCTTGGAAACCGGGTGAGGGCGCTGTCAAAGAGGCTCAAGGAGAGTGTAGAGAAGGGAGCGGCAAATGATATGATGGCGAATATGGGCAACTGGCATAGGTTCAGTGGCAATATACCTCTGCCAAGAAACGCGAACGATGTCATAGATGCGCTTGCGAGGTCTTATTATATATCAAACATAAGGGATGCGCTTGGAAGGAAAAGGGAAATAAATATACAGGAGCAGTCGCTTGCAATATATCACAGGCAGGCCGGAGGATTTGAATTCAATGTAATGATTACGGATAGCCTGAACATAGCCTCTGGAGAGGCGATGAAGGGCAGCAACAGGACGCTCCCCACAAAATTCTACATACTTATGCAGAATGCAGGTCTGTGGAACGAGGTCGGCAATTCCGAAGTAAACGTGCTAATAAGCTCTAGGAACATGTACACGTCATTTTCAATGGATCCGCTTAGGGACCAGTCAACATCTGTGCTTGCGATGCTTGCCCAATCATCTTTTATAGACACGCAGCAGTCCACAATGATGTACCTGAACAAGATAAATACCACAGAAACAAAGCAGGTCCAAAAGACCGTATTGGACTCAAGCGCAAGCATTGTTACAGTGAACCAGGATGGTAGCGTGGTTCACAGGACAATAAAGTCAAGGAAGCTCGACGATGAGAAGATAAAAAGCGACAGGGAGGAGGCAAGGAAGATTGATTACCTTATCGAGAAGATGCAGAAGACCGCTGCAAAGCCTAGCGATGCGGAGGATGCCGAGCTTGATGTGGCGGTTGTGGCAAGAAAGAGGCCTTCGGAGATAAGCGACAGGGACATGCCATATCTAAATGAGGAAACCATACGCGAGCTTTCTGCAAGGGCAAAGGCTGAAAAACCTCTGGAGGAGCGTGAGCTTGGCATTGCGCTCATAACTGATGTGCATGCTGGGAACTACGGTGACTTGAAGCTGCTTGAGGCTGCGGTGAAGGATGCGTTGCCTAAGAAGCCAGATATCCTGGTTCTGGGCGGAGACAACATAGAAGGGGACTACAAAAGCTACAGCAGAACTGCACGGCCGGAAAACCACATAGAGGTAATTGAAGATTATGAGAAATATCTAAGGAAACAGGGTGTTGAGGAATCCGAGGTATCAAGGCTGCTGGTTGAAAGGATGAAAAAACAGGGTCTTAACGTCATACCAAACCTTGACCAACAGCCGTCGAAGTTTGTTGAGACTATTGAAAGCCTTGTGGCAGACGTAATACAGAGGGGAGGGTACATACTCATTGTTTCCGGAAACCATCCAAACAAGACTGATGGAGGCACGTCTAAATATGATGAAGCAAGACAGCTTGAAGCCACGATAAAGCAGAACCTTAGGGGAAGGCGGGACCTGCAGGAGGGATGGGAAGAGCATATAAAGATAGGCACGGGAAGCGATTGGGGTGCTGAGACATTCAATATAAACGGAAAGACAAATGTGGAGGTAAGGCATGAGCTGTCAAACAATGAAGACCGCATGGCAACATTCCTTGAATCTAAGCGCAGCGATTCACAGCTTGTGCTTACAGGCCATGGCCATTCAACCAGGGAGGTCGTAAATTCAGACGGAACGGTGGTTGAGGGAGCGTGCATGCAGGAGAGGTCTGAAAACCCGTACACGAAGAGGATCCATGTTCCGTCCGAAAGGGAGGACAGGCTAACCGGCTACCTTTACATGAGGGTAAAGCTTAGGGAGGACGGCAAGGTAACTGAGCACACGTTCGAGCCAAGGCTCAGGCAGCAGCTTGGTGTGGATGAACCTAAATTCAATGAGTTCCTCAGGGACAAGAAGACAATAAAGATGAAGGTATAGGGTCAGAATCTTTTCCTGCGGCGCGGCGGCTGCTGAAGTCTTCCAAGGTAGTAGTAGATGGCTATTATGTTTAGTGCTATCATTGCTGCAATTATTGCATATTGATAGCCATTAAGTATTGAGATTATGCCTACTGCCTGAAAGACCCCTACACCGAAGAACAGGAGTATGGACTCTAACAAAGGGAATGAGCATCCGCATCCCACGATAAGCCCGCCTATTGAAGGCAGGAGTATGCCTTCGATTCCGCCCACGGCGCCGGATCTTTTCATGGAAATGGAATGTGCAATAGTGAATATGCTTATGGAGAAAAGCACTCCGGAGGTTGCTACAAGCGCATAGATTAGGTAGATTGGTATGAATATGAGGAATAACCCATCGTTGTTAACAGAGACCAGGTAACGGAAAAGATAGAAGAATGCTATCGCGCTTGAGATTGCTATGATCGTATATGCTGGTTTTTTGAATATGGCAATCGCTGAGGATATCCTTTTGCTTTTATATTTCGTTTGAATCACTTTATTGCAGTTTCTATTGCGGCTATGGCAGGAATCGCAGTACATGCCGGCGCCGTGTTGTTAATGGATTTGCACACTGCGGCAACATATACGTCTGCGGCTGCGTATTCGCTTTGGGCGAATTGGTCAGTAGGGTTGGCCAGCTGCGAAAGCACCTGGGCGTGAGTCATGTATTCAAGCGGCAGGTAGTTGCTCGATGGCGTAGAGTTCCCAAAAACCACGGCATCTGCGCCTGGGAACTGGTAGTTGCCCCATACAGTATAAGGTGTGCCGGTAAATGTTGTGGTCTTGTTTTGCGAGAGGTTTGCAAAATAATTATAGGCCTGGGCGTATGTCTGGTTGTCATAGCTAAGTATGTTTGCGTGTATTGTTGGGATTGAATTTAGCTGGAATCCTTTGGTTATTGGGTTTGTATCGTCTATAGATATGAAATTGATTATGTTGCTTGAGTAGTAATTGCCTATCGAGTCACCGGAGACGTTATAGTTCTCATGTGTCCAGTAGAGTGTTGGCAGGTCGCCGTCGCCGAAAGATGAATAGCCTATAAACAGCTTCGAGAAGCTTCCAAACCTTGATAGTGCCAGTGCCATTGCCCACCGGTTCTCTCCGCAGAATATGCATGTTATTGATCCCAGATAGAATACAGATGGCTTGTTGTTTAGTATTAAGGCGGGTGCCGGATTGGCGTTGCCAGGGTATGGGGTGTTGTTGAGCGTCCCATTTATGAACATCTCACCGGCTGTTTGATAGTATGAGTCTGGAGCGTTATTTATCACTGAAAGCTCTGTCGAGTTGAGCGGCTGGTCTATGCCTGCAAGGGTCCTGCCGAATGTTATGTTGGATTGCTGAGCCGGTTGCGATGATGTGTGCTGCAGCGATATTGCGGAATTTATGCTTGGCACAAGAATAAGCAGCATTGTAAATGAAAAGATTAGGGACAATATACCTATAACGAATGCGCTGTACGCTATAATCCTTATGCGGCTAAACTCCTTGTATTCGTTGTTATTGCGCTTTGTATTTTTGGCTTTGGATGGCATTATAAAACAACTCGGTGTATTGTGATAAGTAGTGCAGCGCAGGTATATAAACATTAACGGCATTTTCATTTTATTCTGCTGTTTTCGGCGCATCTTGAGAGCAGAAGCCGATAAATATTTTGTCATGCTCTATTTATCTGGATTCTGTGGATTATGACATTGGTGCAGGCATATTAAAGCTGATAGACCACACAATGCTGACTCCGTATTCCAGCGAAAACAAAGTTGAGGGCCTTGTAGACGAAGGCGAGGCTTTCGGAGCGTATGGCATATGTGTGCTTCCAGTATATGCAGGGGTTGCAAGGCAGAGGATTAAATACGCTGGTTGCAAACTAAGGCTTGCCGCGGTAGTTGATTTTCCTTTCGGTGGAGAGACAAGCGCAAACAGAGTGGAGGAGGTAAAGGCCCTTGGTGCTGTGGCGGATGAAGTTGACGTTGTCATTCAGATAGGCCTGCTTAAGTCAATGAAATATGGCGAAGTGGGGCGTGACCTGAATGATGTTTCTGCAGCTGCGCATTCGAAAGGGATGCTTCTTAAAGTGATAATTGAGACAGCATATCTCTCAATGCATGAGAAAATGAAGGCATGCGAGATCGTTTTTGGATCCGGGGCCGATTTCATAAAAACAAGCACGGGGTTTGCTGACCCGCGTTTTTCTTCTGGCATCGGAAATGCGCTAACCGGTGCAACGGAGGACGACATTAGGATGATGGCAGAGATATCTGAAAGGGTAGGCAAGAAAAACGTGGGCATAAAGGCATCAGGTGGGATAAGGACCTATGAGCAGGCGGTTTCTCTTCTGCGCGCTTCTGCGCGGGAACCGAATCCAAATAGTTTTAGGATAGGCACAAGTTCTACAGGCGCCATCGCAAAGGAGATTGAGGTAAGGATGAAGGAATATAGAGATAATTGCAGTAAGAAATAGATATTTTCAATATTTTATTGAAAAAAAGCAAATATTTATATATAAGTTATTGCGTAAATAAAACCATGAACACTGAGGAGCGAATAGCGATAAGGCAGGTGGGAAAACCGCAGAAGGAGAGTATGGACTCTTTGGTATTCTGGTTCTGCGAATCCCTTGACCTGCCAAACAAGGAAGGCATAGGGCCGATAATGCTTAAAGAGATAATAAGCAGCAGCATACAGGGAAGAGGAATAACCAGCAAGGAGCTGAACAGGAAGCTTTCGGTGCCGCGTACTACGGTCATCTACAACCTAAATAGGCTGATATGTTCTGGGATGGTTGTTAGGAAAGGGAGGAAATATTACTTGCGTGAAGTTGACATGACCAGGACGCTTGAGGGCCTGCAGGCAGACATGGACAGGGAATTTGGAAGGATGATTGAGTTTGCGGAAAAGATAGACGCTATGATAGAGTCTGATATTTATGGCAGAAAATGACCAGAAGAATAACGGGCAGGACGCCAAGGCAAAGGAGCCTCAGAAGGGCGAGGTAGAAAAAGGCGCGGAAGGAAGCTTAAATGAGGCAGAAATAAAGGAGGGTAAGGAGCGTTTCCTAAGGCTTGCTGCCGAATTTGACAATTACAAGAAACGGGTTGCAAAGGAGATGGAGAATGCAAAGGATTTGGGTCGGGCAGAAGTTATAAAGAAGCTGCTCACCACAGTGGACGAGTTTGAGCTTGCAATAAGCTCTATTAAGGAGGATGACGCGCACGTGCGCGGGATTGCGCTTGTATTCTCAAACTTTATCTCGTCTTTGAAGGATTTGGGCGTGAAGGAGATAGAGGCCAAGGGCAGATATGACCCGTACAGGCATGAGATAGTACTGGCAGAGGAAAGCAATAGGCCTGAGGGGGAAATACTTAAAGTTGTGAGGAAGGGATACATGCTTAACGGAATAATGATACGCCCGGCTTCGGTAATAATAGCTAAGGGCAAGGAAACCGCAGAGAATGGGGAAAATGGCGATAAAAAGAGTTGATTTGAATGAAAATAATTGGTATAGATCTAGGAACATCAAATTCTGCTGCGGCTGTGCTTGAAGGAGGGCGGCCTGTGCTGATTCCAAGCGCTGAGGGCACGTCTGTGTATGGGAAGTCTTTTCCAAGCTATGTTGCATTCACAAAGGATGGAAATAGGCTTGTGGGAGAGCCTGCAAAAAGGCAGGCAGTAGCCAATCCGGAAGGCACAGTAAATGCCTTCAAGAGGAAAATGGGCACTGACTTCAAGTACAAGATATTCGGCAAGGAATACACGCCGCAGGAGCTTTCTGCGATGGTGCTGCAGAAGATAAAGAATGACGCAGAAGCGTTCCTGGGGGAAGAAGTGAAAAAGGCAGTGATAACGGTGCCGGCCTATTTCAACGACAATCAGAGGCAGGCGACAAAGGACGCTGGAGAGATTGCGGGGCTTGAGGTTGTCAGACTGGTGAATGAGCCCACGGCCGCTTCGCTGGCATATGGGATAGACAAGGCAAATAAGGAAATGAAGATACTGGTCTATGATTTTGGAGGGGGCACGCTTGATGTAACAATAATGGAGTTTGGAAATGGCGTGTTTGAAGTGAAATCCACAAACGGGGACACTCAGCTTGGTGGAACGGACATGGACAATGCCCTTGTAAGTTTCCTGCTTGGTGAAATTAAAAAGAGCGCGGGAGTAGACGTATCAGGTGACAGGCAGGCAATGCAAAGAATCAGCGAGGCGGTGGAAAAGGCAAAGATAGAGCTTTCTACAACCCTATCGAGCGAAATAAGCCTGCCTTTCTTGACAATGGGGCCCGGGAATGCGCCGGTCCATTTCACTTACAAGCTCACAAGGGCAAAGCTGGAGGAGATTGTGCTTCCAATCGTGGAGCGCACTACAAAGCCGGTGATGCAGGCGCTAAAGGATGCAAGGCTTGAGCCTGGAAACATAGACAAGGTCATACTGGTTGGAGGGCCTACAAGGATGCCCATAGTGCAGCGGTATGTGGAACAGCTCCTTGGGAAAAAGATAGAGCGCGGAGTAGACCCTATGGAGGCTGTGGCATTTGGCGCGGCGATACAGGCAGGCGTGCTTACTGGGGAGGTAAAGGACATTGTGCTTCTTGACGTGACCCCGCTCTCGCTTGGCATCGAGACGCTTGGAGGAGTCATGACAAAGATAATAGAGAAAAACACCACAATACCTATAAAGAAAACGCAGGTTTTCACAACTGCGGAAGACAATCAGCCGGCAGTTGACATACATATACTCCAGGGGGAGAGAAGCCTTGCAAAGGACAATGTTGAACTGGGAAGATTCGACCTTACAGGAATACCCCCTTCGCCAAGGGGAATGCCCCAGATAGAAGTGACTTTCGATATAGACGCTAACGGCATACTGCATGTAAGTGCAAAGGACAAGGCAACGGGCAAGGAGCAGAAAATAGAGGTTATGGCTCCAAACAAGATGAATAGGGAAGACATAGACCGCATGGTAAAGGAGGCTGAGGCGCATGCTGAAGAAGACAAGGCTGTGCTTGAGGCGGCGCAGGCAAGGAATGAGGCAGAGACTATGGTCTACACCACATCTAAAACGCTCAAGGAGTTCAAGGACAAGATACCTAAAGAAGTGTATGACAAGGTGGATGGGGCGAAAAGCGAGCTTGAGGAGGCGCTTAAAGGCAATGACACGTCTCAGATAAAGGCGAAATATGAGAACCTCAGGAACGCTCTCCAGGAGATTGGCGCACAGATGTATCACGGAGACGGCGGAAGCGAGAAAGGAGAAGGCGGCGCAGGGGCAGGTAACGGAAGCGGCAGCGGGCCGGGAGAGGATGGTTCGGTAGATGCGGATTTCAAGGTTAAAAAGTAGCAGTGCTATAAATGGTTGACTATTACAGCGTCCTTGGAGTTCCAAAGGACGCTGATCAGGAATCTATAAAGAAGGCATACCGTGAGCTTGCGCTAAAATACCATCCAGACAGGAATAAAAGCAAGGAGGCGGAGGAGAAATTTAAGCAGATAAACGAGGCCTACGCAGTGCTGGGCGACCAGGAAAAGAGGAAGCAGTATGATGCAGACGGGCCGGAAGGGTTCAGCAGAAGGTACACTACTGACGACATATTCAGAGGGTCGAACATCCAGGACCTGCTAAAGGATATGGGAATAAACTTTGGCTTTGGAGGGGATGATATATTCAGCCAGATGTTTGGAGGGGGCCAGCAGGGTGGCGAAGTCGGAGGAAGCATACTGTATAGGCTTGACATATCCCTGCTGGAATCTGCCAGAGGCGCATCAAAAGAGATTGAGATAAAGCATATAAAGGAATGCGACCGGTGCGGCGGAAGCGGGGGGGAGCCTGGAGCGAAGGTCTTAAAATGCCCAGAATGCGGCGGAAGCGGCAGCGTTACCGTGGTCAGAGAGTCTTTCTTCGGCAGGATACAGACAACAACCACGTGCAATAGGTGCTCTGGCACGGGAAGGGTATATGAAAGAAAATGCAGGGTGTGCAGCGGAAAGGGAGGCGTTGTAGCTACGGAAAAGGTCCAGGTGAAAATACCGGCAGGAATAAGCAGCGGCACAAGGCTCAAGCTAAGGGGCATGGGGGATTTCGGCAGGGACGGCAGCGGAGACCTTTACATAGAAATAAGAGAGAGGGAGGATGCAGAGCTAAAGCGCGAGGGATACAATATAATAGCCAACGCAAAGGTGCCGTTTTACACGGCAATTTTGGGCGGTAAGGCACGGGTGCCTTCTTTGGAAGGGCCTAAGGAAGTTGACATACCGCAGGGCACTGCGCCGGGATCAAGGCTGGTAATGAAAGGCTGGGGCATAAAGCATTTCAATTCTGGGGGCATTGGAGATGAAATAGTGATAGTAAATGTAGAATTTCCAAAGTCCATGACGCAGACGGAAAGGAACTTGATTGAAGAGTTCAGGAAGGGCAGGGAGGGAGAGCCTAGCCAGCGCGGAGGCAGGAGGTTTGGTGTTTTTTGATTTGATTATTGGCACTTTATGAATATTCTGCAGTAAAAGTGGCAATTTTCTGTATTTGGCTGCCATATCCTGATATTGAGTAATTTAGCCATAAATAGCCTGTGAATTGGCTGCCCAGCGCACCGGATGCCTGCTGGCCGCTTACTCCATAGCAAGGCACGTACAAGACGTAAGAACTGCCGCTGTATATTGTGTTGCCCGGGGGATAATGGCCCTGCGCAGACAGAGGCGCAGGATAGTATAAGGAGTTTGCGCCTACGCCAACATTCCCGTATAGCGGGGAGTCGTATGTATAGTTTTGCTGCGCATCGCACGCTGCTCCGTCTATGGTTATCTGCGACCCTATTGCCTGGGAGAACTTTGCTGTGAGTATGCCGGTGGAATTTATCGATATGTAGTCGCAGTTAAATCCGGGCGGAGATATGCATGAAGGCGCCTTTGGAGTGCGTAGAGCTATGGCAGATATTGCAAGCAGTGCGACAATTACAACAAGTATGGCCATGCCGTACGCACTGATAAAGTCTACGGCCGGCTGTAGTTTCATTTCGCGCAGCAATTACTTCGCCTTCATCTCGACCTTTGCTTCAAAGTCAGAGACCTTATACGTGAATTCCTCGTTTGTTTTTATTAACCCTTTCTCTTTTTGGAATTCCCTTGCAAGTAGGAAATAGATAAGTGCCAATGCGCGCCTTCCCTTATTGTTGCACGGAACCACAAGGTCAACAAACTTTATCCAGTTGTCGGTGTCGCATAGAGCTATTATAGGTATGTCGGTAGAGCTTGCTTCCTTTACCGCCTGGCGCTCGTTCCTGGTGTCGCTCAGCAGGACTATGCCTGGCTCTATGTAGTCTTCCCTGTTTGGATTTGTAAATGTGCCTGGTATGACCCTTCCTACAAGAAGCTTTGATTTAGTTATTTCTGCGAATTTTGATGCTGAAGCTATGGCGTATATCCTTGACGCAGTTATAACTATGTCCTTTGGCTCGTACTGCGCAAGAAGCTTTGCCGCTTCCCTTATCCTCTGGTCTATAGTGTTGAGTTCGAGCAGGTACAGTCCGTCCTCCCTTATCTTGTATATGAACCTCTTCATCCCCGGGGTCTTTATCTTTGTGCCTATGTGTATCCCTGCCTCAAGATATGTGGCCTGGTCGATCAACAGTTCGTTAGTCATGTTTAACACCAATCGGGGTCGCCGAGATTTTCATGGTTTTGGGCCATTTTGAACTCGGGTCTTATGCTCCCTAAGCACAGAGCCTAACCAAGCTAGCAGACGACCCCTTGTTTCTATATTCAACATAGTTTCTTTTAAAGTTTACATTATTTCCTGCTGTAGTTTATGACATCATCAATAAGGTCTACATGGGATATGAGCATGCGTTTGCAGCAGTACCTGCTTACTTTTAGCTGCTCCAGCACCTTGCTCGGATCTTCCTTCTTTATGTTAACTCTCTCATTAAACTCTTCCCACTTGTCACCTATGACTTGGCCGCATGAGAAACACCTTACAGGTATCATCATTTTATCACATCATCTATACGACTTCTGGAATCTTGCACGTGCCTTAGGCCCCTTGAATTTCTTTGGCTCCACGCGCCGTGTGTCGTCTATAAGCAGGTTCCTGTCATATTCCATGTAAAAGCTCCTTAGCGACTCTGGAGATGAAGATGCAGCAACGATCACTTTTGCAATTGCCGTACGCGCTGCCTGTGCCTGGCCACTGAATCCTCCGCCGCGAGAATTCACGGATATGTCTGAGCGTCCTGCCACTGCTGCAGCTGCCCGTGTGGCCCTTATGGGTTCAAGCACTAGCTCCCTTATCTCCTTTGGCCTGAAAAGGTTTATGTCTATGCCATTGACTGTTATTTTTCCGCTGCCACCTGGAGTCAGTGTGGCCCTTGCTATTGCCCTTTTGCGTTTGCCCTTTGCCTGGAAGGGCTTCTTTGCTGCTGGCTTGCGCTTTGATGATTTGGAATCCGTTGTGCTTTTGCGCTGCTGTGGCCTTGCAGAGGTTGCTTTTGGCTGATAAAGCGCGCTTAACTCTTTGTCAAGGTTTTCTAAACCGGTTTTTGTTTCGTTAGCCATGATTATCTGACTCTATATCCAAGCTTTGAGGTGAGATCCTTTATATATACAAATCGCTCGAATATCTCCCTTGGGTCCTTGGCTTCAGTTTTCATTACTTTTGTATTCTTTAGCTCTTCTGGATAGCCGACATAAACCCTGAGCCTCTTGAATGCAGATTTGCCGCTTGGCTTCTTGTAAGGGAGCATTCCGCGTATTATGCGCTTGACAAACATGTCCGGCCGCCTTGGCCAGTAGGGAGAGTGCTCGGGGTTCGCCTTGTCCTTGAGCTCGATTAGGCGTTTATATTTCTCCATTATGTCCTTTTCGTGCCCGGTTATAATCATGCTCTCTGCATTAACTATTGAAACGTTGTTTGACTGGAGGAGCAGCTTGGCAGCTACGCTAGCCACTCTGCCAACCACCTTATTTGATCCATCAATTACATAATCCATTATTATCCTCTTTTGTAGGCTTCTGCTTATCTCATTTTTATTACTATTCATATGGCTTTGCGTCTTAAATCCTTTTTGATTGCTGGCTTCATTCCCTTTTTGCATCTTTTATTGGCTGCCTTTTCCTTACTCCGACCACAACGTCTGCGTTCCATGAGGCCTGGCGCTCTCCGAACAGTGCAAAGCGCCTGTTGCCAAGCGCCTCTTCGGATACGTGCAGATACACGGCTCCTTTCCCGGGCCATACACGGACCCTTTGGTCAACGCTCTCGCTATTTGTTGCGCGATGCATGTTTCCTTTGCCGTCGAAAGTCATCATTCCGTCAACCGATATCTCCTTGTCGGATAAATAAAAGCCCTTTCCTTTGAGGTTTTCTATAAGTTCCTTTGAATGGGATAGCGCTGCCTTTGATGATATTGGTGAAAGGCCGCTTAGCTCAAGGATGCTTATGGTTTCCTGATAGTTTGATTTCTGGTCCAATATAAACAGCGGCCCTGCCCTCCTGAACATCGCAGCTGTTTTGTGTACTGCCATGGTTGTCATTTTTATATTATTATTCTTGATGCCTTGTCCTTTATTGCGTCTTCTATGCTTACAATGCGGCATCCGGAGCCCTTGAGCTTTTCAATTGCGCTGCTGGTGAAGTCCACTGCGCATATGTTAAGCTTCTTGCTTATTCTGCCTGCGCCGAGAACCTTGCCAGGTATTATTATGCTATCATTCTCCTTTGCAAGCTTTTCAAGCTTGTCTATGTTCACGCTCGGCCTTGAGCGCTTCGGCCTGGTGGCAAGCCTTATCAGGTAGCTGAGCTTCTTCTGGTTCTTTGAGCCGGGCCTTGCGCGCTCTATCGCTGCGACCCATCTGCTGATTTTTGAATTTTCTATGTTCTCCATTTTTCCACTCTGTGGTGCAGGGGGTGAGATTTGAACTCACGCAAGCACTAAAGCTACTGACCCCTCAAGCCAGCGCATTTGGCCAAGCTCTGCCACCCCTGCATGAGGCACTATTTCTTGATTTCTTTGCTTACATCTTTTAAGTTATCGCTTATTATATTTAGCGCCCTGTGCGCTATCTCCAGTGGCGGCATTTGGCCAAAGGTCTCAATATAAAACTCGAACTTGCCTTCGCTTTTTGCTTTGTATGTGACAAGGCCGGGCTGGAACTTTGAGCTTTTGATGGCGCTGCTGAATATGGCTTTGCCGTCAAGCTTTATTGACTGGCCTTGCGCAAGCTTTATTATTGGTATATTACCGTTTGCAACTTTAACATCCTTTGAAGTGCTTATTAGATCCTTTGACATCACTGTTGCTGGGCCCTCTGCAGAAAGAGAGAATACCACCTCGTCCTTCTCGTCGTAGCCCTTTGGGGTGTGTATTGGTATAAGTCCTATCCTGTGCGCTATGTATTCGTCGAACATTGCGCTTGAATTCTCATAAAATGTTACGGAGTCTATCGCCAGGCACCCTACATTGTTTATCATTGTGCGTCTTAGAGCATTTGCAAAGGAAAAGTTGGTTCCGTCTAGCTCGAACTTCAATGACCTGTCATCGTTTTCTAGCACTGATAACTTCATGATAACCCGGCGCTTCCAAAACTAGGTATAAGTAAATTGATACTTGCTTGATACTTGCACTGAAATATATATAAATATTCGTCTGTGCCGCGTTTGTTTATAAATGCGCCGAAATGGGTAAAATTGAGCCGTTTTTAGCGCCGGAGTGTTTTTGACAATGCAGCAATGCCGCTTACCTGCAGGCGCTTGGAGTATGCACACACTGCACGCAGGTATTCGGCCTCGGACCAGGCAAGGTCTGATATTGGCGAGTTTCCGTTCTTTTCAAGATAGTGGTCCGGGTCGCCTTTGGGGCTGGCTACGTTTGTTATCTCCTGCTCAGGCAGCATCATTCCATAAGCAGAATACCTTGATTCTATGTGTTTTATTATTTTGCCTGATTTGCCAATGTTTCCTTTGTCTGCGCAGTATCTTGCAAATTCCAGTCCGCAAAGCAGCCACCTGCCCCCTGTAAAATAAGTGTCCCCTTCAAACCGTATTGGGAGGGTATTGCCTGCGAAAAGGTCGCTTTCTATCTTTGCAATCGTGTTTTTCTCCACTTCCGCGGGCAGGGCTGGCTTGAACAGGGAAAAGATGAATATCTCAGATGCGTCAACTGGCATGTTACGGTCGGTGTATGACAATTTTCCGTTTATTTTTGCAGATTTGCACAGTATTCCTTCCCTTATGAAGGTTGATTCCAAGAATTTGTCTATATCTGCAGCCTTGCTTGCAATGAATTTTTGGTCTGCAGTTATTCCTAGTTTTTCGGCAACTCGCGCGGCAGATTTCATTCCGCTGGATATGGATGCAACTGTATAAGAGTGCATTTCAGACCAGTCTAGCTCCCAGGCGTTTGAGCACGGGGTGTCATATACTCTTGATATGTATTTTATGGTTTCCGGAAATGCCTGCCTTATGTTTTCGACAGCGCGCTGAGGCAGTGCCTTTTGCCCGAAGGCTTCAATGAATTTATCGGTCGCTATGAAAATAAGGGGTATTGAATCGTACTGCCTAAGCCAGCTATCCTTCCCGGCTTCCGACTGGTCTGAATAGTTCCTGCCGTTTGATTCAATGCTGAAATAACCCCCTTTTGGGTTTACCCTTGCTGGGAGATGGTTGTCTAGTGCTTTGAAGTGCTTTGAGTCTTTGTCGAGCGTGTTGGCTGCTGAGATTTTGTGTAGGTTTTCCGCTGTGACAAGCCACATGAAATCTAGGATTTTTCCTGCATTTGTTACTGCTTCTGAATATTTTTCTGGGTTTTTGCTGGAATACATCTCTGCACAGTCCAAAAGGCCAAGCACAACCATTGAAGAATCCCTGAACCATGAAGCGCCATACCATTCATAGGTCAGGGACGCTTTTGTGAAGCCGTTATTGTCTATGTGGCCTAAAAGTTGTGAGAAGGCAGAGTCTATGCATTTGCTGCGGTCTGCGGCGCGAGCCCTTGCTCCAATACGCTTGAACATTACTGTTGATTCCATTCGATCAGCGTGATGTCTGATTTACGGTAGTTTGCTTTGACTTTAATGCTTTTGTACTATGTTTAGGTTTAAAAATAGAGCCTACAAGGTTTCGGGCCTATTTTGCGGCACGGTTTGACATTTGCCTGACAAAACTGCTTGTTTGGGGCATGCAAGCGCTTTATCCCATTCGCTTGTGAAAAGGTTATAAACAAGATATTGCATATATTTGTAAAGGCGGTATTTTGGATTTCTGGCAGTTGTACAGGTCAAGGATTGCTAATGGGGCGACGGATGGGGGCCTTGAAATGAGATATAGTGATAGGAAACATACATCATTGGCCATGGTCGAAGACCGGGCAGTGCATCTGGAGCTTGGCAACATCCTGCACACGGCGTATAATGAAGCTAAGAGGTACATAATTGCAAAGGAGATTTCATATGACTTGCTAGTAGAGTTCTACAATGTCAACAACAGGGAAACTGTAGCGCTGCGTGCAGGAAGCGCAATGACTGAGAGAGAAATGTCTGGAATAGTTTCGGTGCTTAAAAGAATACGCAACCCTAACCTGGAAATAAGGCTCATTGGATTGCAAAACGGGTATGCTGACCCATTGGCGGGTATTGATTATTTTGCCAAAAAGATAAAGTGCATGATGGTTGAGGTTGATCTGTTTGGCACTGATACTAGGAATATTGCAATAGACACAAAGACAGGGCTGCCTTACAACCTTTTCTTGCTTAATAGGATTTACAGGCCAGGGGAGCTGGCAAACAAGACCACAGTTGACGAATTTAAGGGCAGCTTAAAGAAGCTTTCTTTCATAAAGGCTTGAATAGGACGGACCCAGTGCAGTAGCAATACTTTGCCTTAGTGAAACTGTGTCGGCAACAAACGCGCCGAATGACACTTCGGAGTTTCTGCTTATGAATGCGGCTGTTTCCTGTGAAGGCTGCTTTACTCTGGCAAGAGTTATATGCGGAACGTAACTGTGCTCATGCTGCGGGTTTATTCCGTTTTCGCTAAGCCGCTGCTGAAGTTCCAAGTACAGATGCTTTGAAGCTCCGTTGTCATTAATCTTTGCGTATATGGTATGCATGCTTTCGTTCCCGAAGAAGCTTATGCCGCTGACATCAACTGAAAATTTTAGGCTATGAATGCCTCCTATCGCAGCTTCTGCTTTTTCAATTGAGGCGTTATTTATTTCTCCTAGGAATTGAAGGGTTATGTGCATATTGCTTTCAGGCACTATTGATATTTTTCCAGGTATCGAAGCGCCAAATTCGTGCAGTTTTGAGCGAATGAATTGTGGCACATCCAGGGATATGAATGCTCGCATGCGTTAATATATATAACTTGGTGGTTAATTTATTTTGTGCTTTTTGTGGTGACGATAGATACTTTTGCTATGCTGGACCTGCGCGTGGGTTCAATAAGAAGCGCAAGTGAAATTGACGGGGCACGAAAGCCGCTATATAAGCTTGAGATAGATTTTGGGGGAGATTATGGCGTTAAAATTATTGTCGCTGGGATAAAGGACAGCTACGCGAAGGAGGACCTGGTTGATAAAAAGGTTGTGTGCATAGTAAATCTAGATCACAAGGCCATAGCCGGGGTTGAATCTGAGGGCATGCTCCTTGCGGCTGGCGAAAGCGGTGGCATATCTTTGCTTGTGCCGGATAGGGACATGCCGCTTGGGTCTAAAATACATTGAGGCCATAGTTATGAAAAAAGGGAAGGTGGTTATTACTGTTGTTGGGCTGCCTGGCTCTGGTAAGAGCCTTTCGGCAGACATGCTCAAAAAACGCGGTTTTGAAGTCATAGAGCTTGGGGATATATGGAGGGAACTTCTTCGGAAAAATCACATATCGCGGTTCGATCCCATAGGAACGCGGGAGTTTACAAGGAAGATAAGGCAGAAATACGGCAAGGACGTCTATGCAAGATATGCATTCAGTAAAATACGCAAAAATAAGGATCATGTTGCAATAATGGGAATAAGGAGCACATATGAGATGGACTATCTCAAAAAACGCATAAAGGACATATACATTGTAGCGCTTCTGGCCCCGATAAAGACCAGGTTTGGCAGGCTTAAGGCAAGGGGAAAGCCGGAAGACCCAAAGGACATGAAAGATTTCATGTGGCTTGATACAAGGGAGAAGCGGGGATTCATGAAGGCAAGGTCAGAGGAAAGGCATGGGATAATGCATATAATAAAGGACGCAGATTATGTTATAGCGAATACTTCGACAGTCAGGGCGCTTGAAGACAACATAGGCAAGGTAGTAAAAAAGGTTAAGGAGCGGGACCCGAAATAAGTGCGTAGCGCTGGGGCAGGGGTATCTCTATGCCTTTACTGACATTGTAACGTGGTGGTACTGCCTGTGCTGCACATCTGTTATCTTGCCGCGTATCACGGACATTCCCAGTTCGGTCAGGCCGAGCGGTTTTGGACCTTCTCCCTTTTCCATAAAATCCACTAAGCTCTCCTTCTTGAGCTTCTTGAGCGTGTACCATACTCCGCTTTGGGATACCTGGTACTTTGAAGAGACATAGTCTACGAAATCCGTAGCGGTAGGAATCAGGTTGAGTCCTATTTCATACATTAGCATAAGCTCTTTGTCTGTCAGCCTAAGCTGACCGACATTTTCAATACTAGTAGTTTGTACATGCATAAGAGCACCAAAAAATCCGTATTGTTGCTCTTATGCAACAAATATTATGTAGTTGCATATTGTTGCTGACTTATTGAAGACGTAATTCATACCCAAAGGCGAAGCTAGCCACATTCCATGACCAATTACGTTACCAAGTCTTGCTTGCATCTACAACACTTCCACATTCATATTGTAGGTCACATTTTTAAACTTTTCCTACAAAAAGACTTTTGTCTAAGTATGATTGTTTATAAGGAAATAGAGATTACGATACTCGTTATTGTAACCCTGATATACGCGTTTTACGACGTATTTAATAGAAGGAATGTGCCTAACTGGTTCGTATACCTCAGCTTGGCAATAGGTATTGCAGTTGCAGTTGCACTCAATTTCGGCACTGCGCTTGTTTTTGACATTGTTGTGGCTGGCGTAATAGGCGCGTTTGGATACGTTTTCTACAGGGGTGGTCTGCTGGGTGGAGGCGACGTCATAGAATTTGTATTCATATCTCTTGTGCTGCCAAGGCAGCTTACTCCGTTTTACAGCAGCAGCTATCAGTTCGGCATACCATTCATAATATCGGTGATAGTGGCAGCGGGGTATTTTTCGCTACTGTTCATACCGATATATTATGTAGGGATAAAGGGCAGGAGAGGAAAGCCTCCTAGGCCCGATATGAAGAAGGTGAGGCCTGCGATTGCGCTTATTGCGGCATATATAGTGTTTACAATACTTTTGCAGTATGCATACGGGATGGCGCTTGCTGGGGAAATACTGATAATAGTTCTTGCCGTTGCGTCTGCGTTCGTACTTATTTATGAAAAATACATATATCTGGGCATGGTTGACTTCATACGGCCAGGAGAGCTTGAGCATGGCGACATGATAGCGGTAAACCTGCTTGACAAACGGTCCCTGGCGGCTTTGGCAAAGAGGAGCAGGCATTTTGGAAGGCTTGCAACGAAGAACGTCATAAAGGAGCTTTCTGGCTCAAGGATTAAGCTTCCCGTATACAGGGACTCTGTTCCGTTTTCTGTGTTCATATTCATTGGCGTGGTTGTTTCTCTGCTGTTTGGCAACCTTATATTTATCATAATAGGCATATAGGCCTAGAACCACTTTTTGAATTTTGCTGCAAGCCCGCTCCAGTCTAAGAGGAACTTTTTAAGTCCGGAGTCTGTAAGTGGGTGGGAGAACATCAGGCTCAGGATCTCTGGAGGGAGTGTCACCACGTCGGCTCCTGCCTTGGCAGCATCTATTACGTGCATTGGGTTCCTTATGCTTGCAACAAGCACCTTGGTCTTTATCGAATAGTTGCGGTAAATGCTTATGATATCCCTTGCAAGCTCCATGCCGTTTGTTCCTATGTCATCAAGCCGTCCGATGAAAGGGCTTGCGTAGGTTGCGCCTGCCTTGGCAGCAAGTATGGCCTGCGCTGATGAAAATATTAAGGTAACGTTTGTTTTTACTCCTGCATTTGATAATGTCCTTACGGCGCGCATGCCGTCTTTTGTCATGGGAATTTTTGCAACGGCATTTCGGCCGAGCCTTGATATTGCAGTGGCCTCCCTTACCATCTTTTCGTACTCTGTTGACACAACCTCTATGCTCACGTGCCCTGGCACCAGCTTAAGGATTTTTTTTACCTGCACTGTGGGGTCTGAGTTTTCCTTTGCAAGCAAGGATGGATTTGTTGTGACACCGTCGACTATACCCATGCCCATGAAAGAGTCTATAAGCCGTATGTTTGCACTATCTATGAATATTTTCATTGCATCATTCCTTTTGCCATGTTTATTATATCTAGGGAAGATATATTGTATTTTGCCATGAGCTCCTGCGGCGTGCCTGATTCGCCGAATCTGTCTTTTACCCCAATCATGCCTAATTTCACAGGATGTGCAGTTGATATTGTTTCTGCAACTGCGGATCCCAATCCTCCTATTATGTTGTGGTCTTCTGCAGTTATTATCCTTCCTGTGTCTTTTGCGGCTTGCAGTATTGCGGCGGTGTCTATTGGCTTTATCGAATACATGTCTATAACCCTTGATGATATGCCTTCTTTCTGCAGTTCCTGCGCTGCTGCTAATGCCTCTGGCACCATGATACCACATGCGAGTATGGATATGTCGCTTCCTTCCATTATCACATTGGATTTGCCTATTGGCATTTCACCGGAGCGATATTGCGCAGGAAGGCTGGAGCGCGAAAGCCTTATGTAAAACGGACCTTTTGTGGAATAGGCCTGATGGACAAGCATTTTTGTTGAATATGCATCTGAAGGCACCATTACGCTCATTCTTGGTATTGACCTCATTATAGCTATGTCTTCTATTGTCTGGTGGCTGCCGCCGTCCGGTCCTACGGATATTCCCGCATGCGAGCATACCATCTTTACGTCAAGGTTGCAGTACGCTATGGTGTTGCGTATCTGGTCTATTGCGCGCTCCATGAATACAGAATATGTGCCGCAGAACACAGTTTTTCCATAGAGCGCAAGGCCTGCGGAAATGCCAACCATGTTCTGCTCTGCTATTCCGACATTGAAGAACCGGCTGGGATATTTCTTGCCAAATCCGCTGGTGCAGAGCGATTCTGTGGTGTCTGCGCCTACGACTGCAACGTTGATATCGGACCCTATCTCTTCAAGCACTGCGCCATAAGCCTCCCGCAGTGACTCTTTTGCAGCATCCATTCATACTACCCTTTGGCCGTCTACCTGTTTCAGCGCCGCTTCGACAAGTTCTGGGGTAAGCGTCTTGCTGTGGTATTCTACATTGTTTTCCATGAAGCTTACACCTTTGCCCTTGGTCGTTTTTGCTATTATTACTGTTGGGCCTGACGTGTTTTTGCCTGCATTTTCCAATGCGCCCAGCACAGAGTCTATGTCATTTCCGTCAGTTTCTATCACATTCCAGTTGAAGGCCCTGAATTTTTCAGGGACAGGTGATGATGGCATTATATCTCCGGTCCTGCCCTCCTGCTGAAGGCCGTTAAGATCCACTATGGCTACAAGATTGCTTAGCCTGAATTTTGGCGCGGCCATTGCCGCCTCCCAAATTTCCCCTTCATCCAGCTCTCCGTCGCCAAGTATAACGTATATCTTCACGCCGTCGCGTTCAATGTTCGAAGCTATGGCCATCCCTATGCCTTCGGAAAGGCCTATGCCTTCAGGTCCGCCAGGTATCTCCACGCCAGGAAGCTTCGTTGGATCTGGGTGGCCCTGGAGCCGCGTATTAAGTTTTCTTAATGTGCTAAGCTCGCTTTTTGCGAAATATCCGGCTTCAGATAGGGTAGCATAAAGCGCTGGGGCTGCGTGGCCTTTTGATAGTAGAAGCCTGTCGCGCATTGGCCACTTTGGATTGCTTGGGTCATGCCTCATCTTTTTGAAATATAGTGACACGAGGATATCTGTGCAGCTAAGTGATCCGCCAGGGTGGCCTGATTTTGATTCGCCGAGCATTGCAATTATGTCGTGCCTTACTGCAGATGCGATGGATTTGAGCTCGGCCAGGCTGACTTTCCTGTCCGGGTCAGTAAAATCTATTTGTCTTGGTGTCTGCGTCATTGGTTTCGACCTTGCATTGGCATCTGCATCAGGCTTGCGGCTCTGGCGATCTTAGTTACAGATATGGCATTATGTACAAGAGCAGCAAGGCGCACGATATTGCACCGGCTATGGAACATAGTATGTTTGAAGTGTACTTATTTCCAATTCCTTTTTCCTCAAAATGCCCGAATATCGAGTCTATTATGTTCCCTATTGCTCCGGAGATTATTATTATAGCGAAGATGTATATTGATGCTCCCAATGCAAACGCGTTTGCTGCTATAAGCGCTGCGCCAATTAAGCCAAAAAGAGATCCTACCCAGGTCACACCACCAGATGTGCCTTTGCGCACTTTGCGCCTTGTTAGGATGTCTACTGGCTGGGGCCCGAAGACACCAAGCTCACTTGCAAACTTGTCTGCGGTTATTGCTGATACTGCGGCTATGAAGGAGAAAACCACGTATGTTTCATGAATCGGTGAGATTCCTATAAAGTTTATGTAGATGAAATATGCCAATACGACAATTACCGGGACAAGGCCATTAGCCACGACATTTTTCCATCCCCTGACCTTGCCGTAGCCCCTGATTCCGGTCTTTTCCTGCTCCCTTGCTTTTGTCACTATTGAAGATAGAACTAGAAAATCTATAAGTAGAGCTATAAAAAACCACCATAGCTGCAGTCCGAAGTAGAATGTTGCAACGCCGAATATTATCGCCAACAATACACCGCCAAGGTCAAGGGTGAATATGGATGCCATAGTTAGTTCTTTGCGTGAATATTATTTATAATGTTTGCAGGAAAGTCGACTTTGGCTTGCAAGACGTTGCCTGGCTTGCTTATAGCGGTTTTTGGCCGCAGCTATAGAGTTTCATGATGCCGCAGCCACATGTTTATGTTTCAAACTTATGGAATATTGGACCGTAAATTCCACTATTCAGGAAGTTTTTTAAAGGCATTATGGCATAGTAAAGTACGAGTTCTCTATCATGGAGGAGTATAACTGGTCGCCTTGCCAGCACAAGCATTTATGCGTGTTGCTGGCCTCTTCCTTTTATCTGCCCTTGGATCGTATCTGTCTTGATTATGATTTAACTTGGCTGTGGCAGAATGCCTGTTTTGCGGGCTCCCAAGCGGCTTTATATTTCTTCGCTGCGTAATTAATCTCACTAATCTTGAACTCATTTTGGTGCAGTGAATGGCTAAGGAAAAAGGTGTAAAGGAGCTTGAAGACCTGCCTGGGGTAGGGCCAACCACTGCTGAAAAGCTTAAACAGCTTGGATATGATAACATAGAAAAGATTGCAACTGCATCGCCACATGAGCTTGTTGAGGTTGCGGGAATGAAGCTTGAAGCTGCAAAGCAGGCTGTGGATGCCGCAAAGCAGGCAACAACGTTGGAATACAAGACCGCATCCGAAGTAAACGATAAGAGAATGGCTTTGGGTAAAATAAAGACAGGTGCAAAAAGCCTTGATGACCTGCTTGGAGGAGGGGTAGAAGCAAATGCAATAACCGAAGCGTATGGAAAATTTGCTTCAGGAAAGACGCAGTTCGGCTTCCAGCTATCGGTAAATGTGCAGAAGCCTGTCGAAAGCGGGGGGCTTGGAGGAAAGACGCTTTTCATAGACACTGAAGGGACATTCAGACCCGACCGAATAGAGCAGATGGCTAAGGCAGAAGGGCTTGACCCGAAGCATGCGCTTGAAGGCATACTTGTTGTAAGGGCAACAACCACTGACCAGCAGATACTTGCGGTTGAGAGGGCTGACAAGCTGGTGAGGGAGGAAAACATAAAGCTGATAGTGGTAGATTCGCTTATGTCGCTGTTCAGGTCAGAATTCATAGGCCGGGGGGCGCTTAATGAAAGGCAAGGCAAATTGAACATGCATATACACAAGTTGCAGAAGCTTGCCGATACCTTTGACCTTGCAGTATACATAACAAACCAGGTTATGGATAATCCGGCAATACTTTTTGGTGATCCTACGACTCCTGTTGGCGGAAATATAGTTGCTCACGCTGCAACAACTAGGCTTTATATGCGCAAAAGCAAGGAGGATAAGCGCATAGTAAGGCTCGTTGACTCTCCGAACCTGCCTGAGGGAGAGGCGGTTATAAAGATAACTCCAGAAGGAATAAGCGACTGATTGGGATTAGATGCTTGCTCTTGTGGGCATTGGCTTGGATGCGGGCGATATTTCTGCAAAAGCCATTGATATAATAAAGGTTTCAGATGCCGTCCTTATCGATTGCTATACATCGATAATTCCTGAAGGGGCAGTAGAATTCATAGAGAGGGAGTGTGGCAGAAAGATAAGGAAGATAGGGAGAAGTGACATGGAGGAGAAGGCTGGTATCACCCTTGAGCCTGCAAAAAACGGCCTGCTTACAATACTGGTGCCTGGGGATCCATTAATTGCCACGACCCACCACATACTGCTTATTGAAGCTGCACGGCTTGGAATAGCGTATGATGTAGTGCATGCGCCATCGATCCTGTCCGCTGCAATTGGGGAAAGCGGGCTTGACGTTTATAGGTTTGGGCCAACCACCACTGTGCCTTTCTGGACAGAAAAGTACAAGCCAAGGTCATTTCTTGATACGATAAGTGGGAATATTAATAATGGGCAACATACGCTGGTTTTGTTTGACATACGAGATGGGGTGCCTATGAAAATAGAGGAGGCATACGGAATAATAACGTCTGCTCAGGACGGTGGCAAAAAGGTACTGGACGACAAAACCAGGGTTATGTTCCTCACCGGCATTGGAACTGACTTGCGAAAGATAGTTTATACGGAATTCCATTCAGCACGTGGAATTAAGCAGGATGCGCCTGCAGCTTCGTGCATGATTGTTCCGTGCAAGCCAAACTTCGCAGAGGAGGAGATGCTGCGGCTGTTTTATAGCTCAGCACCTGATTACTGATTTTAAATTGCTGTTTTCTGGTTTTTCCTGCCTGAGGGATCTAAAGCTAAGCTCTGCAGCCTTTTTGGCAAATACAGAAGCGAGTTTTTCATATTCAATTCCATCTTTAAGGCGTGAACTCCGGTAGCATGCCCCGCTAAGCCTTACGGCTTGGGCTTCTGCCCTTGAATATACCTTAGACTTGCCGCTGTCCCACTCGCACTTTTCTGCGTCGGCGTTTACACGCTTGAGCATCGCTGCGGGACTATCCATTGCTCTGTCCGTTGGTGCGGCTGCGGTCTTCATGTTTAAAGCCATACAAACCACTTTGTTGTGTGAGGTTTTCATATTTAATTATATTCTACAAAATTTGCTTGTGGGATTTGATTGCTTGTCAGTCCTTCCAGTACTTCATGGTGTATAATAGTGAGACAAACCCGAAGCCCTGCACAAACCACACGCTTGCTATTCTGAAGAATATGGTTATTGCGGCTGCAAGGCCAAGCGTTATGGTTGCAGGAAAGAACAGTTGCAATTGGCTTATCATTGCCGCATCGGTTATTCCCAGGGTACCGGGTATGCCAGATATCATTCCAAGAACAAGCGAGAACGTGAATATAAAGAGCACTGTCGGGATTAAGGTGGGGCTGAGCGGCACGCCAAACGCGAGTATTGTGATGTAAAAGGCCATGCCGTTCAATAACATGCTTGGTATAGTAAATATCATTGAGTATAAGAAGGTAGTTCCACGAAGCTTTTTGTTGTGCTTGAAATACAATGTTGCTGTATAGAAAATTATGTCAAGCCGCTTTAGGAACCTGAATTTTTTCCTGAACATTTTGAATTTTGTCTTTACATAGTCGAAAGGCCTTTGCACGTAGATGAAGAAAAACGGCACGATGAGCAGGAAGGTTATCAGGAATGAGAGCAGTACGAATTTGCCAACAACAATTGCCATTGCGTTTGTTATCACCGCGAAGCCGAGGAAATCGGTGAATATGTCGGCGACTACGGCAGGGAATGTCTTTGCGAACCGCATTTTTGTTAGCATGTTTATGGTATACGATACTATGGCCCTGCCCCAGCGGCCGGGCGTCATGTCCATTGAATACATTGACATGTAGATTATGTAGTTCTTTGAAAACGGCAGTCTGACTCCAAGCTTCTTAAGATACATTGACCACTTCGGGTATCGGATAGTATAGCTTGTGAATATTATCACAAGCGAAAGCGCGTATAGCTGGATGTTTACTGACTTTAGGGTTGAGATAAAATTGTACAGTCCTTCATTGGATATGGCTATTGCCGCTATTGCAACGAATACGATAAAGCTAAGCCCAAGTATCGTGTAGACAGCAGAACGGGCAGAATGGACCGCCTTCTTATAATCCGATTTTTTGCCTATTGTGTCTACTTTGGCTATGTTAAACGTCTTTGGCATAAAAATGATGGCTATTTTTCAAAATCTATTATCCTTTTCCTTGCAGCTTCGCTGTCAGAGCACAATAATGCAATGTTGCTGCTCTCGTGATAGTCTGCCAGTATGTATCCTGATTTTTTTGATATCTCTTCGGCAAACGCGCGTATGTCTTCGTTGCGAGGCATCTGTGAATATGACAGGCCGCGCTCCTTGTTCCTGGCCCCTCCAACATATACGAAGCCCTTTACTTCTACATAGTGGGGCTTGCCTTTTGCCATAAGTTTTGCATATCCGTCTGCGTCTACCATATTTACCCCGTTTACCAGGGTAAGCCTGAATACACGCCTTGTTTGAAGCTTTGAGAAAACATCTAGGAATTCTTGGAAGCTGTTCCAGGCATTTGGCGTTTTTGGCCTGGTGACCTTTTCATAGACCTCTTTGTTTGGTGCCTGCACGGAAACATAAAGCTGCGTGGGGAGGGTTGTAAGCTTCTTTAGCGCGTTTACCATCGTGCCGTTGGTTACAAGGAATGTACTTATCTTGCGCTTGTGAAATGCATCTATTAGCATGCTTATTTTTGGATAGAAAAGGGGCTCTCCCGTGAGGCTTAGCGCGACATGTGCTGGATCCTGCGCCTCGTCCCATCTGGCTTTGTCAACGTCTGCATGCCCGCCGTAGCCGCTTATTATCCGCTTATGCTCCTTTATAAGGCCCTCAACAATCATTTCGGGATCGTCCCATTCGCCGATGGCATTTAGCTCGTTCCACTTGAATCCTTCCTCCTCCGGTATGATCCTCCAGCAGAAGGAGCATGCGAGATTGCAGCCTATGGCAGGGGTAGCCTGTATGCATCTCCAGCTCCTTATCCCGTAGAATCTGTGTTTGTAGCATGTGTGGTTTATGGTTTTCTTTTTTAGGCTGCTTGCAGTATAGTTGCATATCTTTGTTGCCGAATGGCGGCCGACAAAATGGTAGCCTTGTTTTTTCATCGTCTGCGCTAGGCCTTGCGGCATGTGCGGCTCAGGCACTAGTGAGGCGTTTTGCAGTTTGTTATTTTCCACG
This sequence comes from Microcaldota archaeon, assembly GCA_027365725.1. Lineage (GTDB taxonomy): Archaea > Micrarchaeota > Micrarchaeia > Micrarchaeales > CABMGC01 > JAJZNA01. The sequence continues at coordinate 95,823 of DAHXMA010000012.1, read as the reverse complement.
CAATCGTTTTGTTATTGACAGGCATTTCTATAAAAACGTTTTGCGCTTTGGGCTTGGGCGCGGTGTGGCAGAACAGGCCGTTCTGGTCATGCCGTGCCGGCAGACGCAATGGCGTATGTAAATCCGGCCGAAAGCAGTGAAAGTATTATTAGCACCACGAAAAATGAGAGGACTCCTACAAAAAATGCGTTAAGCTTCGTTATTTCGTGCTGTTTTGAGAGTGCAACCACTAGAACATATATGCTGTAAATGAAAGCCACAAAGTAGATTATTCCGCCGATGTCTATTAAAGATACGAATGTGAACCAAAAAAGAAGCGTTGCGAAATTTGCAAATACGACGGCAGTGAAGGTCCGTGAGAAGCCCTCTTTAAAGATTTTCAGGGATCCTCCAATTGCATGCATTATTCCGGCAAGGACGAGCAAGAATATCGGCATTAATATTGGAAGAGTCACCAGGAGGAATAGGACTTTCCTATAAAAAGCAATTGTAAGTGCAGCCGAGCCGCCAATCAGCTGGCTGGTTGGAGATAGGCTAACTATCGTGGCAAGGTAAGAGCTTATAAGAAGTGCTACTATCAAGGCAAGAACCATGGGTATTGCGGAAAACTTATAATATGTTAGAATGGCGTTTCGCACAGTCATTTTTGAAGTGATTCCGCTTGGATGAAGCACTGCAATTATTCCGCTACGGAAGTCATCAAGTAGCATTTAATCGACTATATCTGATTGGCAAACCTTTTAAATTTGAATACTCAGAAATTCCTCATGGATATATTTGATGTTTGTGCTTCTTCGGTAAAGGCGATATTAAATCAACCAAAGGCTTTGATACCGGCACTGTTGCTTGTGGCGGTGTATATGGTTGCATTAGCCACAATCGCACTTTCCATGATAAACTCTTTCGCCGTCGCTGGGTCAGGCATCATAGCAAGCCTGGGGAATGGCATTTCTGCTTCGGCCCTGATCATTGGAGTTTGGATTGTTGTTCTGTTGTGTCTTGACACGTTGGTCAGGGGGGCATATGTGCACCTGTGCTATCAGTTTGGGTCACGGAAGATTTCCCTGCGCAGAGCGTTCGGGGCGTCTTTAAAAAAGTATTTTGCGCTTCTTGGATACGAATGCGTTTATGGGGCGGCTTGGCTGCTTGTGTTTTTGATGTTTATTTCAGTATTATTGTATTCCTGGGGACTTATTTTTGGTAGTGGGGCTGGTGGGCATGCTGCCACGCACCTCGCTTTAGACCTTGGAGTCCTTACAATTGACGCAATAGTGTTTCTTCTTTGGATTGTTGTGGAAGTGCTGGTTAGCGGAGTCTTCTGGCTTGGCCCTTCGTTAATAGTGTTGGGAAAGCGTGACGTGGCCAGAGCCTTGCATGATGGATTACGCATTTTTGTTAATGAGTGGGGCAACATAATTGGCACTTTTGTAATAGCCTGGGTTTTTGTTGTGTGCGCGGGGATTGTTGGGGGGTTGGTTGGTTTTGTTCCAATACTTGGTATTGTTGCATATTTTGCTGTTTTGATTGGAATAGTCGCGTTTTATAGCATTGTCGCTCCAATGTACTTTATAAATTTTCATAGGTAATTGGCTTTGCTCTGTTTTGCAGAAGGATGTTAATGATAAATATATATTATTCTGGAGGAAAGTTCATTGTATCGGATCCTGCCGGAGTCGATGCTGCCATGCGTGGATATTTTGGCAGGAAACGTGAGGGAGGGACTGTTGAGCTTACGGCTGAAGAGGCGCTTTACCTTATAGATGTGAGGAATGCTGAATGTCGGTCTGAGCGTGGGTTGGTAAGTTTCAACGAGATGGCTTCTGGTTTTCTGAAGGCTAAAAAGTTCGCTGCCAGATACTTTACATATAAGGACTGGAGGGATCGTGGGCTGGTGATAGTGGAGCCCAAAGACGGCATGCGCGGCAGCGCAAGGCAGCAGAAGGAGTATCCCATGACTCCTTTGAAAATGCCGCGTTTTTCGGTAGCTGGAATATTCTTTAAGTCAGACCTTATAACAATTGTTGATGATAGTAAAGCCGGGAAGGCGCTGTACGATGATTTCTGGTTTGGCCAATACGGGTCCTATAAGGCCGTAGATAGGGGCAGGCTGAATAAGCTTGATGCCTATGAAACTGTTTTCCTTTGCCGAAGAAAGATGCTGAAACTGAAGAACACCTCTGTTGGGGGGGTGATAGTGGCAGCCTCCTCAAGGAGAAGTGATTTTTCTAAGTTATACGGGGTCTACGCAGATTGGAGGGAGAGAGGCTATGTAATAAAGACTGGGTTTAAATTCGGCACCCATTTCCGCGTATATTTCTCCGGAGCGAAGCCCTTTGGTGGAGGGGCTGAAGGGAAGGATTGGATTCATTCTAAGCATGTTATACACGTATTCCCAAAGAATTCTAAGCTATTAATATCCGAGTGGGCGCGCGTTATACGCGTTGCGCATTCAGTAAGGAAGACTTTTATCCTGGCTGTCCCGGGTAGAACTAAGCCTGCAACTGCATCAATAGATTATTTATTGTACCATAGGCAGGGAAGCGATGCAGACAACCCGAAGAAGGACAGGCCAAAATTTGCCATGCTGTCCCTAAGCGAAGAGGAATATATTGGTGGTAATGAATTTGCAAACGCGATAAAGGCAGCGGATGACGCAGGCCTTGACCTTGTACTTGCAATAGCTGATAGGGAAACGTCAGTTACTTACTATAGAGTAAGGCAAATAAAGCTCAAGGGCAGCCCGAACGAATATTATGAGATAGACTGGATGCAGCCGTAGTGCTCCGGGACCAAAGCTATTATTGCCTTGTGTGTTTCTTTTTGCGCGCCGCGCTCCTTTCTGCCTCAAGCCTTTGGATGAACCTGCCTGCGAAGTAGAAGAAAAACAGGATTACTATTATTGAAAGCCAGCCACTAAGGCCGAATATTCCGCCCAGTATTGCGGATATGCCTCCGATATAGAATATGAAGCTGTAGCTGTTCCATCCTGTTCTTACCGTGTCAAGGAAATGTGTGGTTTTTGAATTTATTGCCTTTGCTATAAGTTTTTCGCTAAATTTCATATGTTGGTTTTGTTTTTTGGATTTTATATATTTTGCGTGATGATTTGGTCTTTTCTGTGCTCGGCTGGTACCATAAACATACTGGTGGCTCATGTTGCGGTACAGTTCGGATTAGTTTACTTCGAGTTTAATAAAGCGCACTATGACGAAGTTGTATAGTAGTGCAAATACTGCTCCGCCTATGAAACCCTCTATTGCGCCGGCCACGATTGAAAGGGCAAAACCCAGAAATCCAACGCTGCCGCCAACGATGCCCCCTACTGCTGCTCCTGATATAAGTATCAGAATGCCGCCTATGACGCCAGATATGACACCTAGCACTGCAAACACCTCTGCGGCTGGAAGATAGCTTATTTTTTGTACTTGTACCATTCAATCTTGCCTATATCCAGATATTTGTTTGGTGTTTGGATTTTTATATATTTGTGCGTGCATGGCTGAAAAGGCATTCTTTGCCGTATTGTGCGCTAAAGCGGCCGGTTTCCTGTAAATGGGGTATAAGTGGAAGTTCACCGACGTTTAAAAAGATTTATAAATGCTTATTCGTAATTACTATCAGGGCGAATATCATGAAACTCTCTGAAATATATCGTATGGATATATATAGTGATGCTGGACAGTACTTGGGCGAAGTCCAAGACATAATAATTGACCTTGAGCGGGGCGAACTGAGCAGGCTGCTTATGGTGCCTTGGAAAACCGCGAAGGGGGATTCAAAGATGGTCCTAAAAAACAAGAGCATACTGTATAAGAACGTAAAGAATGTGAGCGATGTTGTGCTTGTTTCTTCTCCGCTGGTGACTTCGCAGGAGGCAAGGAAGGACGAAGTGGACGATCTGGCAAGGTAGGCTTTTTTCAGAGCTTCTTTGGAAGGAACACTCCTTTTTGGTTAAGGTATGTTCCACTATAGGCATTCCTTACACGATTGAGCGTGGTTGCAAATATCACGTGCGCAAACCTTACCTTGGGCCTTAGAAGTATGGGGAATCTGCTGCTGTTGAATACCTCTAGCGTTATTGTGCCGGAGAACCCTGCATCTATTATTGTTGGAGGGACAAACAAACCGTGCCTTGCCCATGTGCTTCTCAGCTCCACGAAGCCAACTAGATTGTCTGGAAGGCCAACAAACTCTATTGTTGATAAAAGGACCTGTGTGCCGGGGTTTACTATTATGCCCTTTGGCATCCTTTCCAGTACGTACTCATCCTTTAGCGTGCTGGGATCTGAGGGGTCTATTAAAAATCCTGTGTCGCGTCCTGGGTTGTGCCTTGCAACCTGGTCGGACAGCCGTAGGTCAAGGCCATTCTCCCGTATTATCTCCTTTGCGAACGGCTTAATAACAAGCCTCTTCTCCTTTATCATGCTTTCAAGGTCAAAATCAGAAAGTATCATTTGCTCAACGATTTTATCTTGATGTTAAATATTAAAATACCTTTCAAGCCAATTGTTTAAATATGTTCATATCTTTTGAGGGAATAGACGGCTCTGGGAAATCAACCCAAGCGAAGCTGCTTTTCAATGAGCTGTCGGCTAAGCAAGACTGCGTCTTGACTAGGGAGCCAACACAGGGCGACATAGGAAATTTTATAAAGAAGCTTATAAAGAAGAAGAAAATAAACCCCATGGCCGTGCAGCTTCTTTTTGCGGCTGACAGGTCATTTCATGTAGAGAATCTAATAAAACCGAGGTTGAAGCAAGGCGCGGTGGTGATAACGGACAGGTATTTTTTCTCAACAATAGCTTACGGAAAGGCGAGCGGCCTGGATGAAAGGTGGCTACGCGATGTAAATGACAGGTTCATAAAACCGGATATTACATTTGTGTTCGACATAGAGCCGAAAACAGCAATGGGTAGGGTAGAGGCGCGTGGCAGAGGCAAAGCTTATTTCGAGCGGATAAGGTTCCTGGAGGATACAAGGAAGATGTACAAAAAGCTTGCGCTGGAATACAAAAGCAATATAATAGATGGTACAAAGAGCATAGATGCAATTAAAGAAGAGGTATTTTCAATAGTTAACAGCTGGCATGCTCCTATCGTCTAGTCCGGCCAAGGACGTGGGGCTTTCAACCCCGCAACTCGGGTTCAAATCCCGATGGGAGCAAACCAAATTTTCGATTGCAAGCGCAGGCCATGGTACAAAACCGGGCCTGATCACGAAATCGCATAGACAGCTTTTTGATTGTCCGTTGTGCTTTGATTTGTTCTGTTTGGCTGGATGATTTTTGGCGTTTCGGTAATAGAAATAGCGATTTTGTAATGAAATTTCTTGTTGAAAAGTAATATAAATACTCATGAGCAAAGTTTATCGGGTATGAAAAGGGCTTCGGATGGCTGCGCGTAGAGTAAATGCTATAAGGCATGGGCTTAAAAGGGCGCTTACCTTAAGGGATGCGGCATTAATAGGGATAGGCGGAGCCATAGGTTCTGGAATACTTTTTGCGGCTGCTGGCGGGACGGCATACGCAGGGCCCGCAGTTATAGTGTCGTGGATAATAGCAGCAATAATGATAGCCTTTATAACGGTGCCTTATGCAGAGATTGCATCGATGGTGCCTAAGGGCGGCATAAGCGCAAGGATAGGGTATTATGTGTATGGAAGCTACGGCGGGTTCTTATCTGGTTGGGCGCTGTTCCTTTGGTCCGCAATAATACCAGCAATAGAGGGCGTTGCTGTTGCGCAGTATGCGTCGTACTGGATACCTAGCTTATATCATGTGGTTGGTGGCATCGGCCTCCTTACGCCTTTGGGAGTAATTGTTGCTATAATAATAACTATTTTCTTTGCAATACTGAATTTGATGGGGGTTTCTAAATTCGGTAGATTTAACTCATGGTTGACATATCTAAAAATAGCGGCAGTTATATTATTCATAGTGCTTGTCCCGCTATTCTTGTTCCATTCAAGTAATTTTACAAGTACTGGCTTTGTTCCTTATGGATGGGCAGGAGTGCTTATAGCGATACCGGCTACTGGGATATTGTTCTCTTTTGGTGGATATAGGCAGGTTGCAGATATGGCTGGGGAAATGAAAAATCCAAAGAAGAACGTGCCCCTTGCTATAGGGACAACGCTTTTAGTCCAAAGCGTGTTCTATGTGCTTATGGCTATTGTTATTGTTGGTGCGGTAAGCTGGAGCGCACTTGGTGTTGCACCGGGAACTTGGAGCAGCGTTAGTGCACTAAGCTCGCCTCTTGCCGACCTTATGCATGTGGGGGCGGGCACGGTTTCTGCGTTTGCGGCTTCTGCCCTTGGTGCGCTTGTTGTTCTTGCTTTGCTTTTTGCTATTTTTTCGCCTTTCGGCACTTTTGGAGTTTATCTGACAGGGGCGGCTAGGATAATATTTGGTTTCTCAAAGGAAAACGCATTTCCAAGGATTTTTTCTAAAGTGAATAGAGATGGTGTTCCGGTGTGGTCTCTGGCGCTTGCTGCAGTGCTTGCCGTAGTGTTCATAATCCCTCTTCCATCGTGGTACTCGCTTGTGGATTTCGTAGTTGTTGCCGCTGTAGTTAATTTTGCTCTTGTTTCGGCTTCTCTGCCAGCCTTGAGACGCCTTTACCCGGAAATTAAAAGGCCGTTTAGGATACCGTATGTGAATGCGTGGTCGCTTGTTGCGTTTGTTATGTCAACACTCCTCATATACTGGGCAACATATCCAACAACGCTTTATGCTTTGGGAGCTACACTGATAGGCAGCGTGTTTTATATTTATCAGGCTAACCGGTCAGGGTGGAGGAACCTTGGCCTGAAGCATTCTGTATGGATACCTTTGTTTGTTATTGGCCTGATCGGACTTTCGTATGCTGGCGGAAGTGGTACGGGCGGTGTGGGACTTGTGCAGTTTCCATATGATATGGTAGCTGTTGCTGCTTATGCGGTTGTGTTTTGGGGCATTGCGCAGTTTACGGCTCCAAGAAGGCAAATATATGGCTCTGGCCAGCTCCTCGCAGAAGAAAGCCTTACAAGTACCTAATGTTGTTGGGCGTTGAATTTATTTAACAAAAGTGAGCCAGCCGGAGTGGCTGTGGTCTTTGCCGCTTACTATCATTTTGTATTCTGTGGCTATTTTGGAGGTTATTGGCCCTTTTTTCCCATCTCCGATATCTACAGAGTCGACAGATATTATTGAAGTTATTCCTGCAGCTGTGCCTGAAAAAAAGGCTTCGTCGCAAGTATACATCTCTTCCCTTCTTATGTCGCGTTCAATTACCATTATGCCTTTTGCCTTTGCTATTTGTATTACAGTATCCCGTGTTATGCCTATTAGTATGTCTGCGGATTCGGGAGGGGTTATCAAGATTCCGTTTTTTACAATAAAGATGTTTTCCCCTGGGCCTTCTGCCAGGGTCTTGCCTGAATTGGAAAACAGTATTGCTTCGTCATACCCGGAGTCTTTGGCCTCCTTTGAAGCCAATATGGAGTTTATATAATTCCCGCTTGCCTTTGCGCCAGCCGGAAGTATCGAAGAGTTTATTCTGTGCCATGAAGATATCTTGCATCTGAGCTCCTTTTTGTCTCCGAAGAGGCTTCCGAAAGGAACCGCAGATATTGTAACGCTTATTGGTTTTCCTTCCGTACTGAATCCTATACCCACACTGTTATAAAACGCGAATGGGCGGATATAGGCGTCGGCAAGTTTATTGCGCCTTAGCAGCTCTGTTGTCGCTTTCTCTATCTCTGCTCTAGTAAATTTTAAGTTGATTCGGTATATTTTCGCCGTGTCAAAGAAACGTTTGATGTGGTCTTGAAGCCGGAATATCGCTGGGCCTTTGGGGGTGTCGTATGCCCTTATGCCTTCAAAAATGCCGCTGCCGTATTGCAGAGAATGTGTCAGTATACTGACTTTTGCTTCTTCCGTTGGTATATACTTACCATCAAACCAGGTATATTGATTGTTTGCCATAAAATCGGCCTTGATTTTATTATTTGATGCTTTAGATTATATAACTGCTTGTTGGATGATGATGATAAATGCGCCAGCCGGGATTTGAACCCGGGTTTTCGCCTTTTTCCAATTTTTGGGAAGGCGAAGTCCTGCCAGGCTAGACTACTGGCGCCCATATTTATTTAATTGATTGGTAAATATATTTTATATGTCTTGGCTAAAAATTTCTGTGTTTATGGTTTTTTGTGTGCTTGTTTTTGCAGGAGTAGCATATGCACAACAAAGCCTGAACGCAGGTTATTTTATATATTACAACCTTACTGTGGGCAGAGGATCGAGCATTTTTGTTGGGATTAATTCTAGTTCAAATGTTGATCTGGTTGTTGTGCCTTCTTCCGAATTTAGCTCTTGGGAGCAAGGAAATCCAGTATATGAAGTGTATAATAAAAGCGTTGGAACTGGAATTTATGAAATAGGGGCTGAACCTGGAAAATACACTGTGATTTTTTATGCTGCTGATGGTGTGGTTATTTATGCTGGGGCGACGCCGTTCAACACCACGGATGCTCGTATTATAAGTCCGGGTGGAACGCACGCCTATTTTTTTGGTCTTAATAATTACAGCGTGGTTAACATAACCGTGCTTTCTGATAGCGGCTTTCGGCAGGACCACACGGTGGTAAATGTTTCTGGGCAGCCAGTATATTTGAACGGTAGTGCGAATCTTGAGTTTTTGAATTTTACTTTGAACCGTGGGAATCAGTCTGTTTATCTTTCTTCAGAATTTCCTGAAACTGTTTTGCTGGGAATTTCAAATACAAGCACGTTGATAAATCCGTTTGAGTATGTGTCTAATTACTCCAATCCGATAGGTGTTGCAAGTTATGGGCTGTATGATAAACAGGGACATATGTTTGCTTACCAGATAAATACAAGCGGGGTTGTTGGTGTTGCAAATATTACTTCCATGTATGCAAACAATACGGGCTTATTGCAAAATGGGTCTGAGTTTGGAGACGGCTTGCAGCTTAATGTGGAAATGCAGACAAAAACAAACGGAAGGGAGCAGGTTTTTTGGCTTCAAAACGTTGCTGATTTTAACACAAGTTCGGATAGATTTTATCTTGTAGACAATATATGGAATAATACGTTGCCGTATGCCAGCGTGGCTTCGGGTAGTCTTTATGGGGAAGGTAATTTAAGCGTGTGTAGTGACTGTTTTGGACAACAGTTTTATGCTTATTCTTATCCGGTCGGTTTTATTGATTATTCTTTGCCGCTGAAGTTGAAACTGGTCGTAACCGAAAACAACACATATAACGGTACTGTGGTGTCTTTTGGATATCAAATCATGAAAAATGGTGTGGCCGGGTTGCAGCCCATGATTTACTATGATAGGGTGGTTTTTAGAGGATATCACAATTCAAGTATACTGGTTTCTCCGTTTTTCCTCACTCCGTCCGGAGCTAATTTGACTGGAAATTATTATGATGCGGAGTTTGTTTTTGGTGGGTCGTCTAATGGCGCAGAGGCAAAATTTTATAGGATGGGTGCTCTTTTGTGGCTATATTATTACAGCCAGGGCAGGCTTGTGCCTTTTCCTTCTGCTTTTGCGTTTGGGTTAGATACAAAGGAGACTGCTGGCGGACTTATGGTCGCTGCATCTAAAAACGGGGACGGGGCTTTTGTTACTGTAGGAAAATTAAACCCGTATGTTCAAATGTTTTCAAGCAACGAAATAAACTCTTCAGCGCAATATATATCTAACTCTTCTACTTACACGGCGCCGGCAACAACGGCAGCATATGTTATTAACCCTGGTGGGGCGGTCTCTTTTAATTTGGGCCAAATAGGATTGCAACTTCAAGTTATTTTGCAATATCTGGTGTATTTAATAGTTGTACTTGCCGTTTTTGTTGTGCTGAGGCTTGTGTTAAGGAAAAGGTAAGTTATCTTATGTATGGAAAGTTTTCTTTTTGCACGTTTTGTGGCGGAACTGCGGCTGCTTCTTCAATTTCCTTTATAAGGCGGTCTGTTTCTTTCTTTATTTTATCTATGTTGTCTAGGTTTATGTTTATCTTTAAAACCTTTGCCATTGCCGTTAGAACGGCTTTTGCTGCGTTTGCATCTATTTCTAGTGTGCTTGTTTCTCCCATTATGCATGCTGAGCGTATTCTGTGCATTTTTGCAAAAGAAACAATTAGGCCGGCAGATCCCCATATTGCCCCGAATGTTTTGCCAAAGACTATGCCACTCTTTTCTAGCTCTGTCTTGGTTTGCTTATCCGATGCAACGCCAAATACTTTGGGGTTTTGTATGCTATAGTTTCCTGCACTGTATCCCCCAATAGTATATATTGTTTTGCAGCCCAGTTTCTTCAGAAATTTTACTATGGTGTCGTTAACTTCATACTGTCCCTCTGGTGTTGTTGCTTGTGTGTCGCCGATTAGTATTATTATGGTTCTGCCGTTTACGGTTTTTGCGTAAAACCTGTTGCTTATTAGGCGGGTATATCCATTTTTTAGCATTATTGTCTGGTGTATGAAATGGGGAGAATATAGGGTTGCAATGCGTTTTGCTCTGACCTCGTTCTTTAGATATTCACCGACGAGGCTGCCTACGCTTCCTATTCCGGGAAGACCTACAACGGCGATTGAGCTCTTTGTTTTTATTTTTGAATTAAAATAAATTCTTGTTTTGTTCATGTTTGAGCCGATTTTATTCCCTTCATGGAAAATGAGATTTTCTTTGTCCTCTCTAGTATTTGTTGGGCTTTTTTGATTTTTTCTTCCGCTTTGGGATAGCTGGAATCTGTGGAGATAAAGCGGTATCTGGGAGCGCCCACATAGAGCACGTTTATGCCTGTTGTTTCTATTGCTTTGAGCGTGCTTTTTATTTGGTTTATTCCTCCGGTTTTTACATCAGTTGACATCAAATCTACATTATAAGCAACAGAATATACTTTAGGCTTTATCGTTTTTTTAACAAAATCATAAAACGCTGTTCTAAATTCCTTGTAATTTGTTGTGGATAATGGATCGCTGCCCTCAAATGCCAGGTTGACTAGCTCGTTGTATGTTTTGAACTTTTTTGCTACCTCTGCAAGTATTTCCTGTTTGTGGTTTTGTTGCTTTGATAGGTCTATTGATTTGTTGAATATGGCTTCTGCACGTTTTTCGAGGCCGAATTCGTTGATTTTGTCTTTTTTGTCCTTTGTTGTTGCTTTTTTTAAGGATATGTCTACTGAGTTTTTTTCCTTGTCCACAAAAATTACTTTTGCCACGTCCTGCTGGCCCTCCTTTATGAACTCGTGGATGTTCTTAATCCAACCAGAAGACACTTCTGATATGGGTAGATAGGAGTCTATGTTGTATTCTGTTAGTTTGCAATAGGCCCCGTGAGGCATTATTTTTGTGATTTTTATTATTACAAGGTCTCCCACGTCAGGCAGTGTTTTTGGTATTATCAATGACTTACCTGCTTATCTCAATCTTTTTCTTGGTCCTCATGCCAACTACTTTCTCTCCGTGTTTCTTGCACACTTGACATTCGGTAATTAGTTTTTGTTTTTTGCCAAGCTTTTTTGGATGAATTTTTGGTTCTATGCTTCCTACATATCCTTTTATTGCACGGTTGTGTCGGCGTGTTCCTAGGCTTAGTCCGCGCTGTGGTTTTTTGTTGTAGTTTCTAAGTGTGTGTTTTGTGTGTTTGTTGCAGTGTGGGCAGTATAACATAAGTTCCTTGTTTATCTTCATTTACATCGCCATTATAATACTATTTCTCCGAGTTTGTTTTCTATTATAAATTTTGTGTCTGTGTTATCGTAAATATAGACTATTTCGTTTTGTTCGTACGGCCCCAGCTTGCTTCCTGTCTGTGTTATTATTTGCGGTATTGTTTTTGTGATTTTTAATTTTGTTGGCTTCTGTGTGGTGTCGTTCTTGTTTAATATGTTTTTTATTTGCATATATAAATCTTCTTCTTCTGAAGGGATTGGGGAGGGAAGGTCTTTATCGTATGCTAGATATACGAGAATTTTCTGTTTCCTGCGCTCTTTTAGGGCATTTATTACTTTTAAAAGGTTTTTTTGCTCTCCTTGATCCTCTGAGGCGCCAGTAAGCTTTTCAGCTATTTTTGAATAGAAGTCTTTTTTAATTGGCAAGAGTTCTCCGGACTTCTGCTCGTTTTTAAGCATATTGTATATTGCGTTCGTGTTTATCTCTGTTTCTATCATGTGTATCAGGGTGCAGTTCCACTATTTTATATCAAATTTTCGGTTTTTGGCATATTTATTACATTTAGCTTGCAATTATTATGGTACTATATAATAAAAGATACGCGAATAGTGGAAGTGTGGGGGCTTATAGGTTACGTAGCGAGAGAAGGATTTGAACCTCCGATCTCCGGGTTATGAGCCCGGCGGGCACTCCAGGCTACCCTACCTCGCTACACACAGAAGATATCTCCTAACAAATATAAAAAGCAGCGTCCTTCCTACCAGCAGCGTGCGCTGCTGTAGTTGTGCAAGCGCAACACGTACAAAGTCTCAAAATAACAACCAATTCTCCAAACTTTGCTTAAATTAGGATATATTTATATATAAGCTCTGACATAAACAACATACCCAAACACACAATTTGGCTGCCTGATGATATATATGAAAAACACAAAGAAACGCACACATCACATCTCTAAGAACAGTGCCAAAAACACCTCAAAGAAGCCAAAACACAGCAAAAACACAAAGAAAGCACAAATTAAACAAAAGGCCCCAGCCCCGCACAAACCAAGACCAGCAAAGTATACCAAGAATCAAAAGCAGGCGCAGAACATAGAAACACACACAAAGTCAATAACAATAATTCAAAGCCCAACATTCTCTTCCGACATAAATACAAAAGCAGGCGCAATAGCCACAGACATACTGCTAGAATTGACAAAGGAACCAAAAACCGACGAAGACCTTGCATTAAAGCTTAATGTAAAAGTAAACGACGCAAGACGCACACTAAACATACTAAACAGCTACGGAATAGTGAAATACGATGTTAACAAGGACAATAAAGGCTGGCTTATTTTTAACTGGAAACTCAATGACGGAAAGATCGAGGATTATGTTAAGATTATAGAAGCAGCGGCAAACGCGTCACAAGACCCCATCCTTCCAAACAACTGCAACGATTTCTTTATATGCAAAAAATGTTATCCAAGCGCAAAAATTGTGCTTCCTTTTGACAGCGCCTTCGAATCAGGATTTACATGCAGCGCGTGTGGAAAACCGTACACAACCTTAAACAGAGAAGAAACAATTTTGCTTTTCAAGGAATCAACAATTAAAAGTCACGCCTAAACAACACCTCGGCACACTGAAAACTAATTGTCATTTTCACTAGCTTTTAATCTATAACAACAAGACCAAAAACGCTAAACAACACGGCAGCTCTCTATAAGGCTTCTTATGCTTCCAGATACCCCAAGCGTATAAAACCCTGCCCGCACACTGCCAAGTTTTTTAATAAATGCAAAAGCCAATACAACGGCCTTCTCATAACCCCTATTAACCCGCACAATAAACCTAGAATCAGAGTCACACCAAACGATCTTCGGGCCGGCGCGGAGCCTGCCCAACCCTCCAAGTTCTTTTGTTAAAGAAAGCATCACATCTTTTTTTATTTCGGAAGAATTCAAATCGGCCTTGCAGGAAACTTCCACAAGCACATATCTGCTTTTTCTACGCAATATCATATTAACCCACCATCAAATACAGGCAGCGCGTATCCATCTTCAGAAAACAAGCAAGACAGCTCCTTTAATTGACCAACAGAAATAATATCTGCCACATCCTCTGCAAGCGTTATAAGTTTTGCACGCGCCCCTAGCTTATGGCACGCCGCAACAACATCACCAACCCGCCTCATTTCATACACGCGCTCACCAATATCGTATGAAAGCAGGTTCCTTATAGGGACAAACACGTTTTTTTCCAGCTCTGCGGCCTTTTCTATAAGCTTCCTATTAAGCTCTTTACCCTCGAACACCATACCAACAACATCCGGTTGCTTTAACGACCGCGCAAGCACTCCAGGATCCCAACCCAAGACAATCTTTGGCCCTGGCAGCCCTTCGGTACCGTGACATATCTCCAGATCCTTCCCCACAACATAAACTTTATGATACCCAAGGCGCTTTGTCAAAGCGGCATCAACATCAAATTTAACAATGTCAAAATATCTCATAAATATGAAAAGTGGGCAAACAATTATCCAGGTTTACTGGATTTATAAATTTCTGTTATTTTTTCACTCAGGGTCTTTTCGCGAGACCGCAATTCGTTGTATTGTTTTGTAGCTGCAGCTATTCTTGTATCTGATAATTCAAGCCGATCCGCCACATCCGAAACTGCCTTTTCCTTTGTTGTTTCTACTATTACTCCACCAACGCTTATATACACTTTTCCAGACGCCGTTCCAAGCTCTTCCTTTGCCCTCTCCAACTCCGCCTTCTGGGCTTTAAACTGCTCAAGCTGTATGGAATATAGGCGCAACTGTTCTTGCGTGAGCTGATAATCCTTTACAAGCCGCTCCATATCCTTTTCATTGTTTTCCTGAGGCATGCAATCACATATATAAATTTAGTCAATACACTAAGTATGTTTGCATAGACTTATATTTGTATCAGAGATGTTGTTTTGTATATTAGCGAAGCGTCTTTAATAGAAAATGAATTCACATTAAGGAATCTAAAGCTCACAGACCAGATATTAGAAACCAGAAGAGCGTCTGCCAGGTGGCTGGCCCTTTCCCTTGGTATAATAAACCCAGGAGAATCGCGCCAAAGCGCCATCGCCGTGCTTGATGCGCTTGTGAATTTTCAATTCATAAGGAACACAGACCCAACAGTAAAAGAATTGCAGGAATACATAACTTCAAACTGGGAGGAAATAAACGAAAAAACCCTAAGATATCATTTACTCAGAATGAAAAACATGGGGTATATAGAAAACGCATCAGGAAAGTTCTATTTTACCCACCCAGAGAGCGGAAACAGGTTCGACCCAGAAAACTGGATACGGTTTGTGTTCGAATCAAAATTCACAGAAGCAGCAAGCAAAATAGGAAAAGTAATAAAAGATCTTAAAAATAAACCACCAACGCGATAAAAATGGTAAAAATAAAAGAAATATACCTCTGGGCCGTGTTTATAGTTATACTAATAGCCATCGCGTCATATTTCAGGTTTTATTATCAGCCAACCCTTTCAATAAGCATCCAAATGCAAAGCAATAACTACACAACCTATCCCTATCAAAAGGTAACAATACCAATAAAGATAAACAACACAGGACAATCCACAATAAACAACATTTCAATAGGCCTATACATAAACGGAAACACAACAAGAATTTATCGTGCGTATCTTCCTTCTGGGAAACAAGCAACAGTAGACTTTAACTATACTCCCACCTCCCCTGGCGAGTATTTAATAGAAGCCGAAGCAGACCCAGGCCACCTGTACAATATAATAAATAGGCAAGATTCATACGCAAAAACAACAGTGCGTGTTTTGCAGCAAGAAATTCCAGCACCGCAAATCAACTTTCCCAACGGAACAGACGGCCTTGATACATTTAACATGAATTCAAGAGGATATGTTGCGTCTCTATATTTTGACAATTTCACAAAATACCTGTATCTAACAGGGTCTCAGGAAGTTAACTCCTTCCTATACCCGGTAATTGATGTATATTCACAGTATATAAGCAAAATCTACGTTTCCCACGCGTATTATAAAAACTACACACTCGCGGCGGTTTGGATACAGGGATATATTTCAAATTCCTCTATATCAGAAGCCGCCATAGGGGAAGGAATAAACCAAAGCCAATCAAGAGGCATTACAACAATTGACTTTGGCAACAGCACGACCTTGTGCGCGTGGTATTCTGGCGGATGGACAAAAATACTGGTTTCAATATTTGGAGAAAACTGCACCTCGTACATAAACAAAAACTTTACTCACCTTTTGCCAAGCGGAAAACAAACATCCACACTCCTTAAAAATAAAAACGCGTCAATACTAAATTATACTGGCATATCACAAAATCTTACATACTCTGGAGACCTCTCCTTAGAAAGCAATTCAATAGTTTTTGAAAGTATAATGCACGGCGAGAATTTTAGCAACATTTGTTACGGTAACATATTGAATATAAGCAACATTTCTTATTGCGACAACCAGCTGCTACAAGGCAACGTGATACTTGACCAGCTTGAACGCCTTCAAGGAAGCTATAATGCAAGTGTCTGGTGGATACCCGAGTCAAACGCATCACAATCGGGATTCAATTACTCACTTAAGCTAATAGGCAGCTATAACTTTACCGGACAACACATATCCTTTGTATCTGCCTACGCGGATTCTTGCGTATTCAATTCAAACATAACCTGTTCAAATCCATTCTTCCAAACAAAACCACCAAACCTTATTATTAATCTTACCCTTGCGGACAGCTATAACAGCACCATAATACTAACCGGAATAGCATGCTCTTTGATAGGCAACACAACATTTTCAAAGATTAACGTAACTCTTGCCCCAGGAAGTACGACGTCTGTGCCATCCCCCTGCTATAACTATGGCAAAATCATAAACAGCAGCATAATACCCATAAACATACCTCTGCACATGTACCTCAACTACACCTTAGATGGCAAAGGGCAAAAAACCGAAGGATTCGCTGAAGTTACAAAATAAACCTGATGAAATGCATAATGACCCGTACAAACTTTTCCTTACCCGATTTAAAGATTTCACTGAAATACAGGTTGCAGCAATACCAAAAATAGAGGCAGGAGAAAACTGCATAATAACTGCGCCCACGGGAAGCGGAAAAACAGAGGCTGCAATACTTCCAACCCTTAAAAAGATCCTTTGCTCTGACAACAAAGCAGGCATAATGGCACTTTATATAACGCCACTGCGCTCACTTAACCGGGACCTGATGAAACGCCTGTCATGGCTTGGTTCCGAGCTTGCAATAAGCATATCTACAAGGCATGGCGACACGCCACAAAGCGAGAGGAGAAGACAGTCAACCAACCCTCCCCAGCTCTTGATAACAACCCCAGAGACAATACAAAACCTTCTGCTTTCAAAAAACCTAAGAAAAAGCCTATCAAATATTAAAACAGTGATAGTTGACGAAATCCACGAATTGTATTACAACAAGCGAGGAGCACAGCTTTCGGTTGCGTTAGAAAGATTGGAAGAACTCTCTATTGGGTATCAGCGCATAGGAATAAGTGCAACAATAGGCAACATAGGAGACGCAGCAAAATTTTTATTCAACGAAAGAAACTACAGCACAATCTCATCAAAAACAAAAAAAGACATAAACATAACCATAGAATTACCAATGGCACCAGAAAATGAAAACAGGAACCTGCGGCAGTTATTGGGCTTGGATGTGAGATCTTATTCACGCGTTATGCGAGTAGCCACGCTCATAAACAATTCAAAAGCAAGCTTAGTATTCGCAAATACGCGCCAGGCAGTAGAATCAATAGGCAGCAAGCTTATAATAATAGGAAAATCTTTCGATTTCGGAAAAATAGGGATACATCACAGCTCAATAGACAGGGAAGAGCGTATAAGCACAGAAAACGCATTCAAGGAAGGAAAAATAAAAGCCATACTAGCCACAAGCTCGCTTGAGCTAGGAATAGACATAGGCGCAGTGGACCTTGTAATACAATACGGATCGCCAAAACAAGTAACCCGCCTTATACAAAGAGTAGGAAGGGCAGGGCACAGCGAATCAAAGACAACATCTGGCCAGATCATTGCCACATCAGAACTAGACGCCTTAGAATCAATAGCCATATCAGAAGCGGCACTTTCATTCAAGTTGGAAAAACGCGAAGTTGAAAAAAACGCGCTTGACGTACTTGCAAATCAGATAATCGCAATGGCACTGGAATATAGAAAAATAAGTCGAGATTCGGCATTTAAAATAATAAAAAAAACATATGCCTACTCAAGCTTAAAACAAGAAAACTTCGATAAAGTCTGCACCCTGATATCAGACCTTCGCCTCATAAATGACGATAATAGCACAATATCCCTAGGGCCACGTGGAAGGAAATATTTTATAAACAAGATCAGCGTAATCCCAGACAATTCAAAATTTATAGTAAAGGTTGCAGCAGACAATAAGGCCATATCCTCTCTTGATGAAGAGTTCGTTTCGAACTACATAGACGCCGGATCCGTTTTTATAACAAAAGGCTTTCCCTGGAAAGCAATAAGTATAGAAGACGGAACGATATATGTAGAACCCAGCGATGACATTACTGCGGCTGTGCCAGACTGGGAAGGGGAGGACATACCAGTATCTTTAGAAATAGCCTCCAAGGTTTATGATTATCTCAAGATAGGAATACCAAACACGCAACCAAAAATAGACACAAACACGCAAGACGCCCTTGAGAAATTTATACAAAAAAACAAAGAGTTCATTAACATAGATAAAAACACCATAACAATAGAGGAACTTGACAGCTGTGCAATAGCATACATGCCTTACGGTAAAAATGCAAACGACTTTATAGCTAAAATCCTATCAGCAACAGCTTCTTCTGTCGCAGGCACAAAAATAAATGTGAAAGCAACACCGTACGCCTTAATTTTCGATTATACTGGCCTTACGAGGCTGCCCGATACAGAAAAAATACTCAACGAACTAAAGGTCATAAACATTAACGACATTCACATTATTTACGACTCCGATCTCTTTAGGTACAAATTCATACAGGCTGCAAAGCTTTTCGGAGTGATAGATAAATCAGCTCCAATAACCAGGTCAATGGCAAACCGCCTCCTAAGTTTTTATGAGAACTCACCAATATCAGACGAAACAATAAGAGATCTTAACAAAAACTATTTTGAAATGGGTATAATCGGCCCAATAATAAACAAGATACGCACCGGCGAAATAAGGATAATCAAAGCCAACAAATCCCCATCCCCGCTTTCTACTGCAATATTGCAATCAACATTTAGCTTTGGCGAACTAATCTCAGCGGCTCAAAGAGCAAGCCTAATAGAAAACATGTTTGACAAGTTTGAAGGAAAAAGCGAAAGGATGATCTGCACATTTTGCGGCCACATCTTCAACGAAAAAATACACGTAAAAGAAGACAAAAAGATACTGTGCCAGAGCTGCAAAAGCCCTCTAGTGGCAATATATTCTGACGAATACAACAAAATACTAATAAAAACACAAAATCACAAACGCCTCACAACAAACGAATCAAAAATACACAAGGAAATACTAAGGCAAGCAAGTTTTATAGACGCATACGGCTACCGCGCAATAATTGCACTTTCAGTATATGGAATAGGCCTGGACACTGCCGCAAGGACGCTACGATACCTACGGAGTGATTACAAAATGTTCTTTACCGACATAATAGACGCCCAAAGGAATTTTATAAAGAACCGCAAATATTGGAAGTTTGACTAAGACTAACCAATTATTGCGGCTCCCACAACCTTTATTCCCGGTGCAATATGCATAAGCCTGACCCCGCTTGCAGCCCTTCCGGTCTTTCTTATTTCGCTAACAGGGAATGTTATGCTTATACCTGCCGAATTTATCAGCACTACATTTTCATTTCCACTTACATAAAGATTTTCGGCAACCTTGCCGGTTTTTTGATTTACTCTTATGCCAATGACTCCTCCCCCTCCCCTACTCTGCAGCCGGTATTTCCCTACATCCGTAACCTTCCCATAGCCGTTTTCGGTAACTGCAAGTATACTCCCAGCATCGTCAACAGCAATTATGTTCTTTGCTTGGTCCCCTCCCTTAATCCGTATTCCCCGAACTCCCATTCCGCTTCTGCCTATCGCCCTGATTTTAGACTCGGCAAATTTTATGGCCTTCCCGTTTACTGTAGATATAACAACATATCTCTGCTTCGAATACATTATTGCGTCTGCAACAACGTCACCTTCCCTAATGCTTATCGCCCGTATGCCCCCTGCACGCGGCCTTGAAAAAAGGCCAGCATCCACTTTCTTAACAAGCCCCTTTGCCGTTAGGAACATGATCTTAGATCCAGCAAATTCCTGCGCATTGAACATGCTTATTATTTTTTCATCTTTTGTATCAACAAGATTTACAATAGCCTTTCCTTCAGAATACCTGCCACTTTCTGGTATATTATATGCCTTTATCCAATAAGCTCTGCCCAGGTTTGTTATGCCTATTATGAAATCTTTATTGTTGCACGTTATAATTTGCTTTACATAGTCTCCTTCCTTTAGGTTTATCGATATAATTCCCTTTCCTCCCCTCCCCTGCTCGCGGAAATTGCCTATACCAAGCCTTTTAACATATCCGCTGTTTGTAAGTATTATGGTGACCCTTTCATTGCTTATGGTGTCCTCGTTTGTTATATCCGCTCCATCCTCAGAATAGACTATTTCCGTCCTCCTTGGCCTAGAAAATTTCTTCCTTATATCCTCAGTTTCCTGCTTTATTATTCCGTCAATTGCATCTGGGCTTGAAATCACCTTGTTATAATAGCTGACTTTTTCTTCGAGCTGCTGTTTTTCGTTTTTAAGAGAGTTGCTTTCAAGGTGCGTAAGCCTACCAAGCTTCATGTCCAGTATTGCAATTGCCTGCTTTTCAGTTAATCCAAATTCTTCAGAAAGCCGCTTCTTCGCAGCGGCAGTTTCGGCACTGGCCTTTATAGAAGATATCACCTTATCTATATTCTCTATGGCTATGATAAGTCCCTCTACAATATGCAGCCTGCTCTGCGCCACACCGAGCTCATATCGGCTTCTTTTTAAAACAACTTCCCTCCTGTGTGCTATAAATGTATCAATTATCTGAAGCACATTGAGATTTTTCAAGGCCTTACCTATAACAGCCAAATTAATCAATGGGAAAGTCACCTGAAGCTGCGTGAATTTATACAGCATGTTCAGTATCTGCTCTCCTGCCGCCTCTTCTTTGAAATCTATAACTATCCTTATGCCTTCCTTGTCGCTTTCGTCTCTTATGTCTTTTAAACCAACAATCCTCTTGTCTCTTGCAAGCTCAGCCATTGTCTGCATCAAATTCGATTTGTTGACATTGTAAGGTATTTCTCTAATCACAATCTGCTTGTTCTTTTCATCTATGTCTGCCTTCGCCTTAATGCTCAGCTGCCCCCTTCCATATCTATATCCGTTATATGCACTCTCAGACATAACCGCTACCCCGCCGGTAGGAAAATCAGGGCCTTTTATTATGTTTAGTATGTCGTCTACGGTCGCATCATTCTTATTTAACCTTAATATTATTGCATCACAAACCTCCCCTAAATTGTGTGGCGGCATGCTAGTAGCCACTCCAACAGCAATCCCCGTTGCGCCATTCACAAGCAGATTAGGAACTTTTGATGGAAGCACAAGCGGCTCGGTTTCTGTATTATCAAAATTTGGAATGAACTGGACAGTTTCTCTTTCTATATCTTCAAGCATTTCCTCTGCAATCTTAGTAAGCCTTACTTCTGTGTACCTCATTGCAGCTGGCGGGTCGCCGTCTACAGAACCAAAGTTTCCCTGGCCTTCAACAAGCATATGATTCATAGAGAAATCTTGCGCAAGACGCGCCAAAGCATCATATATTGCCGTATCTCCGTGAGGATGAAACTTTCCTATCACTTCTCCAACAATTCTGGCACTTTTCTTAGTGGGCTGCTCATGGAAGTTCTTTATGTTATACATTGAATACAGGATTCTGCGCTGTACCGGTTTTAATCCGTCCCGCGCATCAGGTATTGCCCTGCTTATTATAACGCTCATAGCATAGTCTATATAACTAGACTGCAGCTCATCCTCAAGCGATACGTTTATTATTTCCTGCATGATTACACATCAAGCGATCTTACCTGTTCGGAATGCTCATGCAAGAATTTTCTTCTAGGCACGACGTCAACCCCCATAAGTATAGTAAATAGCTCTTCTGCGCGCTGCGCATCAGATATCAATATTTTCTTCAGCTTCCTGTTCTGTGGGTTCATTGTAGTTTCCCACAACTGGCCTTCGTTCATCTCTCCCAACCCCTTATACCTCTGCAACCCATCAAATTCGCCAAGCTCTGCCCTAACAGTCTCCAACTCCTCATCGCTATAGCAATAACGCACGGCCTTTCCTTTAGTAACCTTATAAAGTGGCGGCATGGCCGCGTAAACATAGCCATTTTCTATTATCTTTTTCATATATCTATAGAAAAAAGTCAAAAGCAGTGTGCGAATATGACTTCCGTCAACATCAGCGTCAGTCATTATTATTATTTTTTTATACCGTATGGCCTCTGGCTTAAAGGTCTCGTTTATCCCGGTACCGAAAGCAGTTATCATTGTCTTTATTTCTGTATTGTCAAATATTTTGTCCAGGCTAGCCTTTTCCACGTTCAGTATCTTGCCGCGCAAAGGAAGTATTGCCTGTGTGTTTTTGTCACGTCCCTGCTTGCTAGAACCACCTGCGCTCTGACCCTCAACTATGAATAATTCCGCCTTTTCGGGATCGTCAATTATGCAATCAGCAAGCTTTCCTGGGAGGACCGCCCCATCAAAAATGCTCTTCTTTCTAACCATCTCCCGCGCTCTACGTGCGCTCTCCCTGGCAGTAGCGGCAAGAGTTACCCTGCCCACTATCGCCTTTGCGTCTGACGGATGCTCTTCAAAATATCTGGATAATATATCGTAAACCACACCGTCTACAACACCTTTTATGTAAACATTTCCAAGTTTTTCCTTTGTCTGGCCTTCAAATTCCGGATTCTGCATCAATACGCTCAAAGCCGCAGTCAACCCCTCATGCGCGTCTTCTCCTGTAATCTTTATTTGGCCTTTTGGGTTCAACCTGTTCTTATCCATATAATTTACTATAGCACGTGTTACAGCAGCATGTAACCCGGCAAGATGCATTCCCCCCTCGCTTGTTTTTATGTTATTAACAAAAGGCTCAACTTTTTCTTCATATGAATTTGTATACTGCAATGCGAATTCAACCAAAACCTCTTTTTCCTGCCTCTTTCCATATATTATTTCAGACACCGGGGTTGCGTCCCTATTAATATATCTTATCAGGTCCCTTATGCCCTCCTGCGATTCATAATTATTCTCCTCGTGATTGCCGAATCTATCGTCTATAAGGGTGACTTTTATGCCCGGATTGAGGAATACCATGTCCCTTAGTCTCTCCTTAAGCAATGCCGAATCGAATGTAAGCACACTGAATATCTGCTTGTCCGGCTTAAATTTTATCCAAGTTCCACGCTCGTTTGTATCTCCTTGCTCCTGCAGCGGCGTTGTAGGTATTCCGCGTGCAAAATTCTGCCTGTAAACATGGCCATTTCTTTTAACAACCACTTCTGTAAACTCTGAAAGGGCATTTACTACAGTAAGACCTACTCCGTGCAGCCCACCAGACACTTTGTAAACATCACTGTTGAATTTAGCGCCTTTGTGAAGTGTTGTCATTATTACCTCCAGTGCGCCTTTGTTGTATTTTTCTATAAAGTCAACAGGTATTCCACGCCCGTCATCACTAACCTCTGCCATATCTCCCTCTGCGTCCTGTGACAGGCGCACAACTATTCTTTTGCAGTATCCTGCAATTGCCTCATCAACAGAATTGTCTATAACCTCAAATAGAAGGTGCAAGACTCCCGCTGCGCCAGTAGACCCTATATACATTCCTGGCCTTTTGCGTATTCCCAAGACGCCTTCTAGGACCAATATTTTTGAACCGTTATAGCTATCCTCCTCAGGCCCCATTAAATCATCATAAACAAGTAGAAATACTTTATTTTAAAGTAATATAAACCTTTTCAGGCGGCAATATCGTCGATAATAATATCCGAAGCCGCACGCCTGCCCAAAAACCTAATTAATTATGGGATTTAATAGTAAAGCATGTCCGTTAGAAGGAAAATCATAATAATTGGCGCGGCAGGAAGGGATTTTCACATATTCAATACCCTATTTCGTGACAAGCCCGAATACGAGGTAATTGCTTTCACTGCAGCGCAGATACCTTACATAACAGACAGGACCTATCCAAAAGAGCTAAGCGGCAAGCTATATCCAAAAGGAATACCAATATTTGATGAATCAAGCTTACCAAAGCTAATACAGGCAAACACGGTAGATGAGTGTATAATGGCTTACAGCGATGTTTCATATAATGATTTGGGCAACAAAGCCAGCATAGTGAATGCCAGCGGCGCAGATTTCATAATAAGCGCACCAGAAAAATCAATGATAAGGTCTAAAAAACCCATAATAAGCGTATGCGGAGTAAGGACAGGCGTTGGCAAAAGCCAGACATCTAGGTATGTTTCAAGCCTTTTAAAAAAGATGGGCTTGCGTGTAGTCGTAATACGCCACCCAATGCCGTACGGCAATCTAAAAGATCAAATTACAGAGCGGTTTTCAAAACTATCAGACCTTGAAAAATACAAAACAACAATAGAGGAAAGGGAAGAATACGAGCCGCACATAATGAACAAAACCGTTGTATATGCTGGAGTTGATTACGCAAGGATATTATCTGAAGCCGAAAACGAAGCCGACATAATAATATGGGACGGAGGCAACAATGACGCACCATTCTATAAATCAGACATACTTATTGTAGTGGCAGATCCGCTAAGAGCAGGAAATGAACTTACATACTACCCCGGAGAGACTTTAGTAAGGCTGGCAGACATATTAATAATAAACAAGGCAAATTCAGCAACAAAGGACGAAATAGAAAAAGTAACATCAGGTCTTAAAAGCATAAACTCAAAAGCAAAAGTAATACTTGCCGATTCCATAATTTCAGTAGACAATCCGGCCAGCATAAAAGGAAAAAGCGCGCTCTTGGTAGAGGATGGCCCAACAATAACCCACGGCAACATGAAATTCGGCGCCGCGACAGTTGCGGCAAAAACTTACGGGGCAAGAAACATAATAACCGCAAAAGAATACGCCATAGGCTCCATAAAGGAAACATTTTCAAAATACCCATCCCTCTCAAAAGAGCTACCGGCAATGGGGTACAGCTCAAAGCAAATAAGGGATCTTGAAGCCACAATAAACGCTGCTGACTGCGATGTTGTTATATCTGCCACTCCGACCAACCTGCGCCACATAATAAACGTCAACAAGCCAATAGTGCAGGTGTCATACGAGCTATCACCAAAATCAGCCGATTTTGACAACATAATAAAAAACTATCTAAGCAAGCTGAAAACAGAAGACAAATAGGTGCACAAAAAGAATATATATGACAAAAAAGTATTCAAATAGACAAAAATGACACCTACGCCCAGATTCTGCATGACAGAAGGCGCACCGATAACCATAGACGAAATACGCTATTCGGTGATTCTTGCCAGACGCCCAATAGAACTCAGGCCAGAAGACATAATTGGGAGGGACATAAGCCTGAGCCGCCTTTCACACGGCGAGCTTGACGCCGCAATACGGGTTGTGATAGGCACCAATTCCATAAATCTATACAACCGCTTCCTTTTGGAGAATCCTTGCAAAAAGAAAATAGAAAGAGCCCACCAAATAACAGATTTCGTGTCTCGCGCCATAAAATATGAATACAACAGCATTTATACACAAAACACCCCAACCCAAAATTCAAATTTTAAAACAGAAAAACATGTCATTCCTTCAACCGAATTTATAATAAATCTTGGCAAAGACGTTTGTGTCGGCCAGGCAGCAATATTGTGTGTAATGCTTGAGCTTGACAAAGCAAACTTTAGCCAAGAAATACCACGCTACTCCGTAATGAAGCTTATAGGATATGCTGACCTAGACGTATCCTTCCACAGCGTTGTAAAAATGAAAATAAACAACAAAGACTATGTGCTTGATCCCGCAAATAATACCGTCATATTGGAAAGCAATTATGAAAGAATGCCTGATGACATACGAGAAAAAATAAACCACGTGCGCAAAGAAGAAATACCATATAAGCTGCTTAGGCCGATTGAAGAATGACATAAACATATTACAAAGGCATAATAAAACTAGCACGGCAAATATTCCTGCTGGACCCGTAACTCAGTTTGGTCAGAGTGGCTGGCTCTTAACCAGCAAGTCGAGGGTTCAAATCCCTCCGGGTCCGCCAATTACTTCCATCTCCCAAGCGCCTGCACCGGCGACATTTTGACCCAAATCACAGCAACCTCTACTAATTTGTTCAGAACACCATAAATACCGAAGATTAATATAGTTTATCTAATTTAATACTATTAATTTCGGCGATATTATGAATATAAGCGATTTAAAGGCAGGAGCGTCAGATGTAGATGTTGAAGCTACAGTAATAGAGAAGCAGGATCCAAGAGAAGTTATAACAAAATATGGAAAAAGGCTCAATGTGGCAAACATAACAATCAAAGACGACACAGGCACAATAGCAATGTCATTATGGGGAAAGGATATAGAGGCCGTTTCAGTAGGTGACAAAATCCGCATAACCAAAGGATATGTAAACGAGTTCAAAGGCACCCCACAACTATCTGCAGGCAAGTATGGCAAGATAGAGGTTGTAGGGAAAGGCGATGCTTCAAAGCCAGCAGACTCAGAAGACGAATCTTCTGATTTCGAAGAAGAGGCCTAAAATCAGAAATCAATGTCTATAACATCGCCCTGCCTTGGCGCTATGGCATTGAAGCCCTCAAGTTTCAACTCTTCAGCGAAAGCAGAGGTGTTTTCCTGGCTTCCGTGCACGCATATTACTGTGCTCGGGCCGCTCTCCCTAACATACTTATGCAGTTCATCTTTTCCTGCGTGCGCAGAGAAATCATAAACTTTGAATGGAGTCTTGACACGGTATTTCCTTCCATCTATGTCAAGAGGCAAGCCTTGCATGAGCCTGCTTCCATTTGAGTCTTCAACCTGGTATCCAGTAAGGAATATCCTTGAGTGGCGGTTTAGCCGTGTTATGTAATCAAGCACCGGCCCGCCATTAAGCATGCCGGACGTTGTAAGTATTATATTTCCCCCCTCCAATGCGTTAAGCCTGTTCCGGCTGTCCCTAACCTTTCTAACCTTTTCTACCGCACCCCTAAGCAATCCTTCATTCCGTATAAACTCTGGGAAAGATTCAACTATTTCTGTTGCGGTCTTGGCCATTCCATCAACAAATGTGCGTTCGATAA
This sequence comes from Microcaldota archaeon, assembly GCA_027365725.1. Classification (GTDB taxonomy): domain Archaea; phylum Micrarchaeota; class Micrarchaeia; order Micrarchaeales; family CABMGC01; genus JAJZNA01. The sequence continues at coordinate 68,646 of DAHXMA010000012.1, read as the reverse complement.
GGCCGTTCTTATTCATTAGTGCCAGCATCTCCTGCGCTCTGCCCACAGCAAACACCGGCAGCAGCGCAATTCCGCCGTTGTCAACAGTTTCCTTTATCTCCTCCACCATCTGCATTGCCATTTTTTCCCTGTCCGGATGGTTCTTACCTGCATATGTAGATTCTAGAAGCAGCACATCGCTCTTCACTATATCTGCGCCGCCCTCCAGAAGCTGTTTCTCTATCTTGAAATCGCCAGTATACACCAGTCTCTTCCCATCCTTGTATTTCTCTATGGAAGTAACTGCGCTTCCGCAAATATGGCCTGCATCATGCATAGAAACAGTATATTCTCCAAATTCATACCCCTTCCCATATTCACAAGGCATATACTTGTTTAGCATCGTCTTCAGCTGCGCTTTATGAACGCGTTCATGCTCATGCTTCCTCTTATGTATCTTTATCGAATCCTCAATAAGAAGCTCGGCAAGCTTCATTGTCGGAGCAGTAGCAAACGCATCAGGGAACCCATCCTGATAGACAACCGGCGCATATCCGCTATGGTCAAGATGCGCATGGCTTACAAAGCATGCATCTATCCTTCCCGCAGGAAGCGGATACTCGGTATGTCCATCTATCTTTATTCCATAATCCAAGAGCATGGTCTTCATATCATGCACGAGAATTCCCGATCTGCCTACCTCGCCAGCTCCACCAAGAAACTTTATCTGCAAAATACCACAACAAACAATAAGCTTTAACACCCAATCCTTTTATATTATTGTTTACAATAATCAATTGATTTGATGGCAGACGAAGTAAATTTTATGGATCTTGCTTGCCTGCTAAGGATAGTTCCTGGCACGACGCTGGAGAAGCTGGGAAGCGCAATCAACTCAAGCATCTTCGACGCATCAAACACCGCAGGAAGCCTTAAGCAAAAAGGGCTAATAGATTTTACTGCATCCTATCCTGGACCAAATACCGTTACAATAACAGACGCCGGCAAGGCACTTATAGCAGAAGCTGACTCCCAGATAACCGCACCAATAGATGCACTTGACGAAGCCGTGCTTACTCAGATATCTGGTGGAAAGAGAATCCCCATAGACCTGCAGAACACACTCAATATACGGCCAAAGGATCTGGCAATGCGGATATACAAACTGTACAAAATAGGCCTACTTACTTACGATTTAAAGAGCGGCGGAGTAGACCTTCTGCTTACAGACCAGGGCTTCATCAAAGCGAAATCCTCTGCAGTATCAAATCCCCAGCCGCAGGTGCAAAATAATGTGCAAACCCAAAAGCCTGCCGCACACGCAGAGCAAAACAACGACGAAGCAACAATAGCGGACTTGCCACTCCCACAGAACAAAAAGAGGCCGTACCTGCAAATAATAATTATTATTATAGTGATTGCCCTTGTGGCCTACTATGTTTTCAAAACCAAACTGTAAAAATGGTAATTAATTGGAATTATTGGACTATTTTGATGGAAAGCGCATATTGGATCGATACCATATTAAAAGCGCAGAAAGCAGATATGTGGCTTCAAAAGACGAAGCCGCAGAATTCGCATCTGGGGGCGCAATCGTATTAAAACTCATATCCTCAAAGGCGCTGCATAAATCCAAAGCGGGGCTGGTTAAGCTTGGGCTCAAAGGAAACCAAATACCAAGAGCATATTCTGAACTTTTGATAAAAGGGGCAAGTCTAAAGCCATACAAAATAATAGCCCAGAAAATGTCTGAACCCGGCATTGAAATAATACTTGGAGGCAAGACAGACGAGCAATTCGGCAAGATGATCCTGATCGGGCTCGGGGGCATATATGTTGAAGCTTTCAGGGATTTCGCAATACGGTCCGTTCCAATAACAAAATACGACGCCACGGCCATGATAGACCAGCTCAGATCGCGCGATGTAATAACGCATCAGGGCAAAAACAGAAAAATGATCGAAAATCTACTTATGTCAATGTCAGCCCTGCTGCAGGCTAATGAAAGCATAACAGAAGTTGACCTAAACCCAATAGTTGTGCACGAAGGAAGCTACGAAGCCGTTGATATTCGCATACTCAAAACGTGAAAATATGGCAAAAATGGACCTTACACCAATGCTCAAACCGCGATCCGTAGCAATTATAGGCGCCTCTAGGGATCCTGGAAAAGTAGGCCACGTAATACTCCAGAATTATTTAAATGCCGGATATTCCGGTAGGATATACGCTGTAAACAAAAATGCAACCGAAGTCATGGGCATAAAATGCTATGAAAGCGTGCTTAAAATAAAAGACACCATAGACCTTGCTGTAATAGCAATACCTGCCAAATTCGTGCCAGAAACACTTGAGGAATGCGGCAAAGCTCGCGTTAAAACAACCATAGTTGTAAGTGGCGGATTCGCTGAGATAGGAAACGTGGACCTGCAGGAGCAGCTTAAATCAATAGCAGACAAATATAACATGCCAACCCTTGGCCCAAACTGCCTCGGGGTAATGGACCCAAGGTCAAGGATAGACACACTTTTCCTGCCGACATACAAACTTAGCAGGCCACAGGTCGGCGGCGTAAGCTTCCTGTGCCAAAGCGGGGCGGTTGGCAGCACAGTTCTTGATCTTATAGCCGGAGAGGGCTTTGGGCTCTCTAAATTCATCTCTTACGGCAACGCGGCTCAGGTTGACGAAGTAGACCTGCTAAACTTCCTTGCCGACGACCCAGACACAAAAGTAATAATAATGTACATTGAAGGCATAAAAAGAGGCAGAGCATTCATAGAAACCGCAAGGCGGGTAACGCGCAAAAAGCCAGTTATAGTGCTAAAAGGAGGCAGGACTTCTGCCGGGCAGGCCGCGGCCCATTCACACACGGCGGCCCTAGCAGGCAGCTACGAAGACCACGAAGCAGTATTCAGGCAATTCGGGTTTACAATAGCAGAGGACATAAGCGACATGCTAAACTACGCCAAAATTTTCAATTCGGAGCCTTTTCCCAAGGGAAACAGGGTAGGAATCATAACAAACGGAGGTGGGATAGGGGTGCTAGCATCAGATGAGATTGGCATGTCCGGCACGCTCAAGCTCGCAGAAATATCAGACAAATCCAAAACAACGCTCCGGCGCAATCTCCCACCCCTTGTAAACATAAGGAACCCGCTTGACCTTGCAGGGGATGCAGGCAGCCAAAGATATGAAGAAGCTCTGTCCGTTTTCAATTCAGATGACTCTATTGATTCAATTTTGGCCATATGTCTCTTCCAAACCCCAGGGGCAGACTCAAGCGTTGCCGCCAAGCTCATAAATTTCAAGGAAAAATCAGAAAAGCCACTAATAGTGCTCAGCATAGGGGCAGATTATACAAGAATGCACAAGATAATGATGGAAAGCTCCGGCCTGCCTGTATACGATTCCCCATATGCGGCCGTCCACTCTCTCTCGCAGCTGCTTAAATACGCGGAATACAGGAAGAACGCCCCTAATTAACCGAACATCTTTTCAAGGGCAAGCTCAACCACCCGTTCTCTAGGCTCGTCAAGGCCCAAGAGTTCAAATAGATCTATAGCTCCAAACGCATCAAACACAACACCATGCATTTTCACTTTATCAGCAAGGACCCCCATCCCATAGTCTTTTACTGACATGTTCCCAAAAGCCCCAGTAACAGAATTCATGGGCGTGTCCAAGAGCTTTCCATTTACTAGAGACCTTGCTACCTCCACAATCGCACGGCCTGCATATTTTTTTGGGATAGTGCTTATTTCAAATTCAAAATTTTCAGCATGCGCGAAATTGCCAGGCACCACTAGCCTCACTATTGGAATGTCAGGCTTGCCGCCTATTGCTTCATCTACTGCGTGCGATAAGGCGTCCCCATAGCTTTCAGGGGCGCACTTCTGGAGATCAACTTCCGAAATCACGAATCTCCTTGAATTTATCTCAATAAATTCATATTTTCCGGATTTTGTATCAAACACAAAAAATCCTTTCCTGCCCTGATCCGAAGGCTTAAGCTGAGTTATTACCGTGCTTCCTGGGATTAGCAGCTTTTTCCCATGAACATCTGCCTCAAATCTGCTGTGAATATGGCCATTTACGTAGAGATCGAAACCTTCCGGCAGCTCATCGAATTTCATGAACTTGCTGTTGAAAGGAAGCAATTCATATAGTGACTCATGGAACACGAATATGTTGAACGCCCCGCTTACCGGCCCAGGATTCGCTTCGCTTACAACTTCCTTGAACCTATCGTCTGCTATTCCTCCCATTCCCCGCACAGCTACACGCTCACCATCCAGCTCAACAACAGCAGTTGCATTGCTCACATCCACAAGCAGCCCAGCCAAGCCCAATATGTCCACCGGGTCTGCTGCATCCTGCGCCCTCCTTTCATGCGTGCCAGGTATTGCTATTACTGGCACATTCGAATAATTGCGCCCGTCCCCAATAAACCCAGTTACCTTTGCCTTCCACTCCTTTCCTGAAAGGTTCCTGAAAAGGGTTATTGCTTCAGCTATGACATCTGGCTTTGGTATGCGGCTGTCGAATATGTCTCCAGGTATAATTATCATGTCTGACATCTCCGAGGCCTTCCTCATGGCCTCTTCTGCCTGCGAATAAGCATCAGCCCTGAACCTCTCGTAGCCCAAATGAAAATCAGAAAGTATGGCAATCCTCAACCAGATCCCTCCTTAGACAGCGTAGCCTCTATGCTTTCCTTTATCTTTTCAGCCTGATACGAGAGCTTTATCAGTTTTGTATGGCCCCGTATCCCCTTCCCAGATTCATATGACACAATTATGCCCTGCATGTCAAGGTCAGATATATATTTCCTATACCACCTTGAACTCTTAGGCTCTTTCTTAAGTGAGTTTGCCACAGCCACATATTTTTCATAGATGTCTCCGCTGAAAAGATAGGTGTCTCCCTCTTCACTAAGCCTCTTGTACCTGCTGCCCTGCATCGAAAGCAGGGCTATTGCATATACTATAAGCTGCTGGTGCTCGGGCAGGGTATTTATTATTTCGTAAGCTATTTCCTCGTCAGCATATTTTGCAGCATCGCTTACGCACTCGGCAGTTACCATATCGTAGCCCCTCTCTTCAGCAAGCTCGCCTGCCTTAGATATTATTTTTAGCGCAAGCCTAGCATCCCCGCTCTCCTTTGCCGCAAGCGCAGCAGCAAGGTTAATTGCAGCCGCCTCAACAACCCCCTTCCTGAACCCTACGCCTACCCTGTCCTTGAGTATCATTGCAAGCTCATTCGAATTGTACGGGGGGAACGCAAGGTCGTTCTCATAAAGTGTGGAAAGGCTTCTGGGATCTAGCTCTTCTTTGAATGAAACCTTGTTCGATATGCCCACAATCGTAATGCCCCCCATTTTAAGGTCGCCGTTAGCTCTAGTAAGGGTATATACAAGGTCGTCAAGGTCTTTTACCACGTCAATTTCATCCAGCACAACCACAAGGATCTTGCCGTCCTCCTCTATCCAATTAATCACCCTTTCGTATATGTCAACAATGCCATATCCCTTCTTTGCATAAGCAGGCAGATAATCGCTTATTATCTTGCTCATTATCCTGTATCTCGAATTGTAAATTCTGCAGTTTATGTAAGATATCCTGGCCTTGGATATGGGCAACCCATTTACCTTTTCTATCACGCTTCTTATGCACGAAGTCTTTCCAGTGCCTGTCTTTCCGTAAACAAAAAGGTTCCTTCCGCGCTCTCCCTTAAGCGAAGGCGTCATGTACTTCGCTATCTCCTGCATCTGCTTGTCCCTAAACATTATATTGTGCGGCACATAATGGGGAGACAGCACTTCGCGGTTCGCAAATATCTTTGATTCCTTGAATATATCGTCAAAAAGCTCTGCCAAATCACCACCGCGTTCAACCTGTTATTTTCTTTGCTATGCTTATAAATTCTTCTTTTATCTCGGCATCCTCCTTAACCGGCACAAGGCCGCGGTCACTTAGGTCACCAAACTTGCTGCTAGCCTTTATTGTGCCTATTATATCGCACCCTATTGCAGAAGCAACCTCCGCTGCGCCCTTTGGGGAATCCCCGGACATAGTTTCAACTACTCCAAGCAGGGCAACCCCAAGCCTCTTCGCCATAAGCCCAGAGCGTATTGTATTTACTGAGGCTATGTGCTGCGGGGTTGTTACAAGTACAAACCCGTCCAGGTCAAGAAGCTGTATTATGGACAATGGTGCATCGCTAGTGCCAGGAGGCAAGTCTATTATGAGGTAATCAAGCGCACCCCAGTCAGAGTTGTCCAAGAATTCCCTCACCATCTTGCCTATCATCGGTCCCCTCCATATTATCGGCTTGTTTTTATCATCAACGAACATTGCCGTTGAAAGCACCTTAAGGCCGTCCTTATCTACGGGCTTCAACGGATATTCGTCAGGGAACGTGCCTTCCAATCCAAGGAACATTGTCACGTTTGGACAATCAACGTCTGCGTCAAGCAGCCCTACGCGCAAGCCCATTTCCTTAAGCGTATACGCGAGATTTACTGAAACGGTAGTCTTGCCCACCCCTCCCTTCGCGCTATATATGCCTATTTTGTGCTTTATGTTGGACAGCCTTTGCAGTATGTTCTTTCTCTGCTCTATAACTTGCAATATTGACGGGTGCGCATTTTTAGGTAGCTCTGGTCCGGTATTTTCTGCCATAATAATCATCATTGCTTTAGGATTGAGCAATAACATTTGCCTAAATGCATTATTAACTTTATGCTAATTAAACGTGGAAAAATAATAAAAGACACAATATATACTACTGCAGAATCGAAAACAAGAAGGGGCGCAGGCGCAGCTACCTGCTTCTTATTAAGAGCTTTAGCCTTTTTACCTCCTCTGAAACTTCCTTGCCAGTCATGACTGCACCCTTTTTATCGCTTTCATACATGTCAAAATACATGTAATCGTCGCGGCCCGAATACACATCATTCCTGGACCTGGGTATCAGGTGAATATGCATCCTATCTGTAGGCATCCTGGCATAGCCGCCGACCTGCATAGAAGTTATGTAAGAACGACTTCCTTCTCCATAAGCCTTAAGCAGGGCCCTCATTGACACAACATAAGTTCCAATCAAGTCAGACACTTCATTTGCATTTAGCTCTGATATGTCCTTAATTTCTCTCCTAGGTATTATAAGGGCCTGTCCCCTTACCAGTGGAGCCGGATTATAAGCAACAATAAAACCTTCGGATTCGTAGAAAACCGCATCGCGCAGGGGCCTAGCCAAAACACCATTGCCAAGCGTTCCAGATCCGGCTGGCTCCTTGTCCAGAACAATTCCTCTCGCTCCCCTACGGAGACGTTTCACATCTTCGCGTATGTCGTCAAGGAACGGCCTGTCAATCTGCCTCAATGATTTTTCATAAATATTCTCATACCAATAATTGCCATCCGGCCCAGGCACTTTCCTCCTAGGTATTATGTGCAGATGGAAATGGTTAACTGTCCTTCCAGAGAATTCACCGCTTCTTATCTTTAAGTCATAGTTGCGCTCATTGTTGTTATATTCCTTAAGCACCACATTTAGCGAGGCATTTAAAACCGCCATAAGTTCTCTTGCCTCATCGGCATCAAGGTCCAATAGCCCAAGTGCATGCCTCTTTGTAATAATCAAGGAATGACCTGCAGTAAGGGCCTTGCTGTTAAACAGGACTTTGAAGCTTTCGCTCTCCATCCAATATTGCTTTTTTATTACATCAGGGTCGCAAAAAGGATCCCTCTGCGCTCCAGCGTCCTTTTTATTGACAACAGGCACGTGACACTCCCCAGCCCGCAAGCGGCTTTTAGAAACTGCCCCGTCAACTCCCCCGACTATCTGCGAGACCATAAGATATGATGTCCCAGTCATTTATAAGGTTTCCCAATACTTGCAAAATAACAAAAATCTTGCTAAAATTGGAATTAGATGGCCATCCCAAATCCAGCGCCCAAAAAGTAATATTAAGCTAATTGATACATTAGACATACATGATCCTCAAAAACCTGACGCCCCGAAAGGACAAGCGCAATTTCAACTCAATTTATCCAAAGTATCGCGGACAGTCGCTCGTAAACGTGCCACATATGATAGCGAGCCTGCTCGGCGTCAATCCAAAAGGGATCCCAATAGATGAGAGTTTGTATTCTAAAAGAATAAACCTAAAAGGCATCAAAAAGGTGGTGCTCATACTCCTTGACGGATTTGGCTACAAAATGTGGCTTGATTCAAACGATACGGCAAGCTTTTTCGGGAGGATATCAAAAAAAGGCATAGTAATACCAATAACAAGCACGTTTCCATCAACAACCGCAGTCGCCATAACATCGATAAGCACCGGGCTTGAACCCGCAGCTCATGGGCTCCCGGAATGGATAGTATATCTTAAAGAAATAAAGATGATAGTAAACTCCCTGCCATTCACTTCATTTATAAACAAAAGCAAGACGGAGCTTACAGAGCTTGGGTTCAATGCAAGCATCCTATATAAAGGAAGCACCATATACCAGCACCTAAGGAAGCACAAGGTTAGGTCATTCACCATCCTGAGCCGGGACATCTCCGGCAGTGCATACACTGGCCTCACAAAGCGGGGAAGCTCAATAGTACCATACCTCAAGCTTTCAGACGGCGTAATACGCCTTAGGGAGAAGATAGCCTCAGAGAGCAGAGCATATATACACATGTATGCGGACAGCATAGACAAAAGCACGCATGCCTTTGGGCCGTTCAGCGAAGAGTCCAGGGCCGAGATACTTTCAGTGTCAGAGGCCTTTGAGCAGGAGCTGGTAAAGAAGGTATCACGGCGTGCGGCGAAAGAGACCCTTATAATGATAACGGCAGACCATGGCCACACGATGTTCTATCCAAACAAGGTGATATACCTTAATTCTGATAGGAAACTGCACAGGTACTTGGCTTCGGATAACGGAAGCAAGGTCCTTCCCACAGGCAGCCCAAGAAACATATTCCTTCACATAGACCCGCGTCATCTTAAAGACGCCTACGAGCACCTTTCAAAAAAATTCAGTGGCAAGGCGCGCGTGCTGTATTCAAAGGACGCAGTGCGCATGGGGCTTTTTGGCACCTCGCGCCCAAGCCAAAAGTTCCTTGACAGGATAGGAGACATAATAATGCTTCCGCGGGAAGGAGAGCTGATCTGGTATGAACATGTCAAAGGAAGGAAGCCAAAGCTAAAAGGAGTCCACGGCGGACTAAGCGAAAACGAGATGCTTGTGCCACTTGCGATGGTGCGGCTTTCAGACATTCTGTAAAATCAGCAAATTATTTCCTTAGCGCCATGTGCAGACTTTCCAGCCCATCCAAAATAATGTCAGGCCTCTCAGATTTTAGCAGCCCCAGAGTTCCCATACCCCCAGTAACACCAACAGGCAAAGAGCCAGCGTTTCTAGCGGCCCGCAGGTCTATTACCGAATCTCCAACGTAAACAGACTGTTCGGCTCGCGCCCCCACAATCCCAGCGGCCTTCAAGATCCCGTCAGGCAAAGGTTTTTTTGCACCATAAACAATTATAACAGATTTCAGCTCAGTTTCAGAAAACCCGCACGCGCGCAAATCCCGTTCAGCTGCCTTGCTCGAATAAGTGTTTGTAACTATGCCTGCCTTCCCCTTGTACATATCAATGAGCCCAAATAATGCCTCCTTGGCCCCGCGGTGCGGTTTTACATAAATTCCAGATTCATCAGAAGAGAAGAACGCGCCGTTGTCCCATAGTCTTATCCTCTCCGCTAGCTCGATGTCTGCTGCAGACGTATGCCCCCTTATCAAATCGCCTATCACATCCTCCGGATTGCTAGACCTTATTATATCCTGAAATTCTCTATCCTTAGAATGTGCTCCAGGCCTATTGCGGAGCTTGCTGTCAAAGAGCCTGTCGAAAGCTATGAACGCAAGAGTCGATTGCAATATGCCAAAATGCCTATCGCCAATTCCGCCAAGCATGTAATTTGTTTCCTTGCTGTATTCAAACTTCATGTTATTTGCCTCAAACCCAAGCCTCCTGTTTATGTACAGCAATTCTGAGATGTCCGCTATTACGCCGTCCTTGTCCACGAACAAGGCATCAGATCTGCGTATCTTTGACAAAACTTCCTTTGCATCATTTCCTTTTTTTGTATAAACTATGCCCTTCAAACTATCTACCTGCAACTCCATGGGCAATTCTCTCCTTTCTTTCACCTAGCACAGGCACACCTACTCTTTCCCTGCGCCTTTCTTCAATTCCAAGCTCCAGTGCACGCGCGATTATTACTAAATCAACCACATCAGTTTTGCTTCCCCTGCGTTCTGCTCTTAATTCAAGCCTCCTGACAGCCTCAACGATTGCATTCGAATTTACGTCATTTAGCAAATTCATTCCCCCCTGCCTTAAAACAATGCCTAGTTCAGTAAGGCAGGCAAACGCCATATCATTCCCTGGCCTTGATATCACCTTAATCGCATCTTCAGGCCAATTGGTACTGCCCGTATCCCTTAATTTTACAAGGTCCCCAGCAAACTGCTCAAACCCCTCAAGCCCCCTGCCCCTCTTTCCGACGGCCTCTTCTATGCCGCTATAGCCTGCCTTTTCCCCCAGCATGTACACTGCATATGCCCTGCCAAATCCATCAACTCCGTCTCCGTCACCCCTGCAGATTATCCAGTCAAAAAGCCGCTCATACGCGCGGCTTACGTTTTTGCTTACTATCAGCTCTCCAAGCAAAGACTCCCGCATAACCCTGTCTTCCTGCGCCGCCTTGATCAGCGCCTCTGCTATGCACTGGTCATTTAGCCTTTCGCACCTTCCCAGCTCTATTATAACTCCCTTGCGTATCTCTTCCGGTTCAGAGCCCAGGCGATTTTCTATAATATTGGCCAAATACGAGCTGTCAGCATGAACTGCCATTAGTATATGCCCCCTTACCCTAAGCTCATGCTTCCCCGAGGATATCAACGCCTCCGCAATATCAACCATACCTTTATGCTCTGACGTTTTTACTGCAAATTTCGATGCAGCTAAAAGCACGAGCTCGCTTTCCTCATTTTTAATTATATCCTTCAAAACACCAGCGCCAAGTGCGCCGTTGTTGCCTAGCTGCGCCACGGCAACCATACGCACTCGCTCTTCTGGGTCTGCAAATGCTGCATGTAAAATGCTTTTCCTATATCTGGAAAAGTCAAGGCAGCTTTCCGCGTAAACTCCCATTGCGCGCACCATCGGATCTTCAGATTTGCATGCATCTGCGGCAATCTTCCCGCCAAAGCCATTGCGAGCGCCTATCCACAAAGCACTGCCAACTATCTCCCTGTCCTTAAGCCCGCGCCCAAGCCGGTACATTTTTTCCACGTCACTTTTAAGCTCCACGGAATCAATATCCCCTGTGCACGAAAGGATTAGTGTCCGCAATGACAGTTCATATGCGTCGTCTTTATCCAGACCCAAAGCCCTATCTGCAAGCGTTTCCATGCCTGCCTTCCCTATCACATTCATTATTGCAGAAATCATGTAAGGCCCTGTGGCCCTGCTCAGGTAATAAGCGCTCAGGCACTCGGGCCATATCTGCTCAACGTCGGCAGACACATGCACCGGCTTTACGCCCCTGCCTATCAGGTAATTATTCATCAGCAGCCGCGCCGTTCGTCCATCGCCATCTTCAAAAGGATGCACCTCTAGGAATTTTGCGTTGAATTCAATAGCATTGAGCAGGTTCATCACTCCTGATCCATAATCCTTGTTGATCAAATCCACTAGCCCCCTAAGCCCCTGCTCTATTTCATCGACCTTAGGCGTTATTATTGTGCCAACGCTCAGCCGGTATCTCCTGAACCCGCCAAGATACTTTCCGTGGCTGTATACCCCTTTAAGTAGCGCCTCCCTAATAGTACTTATATCCTCAATTCCTATCTCTTTATTGCCAATCTCAGAAAGCACTCTGGCGACACTGCGCAAGTTTGATATTTCCATATAGTCTACAAGTGTGCCGTCCTTGCCTACCACATTCCCGTTTATTAGAAGGTCTTCTGCGCGCACGTCTGTCGCATTTTTTATGTTGGTATAAAATACAGTCTTAACAAGGCTTTCCTTAAGCGCCAGCTCTTTTTCACACTGCAGTTTTATCAGCTCCTGCATTCCCAAGCCTTCCAAAAGCCGCGCATATCTTACGTTCAACGTTGTGACCCCAAGACAAAACAGAAGCACAAACCGCGGCAACCTTGCAGTAAGGCAATATTGTTCATAGGATATGACATGCTCATTATTTATATAGTTTTCTAGTCCCTACGCCAGTACGCCCCGCAAAGCCGTTTTGCAACAACAAACCCGCAAACACGCCCCCCACATTTCATAAGCTTGAAATCGCATTGCATGACTGCGCGTTAACCAAAATCCCCAAATTCAAAGCCAGGTATTCAAATCACCCTGCCCTTGCAAAAGCAAAAGTATATAATTATGATGAGCTTATAATTATTATTGTAATAATTTTCTAATTATTAAGGTGCAATTTATGTATCCAAACGTGCAAGCATATGACAGAGGCGTAATGTTTAACCCCGACGGGAGGCTATTCCAGGTAGAATACGCAAAGGAGGCCGTGAGGAAAGGAGCCACATCGGTCGGGCTTACAACAAGCGATTCTGTCATATTCGTAGCCCACAAGAACATAAACGAGCCATTGGCAGTTCCGTCAACGATACTAAAGGTATTTAGGGTAGACTCACGCATAGGCGCAACGTACAGCGGCATGGTTGCTGACGGATTGCATATAATAGACACCGCAAGGAACCAGACGCAGAACCACAAGCTTGTTTTTGACGAAGTGAAATCTATAGAATCTCTTGCAAAGAACATTTCAGCCTACATGATGCAGGCAACGCAGTTTGGAGGCATGCGTCCCTATGCCGTATCCCTGCTTCTGGGCGGCATAGATGACCAGCCACGCCTGTATGAAATCGAGCCTGGGGCGTCTTTCCTTGGTTACAGGGCAGATGCTATAGGCAGCGGCAAGAAAACAGCAACGGAAATGCTTCTGAAAGATTACAAACAGGACATGAATTTTGAAGACGCAATGGCACTAGGGCTCAAGATAATAAAGAAGGCGAGCGAAACTGCAATAAACGAGGAAAACGTTGACATAGGCTATATACGAGACGGCAAAGACTTCGTCGTGCTTCAGCCAGAAAAGATAAAATCGTATCTCTAATTTTTCATTGTGAATAAAATGGCAAAGACGGTAGTAGCTAAATATTCAATCGGCGGGGACCATTTCGAGATATTTGTTGACTCCGACCTGGCATACGAGTACATAACCGGCAAGCGCACAGATGCGATGTCTGTGCTGCAGGTAGAAGAAGTGTTTACCAATGCAAACAAAGGAGAGAAGCCAAGCCAAGAAAAACTCAAAAAGATATTCGCTACCACAGACCTACCAAAAATAGCCGAATACATACTAAAGCACGGCAACGTGCCAATAACAACAGAGCAGCACAGGAAGCTTACAGAGGAGAAGCGAAAGCAGATAGAACAGATAATTGCAAGGAATTCCATAGATCCGCGCACCGGCGCGCCGCATCCAATACAAAGGATAGAAAACGCAATGGAAACAGCAAAAGTCACAATAGACCCTTTTAAAACAGCAAACGAACAGGTTGACGCAGTAGTAAAGAAGATAAATATGCTGCTTCCAATAAAGTTTGCTACAGCAAGGATGGAAGTTGTAATACCTGCTGAATATGCCAACAGAAGCTACGGAATGCTCAAGCAATACGGGCTAAAATCAGAAGAATGGCAGGCAAACGGCGCATTGAAGGCGGTTCTAGAGTTCCCCGCAGGACTGCAGGGGGAATTTTTCGAGAAACTAAACAACTTCACCAAAGGAAGCGCACAATCAAGGAATCTGGTGTAAAAATGCAGAGAATAGTTGTACCTGGAGAAAAATTGGTAAATACCCCAATCAGGATAGAGAATACCATCTCCGACAAGAACGGCACATACGCATGTGTGCTAGGATATTTTGACGAAGAGCATAAGACAGTCATACCTCTTGAGGGCTTATGGCAGCCAAGGCATGGGGACAGCGTAATTGGCATCGTCGAGGAGGAGAAAGCAAATATATACGTAATAAATCTTAACTCACCTTACAAGGGACTTGCACTAACGAAATTCATAGATACAGACCTTTCTGTAGGGGACATCGTATCAGCCACGGTCAAGGAGCTTGAGAAAGGAGGCACGGTAATGCTGCTTAAGCCAATGAAGCTTAATGGCGGCAAGCTAATGGCCGTAAGCTCATCAAAAATCCCAAGAATAATCGGCAAGGGCAATTCAATGCTCAAACAGATAATGGATGGCACAAAGACAACGATTTCTGTTGGGCTCAACGGCGTCATATGGCTTAAAGGCGGCAACATAGACCTTGCCACAGATGCGATATTAAAGATACAGGACGAAGCCCACACCCACGGACTTACAGAGCGGATCAAGACGATGCTTGGTGCAGATCCATCCAATCAGGTGAAATGATATGTCAGGAAGCGACAAACCAGAGCTAATAATAAACGGCAAGCGCCTAGACGGCAGGGGAATGGACGAGCTAAGGGACATACGCATAGAGGCAAAGGTGATAAAGAATGCTATCGGATCCGCTTACATAGAATGGGGAAACAATAAGATACTTGCTGGCGTATACGGGCCGAAAGAGGCGCTTCCAAAGCACGTCTCAGACCCAGAGAGAGCCATAATAAAATGCAGATATGCGATGTCACCTTTCTCATCCTTAGAAGAGCACGGGCGCACTGGTCCGAACAGGAGGTCAACCGAGATATCAAAAGTCACAAAGGAGACGTTTGAGAACGTGATGCTTTTAGAGCAGTTTCCAGGAAGCGAGATAGATCTTTTCATAGACGTGCTTCAGGCAGACGGCGGCACAAGGGCGGCCGGAATAACCGCAGCTGCCGTGGCCCTTGCTTCTTCAGGGATTCCGATGTCAGACATACCCTATGCCGTCTCTGTAGGAAAGGTCGGCAGCGAACTTGTGCTTGACATGAACAAGATCGAAGACAACTATTCAGACGCAGACTTGCCACTGTCCATAAGCCCGCGTACAGGCGACATACTGCTGCTTCAGATGGACGGAAACATGACAAAGGAAGAGATAAAAAGAGCCATTGAAATGGCGAAGAAGGCAGGACAGAAGATATCCGATATACAAAAGGCAGCTCTAAAGCTGTCCTATGAGCGCACGCTTGAAAAATATAAGATATGATTTCCATGCAAATAAGCACAGTAACCGAGAACTACATCCACGACCTAATAGCTTCAGGCCGCAGGGAGGACGGCAGGGACACAAACGACTACAGGCAGATAAGCATATCTCACGGCACGATTCCCAATGCCGAAGGCTCTGCAGAAGTAACAATAGGCTCAACAAAGGTACTTGTGGGAGTAAAACTTGGAATAGGCTCTCCAATGCCAGACAAGCCAAACGAGGGCAATATAATAACTTCCGCAGAGCTGCTGCCTATAGCATCTGAAAGCTTTGAGATGGGCCCTCCTTCGCCAGAAGCCATAGAGCTTGCAAGGGTCACAGACCGAGGCATACGCGCATCAGGCATAATAGACACAAAGGCGCTGTTTTTAGAGGAAGAAAAAGTGTGGGACCTTTTCATAGACGCATACATACTAAACTACGATGGGAACATGTTCGATGCATGCACACTTGCAGCAGTCGCGGCCCTTTCCACCGCAAGAATGCCAAAATACGAAGACGGAAAAGTCATCAGGGAAGGGAACCTTGGAAGGCTTAAGACAAACAACATGATAACCTCATGCACTTTCGCAAAGATAGGTGAAAGCATAGTGCTCGATCCTGACGGAAACGAAGAGCTCTTCATGGCATCCAGGCTAACCATATCAAATGACAAGGACGCCGTCAGGGCAATGCAAAAAGGACTTTCAGGGTCATTTTCCCCGAAAGATATAGAAAACCTAATCGACATAACATTTAGCAAGTCAACAGAGCTAAGGAAGCATATCGAGAATATAAAAGGTGAGTGATTTGGCAAATTTCAACGTGAGATATGGAGTCAGCCTCAGGAAGAGGTTCCTTGCGGTAGGCGCGGACAAGCGCCGCAGGTACAGGTGCGACCTATGCGGAAAAGTCGCTGTAAAAAGGGTAATGAATGGAATATGGCGCTGCAGGCACTGCAATTCGACATTCGCTGGAGGCGCATATACTTTTAAGACTACGGCAGGAGAGACCGTATCAAGGCTGCTTTCAAGGTAGATTTGGCATGGCAAAGATTACATACGCACCTGCGGAAGAGCTCATAATCCACGAAATAGTGGAGATAAACCGCGACGACCTGCTAAGGGAAAGGATAACCCCTGCAGGCACAATGCCATTGTACTGGGTAAACGGAATACTGTTCAGCTTCTCATCCATGCCGATGACCGATGAGGTTGCCAGGGACTACCTAAGGGGAAAGATACACTGGCTCGAGGTACATTACACTCGCATGCCAGAATACGCGCCGGTGCTCATGCTTGACGAGGAAGAGTTTAAGCAGAGGATGAACATACGCGTGATAGACACAAGCTTTTCAAACATACACCAGGAGCTTGCAAAGTGGCTCAAGTCAAATATTAAAAACAAGTGATTATATGCCTTACATATGCCTACACTGCGGAAGGGAAGCGAAATCCCTGGACAAATTCATAAGATGCCAGTACTGCGGTTACAGGGTGCTTGCAAAGAAAAGGTCTTCTGTATCAAAGGAAGTGTCAACAAGCTGAAATGAAAGGCGCAAATACTACTTTGCATCCTGAATCTCGCTTACCACTATGGTTTCGGATACGCGCCTTACCCTGCTGAAGGCTACACTGTTTTTTATGAAGTTTTCCCTCACATTGCTGCTTCTGGTAAGCATTTCCACATTGTTAAGCAGGAGATGCGACACCTCACCCTTATCAATATTAAGCATCACTCCCTTAACCTCCCCAAGCATCCTGCCTCCCATGGTTAGCACCTTCTTGTTGTAAAGCTCAGATATGTTTATAGGCATAAGATCATCTTGGCGTTGCCCTGCTAATCTTCTTGGAAGCAAAAATTCTTATTATGTACTCCTGCAGCGTATTTATGGACCCATTCATATCTGCGGAAATTCCAGCAAGCTCATCAGCTTCGAAAAGGTCCCGGTTCGATTCCACGAGTTTCCTCAGATACGCATCAGTAAGGGAATAGTGTGCGCTTTTGCATGAGGAGCACAAAAAGAGGGGCACAACAGGCACATCTCTTATCTCAGAGAGTTTGTGCGTGTCAAGCTCCCGCACAAGCCCAGTTCCGCCGCAGTTCCTGCACTTTGCGTTCATCACGATTCCGCGGTATTCTGCCTTCACTTCAATGTACTGTATCCCTGTCCCAACATATCCTTCCACACACCCGCGCGCATCTACATTGCTGCCATATGCCTGATTCACTACTTCCCCCTCAGAATTAAATTCCGTAACAAGGACTCCAGACGACGTTGGCTCAGCAAGGCAAAAGAACTTATCCTTCTCCCTGTGATAAAGCCCAGTAAAAACCCTGCCGCAGCTGCTTAAATGCAGCATTACGCTTTCCATTCCCCGCCCTTTATTACGTATTCGCGTATGTCCTTCTTGGTCACCTTTCCGGTCCCGCTTTTCTTGGAGTTCCTTACCGCAAAATCAGATATTTTAGAGGCTTCGATCTCAAGTATCTTGGCTATCTCCTCTGCCCCATCTTCGGTGATATTAACATCAAAATGCTTCTTTACCAGCTTCCTTATGGCACTTCTAGATATAGTACCCATGCAGATCAGCACTCAAGATCGTCATCACGGATCAGACAGTTCTCGATCATCACACTTATTGATTGGTGCCCAAGGTATAAAAATATGGCTCTATTACTGGCGGCCAACCGGCATGCCTACTCGATCTTCTTGAACAGTATCCCGTGCTCCTTTATGCTAAAGCTTGCCGGTATTTCCACCGCCTTGCCATAGCCAGACGGCTTTTCGCCTATGTATCCGAGCATCCTCTCGGCAGCACCAGGCATGAATGGGTATACGAGTATGCCTATCATCCTGCATAGGGTTGCGCATGCAAATAGCACTTCGCGAGCCGCGCGCTCGTCAACATCGGCAAGCTTCCACGGCTCATTGCTCTGCAAATACCTATTGCCAATGTTAGATATCTCCATTATCTTCATCAAGGCCATGCCCAGTTGGCACCGTGCCATAAGCCCATCCACCTCCGCGGCGATCTTCCCTGCCTCATCAATCACAAGCCTTCCCTCATCCATCTCAAGCTCCTTTATGCTGCCCCCCATCCTGCTGCCTATGAACGTGAAAGTCCTGTTTATAAAATTTCCCAGGTTTCCGGCAAGCTCGTTGTTTAGCGCATCCTTTAGAGCCTTTTCGGAGAAATCGCCATCCTGGAACGTTGAAATTTCCTTTAGCAGGTAATATCTAACTGCGTCCTGCCCATACTTTGCAGAAATTGCAATCGGATCAACAACATTGCCTATGGATTTGCTCATCTTCTGCCCATCTACTGTAACATAGCCGTGCACAAGTATGCTTTTTGGAAGCTCGACTCCTGCAGACATAAGCATCGCTATCCAATAAACTGCATGGAACCTTACTATCCCCTTCCCTATCACGTGAATGTCTGCAGGCCAAAGCCTCCTGAACAGATCCTTGTCCCTGCTAAACCCTGCGCCGGTAAGGTAACTAACAAGCGCATCAAACCACACATAAATCACCTGCGTGTCGTCCCCAGGCACGTGCAGACCCCAGCCATGTGCCCTTTCAACAGACCTAGAGACGCTGAAATCCTCAAGCCCGGATTTTATGAAGTTTATGACCTCCGCCCTTCTCTCCTGCGGCAGTATTTGCACTGCATTGCCTTCTATTGCATCCATGACCCTCTTTTCGTATTTTGACAGCCTGAAAAAATAGTTCTCCTCCTCAACAAACTCCGGTTTTGTATGGTGCTCCGGGCACAATCCGCCAATGAGCTCGCCTTCCGTGTAAAAGAGCTCGCAGCCAACGCAGTACAGTCCCCCATATTTCTTTTTGTAGATGTCCCCGCTTTCGCTGCACTTCGCCCAAAACTCCTGCACAGTCTTCATATGCTCCTTATCCACCGATGTCCTTACAAATGCGTCATACGATAGCCCTACCGCACTAGACATGTCCTTGAACAGCTTCGAATTTGACCGGCACAGCTCCTCTGCGCTGATGCCAAGTTTCTGCGCGCTTATCACGCTCTTGAGGCTGTTCTCGTCTGTGCCGGTGGTAAGGAACGCGCCATGGCCATTTATTTTCTTGTACCGGGCAATGGCATCAGCCTGCACAAATTCTAGGGCATGGCCTATATGCGGCCTTGCATTAACGTATGGTATTGATGTTGTTATGTAAAATTTTGCCAAAAATACACCGTGTCAGCTTACTTCCACTATTCTATTATTTAAGGATAATTTTTATATTGTTCGCAGATAGTGTATAAGGGTCTTGCTTCTTGCAGTGATGATATGGAGGTTATGGATGCAGTTACGTATAGCACATTTGAGGACAAGTTTGCCGAATTCTTCAATTCCTACTACATAGACCAGATAAACGACATGTACATAAGCTATCCAAAGAAAAGGAGTGTGCTTATAGACATAAAGGACCTGGAGAAATACGACATAGACCTTGCAAGGGAACTTGGGGAAAACCCGGACTCCATGCTGCCAGTAGCCCATTCCGCCCTAGCAAAGCTCAACCCTAATGCCGACGCCAGGGAACCTGTGTATGCAAGATTCTTCGGGTCAGAATCCCAAATGCCCCTTATACAAGATGTGGGCTCAGAGCACATAAGCAAGATGCTCACTTTAGATTCGCTTGTCGTGAAGCGCTCGGAGATAATACCCCGCGTACGAACCGCAAAGTTCAAGTGCACCTTTTGCGGAAACACGATAGACGTGAAAGTTGAGCGCGACGAAATACCAGAAATCTGCCAAAACTGCAAGCGCAGGTCGCTTAAGCAGGTCAACAACGAGTCAAAGTTCATAAACATGCAGCGACTTGCAGTGCAGGATCCACTTGAAAGGCTGCGAGGCAGCACACCCACATGGCACCTCGAAGTGGTCCTGGACGACGACCTGGTGAATTCGATAATACCTGGGGACAGGGTCTCCATAACCGGCATACTTAGGATAAGGCCAAGGAGAACGTCAAAAGGCAAGGAGGACAAGGTTCTGTTCACCCCATATTTTGACACGCTGGCACTGAAGCCGAAGCAGAAAGAATTCGCAGAGATTGAGATAAGCGCTGAAGAGCAGAAGGCAATAATAGAGATGTCAAAAGACCCAAATATATTCGACAAGGTTTCCCAGTCCATAGCGCCATCAATTTACGGATACGATGAGATAAAGCAGGCCCTGGCACTGCAATTGTTCGGCGGCACGCCTGACAAGAAGCTGGTTGACGGAGGCCAGATAAGAAGCGACATACACATACTTCTCATAGGCGACCCAGGAAGCGCAAAAACAAGGCTTCTGCAGGCCGTAACAGCAATAGTGCCAAAAGGCATATACGTTAGCGGAAAATCTACGACATCTGCTGGGCTTACAGCATCAGCAGAAAGGGATGAATTTTCAGAGGGAGGGTGGACCCTAAAGGCAGGCGCACTTGTCCTAGGATCAGGCGGAGAGGTAAGCATAGACGAATTCGACAAGATAAGCGAGGATGACAAATCCTCCCTACTCGAAGCCCTCGAGTCGCAGACAATTAGCGTAGCAAAAGCCGGTATAGTCGCAAGGTTTTCAGCAAAAACCTCGGTCCTAGCTGCAGCCAACCCGAAATTCGGCAGGTTCGACAAGGCCGCATACCCGGCGGAGCAGTTCAACATATCTCCTGCGCTGCTGTCAAGGTTCGATTTGATATTCCCAATACAGGATATAATGGACGAGGAGCAGGACAAGTCAATAGCAAGGCACATACTCGCGCAGCATGAGGCCGCAGGCGCCCAGGTTTCCGGCATTACAGAATATATGCAGGTTCAGGCGCCGCCGGTGAGCCCAGAAATACTAAGGAAATACATAGCATATGCAAAGAGGAACGTTGTACCCCGGCTGACCCCCGAATCGAGCAAGAGGATAGAGGATTATTACATAGGGCTAAGGCGCATGGGCATAAAGACCGGCGCAACCCCGATAACGCCAAGGCAGATAGAGGGCCTGGTGAGGATGGCAGAGGCAAGCGCAAAGTCGAGGCTTTCCCCCAGCATAGATGTGAAGGACTCTGAGCTTGCAATATCCCTTTTCGAGCACATGTTCAAGACATTGGCAGTGGACACCTCCGGCAGGATAGACATTGACCGCATAATGACAGGATTCCCCAAGGAGAAGGTGAGCAAGATAAATTCAATAATATCAATAATAAAGAAGCTTGATTCCGAAGGCGCAGGCGCCCAGTACCCAAAAATACTTGACGAGGCCGAAGCGCAGGGAATAAGCCGCAACGAAGCTGAAAAATACATGGACGAGCTTGTAAAAACAGGTGACATCTACTCGCCAAAAGCAGGAACATATAAGATGGTAAAGCACGAAGAGGAATAAGCAGGTGTTTTTCTGGAGCGGCGCATAGAGGCAAGGCAGCTTGCAAACATAATAGTACTGTTCATGATAGTGCAGTTTGCCGGGCTCCTCATAACCATATATTCCACCTCTGCCCTTCAGTTCTATGTCCAAAGCAGCTCCGCAGGGATAAAT
Organism: Microcaldota archaeon; assembly: GCA_027365725.1. Classification (GTDB taxonomy): domain Archaea; phylum Micrarchaeota; class Micrarchaeia; order Micrarchaeales; family CABMGC01; genus JAJZNA01. Next base: position 46,888 of record DAHXMA010000012.1, on the reverse strand, counting down.
TCATTCGAGGCTGCGGTATTCTATGCAGTATACATTATAGTGGTTGCGGCAGCATTGATACTCTTCTTCAAGTTCTACAGCGGCAGGCTGCTGTTCCCTGCAATGGAGGCCCTGGTCGTCATGCTTGCGACAGGCTTTGTGATATTCGCCATATTGAGCGCAGCGTTCCCGCAGGCAAGCCAATACTATATCTTAGGCATTGCCGCGATTGTCACAATATCCCTCATAATAGCAAAGAACCTCAGGCCCAAGCTGCGCAACCTAATTGCAGTCACATCCAGCATCGGAGTGGGCATATTGATAGGGCTGAACGGATTCTATCTTGCGTATTTCCTAATGATGCTAATAGCCGTGTATGATTACATCGCAGTGTTCGTAACAAAGCACATGATATCAATGGCCCAGGCAATCTCCGCAAGGAACATGGCTTTCCTGATAGGGTCAACCGACGTAGAGGCAATACCCGGCGCATACCTATCAAAACGCGACATACTTGACTACAAGAAAGCGGACCAAAGCAAACACGCCAAGGACCCACAGCTGCGCAGCCTTATACGCCAGAGGATATACCCAATAGTGTCGCAGGTGCAGCTGGGCAGCGGCGACCTTGCGATGCCGCTGATGCTTGCAGTGAGCATTTACATAAGCCTGCTAAGCATCTTCGATGCAGTGCTTGTGATAATCGGTGCAATTTGCGGAATGGTGTTCACCATGTACCTGCTAAAGAGATACAGGGTGGCACTTCCTGCAATACCTCCTCTTTTCGCTTTCATAAACATCTCACTGGCAATTGTTTTCGCCATAAGCGACTTCCAGGCATACCATATCTGGCTCGGCTTCCTTGCAGTGTCTGCAATAACCCTGCTTGTCCTTTACAATAAGCTGCGCAAAGGCGAGCCTGCGCCCCGGCGCGGCGCCCGCGGCAGTCCCAAAAGTTTATATTCCTTAAAAAACAAAACACATACTAGTGGTTAAAATGCTGGAACTAACAAAAGAAAATTTCGATAAGGAAGTGCTGAGCTCAAGTACGCCTGTGGTTGTGGACTTCTGGGCGGCTTGGTGCGGACCCTGCCGTATCTTTTCTCCAATAATAGACGAAGTATCAAAATCCTATGAAAAAAAGGCCAAGTTCGGCAAGCTAAATACCGACGAAAACAACGAGATAGCCGCAAAGTACAACATAATGAGCATACCAACTGTCCTGCTGTTTCAGAACGGGGAGGTAAAGGCAATGTCTGTCGGCGCCCTTCCAAAGGACTCTTTTAAGAAATGGCTCGATAAGAATCTCTGAGCGCTGATGCCGATGGCCATAAAAGCTACAGGCACAAGCCCGCTAGACATACCCCGCGGCACAAGGGATTTTGGCACGCATGACGCCATACGCCTTAACAATATGCTCTCAGTCGTGGAAGAGGTGTTTAAGAGGCACGGGTTTTCCCCAATAATAACACCTTCCATAGAAAAATCAGAGGTTCTGTCAGCTAAAGCATATGGCGAGGAGCAGACAAAGGAGATGTATTTCATAGAGGGCAAGGAATCCGCCCTACGCTTTGACTTTACCGTGCCTCTTGCGCGCTATATGTCAATGAACAAGGACATACCGCTGCCTTTCAGGAGATACCAGATAGGCACTGTCTGGCGCAGGGACGAACCGCAGCACATGCGCTCCAGGGAGTTCATACAGGCAGACGTCGATATTGTCGGCAGCGCCTCGCAGTTAAGCGACTTCGAGTGCATATCCGCAACAATGGATGCCATAGACTCAATAGGCGTAAGCACCGCCATGCTGCTAATAAACAGCAGGCCGATACTTAATGCAATCGTAGGCCATTTCCACGTACCAGAGCCAAAAACCATCGCTGCCATACGGTTAATAGACAAGATGCACAAGACAAGCGTAAGCGAAACGGTCGACGGGCTCAAGCAGCTGGGAATGCAGGAAAATGATGCCCAGGAAATGATATCATTCATGAACATGAAGGCGACCAACGACGAGAAGCTTGAGAAGCTGGAGATGGAGATAGACCCGGCAAAGCAAGAGGCGCAAAAGATGAAATCTCTTCTTTCCCTGCTCGGCAAGGCTGACCTGTCCGGCAAGGTGGCCGTTGACCTGTCCCTTGCAAGGGGAATGGACTACTACACCGGCTTTGTCTGGGAGGTTATAATAAGCCAGGAAGGCAAGAGGCTCCCTTCCATAGCCTCAGGAGGCAGATATGACGGGCTTATAGGAATGTATTCAAAATCGAACCTGCCGGCAGTGGGATTCTCAATTGGCATAAGCAGGATATTCGACCTGCAGGAAAGCTACTCAAAGCTCAAGACATACTCAAAAGTGCTCATTGCCCCCATAGGCGAACAAAGCATTGATTATGCAGTATCTGCATCAAAAGCCATGCGAAATGCAGGCATATACACGGACCTAAGCGTGTCCGAAAAAGGCGTATCAAAGCAGCTTGATTACGCAAATTCGCTTGGAATAAGATACGTTGCAATAGTAGGAAGCCGCGAGATAGCGCAAGGAAAGGTGAATCTGCGCGACATGCAGTCCGGCCAGGAGGAGCTTTTAGAAATCCAGGCCGCAATATCAAAGATCAAAGGCGAGTAAATGCCACAAAAAAACGAGGTCAATGAGATCACAGAAAAGGCGATACGCAAAGGAGGCATACTTGCCAAACTGTATTTTGACATGCAGAGCAAGGACAGTGAAGAGTTGCAGCCGCTAATGTCAGACCTTGTAAATGAGAGGCTGCTTAAGTCCCCAGGGGTGATGTATGGCTTTGGCAGCATAGACAACCCAATTCTGATTGACGGAACGTACTCAACAAACGCCATTGTCACTGTGCTCTTCAATGACCTTGGCGCTCTTATAAACGTCGTATTTAACCTGTCCCCGGTCGCAATAGAAGTGCTAAAGCCACAGGGCGACTATGTCATAAAGGCGGGACACCTCAACACGCTCCTTCTGAGTCTTTCCCAGATATCAATGGACTATTCCAGGTATATTCTCACCAAGGTGCTAAAGGGAGAGGACCTAGAGCGCATAAATAAGGAACTCAAGATCAGGGAGGAAATGGCAAAAAAGGCACTTGCCCAGGCAAAGTCAGGCGAACTTCCTAAGGAAAAACCGCCTGAGGATTAGGCTTGGGCTGTCCATGTCCCCGTACTCGGAAAGAAAACCTCCAATACCAAGTCTTTCCATCATCATCAGGGCAGTTCCCATCGGGTAAGTTCCAACTGCAGAATAAAGCCTGTTTATAGCGGAATGGAGCAGCATGTCAAATCCATATGCCTTCCTGTACCTTGCTTCATATTCACGAAGTCCATATCCTGTCTCATAATATTTTGCTATAGTGTCAGCGGCAATAAGCGCTGCATTTCCCCCATAAACAATCCCGCCTCCAGTAGCTGCCTTGACCTGCCCTGCCGCATCCCCCACAAGCAGCACCTTTCTTTTGGCGTCAACTATCCTTCCCCTTAGCCTCATCGGAATTATTGACGCGTTTTCGTCTATTGCCTTTGCATTGCCCAAAATTTCGCCAACGCGCTTGTCCCTGAGCAGTTTACGATATGCCGCCTTGGCATTTGTGTTTTTGGATGTTATGCCCACGCCTACCTCAAGCAGGTCCTTGTCATTCGGGCACAGCCACGCAAACAGGCCAGGGTATTCTTTCCTGTCAAAGAACAGGTCAACCATTCCCGGATCCTGCACGTCTACATTAAATACTGCCTTGTATGTCAGTGTTATTTTCCCAATCTCCCCAAGCCCAAAATGCCTTGCAGTTGCTGACAGAGCTCCGTCAGCGCCAATCACAACCCCGCCATTTGCCATCCTATCAAGGTCAGCCCCAACAACTCTCCGCCCCAAATTTACCTTTGCGCCTGCGGCCTGTGCATCGTCAATGCACTTTTCATTGAGTTTATGCCTATCAAGTACTGCTGCAACCGGATTTCTTGAACGTATTCTAAGGCTCCTTCCCCCAGCGTGTATCGTGGCGCCATAAAGCCTGTTCGTCATACAGCTCGAATATTCTATACCAAGCGAATCAATGCCAGAGAACGACACTATACCAGAAGCCCTAACCGGAAGTCCCGGGACTGCCTTCTGGTCATAAACTTCGGCGTCTATCCCGCGCTTTGCAAGCTCCCTTGCCGAAATAAGGCCTGCAGTACCTGCCCCTATTATTGATGCTGAAAACCGCAAATAAGCACAACTTTAATAATCCTTAGTAATTAATAAAATCTTATCAATCACTAGCAAGTGTTAATTACTTGGCAGCAAGTATTAATTACTTCTTATAATGGTCTTAGATGTCGATATTTATACCACTAATAATAGGCGCAATATCCATAATACTTCCAGGATTCTTCCTGTCACTCGCCCTGCTAAACAAGACGAAGCTGCACATAATCGAAATTGCAATAATAGGGTTCATATTCGGAATGATATTCCCTCCAGCAATAACCTGGCTAGAATCCTATCTCATACCCATATCGCCAATCTTTTCCTTCTCTAACAGCCTGTACAATGCCAACGTAATACTTCTTACGATAATCGGGATAGTGCTTTCGTGGCAGCAGGGTGCATTCTCATCAGGTTATTTCAGCTTCATCAAGCTGTCAAAGCCTTCAATAACCAAGAGGGAGGTCGAATCAGACTACAAGAAGCGCGTGTCAAACCTGCGCAAAACGATATCAGAGCTCAACACTGACATAAAGATAATAAAAGACCACGAGAGGGAGGAAGAGGCACTAATACGCAGCCACGCAGAGGAAATGGAGTTGCTGGCAAGCGCAGGTACCGAGGAGCGCAGAAAGATAGAAGAATCACATTATGAGCAGGAGCGCAACCTGTTCGAAGCGCATGAAGCCGAAGAAAAAAAGCTGCTGGACATGAGTTCAAGCGTTGGAGATGCCAAAAAACGCAGCAATAACCTAATGTGGGTTGCCCTTCTTGTGATAATGGTCCTTGCATTCGGCGCCAGGATGCTCAACATATCTACCGCTTCAACATACTTTCAGTTCGACCCGTACTTTGACATGATAAGCACACAGTACATATTGACATATGGATACCAGCTACTTTACGACCACGCGGCCTGGCCGAGCCTTGTAAACGGCACATACCACCGGGTGCAGCCAATAATACCTTACATAGAGGCTTACTGGTATAACCTTGCGGGAGGCAACCCCAACAGCACTACAATAAACACAAACCTGCTTGCTTCAGTAAGCAGCTTCTATCCTCCAATAACTGCGGCGCTGCTCGTATTTGTAGTCTTCATGTTCCTTTACCATGAATACGGCCAGTATCCAGCGCTTATCGGCGCTGGGCTTGCAGCTTCCATGCCAGTGCTGATAACAACGTTCCTTGCCGGAAACCAGCTGCTTGAACCATGGGGCATATTCGCACTATTCTTCTTCTATGCAGCATACATACTCGCAGTAAACAATCCAAAGGAGAAAAGGTTCGCGGTGCTTGCCGCCATAGCCTTTGCATCAAATTTCCTCGGAGCGCACTACTTCACTGTGCCCGCTGCCGTGCTTTCCATATACCTTCTGCTGCAAGGCCTGATAAACGTGCTGCGCAGGGAGGATAACACCGATTTCTACAGGATGAATGCAATAATGCTTGCAGTAATAACGTTCCTCTATGTGCTCTACAGCTTCTATGACGCCACATTGGCAAACGCAGTCCCTAACATATTCGGTGTGTCAGTCATTGTCGCATTTCCGATACTATCACTTATTTTCATAGCACTTTTCGAGTTTATACCAAAACTTGCAAAGGAAAGGAAGTACCTAAAGCGCCTTGACACAGCAATATATCTTGAATGGCTTGCAGTTCTGGTAATCATCGCACTGATATTAATCATCTTCACTCCGATAGGCCACCCATTCCAGAAGTACATACAGCTAAGCAAGCACTACACCACCCCAAGCATTCCGCTTTTCATGACGGTTCAGGAATATGCGCCAACCGGGTTCCTTACATATAATTTCGGCCCTGGAGGGTTTGGCATAATCGGGGACAGCATAGGCGGCATAAGCATAATAGTATGGGCCGTGCTAATACTTTTCTCGGCCCTTGCAATAACCGCTATAATAAAGCGCAATTCAAAATCCGGAATACTTGCAATCGCAGCCATATGGCCGCTTGCATTCGTAGGGTTCATAGAAGTAGAATACCTGCCCCATTTCGGAGTCGCATATATATTGGCAATATGCATAATACTTGGCGAAATCACGCTTTACCATTCAAGGCTCTGGAGCGATAACGCAAAGAAGGCCGTTGCAGTATTAGGCATACTTATACTGCTTTTCGAGGCGCTGCCAACTAGCTACCAGCTAATAACCGCTTCTTTAAACAGCAACTGCGGCAGCATAACAAACAGCAGCAATCAGTTGGGCGCGTCAATATTATGCAACAACATCCCTAACTATTGGCTGTCAGCTACTGCCTGGATGAAGGCAAACGTAGGGCCGTATGCGCCACGCATCCTCTCATGGTGGGACTATGGCGACTGGATAAACTGGTTTGGCAACAGCAACGCCGTGCTAAGGGGGGACAACTCAGTCCCAACAGCAGACTACCAGGCTGCAGCCCACTACGTATTCGGAAGCAGCGACGGATTCAACACCTCTGCACTTGCATCTTATATGGATAGCGTTCAGGCCAAATACATACTGTTCGACAATGAGCTTGTGCCAAAATGGGGCGCCCTTGACTTCCTCGGGTGCACATACATAAACCAGACGGGGCTCCAGTTCGCCCTGCAAGCAGGAAAGCAGCAAGGACAGCCGTATGTTTTGGGCACGTCAAACTGCGAAATCACCCACGACCCAGTGTATTTGCTTATTCCGATACCAAGCTCGTCAAACATAAACGACTACTGCACGTTCCCAGGCAACGTAAGCACAGTGGCACTTAAATCAATACCTATCCTTGGCCAGTCAGAGCTAAACCAGTCCTACTGCGTCCCTGAGTCATTCCTACAGACAGGAAACGCGACATACCTGCTAAGCTCCAACGGCACCAAGACAAATGCCATAATAAGTACCGCATACTACGGCGGATCTGCCGTGCTTTCGGGCCAGCAATTCATAAGCTTCATGCTTATATATGCGCCAAACGGGCCCAACGGCTCAATAACAGACGCTCCGTCAAAGTTCTACAGCTCCACATATTACCGCGGATTTTTCCTTGGCAGCCTAGGAAAAGGCTACACCCTGGTCTATCCGAGCAACTTCACAGGCATAAACTTTATTAACGGCACCCACCAGATAATGATATTCCAGCTTGACAACTTCTCCGGCACACTGCCGGAAGTCACCCCCAAGCCTTCGTATGTGAAAAACAACTACTCTATGCCAGGCTAATGTGGTATGCGATGAAATTGATTCTACTACAGCCCTATCTGAACCTTAGGGGAGGCGTGGAGAGGGTAATATTAAAGGTTGCGCAGCACTACGGCGCAAGCATATATGTGCTCGAATACGATAAATCATCCACGTTCTCTGAATTCGAAAACCTTGATGTAAGGCTCATAGGTAAGCATGTACCCCTGTCAAGCAAGCTTCCGTACCGCGCCTCACAGGGATTCAGGTACGGATACAATTTCTACAATATGAAAATAAAGGACGACTACGATGTCCTCAACCCCCACATCTCACCAAGCGAATGGATAAGCCACAATAATGAAAGGGTCCTATGGTACTGCCACACCCCGCCTAGGGAGGTATACGACCTGTATGAGACAAGGATGCAGAATCGGTCATACAAGGACAAGCTGATATACGCTGCACTGGTGGGCACCTACAAGGTAATCGCAAAGAAGGTCACAAAGAACATAGCCGAGATAGCCACCAACAGCAAGACGACCAGGGAAAGGATTAAAAGGTACTACGATCGCGATGCCACGGTAATAAACCCTGGCATTGAATGCCGCGACTTCTCCAACGAAGGCGATCATGGCTTCTTCCTTTACCCTTCTAGGATAGTGGTCAACAAGAGGCAGGACTACGTCATAAACGCGTTCGGCCAGTTTGTTAAGAGGACAAAGGACAAGAAGCACAAGCTCATAATCGCAGGAACCCTGTCCAACGACCCAGAGCACAGGAAGTACTTTGAAAAGCTAAAGTCAATGTCAAAAGGGCTCAACGTGGTCTTCGATACAAACGTAGACGACAAAAAGCTCCACAGCCTGTATTCCAGGTCAACTGCAGTGCTGTTCTCCGCAATAAATGAAGACTACGGATTTATCCCACTTGAAGCTATGGCAAGCGCAAAGCCAATAATATCGGTAAACGAGGGGGGGCCCAGGGAAACGATAGTAGATGGAAAGACCGGATTCCTCGCAAACACGCCAACAGAGATGGCAGAGAAGATGGCTCTTGTAACACAGGACAGCAAACTTGCGGAGGACATGGGCAAGGCCGGCAGGAAGCTGGTAGAGGAAAAATACTCCTGGGACAATTTTTTCAGAAAGCTAGATCCGATGCTGGCAAAGGCAAAGAACGCAGAAGACAAAGGCGCAGGGCGCAGCCGAACACCCAAACGCAATTGAGCTGCAAAGCCAAAAACCAATTTTCCAGACAAGGTCAGGCAGACGGCTACAATATGTTATAAATATGAGAAAAGTACAAAATATAATTGATTAAAATGATTGCGCGTAAAGGCCGTCAGGAAGTTACCGAGTTACAGTTACTTTTAGCCGGAGCGCTTAGGTCTTCCCAGCTCAGCGAAAGCGGTGCAAAGGATCCGGCGCAGGCGCAGCGTGAAAGATACGAAAATTCATCTGCCAAAAATGACACCGAAAACGAGTTTTCCGCTGCGCATACATTCAGGATAGTTCCATTTGTGGCAACAACAATAGAAGGCATAGGCGGAGTAAGCGTCTCGTACGGCACAGTTGCCTATCAGCAGACCAAAAACAGCGTCAAAGCCGAAAAAAGGCCCATATTTGCAAAAAATACATCAGGCGTGCTTCAACTTGATGAATGACTTTCCCCTGAGAGTAAGCCCTCTTTTATCTTAGAGCTTTTGAATACTCCGGGTTTATACGGACCAATCCGAACTATCCGCGCACGTATTCCATTCTTAGAAAGGAACTCATTAAGATATGCCATATCTACTTTTTGGTCATATCCAAGCACTATTACTGAGGGTTTTATCCCCTTTAATATCTCATATATGTCATTCCATTTGCCCATCCTGTTACCGAGCAACGCCCTGTCCACGAATTTCAAGGATCCTACAATCTCAAGCCGTGCCCTTTCATCCATTGCTGGGCCAAAGCCTTTTATCTTACGTATGCTGCTGTCCCTTGATACAACAACGACAAGTCTTCCGTACCTGCTCGCCTTTTTTAGGTAGTGGAGATGGCCCGGATGAATTATGTCAAAAGAGCCAAAAGCCACAGCGATCCTGTTTTTATCCATAAATATCTATTGTAGTCAAAGCAATAAATATGCATGTGTAATAAACCAAAGCCAAATGCATCCATACGCACAAAATAAAAACCGAAACATAACCGAAATCCCCGCACAGCTATAAATATCTTTTCAAAACACATAACCTACCGCTAAAAGATGGTGATTAAATGAGCAGGACATCAGAAACAAAGAACAAGATCCTAAACATACTTACCAACGGCGCGAAAACGCCAGGCGAAATAAGCCGCATGCTGAACCTCTCTCCCTCCACTATAAGCCAGCACCTCAAGGAGCTTTCATATTCTGGCATGGTTGAGGAATTCAGGGATGAGCATTTCAAGAACATAAAATACTATAAGAGGTCTGAGGTCAGGCCTGTGCTTTCATCAAACCGCAACAGGCTAATGCCAATAGCAATACTGGCTATCGTAGTGATTGCTGCCGCATTCCTCTACACTTCCGGATTAGGCACAGTATCTGCCGCAAACACACAGCCGAACAGCAGCGTAGGCATATTCCTAACTGACCCTCCACACGTGCCTGCAGGCACCCAGCAGCTAATGGTCTCATATTCGTACATTGACATAAACCTGACAAACAGCACAGGCACATTTTCTGACAGGATCAATGCCAGTGGCAGTGTAAACCTGATGTCCTTGGTAAATTTCACAAAGAATCTAACCTCTTTCAAGATGCCTTCCAATTCGGTTATAGACAGCATAGGGCTCGAAATATCAAACGCATCAATAACCATAAACGGGACTACATACCCTGTTATTTTGCCAAGCAACAATGTTGTGGTAAATGTAATATACTCAAACTCAACGCCTGGCAGCCCATTCGACATATTATTTGACATGTTCCCTACTGTATATCCAGAGATAAAGGGAAACCAGACTGTGTTTGTGATGGCTCCATCCGCAGAAGCATCCACAATACCAAAGAAGATCAACAGCTATTACGGTCCGGGCCGAGAACACGGTGGACTCTCACGCATGAACCAGCAGGAAGAAGACGTACTTGTATCCGCGCGTGCAAAGATAAGTATAACAAACGCATCCATAGCGACATCTGCCAATGGCACCAGCATATCAATAACCGTATCAGATAATTCGAATGCAAGCACAAGGCTGATGGATGTGCTTATACTGGGCAACGATTCTTACCTGCTTAACCTAACGCTGCCTGACAACGGCGTGATATTCCATAAGATTAATCCCAACATGCCCATCTTGCATATTATGGGATTGCCATATCACAACACATCCCTCGGAATAAATTCAAGCAACGAGCTTAATTCCAGCTATGCGTCAGATTCAACAGGAATCAACGAATCTGAGTATTTCACTTCAAACACACAAGGAAATGCCGGCGCAGGATACGGTTCGCGCGAGTGGGGCATGCATGCAGGCGCATTCGAGGTTCACATGTACATGCAGCTTAATCAGGGCAACCTATCCGAACTCCTCAGGAACCTGTCGAACAGCACCGCAGGCTCAAAGCTTAATCTCATAATGAGAGACGATGGCTATGAAAACATCTCAAATTTCATCAATGCAAATCAGCTTCATGCAAGCATAATTGGCCAGATTGCTTCAGCAGGCTTAATGGCCCGTGCATTCAGGCAGTTCCACGAGCTCGACTTGCACATACTGTCCAACGGCACCCTTGCTCTGTATCCAACCCCAAGTATGCTCTGGCCAGGGCATGAAATCGAATATGCCAATGGCGGCTACCTGCTCAATTCAACCAGCAGCGTATCGTTATCGTACAAGGGCCAAATAACCTTGGGTAATGGAAGCTTTATGCTTAACCTCCGGCCCGGCATGCAGTACAGGATAATAGTTGTCGGTACGCGCGGCGCATATGCATCAGCCACTGTCACTGCGACCTGATGATGCGCTATCCGCTAGCCCAAACCGCCAAAATGTCAACCTGACGTACGCCGCGCCCCACCAACGTCAAGAGAAAGCTATAAAAAGTTTACCAGCCATATAATAAGCAGGCATTCAAGGTCAAATATAATAACAATCAGCACGTAATATTAATCTCTTAAAATGCTTGCTAATGTTAGCTAATGTTAAATTGCTACTTATAAAACGAAAACGAATAGGTGAAAAATATGGCAGAAAATCAATTAGGTGGAAACCAGTATATGGTATTGCCGGAAGGCGCAAGCAGGCTGCTTGGTAAAGAGGCCCAGCGTACAAACATAGCTGTAGGCTACGCAGTGGCCAGTATCGTTAAGACGACACTGGGTCCGAAGGGAATGGACAAGATGCTCGTAAGCGAACTTGGAGATATAGTCATAACAAACGATGGAGCCGCAATCCTGGAAGAGATGAACGTTGAGCACCCAGTTGCAAAAATACTTGTCGAGGTAGCAAAGACCCAGGACAAGGAAGTGGGCGATGGGACTACATCAGCAGTAATAATCGCGGGAGACCTGCTCAGGAACGCAGGCAACCTTCTTGACCAGGGCATACCTCCAGCAGCGATAATAAAAGGATATGACATGGCACGGGACAAGGCAATGGCAGCGCTAAGGGTCGCATCAAGCAGCATCTCGATAAAGGACGCAGACAAGCTTGAAAAGATCGCAAAAGTCTCGATAGGCTCAAAGAACATCGGCAGCGAGCTTACTAAGAACAATCTCGTAAAGCTTGCAATACAGGCAATAACCCAGGTGTCTACAAAAGAGGGGGACAAATACAAGATAGACAAGGATTTCATAAAGCTTGAGAAGAAAGAGGGCGGCAGCATAGACGAGACCGAATTCATAAACGGCGTTCTCGTAGACAAGGAAATGGCACATCCCGGAATGCCAAAGTCAGTGAAGAACGCAAAGATAGCTCTACTCGATGTTGCCCTGGAAATAGAAAAGACGGAGACCGATGCGAAGATAGAGATAACCTCCCCAGAGCAGATGCAGGCCTTCCTCAACCAGGAAGAGAAGATGCTGAAGCAGATGGTAGAGAAGGTTTCGAAGAGCCAGGCAAACGTCATTTTCGTGCAGAAGGGCATAGACGATGTGGCCCAGCACTACCTTGCAAAGGCGGGAATATCAGCAGTAAGGCGCGTGAAAAAGAGCGACATGGAGAAACTTGCAAAGGCTACAGGCGCAAGGATGGTAACAAGCCTGGACGACCTGACGCAGGAGGACCTAGGGTTCGCAGGACTCGTTGAGGAAAGGAAGATCTCAGGGGAGCAGATGGTCTTCGTAGAGAAATGCAAGGACCCGAAGAGCGTTACGATATTCATAAGGGGCGGAACCAAGCAGGCCACAGACGAGGTTGAGCGCGCCCTGACCGACGTCCTCGGCGCTCTGACAAGCGCAGTTGAAGACGGGAAGTACGTAACCGGCGGAGGCAGCACTGAGATAGAAGTTGCTTCAAAGCTCAGGGAAACCGCAACAGACGTTGGCGGGAGGGAGCAACTGGCAATACAGGCCTTTGCAGATGCCCTTGAAGTCATACCAAAAGCCCTTGCAGACAGTGCAGGCATGGACCCGATAGACACTCTAGTGCAGCTTAGGAGTAAGCACAAGAGCACCTCGGGGAAGAACTTTGGGGTTGACGTCTATTCAAATGTGGTAGCAGACATGGACAAGCTTGGGATAATAGAGCCGCTGAAGGTAAAGGCCCAGGCAATAACCAGTGCCACTGAAGCAACAGTGTCAATACTCAGGATAGACGACATGATAAGTTCCAAAGGAACAAGGCCGCCACAAGGCGGGCCAGGCGGAATGCCTGGCGGCATGGGCGGCGGAATGGAAGAGTAACTTACCCACCCCTTTTCTTTCTATTCCTTTTTTTTCCTGTTTTTTTCTTTCAAAAATGGCAATGCGCACAGAGTGCTTCTGCCCATAATAACAATAAAAAATCATATTTTGCCCAAAAACAACATTATTAAAAACGAGAAAACCAACAAACTATACCTATAAGCTGGCTGGCTCTGGCAGGCCCAATCCCCAACCCCTTCCAAGCCGCCATAAAGGCTATAAAATGGCGCAATACGAGAAACCCCAAAAGAGCCCGTTAGTAATACCGCTAGGCACAGAATCGCTTTATGTTTTTTCTACAGAGATGCGCCATGGCCCAGACGAATCAAAAGCGGTTTCAGAGTGCCACAGGATCAGGCCCCTAGCTCCTTCAGAGGCCTTTGTCTTCTCAAAGGCACTTTTAATGGCCGCCAGGGATAAGCCAATGCGCTTCTATTTAAGCTGCAATTTAAATATGCCAACAGGCGTTTACGAATTGGACAATAGCAGCATGCTCTCAAGCCTGAACAACAGCGCGGCAACCGATCCAAACAGGCTCGTAAAGGTGCTCAACGGCCAGCAGCCGTCGCTGATGGAGGTATACCCGCTAATATATAGCCACAGGAGATTCATTGTAAATTCTTACGACAGCAATGAAAAAATGGCAACCGCGGTAGTAGGCATAAAAGTTCCTGAACCGCAAAAACCAATGATTGAATTGGCAAAAGAGATATTCAATAGGGAAATGAGCCTTGCTGCAGAAACCTCCCACGGAGAAAACAAGGAGATGCTTACAAGAACGCAGAGCTTCGAAGCAAAACTGGTTTTCTGGAAAATAATGGACACCAAAAGCGACTGAGCTCCAGGAACGCAGCACGGCGCAGCAATTATCACGCAATCAGACGAAACAACCACACTTTTATATTTTGCCATACTTCATAATATCCTTCAGTGTTATCATGACAAAACTCATATTAGTAACCGGCACCGCTGGCGCAGGCAAAAGCACAATACTTTCCATGCTTTCCGGAGCCAGGGACGGCAAGATAAAAGTGATAAACTTGGGCACAGAGATGCTAGAGATAGCCAAGTCAAAATTCAACCTAACAGACAGGGACCAGGTAAGGCTTCTAGACGATGCCACTACAATATCAATAAGGAATTCAATAATGCAGAAGATAATAGAATCAAAGGAAGACGCAATAATAGATACGCACGCCTCGGTAAAGCAGGGCAGGAGATACCGGCCAGGATTCTCAATCGAAGAGCTTCAGAAGATCAGGATAAGCGCCATAATATACATAGACGCCACCTCGGAGGAGGTAATGGAGAGGAGCCTGCTAGACCACACCCGCGTGCGAGCATATGCCACACTCGCCGAAATTGACGAGTGGCGCAGCGTGAATATATCGATAATTTCCACTTTTGCGGTATATTTAAATATACCCATATACATAATATACAACCAGGCAGGGAAGCAGCAGGAGGCAGCAGCAGAAGTCGACAGGATAACCAAGGAGATAATAGGAGGATAAATTTGAGTTTTATAGTATTGGAGCTTGTGCTTATAGCAATAGTTTATGTGTCATTCTCAGTAATAGCCCAGAGGAAGATAGCCAACTACAAGCGCATAAAGGAGATAAAGAAGGACATGGACATAAAGATGAAGGAGTTGAGGTCTCTTGGATCAAGCATAACAAAGGAAGCTCTCGACGTGAAGCAGAAGGAGATAACTGCGCTTGCCTCTGAAAGCATGAGGCACCAGCTCAAGCCCACGCTTATAGTGCTGCCGATATTCTTCCTGCTTTTCTATGTAGCGCTTCCGGCGCTTGTCCCAGCATCAACAAAGATATCCGTGCTTTCGCTAAGCCTGCCGTATACCACTTTCTTCATAGCGGTATCATTTATCCTCGGAATACTAAGCACCATAGCCCTTTCGGTATATGAAAGAATAGCCGCAAAAAAGGCGCAGCCGCAACCAACCCAGCAGCAGGCAAACAACCAGCCGCAATGAGCGTGAGACAATGCCAAAGCCAATGCACCGATCAAGAAGTTTCAGGCGGATGGACCGTGTAACGCCAAAGGGAAAGCACACAATCCACTACAAGCGCAAATCAAAGGAATTGCCACACTGCGCAATATGCAAAACCGAGCTAAATGGCATACCTCACCGCGCAAAAGGCAGGTCTACCGTCACCAATGCAAGGAAGTTCGGAGGCGTCCTGTGCGCATCGTGCACCGGCAACGTAATAAAGCTTGCCAGCAGGATAGAGCACGGAGAGATGAAGCTTAATGACATAAGCATAGTTGACAGGGCTTTCGTGCTGCAGATGATATCTCACTAAGACTATTGGCGGGTGCATGGAAGCCATAATAATATCAGGCAAGCCCGCTGCAGGAAAAACTACTGTTGCAAACATAATAGCCGCAAAACTCCATATCAAGTCTATCGGAGGCGGAGACATACTAAAGGAGATGGCAGCAGAGCGTGGGTACAAAGTCGACGGAATAGAATGGTGGGATACCGAAGACGGGATAAAGTTCCTCAGGGAGCGCAAAGATAATCCTGATTTTGATAAGGAAGCAGACAGGAAACTTATAGAAAAGATAAACGAAGGCAACATAGTAGTTACCAGCTACACTGCGGCATGGATATCCAAAAAAGGGTTCAAGGTATGGCTTGACGGCAGCGCAAAGACCAGGGCCGAACGGATGGAGAAAAGGGACATGACAAGCCTTGAGGAAAGCATGAAGGTCGTCAAAATACGCGACGCAGACAACTTCAACGTCTACAAGAAGATATACAACATAGACTTCGGAAGGGACAAGTCGCCATTCGACCTTATAATAGACACCGATTCAAAGTCTCCAGACCAGATTGCAGATATAATAATAAGGGAGTACACGAAAAACAGGGGCATCCAAAAGGCGCCGGCGAAGGAGCAGCCAGAATAATACGTGGCGGCTCACTTTCTTTTAAGTCCCTTCAAATGCAGCTTTAAAAGATCAACAGCATATTTAGATCCAAGCGCAAATCCGGCCGTTGTTATAACGCTGCTGTATGCCGTGACTATATCATTATGCATCATCCATCCAGCCCCTATTGCCGCTGCGCTTATTGCCGTACCTGTGCCAAAGAATGCGAGCGAGGTCTTTGCCTCCTTTTTAGACCTCTCAATGTCTTTCCCATCGCCTTCTATAAGTTCATCTATCTTCTCCCTGTTTTTCATCAAATCGCCTAGTTTTTCAAAAACGCCTAGCCCCGCGCAAATCTGCATTTAGGGCATTTGCAAGGTCTTCCTTTGTTATTCCAAACTCCTCAGAGGCCCCGGCGGCAATATCGGATGCCATGAAAACCCTTCCATAAACCGTTGCCATCGTCTCTATGCCCTTCAATATCGCCCCCTTTGCCTCATCCTGCGTAAAAACCCCAAAGTCCCTAAGCGTCTTTGCAAGGCTCTGTGCATATCCAATGCGCATATTGGAAATAACCAGGAGCGTTATTGCATCCTGCGCCGCTTTCTTGCGCATTTCGCCGTACATATTCTCCATCCAAGAATATCTTATAAAATCATCAGCAATAACCAATGGATGACTTCTGCCCTTCTCGCCGTCCATCAGTATCTTCTTTGCGGCCTCGCATTTCGGATCAGGCAGGTATCCCTTTAGCACATCCATAGCTTCATCTCTGCGCAAGCCCTTACCTTTCTCCATTCCCCCAGCTTCTTTTAATGTCATATCACATCGCCAATGCCGTTTTATCAGGCCCTTAGGTTAGCCTTATCCTGCCCAGGAAATACCTGAGCCGTTACTACCCATTTTTTGCCTGAGTTATCCATTCCTGAAGCCACGACTTCTGCGCGTAGCACATCACAAAACCCAACAGCTCTGCCGTTCAGGCTGCCTTCTGCTCCGGATGTATCCGCAGGTTTTTGGCGCACATGTCTTCTAGCATGCATTATACCACACCAAGAACGTTGGGCAACGTGATATTTAAACTATTGTGGTTTAGCACATTTCAACAAGGACCTGCATCATAAATGGCACTGCGTCAGCCAACGAAAGACAGCAAACTCTGCAATAGTTTTATATAAATGCTCAGCAATGCCTATATCAGCGCCAGTTAAGGCAACGCCTCAAACAAGGCCATTTGCTTTTGATATGGCATTTATTGGTGAATATTATGGCATTAGTAGAAGAAGGCAGAGTATGCATAAAGAAGCTAGGCAGAGATGCCGGCAGCAAGGCTGTCATAACAAAATTGCTTGGCGGCAATTTTGTATCAATAGTGAGCTCGATAAGACCAAGACCAAGACGGTGCAATGTGCAGCACCTAGAAATCCTTTCAGAAAAAGTGTCCTTATCCGACAAGGCGCAGCTCGCAAAGGCCCTCGAAATAGACGCATCTAAGATAAAAGGATAAATACCAATGCAGCGGCGAAATCGATGGGGTTCAAGCTCACAAGAAAGATAAAGAGCATAATTGAAAGGGATAGCAAGGTAATCCTCACAACCACGCGCGGAGAGATACCCTTTATACCAGCAAAAGGATCTGGCGATTTCGTATACGACGTTTCAGGCAACCGCTTCCTTGATTTCTCATCATTCATAAGCGTATACAATTTCGGCAATAACAGCATCCCCGAGGTTAGGGCCGCCATATCCAGCCAGATACAGGATCTCATGCACTCCGCATTCACCGATTTCTACGCAGAACAGCCAGTAGCTTTCGCGGAAAACCTGATATCAATGTTTCCAAAAGGCTTCGGAAAGGTATTCTTCTCAAACTCCGGCACCGAAGCAAACGAAGCAGCAATAAAGTACTCAAAAATATTCACGAAGAGGCAGTACCTGCTGGCCTTTTACAACTCCTTCCACGGCAGGACGCTGGGATCCCTTTCAATGACGGCATCCAAGCTAGCCCAGCGCGAGCACTTTGGCCCGTTCAACCAGGTGGTCCACGCGCCTTATGCATACTGCTATCGGTGCCCTTTCGGGAAAGAGTACCCGACCTGCGGCATGGCATGCGTCGACTACATTAAAAAACAGCCGCTTGGCAAGGAAACCTCGCCCAGAGAGGTTGCAGCAATCTTTGTGGAGCCGGTCCAGGGAGAGGGCGGATACATTGTTCCGCCAAAGGAATTCATACAAGGAATAAGGGAGATAGCAAGCGATAACGGGATGCTACTCGTATCAGACGAGGTGCAATCAGGCTATATGCGCACTGGCCGGTTCCTTGCAATGGACAATTTCAAAGTTACTGCAGACATATATACAATGGCAAAGGCAATTGCAGGCGGCCTGCCTATGGGCGCGACTGTAGTAAGGAAGTCGCTGGGAGACGTGCCAGAGGGAGCCCATTCAAACACATTCGGCGGCAATCTCGCGTCTGTAGCTGCGGCAAACGCACTTCTCAAATACGTGAAACGGCACATGGCCTCACTCCAATCCCAGGCAAGGCGCAAGGGCAGGCTCGCGATGTCAAGGCTGGAGGAGATGAAAGAAAAGTACGAAATACTGGGCGATGTGCGCGGCATCGGGATGATGATAGGCATAGAGTTCGTAAAGGATAAAAAGACAAAGCAGCCTGCAGAAAAGGAAAGGGACGCGATAATATCCTATTCGTTCAACAATGGGCTGGTCATGCTTCCATGTGGAGAATCCTCAATAAGGATAATACCTCCAATAACCATATCGGAAAAACACCTATCAGAAGGACTCGACATACTCGAAGCGTCAATACGCAGCGTAAATGCATCGTCAAAAAAAGCCTAGCCTACTACTTCTTCGGCATTACCTTGGACATGTCCTCTTTCTTTATTGCGAGCTTTACCGAACCTGTGCCTATCGGTATCTGCTTTCCTACAAGTATATTCTCCGTAACACCGCGCATTTTGTCCGTCTCTCCGAACGCAGCAGCATGCACCAGATGCTTGAGCGTTTCCTCGTACGCTGCCCTTGCAAAAACAGACCGCTTCTCTCCGCTTAGGCCGTGCCTGCCCACGCCCTTTACCGATCCGCTTGCGGTCATTGCATCAGCTATGAGATTAAGGTGCCTTTCATCAACCGATATCTTCTGCTCCTTTAGCGTTTTCTTCAGCTCTACTGCCAGGCTGTTTCTTGCAGCCTCTATTCCGAAAAGCCTGTAAACTGCAAACACGTCGTTTGTGGTAGTCTTTGACTTGTCAATCCCGTCTATCTGCATTATGCCTTCTATATTGCTGCCTGCAGACACCAAATAAAATTCGCCTGTATCATCATCCCTCCTTACAGTTGCCTTTCCTGCCCCGTCAACGCCTGAGACAAGCATCTTCATTATCGCTATCTTGGTGTTACGTATCTCCTTGAGGTTCCTGGTGTGCATGTTCACTATGACCCCGTTTTCAACCGGCTGCGCGTCAAGCCCCATGTCCTTCTCTATCCTTGCAGCAACCTGCCTTATAGTGAGGCCTTCAGACTCAAGTTCCTGCTTGTCCAGGACGATCTTTATCTTGCCCTTCGAGAAGTTCTCAAGCGCCCTCCTGGCAAGGTTGCTCATCCGCACCTCGTTTATCTTCTTAAGCATCTCAGAAGCCCTGTCAAAGTTCTTGCTTATCTTCTGGTCAAGATATATGTATGTGACTGGCGTGCTCGGCTTCTTCTTCGCGTCAACAAGCTCTATTATCCTTGGCAGCCCCGAAGTGGCAACAGTAGACTCTATTCCTGCAAGGTGGAATGACCTAAGGATCATCTGCGTCCCAGGCTCCCCAACAGACTGCGCAGCTATTATGCCCACAGGCTCGCCATATTCAACGAAATACTTTTTGTTATTTTTTTCCGCCATAATCATCAAACCAGTATCAATCCACCGTATCAAACTGTGTATACAGCGGGTTCATCTTGTCTCCCCCATAAACGACTTCGACAAGGTTGTTGTTAGCGTCTCTTACGCTGTAATCGGACTTCACGCTATAGTCCTGCAGCGCATTAGACAGCCTCCTGTAAAGATAACCAGACCTTGCGGTCAGAAGCGCCTTATATACCTCTGACCCACGAGACCCTACTGCATGCATGAACAGGTCTGTCGGGGCAAGCCCGGAATAATATGATGTCGCAACGAACCCGCGCGCGCCAGGCCTTACATCTCCCGGAGCAATGTGCGGAAGCACCCTGTTGGTGTAGTAGCCTCTCTTTATCCTGCCGCCGCTCAGTGTAGCCTGCTGCCCAAGGAACATGGTCATCTGCTCTATATTGAGCACGCTCCCCCTTGATCCGGACCTCGCCATTTCCACGGCAACATTGTCGCTGCTTTCGTATTTCAGAAGCATTTCTCCGGCCCTGTCCCTTACCAAGTTTAGCTCCGCTATTATCATCCTTTCAAGCGACTGCCTGAGCGTATATCCTATCAGGGGCTCGAGTTTCCTGTTCCTGTAGTCCTCTATCAGCTTCTCTATATTGCTAAACGTCTCCGAAAGCAGCCGCACCCTCTCCTCGGCAAGCTTCTTGCTTGTGGTGTATTCCTTTACCCCCACCGTGACTCCCATCATTGTGACATATGCATCAGCAACCTTCGCAGAAACAAAGATGAACTCCTTGAGAACGTCATAGCCGAAATCCTTGCCTATCTTTGCAAGAAGCTTGTTGTCCCCCCTGCCAAAAGTGTCCTTTGCAACAACCCCCTGCACAAGCTTGCCCTTCTTTATTACAAAAGGCGCCTTAGCAGACCTTCCCTCGAAATCAAGCCCCTTTGGCAGAAGCAGCGAAAAGATGTCTTTTCCCCTGTAAAGTCCATCCTTTGTCGGATCAGGCAGCTCGTACTTGCCTGCTATAGATAGTATGTAAACTGCCTGCTCCTTTGTAAGGAAGTTGTCATCCTTTGTGAGCATGTACATTCCGGTGATCCCGTCCTCATTGTTTGTTATTATTGCATCCCCGTCCCTGGGCGAGAAAACCTGGTATTTTGGGTTCATCAGGTACTTCGCCTCTGACTGAGCCTCAAGGCTCTGCGGGACATGCAGGTTCATCTCGTCCCCGTCGAAGTCGGCATTATACGGGGCTGTAA
Organism: Microcaldota archaeon; assembly: GCA_027365725.1. Taxonomy (GTDB): domain Archaea; phylum Micrarchaeota; class Micrarchaeia; order Micrarchaeales; family CABMGC01; genus JAJZNA01. Next base: position 25,655 of record DAHXMA010000012.1, on the reverse strand, counting down.
CGCAATAGTTCATCCTAAACGTCCTCCCATTCAGCACTTTGGCCCTGTGGGACATTATCGACACCCTGTGCAGCGAAGGCTGCCTGTTGAAAAGAGTTATGTCTCCGTCTGCAAGCTGCCTCTCAAGCACCATCCCCGGCTGCAGGTCCTTTATCAATTCCTCCCGGTTAAGGTCTATAACCCTCTTCCTCTTTCCGTCCTTTGCTATAGCATTTACTATCATTGGATATTCAGTCCTGGAAAGCATCTCCCGCGCCTTGTCAATGTTCCACGCTGTGACGTAGAACGGCACGGTAAGCTTCGAGGCTATTTCCAGAGGCACGCCAACCTCGTCCAGGTCTATGTTTGGGTCAACACTTATTACAGTACGCGCCGAATAGTTTACCCTCTTCCCGCTCAGGTTGTACCTGAACCTGCCCTCCTTGCCCTTAAGCCTCTGCGCAAGGGTCTTAAGCGCCCTGCCGCTCCTGTGCCTTGCAGGAGGTATGCTTGCCGTCTCATTGTTGAAGTATGTAGTCCCGTGGTCCTGAAGCAGCTCCCACAGGTCGTCTATTATTATCTGCGGCGCCCCGGCGTTAAGGTTCTGCTCAAGCCTCAGGTTTATCCTCATTATATCTACAAGCTTGTGCGTCAGGTCGTCTTCGCTCCTCTCCCCGCTTTCAAGTGTTATCGATGGCCTCACATTTACCGGCGGAACCAAAAGCACGCTCAGCACAAGCCATTCCGGCCTGGCTACAACAGAGTCTATCCCAAGAACCTGCAGGTCATCCTGGCTCACCTTCTCCAGCAGATCCCGTATCTCATCAGGCTTCATCTTGTAATCGTCTATGTAAAAATAGGTAGGGGCAGAGAACTTCAGCTTCCCCTTAACAGTCCCGCATCTCTCGCATCTCTTCATGTTCTTTATCCTCTTGAGCATCGCGGCGCTACCCATGCCAAGCTTCACGTCCCCAAGCTCGGCATCTATCTCCACGGCCTCCTCAATCTGGTTCAGGGCGTCTTTGTATTCATTCATATGCTCGTCGCTAAGGAGCAGCCTGTGGCAGTTCTTGCAGGTCGACTGCAATATCATGTATATTACTTTGGTGAATTCCGAGTGCAGCACAGGCCTGACAAGCTCTATCCTGCCGAAATGGCCGGGGCACGATTTCGCCCTCGCGCCGCACGTCTTGCACAGCAGTCCAGGGTCTATGACCCCCATCCTTTGGTCAAGCAGTCCGCCCTCTATAGGATATCCGTCCTCATTGTAGGTGTCCGGCACCGTAAGCTTTATGACGCCAAGCTTTCTAGCATCGTCTGGGTTAAGGACTCCGAACTTTATGCTTTCTATTGCCTCGGTCTGCATAATCATCTACTCATTGAGCTTCAAACTCGTCATTATGTGCAGCGACTTGATTTCGTCAAGCAGCACCTTGAACGCGTAGCTTATCTCCACTTCAACAAAGCTGCTGCCTTTTGTAAGCGGGCACACCATAGTTTTCTTTATGTGGTCATAATATCCCAAAGATCCGCAATCCTTGCAAACAAGCACAACTGCCTTGTCGCTCTGGTCGAGCAGCCTCTCCTTCAACAGGAGGCTCGCACCGTATCCTATAAGCGCGTCCCTTTCCATCTCACCGAACCTAAGCGCGCCCTGCCTCGCCTTTCCTTCAGTAGGCTGGTGCGTAAGTATCTGCACCTTGCCCCTGCTCCTTACCTGTATCTTGTTGCTCACCATGTGGTATAGCCTATTATAATAGACGACACCGTTGAAAAGCGAAGACTTGAACGGCATTCCTGTTATGCCATCATAAAGTATCTCGTTCCCGTACCTTTCGAACCCCTGCGCCTCAAGTATTTTTCCATAAGCATCAATCCTGTCCGGCCCTGCCTCGGCAAACGCAGTTCCGTCGACAACCGTGCCGCCTACTGACCCAGCCTTTCCTGCAAGCATCTCAAGCAGGTGGCCGAACGTAAGCCTTGTTGGTATGGAGTGCGGGTTAAGAAGCAGGTCCGGAACTATTCCCTGCTCGGTAAACGGCATGTCCTCCGGAGGCACGATCAGCGCCACGACCCCTTTCTGCCCGTGCCTGCTCGCGAATTTGTCGCCGTTTTCAGGTATGCGTATGCTGCGTATCCTTACCTTTACTATCTTTGTAGCTCCAGTAGACTCAGTGAATACAACGCTGTCAACCACGCCCGTCTCTCCCGTCTTAAGCACTGCCGTGTCATCCCTTACTTTTTCCTCAAGTCCGCCTGCGCCAAGATTCTCTTCAAGGAACCTTGGCGGTGCAACCTTGCCTATAAGCGCGTCGCCCTCGGAGACCTCCATCTCCGGCTCTATTATGCCGTCCTCGCTTAGCTTTGAATATACGTGCTCTCCCATGTAACCGTCAGCAGTGGGTGGAGGTATCTTAAACTTGTCCCTCTGCCCTCCAGGATATCTCCGTTCCTCGTCAACATACGTCTTATAAAACATGCTTCTGCCAAGTCCCCTGTCCACCGCCGCGCGGTTGAGCACTATTGCGTCAGCCATGTTATATCCATAATACGTGGACAGCGCAACAACGAAATTCTGGCCGCTTGGATGGTTTTGCATCCTGACTGTATCATAAGCAACTGTTGATACTACGGGCTTTTGCGGGTAAAACAGCACATACGCCCTCGAATCGAACCTCTGGTTGAAGTTTGTAGCATAGAGCCCCTGCGCCTGCTTTGCGAAGTTGGCAAGCATCGCGTGCCTGGCAAGGCTGTTATGCTCCGGATAAGGCGAGGTGTTGACGGTAAATCCGAATATAGATGAAATGTCAACCTCTAGGTGAGTGTGCTTTTCCGTAATCTCTGCCTCAGACAGCGCCACAAGCATGTTCTCTTCCTCCTCTGCGTCAAGATACTCAACTATCCCGTTCCTGAGCAGGTAATTGAAATTTATCTCCTTGCTCTTAATCTTCTCTATTATATCATTTGTAAGCTTCGCCTTGCCATTCTCAACTATTATATAGGGCTTTCTTATCCTGCCCCTGTCTGTGTTTATGCTTACAGCATTCAGACCATCAGAATATGATACATTTATCTCTCCAGAAAGCATCCCGCGCCTCCTGGCAGAGCGTATCTCTTCGACCAGCTCCAGGGGCTTAGCCACAGTCCCAACTACCCGGCCATTCATGTATACGTATGCCTTGGTATTTTTTTCATCTGCCATAAAATGCGCCTATATCTCCTCTATCTTGCCAAGCTCCATTATCTTCTGCTTGGCGGAATCCTCGTCTGCACCGACGGTTATCCTAGACATCACCGCAAGGTATTTCGTGAGGCCTACCTCCTGCCCTTCAGGGGTCTCAGACGGGCATATCTTGCCCCACTGCGTTCCATGAACGTCCCTGGCCTTGAAATGCGGGTGTTTTTTTGCAAGCGGCGACTTCACCCTCCTAAGGTGCGTATAGGTGCTTATCAGGTTTGTCCTGTCAAGCACCTGCGAAACGCCAGTCTGCCCAGCAACCCACGTCCCAGTGCCCATAGCATAAGCTATCCTTTCAGTTATTGTGTCTGGATTTATTATGGATTGAATGCTTAGCTTGCGGCCGCGCGCGCTTGTCCGCTCTATCTGGTACTTTACCTCTTTTGTAAAGAACCTGAAGGCATATGCGAAAAGCTCCTCCATGAGCTCTCCAGAGTATTTTACCCTCTTGTTTCCATAGTGATCCTTGTCATCTTCCTTAGCAAGCTTTGCATCTATTATCGTAGCCTTCCTTGCCATTTGTATGAGGTACTTTCCCTTCTCTAGCCGGTCTTCCTGCCCTTCGCCTATATGCGGCAGCAGGTAGCTGTCCATCTGTGTCTCTGCCCTTTTCTGCTGGTATTCCTTTGCCTGCCCAGGCGCCGAAAGCTTCCCAAGCTCAACCAGCGCCTCGTTTGTTGACAGCTCCTTGCTCTCTGCAGACTCGATATTAAGCATGATGTCGTTCTTGAACTGTAGCGAATCCCCGGCATAGCCAAGTATGTCCTCAGTCTTTATCCCAAGTGCACGGAGCACGAGTATGAAATTTAGGCTCTTTGGCACAGTTGGAAAGTCTATTGTGAATATGCCGCTTTGCGCCCTTGTCACAACGCATCGCGCCCTGAAACCCGGCGCAGTAGAAAATACAACGCTGGCTATCTTGTCTCCCGTCTTTTTCCTTGTGGTTATTATCCTGTTGGCTGCAACATCCTCTAGCCCTATCAGCACCCTCTCAACTCCCTTTATTATGAAATATCCTCCAGGATCCTCTGCATCCTCCCCATTCTCCACTATCTGCTCCTTTGTCATGGTCTTCATGTAGCACATGTTGCTCCTTACCATTATCGGCAGCTCGCCGATGAACACCTCGCCGAAAGAGGCTGCCTTCTCTATGCCGCGTATTATTGGAACAACCTCTATGAATATCGGGGCAGCATAAGTAAGGTTGCGCAGCCGCGCTTCATTTGGCATTATCGCCCTGCGCGAGCCATCTGCCTCTATAACAGACGCCTTCTCAAGCCTTATCTTCCCAAGCCTCAGCGCAAATCCTTCAACGCTTGGCTCTATTATATTCTGCCTGTTTATCACCGATTGTATTCCAGTGTCAAGGAGCCTGTTGAAACTCTCTACCTGGTGCTGGACCAGCGAGTTCGATTCAAGATAAGATTCAAGCAGTACGTTTCCCATAAAATGGCCTATTCTCCAATAACAACCCTGTAATAAAACATATCGTGCTTGCCCTCCCTTCTGTGTATCCTTATGATCTGGCCTGGCTTTGCCTCAAGCTTCTTTGCCTGCGGATCGCTTTCAAGTATCTTTGGAAGGTTTTCAATTGATACTTTGAGGGATTCAAGCACCTCCTTTGCCTCCTTATCACTCATCAATTCATGGACCGGAACGAGCTCGTGATCACTCTTCGATGGCATAAAACACCCAAAATAAGCACTAGCACTGGGAATTCCATTATTTCATTGCAAAACAAGATTTATAAGGTTTGACTTTACTGGCATTACCATAAATACAAGCCAGCGGCCAGGGCCTGCCAATATAACGCTCTAGCGGCTTGCGTCAAACCTGCCATGCATACAAAACCAGTTGCAATGCACTCTACCCAAGTTCTCCTACACAAAAAAAAAACAAAAACCCAAGTCATGGAAACCGAGCAAAGCCAGCCCCATATCCTGCACATAATATTTAAATATTGTCGGCAAAAACATACTTTATTAGTATGGTAAACAAAACTTCGCGTATAAAAAAACATCGCGACACAAGCGAGGTCTTTGCCCCTGCTCTTGCAGATGTCAAGCCATTTCCTTTGCGCGACCCGCCAATGCCACCAAAATTAATAAACGAAATATCATCAAGCGGCATAGCGAATCTGATACAAACTGCAAGCGAAGCCGTTGCCGCCTCAAATCAGATATCCCCATTCATATACCAACTGATACTCAAAAAACTGGGCGTTACCAGAAGGCATTCCAACCTAGATGGCGGCATCCCAACAATTTCAACAGAAGCAAAAGAAAAAGCCGAAGCGATAAAATACTTTGCAGAGCAGGGCCTGATAGTCTCTGAAAAATTCGAAGATATAACTGCAATAAAAGACTTCAAACTCATAATACGTAAAGCGGATTCTGCGATTCAGGATATAAAAGACTCGCGTTTGCCATCTGAAAGTCCAGATGACTTCCAAACGCAGAAACTTGGAGACCTTACCGTACGGGTGTCCAATGAGCTGCTTTTACAAGACATTCCCAAAATATACTCGTCTGAAGACGAGGCTGGCAATTTTGAATACAGAAACAGATTTGTAGGGTATGCAGACCAACCCTCTGCCACTACAGCCTTCAAGAATATCCTTAAAAAATATGGGAGTATCATGCAAACTATCTCGTCCGAATTGTCAGGAAACTCCAGTATCCGGCTTGAGGTAGAAAAATTCCATAATGTATTTCTAATATGCATGGTGTTAGAATCCCAAGAAGGCAGTACAATGTCCGCAGATGTCTCAAAGTCAATATTGGCAATAAACAAGACAATCAGGGACATTTTAGCAAACGAATATGGAAATGCGATATGAGCAAAAGCCTCACCAAACCGCCTGCTAACAATATCCTACCTGCGCAGCTCTCCTATATTCACATTCAAAACCAGCAGCAACCAACCCAGCAAAAACCTCAGCAAACCCCAAACACCACAACACCGATTTATACGGCAATTATAAAAGCATTGTCTCAAAATTACCTAACGGTAAATGCATGCCTTCCTTGCATTTAAATGCCATTTCATTTATTCTTCTCATTACTTTACTTTTGTACGATGCCTACGGCCAATCTGTGCCGCCTGGCATATCTTACTACCGCGAAATAACTATAACTAATTCCCAAGCAGCCCCAGTTCCCTCCAATTCTCAGGTAATGATACCATTCAATGCCTTTTATGATTATCTCTATACCAGCAACGAATATCTCGCACCAGACCTTGCAAACATAGAGTTCTTCAACCTTTCTAACGGGAATGTAATAAATTCATGGCTAGAGGGCAACACTCTAAACGGATATCAGAGCACAAATCTGTACACTTCAGAGAATATAGTCTACTGGGTAACACTTCCAGGTCTGCAAAATGATCCAGGCAACGCAATAGAAGCAAGCAATACACTTAAAATAGGCATAGGATACTCATCAGTTTCGAATAATCTCTTAAGCAATACCCTAGACGGAGTTGCACCTCAACTGTGGTGTGCAAGCGGATGCCCGCAGTCTTCCTACGGAGAATACGATGATGGAAAATCTGTTTTCAAATTCTATGACAACTTTGCCGGCAATTCCATAAGCTCTGCATGGAACACAGTAACAACATCTTCATTGCTTGTAGATAATGGCATAAGCTTTACTGGCGCAGGCAGCGGAGGCAATAATGCGCAGATAGTTCTTACCCAAGCATATCAAAGGCCATTTACGATAGACTTCTTTGCATACTCCAGCGGGTCAAACCCAACGGTTTCTCTGGGCTATGTAAACGGCTACGGCAGTGCATTCAGCTCCGGATATCAGAGCACACAGGGCCCGGTGTGCTCCGCAAATACCGCAATTTTGAAATGGTCCGGATCCTCAAGTTCATGTCTGGCAACAAGCCAAGGCGCAAACCCGGTGACTTCATACGGAATAACTTCATTTTATATAGGAAACAGCAAGCTTATTTTAGCCTACAATTACACAGAAAACATAATATCAACTATTGACACTTCGTATAACAGCTATTATCCAATGGCATCTTCATGGTGGAATGACAAGACCATTCACATACAGTGGTTTAGAATACGATCATACCCCCCCGCCGGCGTGATGCCAACCACCCTCTTCGGCAACCTAATATCCACATCACCAAGCTATGTCCCTCCGATAATAGCCCAGCCACAGCCGGCGCAGCAGACAGCGGACCAGGGCCAAACTGTTACAATATCTGATCAGGGAGCAGAGCTCGGCACGACTCCTTATTCATACCAATGGATTGCAGAGGCCCCTTCACAGTCTTCATACACAGCGTCCGAAGCCAATGCGCTTTGCGCGACACCGCAATCCACATCATGTAGCTTTGCCTCAAATTCAGCAGTAGCTGCAGGCACATATAGCTTCGAACTTCAAATCACAGATGCCCATCCTACCACTGCCACATCCACCCAGTCAAATGTCGTACTTAATAGCGAAGTAGTTGCAAACCCCATAACTCCAACCTCGCCACAGATAAAGACCGGCGGCAATGTAGTGCTTACTGCAAACCCCTCAGGAGGCTCGGGAACATACACCTATCAATGGTACAGCGGCACATCTTCAACATGCTCCTCAGACACAGCAATAGCAGGAGCAACATCGTCTACATATACAGCTTCACCTACACAAGACACATATTATTGCTACCAATCAACAGATCAGCTTGGGGAATCGGCAACATCTACAACAGACAACGTTATTGTGCTACAGCCAATTCTGCCTGTAATTGCAGTAAGTAACACAATGGTCTTGGGCAGCTCAGGCCAAATTACATTCAATGCTATAATAAGGCCAACTACTGCCCCATATACCTATAATTTCGTAGTTTTCAATGCAAAAACCGGAGTTCCCGTAGCCAATATCCTGAACTCCAACGTTCAGTCAACCTCAAACACATTCGTCTGGTCGCCTCCTTCATCAATTGATAGCAATTCAGTAAGCTACTTTGCCAACGTCACAGTAACAGACTCCCAGCCAACTCCCCAATCAAACTACACATACTCTGGCAACATATTCGTAATAGGGTCCTGGGAAACGCCCCCCGGAATAATCCAGTATAAGAACATTACCGTATCAAACTGGCATGAAAATGGCACATCTCAAGCATTTCAGCTTATGGTTGCCGTGAATGCGCTTTCAAATTACACGCTACTGAACAGCAGCCTAAGCAACGTCGAGTTCTTCGACGGAGTAAACGGCACTATACTAAATAGCTGGCTCGAGGGCAACGCGCTTAATGAAACGCAATCCAGACTCATAAGCAGCAGCACAGACGTAGTATTCTGGGTAAGGCTGCCTTGGGATCTTTCCGCCGGAGTTCCAAACGTATTTCCAAGCAATTCCATCATAGGTATGGGCTTTGCTCATACAAACAAAGACCTATTTAACGGAAATACAATCGGAGCAGCGCCACAGCTCTTTTGTGCGTCTGGCTGCCCTGCCACATCATATGGGGGCGTGGACAACGGCGCAAACGTATTTGATGTGTATGGTGCATTTCAGGGATCCTCAATGCCAAACTCCTGGTCCCTTGCCGGAAGCGCATCATTCAGCGGAAGCTCAAACGGCATAAAACTTGTATCAAGCAACGACAACGGCGGAAGTGCATATACGGCGGCCAACCTAATAAACACGATTACGGAGGCCAGCTACTATTTCAATTCAAGTGCAGACAGATCTGAAACCATATACGGAGCTTATGCAACAGGATTTATTTCTTATTCCAGTTCAAATTATTATTCCCTTAACTACGGAATGTACAGCGGAGCAGACGAAACTGCACTTATAAATTCAGGCACGCAGGTGGCAAGCGGCACAAACATAAACAAATCTTATATTTATCTGTATACTCAGTCAGCAATAACAAAAAACCTAATACAGATGAACGAAACAACATCGTCATCACAAATATACCAAACACTGTCAAACACAAATATACTTTCCTATCCCGGCATAATATCGGCTCAGGCAAACACCCTAGCGCTATATGCAGGCGTAGGGGCGGCATCTATAACATCAATAAACCTTCTATGGGCCCTTGTCCGCACCTATCCCCCAAGCGGCGTCATGCCAAGCCTCAACTTCAGCCAAAGCCAGCTCACAGGGCTAATTATGCAGGCTAATTCGATAAGCTACGGGGCAAACGACATAATTTCATTCACGCCAGGCACAAGCACAGATGGATCTAACATACTTATAGACAATGTACAAGTTGCCAGCTCTGCTTCAGGCCAAAGCCAGTATATCGTATGCAGCTATCCTGCCTCGGAACAGGACTGCCTTCCAGCAGGAAATCATGTAATAGATGGATGCGATACAACTACAAACGCCTGCTCTCAGGCGCAAACGCTTTCAATCAATTCCATAGCGCCACAACTGCAATTTACAGGGAAATGCGCCAAGCAGGTACCGTATACCGGTGCAGGGTGCGTCACGTCAGCTTCAATATATGCCCTTTCAAACCAGATCCAAGCAAACTTGTATCAAAACGGCGTTTTAGTTGCAAATACTTTCTCATCCTTAAGCTCTACTTCGCCAAATTCTGTGGGCACCTATTCATACACTTTCAATACACTTGGAAACGGAAATTATCTACCAAACAGCATATCATATTCATTCAACATAATAGCGCAGCCGCAGGCGCCCCCAGGAGTGTTATATTATGTGCCAATTACAATAACTAATTTCCAGAACCTGCAAACTCCAAATCCCTTTCAGTCAATGATAGCCGTAAACAGCCTTAACTACTCCGAGCGCGAAGCGCCAAACCTTGACAACATAGAATTCTTTTACCAAAACGGGACAATTATAAATTCATGGATGGAAGGAAGCGCAAGCAATTCGCTGTTGGACAACCCTACAAATTCAGTATACCTATATACTTCAACAAATACCATTTACTGGGCCAATACCATATCAATACCTGCAAACAGCTCGCTGATAGTATATATGGGATTCACCTCTAACACAGAAAACATTTTAGGGCAGGAAAGCACAGGCGAGGCTCCGCAGCTTTCTGCGACTTACGGAGAATATGACGACGGTGCAAACGTTTTCTACATCTATGGCGCGTTCCAGGGAAATTCCATGCCACAGGGATGGACTACGAAATCAATAGTAGGGTCATATGCTCCTACATTCATAGGGGGCCAGTCAAGCAGCGGCGGTGTAGAGATGATGAACAACGGCGGGAGCCAGGCAACTGCCCTCCAATACAATTACCCATTCACTTTTAGCAATGTCATCGTAGAGGCAAGTTACATGTTCAACGGCAATGCAGACGATATGGGCTTCGGAATTTATGCAAGCGGGATAAGCTCTAGCTCAGGCGGCGGAAGTCCTGCATCTATAAACGGGTATTATGCCTCTTATGAGTTTTATAGTGGAGCATCTCCTTTATTGCACGATTCAACTACCACATATGCAAGCGCATCTTCCCAAGTACTTCCTACCTCAGGAACAAATTTCATGTTCGTGCAAATACCGGTAACGACTTCTGAAACAAAGATGAATTTCACAACGTCCACTGCAAATATCTATGAGTCAGGAATATATTCCGGGCTATCAACCGCAGTAAGTTATTCAGGGAGCCCAATTTCCCCAGGAAACATATTCTATGTAGGCTCTGCAACAGGCGGCGCAACTGCATACATGTACCTTTATTGGATCAGGGCGAGGTCATACCCTCCAGAAGGAATCATGCCAAGCATATCATTTTCAGAAATACAGCAGACTAGCATGGGCGTTTCTATCTCTTCACCATCAAATTCAATAACTTACTCTGGCAATTACGAATCGTTCACCGCGACGGTAAGTGGCGGAACCCAGCCATACACATACAACTTCCTTGTCTTCAATTCGGCCGATACAAGCGCCATAACCCATAACGATTTAGTCAGCACGTCTGCCGGCGCCTACACCTTTTCTTTCCAGGCAAATTCGCTGGACGTGAGCAACAGTCCGGAAGAAGCAAGCGTAGAAGTCACCGACTCAAAAGGCAATACCGCCAACAGCATATCACAGCAATTTAAGATATACTCGTCAAAAATTATAGCCTCCATATCAAGCAACCCTGCTCTGCCATCAAGCTTAGATGTTGGCCAGACAGAAACCTTTACAGCATCTGCCACAGGCGGCACTGGCACTTATGTTTCCTACAATTTCACAATATACAATTCTGCAACCGGGATGCCAGTAGCAAACCAACTATCAACAAACCCTTCATTCTCGTACACAATTCCAAGCAGCCAGTCTGGGAATTATTTGTATGCAAACGTATTGGTAACCGATACAAGCGGGCAGGTGTCCAGCTCCCCAAGCACCGGGGTGCTTTCTGTAGACCCGGCATTATCAGTGTCAATTTCTTCATCCCCTTCCCTTCCTGCATTACTAAACCCGGGGCAGGTGGAAACATTCACAGCAGTCGCAACTGGGGGAAGTGGCTCTTACACCTCATTCAATTTTATAGTCTACAATAGCGTAACAAACGCAGTTGTAGCAAATCAGCTTACATCAGCTCCGCCTTCAAAATGCGGCAACATACTTCCCTCCAACATTGCGACGCTCACGCTCTACTGCATACCAATAAACATAATAAATCCATCTTCCGTAGCAACTCCCACCAACACACAGCTTATGCTGGCATTCAATGCCCTTGCATATTCGAGCTATTTAAGCAACTCGTTGCAAAACATCTACATATATAATGGAATAAGCGGCTTACAGATCCCGGCATGGATAGAGGGCAATTCGTCAAATGAATACCAGACGTCTAATATAAACCTAGCAAGCAACGTAGTACTGTGGATTAACCTAGGCACAGACACGCTGCCTGGAGGATCTTCTGCAAATGGCATATACTATTTTGGCATAGGTTCAACCTCTACAAACTTTCTGGTGCCTGGCAACAACATTGGCGAAGCGCCACAGCTTTCAAATGCATACGGGGAATACGATAATGGCAACTCGGTATTCATCAATTATTGGAATTTCGAAGGCCAAAATCTGCCACAGACGCTAATTGCAAACACAATAGGCGGGGCTTCCGAATCAGTTTCGAATGGCCTTACAATTACAGAGTCATCCACCAACTCTGGAGAATGGATAACATATCCTATTTCAAGCCAAAATACACTAACAGAAGCCCTCTGGCGTAGCCTGCCAACCGCAACAGTCGGTGCCACAGGGTACGAGTTTTCAATAGGCGCCACAAACAGCTTGTCCCAACAATCATCTCTAAACACCGGGCCAAATGGATGCGCATTCACTGTACTGCCCACCTTTAGCGGACTTACCCTTACACAAGAAGCAGGCGGGCTGTCTTGGTGCTTATGGGTAAACGGATACGAATACCAGGACATAAGCGCAACATCAGGCAGTACTGCATCAACGACAAATGCCATACTGTCATCTCAATTTTCACCCCAGGGAACTTCAGTATACCACAACTATACCTCCATTACCAGCACCGCATCCCCGCTACCAACAAACGTATATCCCGCAGTAGGTGTATGGAATTCTGGCTCGGGGCCAAATGTCGGCCTGATTAGCTGGCTGAGGGTAAGGACCTACCCTGACGGCTCAGACGCATCTGCACTAACCGGCAATGTATACGTTGCCCATGTTGCTAGCAACGAATTCAAATACACAATACCTTCCGCAGAAGCGGGCAATACCCTGTATGCCAAAGTATTTGCCTCCGATACAAATGGCGCACAGGCCATTTCCGCTCCAACTGGCATATTAACCGTAAACTCGCCGCTTGTAGTGGAGATAATATCCTACCCGTCCCTTCCCTCAAGCTTTGATGTCGGACAAAGTGCCACACTATCCGCGTTGGCGTCTGGCGGTAGCCTGACTTATGAATCATACAACTTCCTTGTCTTCAACTCAATCACGGGAATCCTGGTCGGCAACTACCTGACCACAACCAACAGCTTCACCTACACGATACCCACGTCGCAGGTAGGCAACACACTCGTGTTCAACGTGCTTGTGACCGACAGTGCAGGGGATGCCTCAAACTCCGCTGAGACAGGCACGCTTTCCGCTGACCCAGCGCTCCATGCCTATATTGCATCATATCCTTCCCTGCCAACAACTCTAAACGTGGGGCAGAGCATTTCGTTCAATGCGCTTGCATCAGGAGGCAGTGGCACGTACCTGTCTTACAATTTCTTAATATACAATTCAATAACTGGCATACTTGTTGGAAATTTCCTTTCACCGGCAAACTCCTTTGCCTATATTATACCTGCATCACAATCAGGCAACACCCTATATGCAATAATATCCTTAACAGACAGCAACTTAGATATCTCAAACTCTGCCGCTTCCGGAGTGCTTAGCGTATCCCTCCTATCCCCCACGACCACCGCGTCAGGCCCGCCATCACAATGTTATTACAGCTGCGCATCGTCCTCTACAACAACCGGAACAACCTCAATTCCAGCCCCAACTACCACCTATTTAACCACAAGCGTGTCAACTACCATAAAAACCACAACGACCACAGCACCAACTACATCAGTGCAAACAACCACTACCGCAATACCGGTAATCATAAATCCACTACCTCCAATAGGCAGCACCGTCAGCCAAGCAGAAATACGGTCCTATGCCTCTTCCAAGGCTCCCGCCATAATAAATTTCACTAATGCCAGATTATTACTCAAAATATTCATAGCTTCGGAGAAACCGCTAGAGTCGAATTTCACCGTGTCTAACATAACCGGCAGAGTTGTTGCCCCTCCTGGCGTTTATACAATAACTGCAGTAAACGTATCATCAACCACGCCGATAAGCAACATATTCGCAGAAGTAAAATACCCCTGTTCCCTGCCTCCTGAAAGCATAGCCCCATATGTTCCAGAGAATGGCATATGGATTGCGCTAAAGAACTACACCATAAATCAGTCTTCGTGCACAGTCTATGTCCATACAAACAACACTGGTCCAATCGCAATATTCAGCACGTCCCAGCCCGGTATTCCAGCCATCTATATTTATGCGGTATTGTCTGCAATATCTGCCATAATTGCCATATACGCACTCAGGCTCAGGGGGCGCCGGCAAAAAATCCAAGCACCAAACCAGCAACAGGCCAAGTGAACCAAAACCTGCGACCGCCGGGATTTGAACCCGGGTTATTGACTTGGAAGGCCAAAGTCCTACCAGGCTAGACTACGGTCGCAAATGCATATATAATGCCTGCGTTGTTTTTTAAGCGCTTCGCAAACCATAAATAAACTGGCGGCATATCAATAGCGGTGCAGAACGATGCCAGACCCATACAAGGTAGACGCGTACTCTGTGGAAGGTCGAGTAGACTATGAAGATCTGATACGCAAATTCGGTGTGGAGCCCATAGGCGACGATCTCAAGGAAAGGCTTAAAAAAGACGCAGGAGGCGACCTTCACTTCCTTCTGCGCAGGTCGATATTTTTTGCAAATAGGGACCTTTCGTGGCTGCTTGACCAATATGAAAAAGGCAACAAGTTCTACGTATACACGGGAATAGCTCCTTCCGGCAGCATGACTATAGCTCACCTGCTCCCATTTATAATGGCAAGGTGGCTGCAGGAGAAGTTCGGCGCAGAGGTCATGATAGAGATACCAGATGAGGAAAAATTCCTTGCAAAAAGGGACACCAAGCTCACTATTGACGCTGCGCATGAGCTTGCCTACAGCGACGCGCTTGACATAGCGGCGCTTGGGTTTGACCCTAAACAGACAACAATACTGATAGACACAGACCACGCCGGGGTGCTGTACAAGCAGGCAGCAAGGGTATCAAAGCACATAACGTTTTCAATAGTAAAGGATGCCTTCGGATTCGGCAACGACACCAACATAGGCACACTGTTCTACACAAGCATGCAGGCCGTGCCATCTTTCCTCAAGTCAGTGCAAAAAGGGCGCAATATACCCTGCCTTATACCTCTAGGCATAGACCAGGACGTGCATTTCAGGGTAGCGAGGAACGCAATAGAGAAGCTTGGTTATTACAAGCCTGCAATAATGCATTCCAGATTCCTGCCTTCGCTTAAGGGCGGGCCAAAAATGTCATCAAGCGACCCTGACAATGCCATATACCTAAGCGACACCAAAGAGACGGTAGAGCGCAAGGTGAACCGCGCGATAACAGGCCAGCAATCAACCGCAGAGCTGCAGAAGAAGCTAGGTGGCGACCCTGACAGGTGCGCAGTGTGCCAGTACAACCGCTACCTCTTTGAGCCAGATGACAGGAAACTTGAAAGGATATTCGAAGGGGAGCGCAACGGAACGCTCCTTGCAGGAGACCACAAGAAGGACCTGGCTGCAAAGATAAACGGCTTCCTTGCAGAGCACAGGAAAGCAAGGGAAAAGCTAAAGTCCAGGATCGGGGAATTCATCCCAAAGCCATGATCAGCTCACTCCAGAAAGGGATTTTAGCGCCTCATTTACGTCGGAAACGCGCTTTATGTTGCTGGCCTCTTTTATATGCTTGTTGTACGGGCTGTCTATCAGCAGCAGTATCTTTTTCTTGTCATTGGCTATGCGCTCGGCGAGCAGCGGGGAGTCGTCTATGTATATGTCATACCCGAGAGTGTCCTTTGGGCTGTATTCGCTGCTTATTACAAGCCTGAACTTGCTTATTCCGTGCCTGGCAAGCCATTTCTTGAGCGGCTTTACCGTCTCCTCCAGCTTAGGCACGTTGCCGCGGCTTGTCACAAGGTCTATCTCATAGTGCTTAGCGAGCCTGAGCAGCAGCTTCTTGTCAACTATGCAGTCTATCCTCTCGGTAAAATTCATCCATACCTTGTTGTAAAGCTCGTAGAACTGCTCGGTTGTCAGGTTAACGCCCCTCCAGCTCCAGTCAGTTACGTCTGAAGCCTCATAATCAGAAGAATTTATTGAGTTGTGGAGCATGAGCAGCGGGCTCATTATGTTTGCTATTGTATCGTCAACGTCGAGCGAAATGCGCCCGCGCTTCCTGTAGTCAAGCCGCCCCTTTTTTGCCATGCAATACAACCAGACTTTTATGGCCCACACAAGCTATTTATTTTATTCCCTGCACACAAGTCATTCTGGTAGCATGCTTGTACTTGGAATAGAGAGCAGCGCGCACACGTTCGGCGCAGGCGTAGTCGAAGCAGGCAAGGTGCTTTCAAACAAGAAGGCCATGTATGAAATTGGAACCTCTGGCATGATACCAAAGAAAGTAGCCGAGCACCACATACTCAATGCAAACGAAGTGATAGCGTCTGCGCTTTCTGGCGCAGGCGTGTCTGTCGCAGACATAGAAGGCATAGCATATACCAAGGGGCCCGGGATAGGCAGCTGCCTACAGATAGGCCAGCTTGCCGCAAAGACGCTGGCAAAAAAGCTCGGCATCCCAATAGTCCCGGTAAACCACGGCATAGGCCATATAGAGATAGCGCGGATCATGGCCAATCTGGCAGACCCGGTAGCGTTGTACGTCAGCGGAGGCAATTCGCAGATACTGAAAATAGATGCTCACGGAAAGGCACATTACCGCGTGCTAGGGGAAACATTCGACATCGGCATAGGTAACATGCTAGATAATTTTGCCAGGGCTGCGGGCCTAAATCCCGCATGGGGATCCAGCGTGGAGCGGCAGGCCCAAGGAGGGTCGTACATAAGCATGCCATACACTGTAAAGGGGATGGACTTCTCCTTCACAGGAATACTCACGCACGCTCAGAGGCAGCTTAAGCTGCACACCAAGAGGGACGTCTGCTTTTCGCTGCAGGAAACATCATTCTCAATGCTGTGCGAAGCAACTGAGCGGGCGCTGCTGCTCACGCGCAGCGATGAAATCTGCGTCTGCGGCGGAGTGGCGCAGAACTCAAGGCTAAAGGAGATGCTTGCAATTGTCGCAAAAGACCACGGCGCAAGGATCGGCTACGCCGCAAACGAATTCAATGCAGACAACGGGGCCATGATCGCCTTCGTAGGCGAGAGGATGCTTTCCAGAGGAATAAAAGCCAGCCTAAGCAAATGCACCATAGAGCAGAGGTACAGGATAGACTCAGCAGAGGTGGTGAGATAGATGAAGCCTATCGTGTCAGAGGGAGCAGAGGCAAGGATATACAGGACCGAGCTATATGGCCGCAGGATATTAGTGAAGCGCAGGGAGCCAAAGAGGTACAGGATAAAAGAGCTCGATTCAAGCATACGCGAATACAGGACCAGGCGCGAAGCAACAGCGCTTGCCAGGGCCCGCTCGTCAGGCGCAAGCGTGCCAAGGCTTGTTGGAGTAGGAAGATATGATTTGTACATAGAGGAGATAAAGGGCAAGACGCTTTCCAGCGCTTTAGGCATAGGGAGCGGGGCGACAAGGGAAGCAGGAGTACAGCTTGCAATATTGCATAATGCAGGCATAGCCCACGGCGACTTCACTCCTGCCAACCTTATTCTGAGCGGCAAGCGCGTATACGTCATAGACTTTGGCCTCTCATCTCTTACTACAGGAAGCGAGGAGCGCGCACTTGACCTGCTCCTTATGAAGCGGCAGCTTTCCAGGGCCGAGTATTCGAGTTTCATACGCGCATATCGGAGCAATGCGGCAGAGGGCAATGAGACTCTTGCTAGGCTGCGCGAGGTCGAGGAGCGCGGAAGGTACCAAAAAAGAACACTGTCAAATATCTAAGAAAAGCCTCTGCCTGGGTTCAAAAGTCCCACTGCGCAAGGTACTTTTTCTGCCTTGCGCTGAGGCTGTCTATTCTTATGCCCATGGTCCTGAGCTTTATTGCAGCTATCCGTGCGTCAATCTCCTCGGGCATGCTATATACCTTGTTCTCGAGCCTGCCTGCGTTGTCAAGCACGTACTGCGAAGCAAGAGCCTGGTTGCAGAAGCTTAGGTCCATAACCTCGCTAGGATGGCCTTCAGCCGCGCCAAGGTTTACCAGCCTGCCTTCTGCAAGCAGGAATAGCCGCCTGCCTCCCTTAAGCGTGTATTCCTCCATATGCTCCCGTATCCTCCTTCTCTTTACCGCAATGCGCCTGAGCGCCTTAACGTCAACCTCAACATCAAAATGCCCGGTATTGCACAATATGGCCCCGTCTTTCATGACCTTAAAATGTCTTTCAGTGATGATGTCTATGTCCCCTGTTGCCGTAACAAATATGTCGCCGGTCTTTGCCGCCTCGTCCATTGGCATAACGTCAAACCCGTCCATGTTCGCCTCTATCGCCTTGAGCGGATCCACCTCTGTCACTATGACCCTTGCGCCTATTCCGCGCAGCCTCATCGCAACTCCGCGCCCTACCCATCCATAGCCCCCGACAACTGCCACCTTGCCCGGGACGAATATGTTGGTGGCCCTTATTATGCCGTCCACCGTGCTCTGCCCTGTTCCATATCTGTTGTCGAACAGGTATTTCGTGTTTGCGTTGTTTACCGCCATTATCGGATACCTGAGCACGCCGTCCTTCTCCATGGCCTTTATCCTGTGTATCCCAGATGTAGTTTCCTCTGTCCCGCCTACCGCAGAGACCTCCCTTTTCCCTCCGTTCGCAAGTCCATGCAGGTCTGCTCCATCATCTATTATTATGTCCGGGTCAAAGTCCAGAACCTTTGCAATACACTTGCCATACTCATCTGCGCTCTCGCCCTTCCACGCGAACACCTGGACCCCTTCCTTGACAAGCGCAGCGGCTATGTCATCTTGCGTGGACAGCGGATTTCCAGCCCCAAGCCTTATCCTGGCCCCTCCTGCAGCCAGGCACTCCATCAGCACTCCTGTCTCTTTAGTAACATGCAGCAGAGCGGATATCCTCTTGCCGCGAAACGGCCTGCTCCTGCCAAATTCCTTCTCTATCTCCTTTAGCGCAGGCATGTGCATCGCTGCCCATTCGAGCTGCAGCGCGCCGCGTCCTGCAAGCCCGATGTCGGCTATATCGTAATCCATAAAACCAATGCCTGTGCCGCAAAGCTAGAGCTCGCCTACCCTTCTCTTCTGCGCCCTCTTTATCCTGCGCCTTCGCTTCTTGAGCCACTTCCAGCGCATCCTTCCCTTCTTCTTCCATTTTCTAGGTATGCTACCCAAGGCAAGCACCAATGTTGTATTGAAAGTGTCAAACTTATAAAGCTTGCATATCTCAATGCAGCATCACATGCCGCTATTGCAGCAGGGCCAAGGCCGCTGCGGCAGGCAAGGCAGCTGCAGCCTGCTTGTAAAACAAATATATACCTTGCCTGAATAACAGCTATTGCTTTCCATGAACTCCAAGGCAATACTTGTATACATAATATTCCTTGTAATAATAGCCATACTTGCCTTCTTCATACTGCCAGGCGCGCTGCACCAGGCCCCGCCAGCGCAGACCTCCATAAGCACATCCTCCGCCACAACCGTTGCTGCGCCAAATGCAACAATAAAAACAACAAGCACCACAACCCTCCCGCCAACATACTCGTCGTGCATTTCGACAAGCTTCAACCAGTCAATATTCAACGGCAACTTTTCAACAGGCACGTATGCGGGATGGTCTACCTCCGGCACAGGCTTTGGCAACTCCCCAACCAACCTGTCATACGCAAACAGCCAGCAGGAGTACTACAGCACGAAGTGGCAGGGATATGATGGAAGATTCTTTGCAACAAACTACCGCGGCGGCCTTCTCGTGGTGGGCGGCAATTTAACCTCGTATCCCTTCCTGGTAAACGAGCCCTACCTGAATTTCAAGATAATCTCCCCGCAGAGCAACCTGCTCTACGTCCAGATACTGTACAACGGCTCCCCGGCAATAACGGACTATTTCAATTCATACAGGGTCCCAGGCAACCAGCAGAATGCAACAAGCACCTTTGAAAACGCCAGCATAACGCTCCTTCCACTGCTATGCCGCGAAGTGCAGATAAAGGTCGTTGCAGGAACAAGCACTGCAAGCGGCGGCACTGCCAATCTAGATTACATAGCTGTCACAGGCTTCTACATGAGCAAGCGGCCCATATCGTCCCCTGACATAATGTCTTCAAGCCCAGCAGTTAATACGTCGTCATGATTCCATGCCAGACCAAATAGTCTACAACACCCTGTCAAGGGCCAAGGAGAATTTCAAGCCAATTAACGGCCGGAAAGTGAACATGTTCGTATGCGGCCAGACCGTATACGATGACGCCCATTTGGGCCATGCCAAGAACTACATCAATTTCGATGTGATTGCAAGATGGCTCAGGTTCACTGGCTACGAGGTAAAGTACATACAGAACATTACCGACGTAGACGACAAGATAATACGCAGGGCCGCAGAGGAAGGCACGGATCCGATAGGCCTTGCAAGGCGTTTCGAGTCAAGGTTCATGGAGGACATGGAAGCAATTGGCGTAAGGAAAAGCGTAGACATGTATCCGCGCTCACACGACTACATACCTGAAATGGTGTCCCAGATACAGCTTCTCATTGACAAAGGCTATGCATATGTGCTGGACGGCGACGTGTATTACGACGTATCGAAGTTCAGCAGCTACACAAAGCTATCCGGAATGAAGCTGGAGGACCTGGAGAAGCACAGGATAGAGCCGAAGGAGGGCAAGAGGAACAGCTATGACTTTGCCTTATGGAAGGCATCCAAGCCGGCAGAGCCCAAATGGGATATTACCCTATCCTATGGCGGCAAGGAGCATTCACTTTCCGGCCGACCAGGGTGGCACATAGAGGACACTGCAATAACCCATGCCATATTCGGGGAGCAGTACGACTTGCACGGCGGCGCCATAGAGCTAATATTCCCGCACCATACCAACGAGATAGCCCAGGCAGAGGCGGCATTCGGGGTAAGCCCCTTCGTAAAATACTGGCTGCATTCTGGGATAATGCTGATAAAGGGCGAGAAAATGTCAAAGAGCCTCAAGAACTTTGTCAGGATAAGGGACATACTAAACAAATTCGACGCAGAATCGGTAAGGCTGTTCGTCCTTTCAACGCACTACAGGAAGGACATGGCGTACTCCGAGGAGCTGCTCAGGGAGGCCTCATCAAGGCTGGGATACATGTACATGTCACTTGGGATGTTCTACAACATGAATACAGTTGCAAGCCCTCAGAAATGCGCAGAGGTAGACGCGGCTATGGAGGGCCTCGGGTCAGGATTCTCAGAGGCGATGCTCGATGACTTCAACACGCCCCTTGCGATAGCTCACCTGTCTTCTGCGATAGAGGCGCTTAGGAAATACGCAGAGACCTATGAGCAGGTCAGCACCGCATCCAAGGAGTCAGCCATCGGCGTGGTAACTGCGCTAGGCTCAGTACTTGGCATACTCCAAAAAGACCGCTACAAGGAGACCATTCCTCCAGAGGCACTGGCACTGATAAAAGAAAGGGAGTCGCTGCGCAGCGAAAAGAAGTTTGCGCAGGCCGATGCGAAGCGCGAAGAGATACTGAAGCGTTTTGGCATAGCCATAGAAGACAGCATCTTTGGCACCCTGTGGCGCAGGGCCCAATGAGCGTTCAAGCGGGATTTTCCGCTGCAGCGCCGCTTGCGACTTCTGCTTCCTGCGCAGGTTTTGGGCCGCGGCCGCCGCGTTTTTTCTGCCTGTCTATCCTGGCGTTTGCAAACAAGACCAGGAGGTCCTCCTCCTTGCCCGCCTCCATCCATGCCTTTATGTAAGACGAGATGTTTTTGAACGGCCTCGAATACCGGTCAGTGAATTCATAGGCGCCGTTTTCATGCTTAAGCAGACCTGCCATAACGCCAAAATCAAGATACCTCTTCCATGTGGCAACAGGAAGCTCGTCCCCGCAGTCCTTAAGCCTAAGGCTGCCCTTTTTCTTTACCTCGCACAGCGCCTTAGAGAACCGGTATGCCTTGGTGTCGTTGTCGAAATATATCCTTGCGATATCCTTGACATTGGGGTCCTTGAGCTTCTCCTTTATGGGAGCGTCCTCATACTCCCAATACCTGATCGCCATGCACTGATTATGCCAACAAATAAATTTAACCCTTACTGAGCAGGGAGTGTAAACCGAGTAATGCCGCCGCAAAGCCATGGCCCAACTGCTTTGCTGCCAGCGATTAACCAAAACAAAAGCTAGTGTTTTTAAATTTTGCCACATAGATATCTGCCGTGGCAATATGGTACTCCTAGAAATAGCAGCCGCTGCAGTAGTGATCATAATAGCCCTTGTCGTAATAGTCCTATACAACGGATTCGTGCAGAAGCGCAACCGTGTGCAGGATGCATGGGCGCAGATAGACGTGCAGCTCAAGAGGAGATACGACCTGATTCCGAACCTTATAAGCACAGTAAAGGGATACGCCGCATATGAGCGCGGAGTGCTCACAAAAGTAACGGAGCTCAGGACCTCCATAGTCAACGGGTCTGTGCAGCAGAAGGCAGAGGCCAACAACCAGCTCAGCCAGGCTCTCAAAAGCATATTCGCAGTGGCAGAAAACTACCCAGACCTGAAGGCATCGCAGAACTTCCAGCAGCTCCAGCAGGAGCTTGAGGTCACCGAAGACAAAATAGCCTTCGTAAGGACATCATACAACGATTACGTGCTTGACTACAACAACGCCATACAGACCTTCCCGGGCAATGTCTTCGCCGGAATGTTCCACTTCGCCAGGCAGGAATTCTTCCAGGCCCCTCCAGAAGCAGATGAGCCTGTAAAGGTAGACTTCGGAGATCTTAACCCTGGCGGCCCAGGCGGAGAGCAGCCAAAGGCTCCTTCCGCAAAGCAAGCTGGAGCAAACCAGCCAAAGCGCTAAGCCAAGAGCCGCACTGGCAGGCAGCCAGCTAAACTACAAGGTGGAAAAATGGCAAACTATTTCGATGAAATATCCCGCAACAAGATAAAATCAATACTTCTGATGGGCATATTCTGCGCCTTTTTCCTTCTGATCGTATACTTTTTCGTGCTCTTTCTTGGCGGCGGGCCATTCGCCTTCGCTGCAGGCGCAGTAATAATCCTGGCCTATGCCGTATTTTCATACTACGCAGGAAGCAAGGTGGTCCTTAAGGTATCCGGGGCAAAGCCTGCAGACAGGAGCCAAAACCCGGTGCTGTACGAGGCGGTTGAAGGAATAGCGGCGGCAAATCAGGTCCCAATGCCGCAGGTATACATAATAAACGATCCGAACCCAAACGCATTTGCTACAGGGAGGAACAAGAAGCACGCATATGTGGCTGTCACTTCGGGGCTGCTTGCGATGATGAATAAACAGGAGCTTGAGGGAGTCATATCCCACGAGGTATCACACATAGCGGACAACGACATACAGTTCATGATGCTCGCCGTAGTTTTTGCAGGGGTCATAGGGCTCGTTGCCGCATATATGCGAATGATGTTCTTCTTCGGCGGACTTGGCGGGCGCGGACGTGGCGGCGGCAGCGGCCTGATAATACTCATAGCGCTGGCCCTGGGAATAATAGCGCCAATATTCGCGATGCTTGTGAGGCTTGCCATATCAAGGCGCAGGGAGTACATGGCAGACGCAAACGGCGCAAGGATAACAAGGGACCCGCAGTCGCTTGCAAGCGCGCTCAAGAAGATAGAGGCGTATGTGTCAAAGCCCAACCAGCCCCCGCTAAAGCATGCGAACGAGGTCACGGCTTCGCTTTACTTCTCCAACCCTCTGCGCGCAGGGTCCATCTCGAACATATTCTCGACGCACCCTCCAACAGCTGAGCGCATAAAGCGCCTTGAGGCAATGTACTGACTTCAACCTTGCGCAAAGCCAGAAACCAAATCAGAGCAGGAAGCCCAATGCACCTTTCTTTAGCGGCACATGCCACATTTTTCCCAGATTTGACTGGCCACGAATCTGCGTTGCCGGATTTTCGGTCCCTCAGTGTGCCATAAATCCAAAATATGTAATACGCATCAACACTGCAGAAAAGCTGCGCATCAGGTTTTACTCAGGTATCCATTTACACGTCCGCGTCTTGCTTCTAGATATGACTCTGTATTGAGCATCATTTTTACTCTTCCTTCAGCTGCGCCTTCTCTTCTTAAAAATTCAAGGAATTCGTTAGGTGTCTTATTTCCTGCATCTTTACTGAAGATAATGGTATCTGCCCCGTGCAGCCTTGCCCTCTCTTCAATGTCCTTTCTTACCACGCTGAAGAAGGCGTCATTTCTTATCCTTTCCCTTCCCTCAACAGAATCCACCAGAAAAGTTGTGCCCTCAACGTAGCAGATTGCGCTAGCGCATGCCTGCCCGCCAAAGGAGTATGCAACAAGGACCACGTTTTGGTCCTTGCAGTAATTCAGCATGCCTTTTTCTGCATAAATTCCATTGATGCAGGTGCATGCAAGCAGCACTCTGCTGTCGTATTCAAGAGGGTTTTTGGTTTCATAGGCATAAATTTTTCGCGATCCCAAAGCCGCAGGCCCAAGAGACCTTACTCCCTCTGCGGCATACGTCACGTCTGATATCGCTTCTATCCCGGTCTTGCGCAGTGCGGCAAACACGCCGTCATAATCGCCTTCATTAAACAGCCTGATAACATCCGCTTTCAGGCCGGGGTGCTCTTTTTTGCATGTTCCATTGAATGAGATAAATGCGGCATTTGCCGTCTTGTAACCTACGACAGCGCCAATATACTTCTGCGCCTCCTCAAATCTCTGCGGGTCATTTGATCCCACAATCGCGATTATCGCAAGCCGCTTCTTCTCCTCCGGCGTCTTTTCTGCGTCAGATTCAAATCCCGCCGCACGCATGCCTCCGTTTATGGTGTACACCCTTTCATTTTGGACTGAAGACGCATTTACAAATTCTATAGCACGTCTGGAAATGTCCGGATTTAGCGAAAAAAGAAGGCCAATGTGGTCTAAAGTCAGCGGCACGGTGATTCTATATTTCTGGCCTACAAAATCATTTGCTACCGACGGGTAGCTGCCTATGTTTTCAGCTGTGGGTTTAGGGAGCCTGCAATTGCTATTTACATATGCAAGGCAGGCGTACAGCTGCCTTCTGCCAGTAACAAGTGCGTCAATATCTTCCTTTACAATCGCTACCCCATGCTTAGGGTCCATTTTATCAATCATCCCCATTCCGTTTACAGTGTCAAGCATGTTCATATATTTCGTTATCATAGCTGCATCTTTGAGGTCCCGTGCAGCATATGATAGCCCCCGTGCAACTTCCACTGCGGCATGGCCTTCGTACCTGCCCACTGCCTGCGCAATTTTTTCCATAATGTCTTTGTCCTTGAGGTTCACTGCAGAATATACTAGATCTCCTGCAATTTCCACCGCAGCTTCGCCTTCGTACCTGCCTACAGCCCGAATAACCTCATCTGCCGATAAGCACTGTACAATCCTTTCCATAGCGTCCTTGTCTTTGAGAATCCGTGCAGCGTTTGCTAGCCCTCGTACAACTACCACAGCAGTTTCGCTCTCGTACCTGCCTACAGTCCGAATGACTTCATCTGAAGATAAGCACTGCGCAATCCT
>DAHXMA010000019.1 GCA_027365725.1 Microcaldota archaeon | reverse complement strand
CTTTCATATCAAGCAAAGCCTTGCTCTTCAAAGCCTCCTTGAGCTGGGCTTCTTTTTCCTCTCTTTCCCTTACAACTTCCGACCTTTCCGCTTCAGCTCTTTGCATATCGCGTTCCACTGCAGCAAGGGACTTTGACCTTTTAGCAGATCCGCCAGAGACTATGCCTGCCTTCTCCACCAGATCTCCGCTTACAGTTACGTATCTGTGTTTTCCTATTCCGTGCTTCTTTGCATCACCAAGCTCCTGTATTATATATGTGTCGCCGAATACGTACGCGAACACCTTTAAGAACGACGGTTCAAACCTTACCTCTTCAATTACCGGCACCAGCCTTCCATCCCTCTGGGGCTCTCTGTAATCAAGCTCATCCAGGGGTATGAATGACGCGCGCCCAAGCCCGTTCTTTTTAAGATACTGTATTATTTTATCCGCGACAGCTATTGACCTTACAACGAAATATTCAAACCTGCCTCCCGCTGCCGCCTCAACCGCAGGCGCATCTTTTTGATCGTATTCGCACAGCGCAGACGCCTTTCCAAAAAACCCGTCCTTCTCCCCAAAAGCGCCTGATATCTTTGAAACCAGCCCTGAATCCGTAGCCTTTGCCATGGCCTTCTGCTCCATCAACAATATTCTGTTACCGTCTATTTCGTAAACTTTCTTGCCAAGCTCTGAGCACCGGCTATCCAGGTTTTTAACTGATGCTGCAATTGAATCCAGCATGGACTTCGTTTCCCTAAGCTCTGCGCTCTTCTCTTCCCTAGATTTTTTCAGCTCAGCAAGTTTAGCTTCTGCATCATCTCTCTGCTTCCCTATCTCAAATTCCTTGTCCTTCATTGAGGACAACTCTGCCTGAAGCTTGGACAGGTACGATTGAGCGTCAATAAGCTGGTTCTGGCCTTCTGAGACTTGGGATTGAAGCGCCTTAAGCTCGCCCTCATAATCATGGCCTTCTTCCGGCACTGCAAGTTTTCCAAGTTTTGCCTCAGAAGACTCTATCTTCTTGCTCAGCAGCGCAACTGCCTCTGCATTTGCCTTTATCTTTTCCTTCAGTGAAGTTACCTCCGTGCCGTACTCAGACACTGCGCCCCTTAGCTCTTCAATGTCTTTCTGGATGCCAGGTATCTCCACATGAAGCCCGGCGAGCTCATTGCTTATCGAGGAAAGCTTTGCATTAGCCTCGCTGGCCGTTGAATTTATGCCATTAAGTTCGCTTGAGAATCTCTTGCTCTCCTCAACAAGCATGTCTCTGCTTGATTTTATCTCCCCAAGCCTGTGCTCCGCGGCTTTTTCCTTCGAATCTATTATTGCAATGTCTTTTGCCATAGAGTCGTCCAGGCGGCTAAGCTCATCCTGCTTTGACACAAGTACGCTGTACTTGAGGCTCCGTATCCTCCCGGTCATCCTCTGCCAGCTCTCTGCCGCCTCCTTTTCCTTTTCAAGCCCGCTCAGGAAGCCTTTCCTTTCATTAAGCATAATATTAGATTCGCTTATTTTCTGGTCCACCTTGTCAAGCTCCTTTAGCGCCTCCAATTTCTTGTCTTCGAAATCACTTATGCCTGCGGCAGTGTCTATCAACTCCCTGCGCTGTTTGGAGTTCATAACCCCTATCGCAGCCATCTGGTTCTGCGGTATCGTCGTTGTTTCATCCACGTGCAGCCCGGCCCTTGCAAGGAACTCTATCGTCTCCTTTCTTGTAATGTGCTTGTCATTGAGCCGGTAAGATGTCTTGCCATCGGATCTTATGGCCTTGACCACCTTTACAGTCTCTCCGTCATTGTCAAATTCCATTTTCAGGTGGGCAACCGTCGGCTCGTCGGGTTTCCTCTTTATGTTCCAGCTTATGAGCTCATCTATCCTGTCCACCCTAAGGGTCTTTAGGGAAGGGTCCCCAAGCCCGAACATAAGGGCGTCAAATATCGCGCTTTTGCCGCTGCCATTAGGGCCTACTATGCATGTGAACCCCTTGCTGAAAAGCAGCTCCGCATGCTTAAATGATTTGAATTTGTCAATCACTATAGACTTTAGATACAGCATTTCCTGCACCGGTCGCAGTATAAAATAAGTATTTACTTATTAAAACCTTTTCTATCAGCCATGTTTGCCATGTGCAGGGTTAGGAACGCGTTTATGTACTGGCCTGTAGCTACTCCAACAAGCGCCTTGCCCTTAAGCACCACAGCAATCCTGAACGAGTTTGAATCTATCCTGGCCAGCGCATCGGATATGTTTGTGTTATACTGTATGTTTGGTATTTCAACTGCAAGCTGCCTTACAAAGGCAGCGTTTTTTATTGCCTGCCTGTCAAACACGCTTACAAGCTGAAACTGCCCTTGCGGGTTTTTGGTCAGTATTATGTGCTCCTGGCTTTTCTTAAGGAGATTGTAGAGAGACTGCGTCTTTGCATTCCACCCTATAATTGTAAAGTTCCTGCTTGCCACGTCCTTTACTGCAAGCCCCGCAGTCTCCTTCTTTATCGTAACGCTGTACTCCTCACTTTGCATCCCCTGATAAAGGAAGAATACTATTATCAAGTCCCACACGAATATTATTTCCTTAGATAGGAAAGGGTAGCTGCTTGGTATTATCACAAAGGCTATGGTGCCCAGCATTATCAGTGCCATGCAGTACCTGCTGACCTTTGCAGTGGTCATTGTTGCTTGGTAAAAATCGTTCCTGCGTTCAAGATAGCTGCGCAGAACCCTGCCGCCGTCCATAGGGAAAGCCGGGAGTATATTGAATAGGCCAAGAAGCATGTTTATCAGGAAAAGGTACTGGACCAGGTAAGTCGCTATACCGAGCGGAGTAAACAAAACCATTATCCCAAAAATCCCGCCAAGCAGCAGGCTTGTTATCGGGCCGGCTATTGCTATGTTGAATTCAACTCTCGGATCTATGCTTATATCATCTATTATCGAGGCCCCGCCTATAGGCAGCAGTATGATCTTGCTTACCTTTATGCCATTTCTTATCGCGGTTATGGAATGGGATAGCTCGTGTATTAGCACGCATATGAAAAGCAGTATCCATATGAAGCCCAGAAGAGGCGAGAGGTATATGAAGAACAATATAAGCAATATGAAGAGCCAGTGCAGCTCTATGTCTATCCCAGCAATCTTTCCAATTCTTACCGAACCTTGGGACATGCAATATCTAGGAATTCTCTCATACAAAGATTATTAACCTTCTTGCAGAAGACGGCTCTGCCGAGTTGGCGGCAGCATGCAACTGCTAAAGCCGGGTTCGAAATGCCACATCGCCGGTGTAAAATAGGCATGGCTGCGCCATCAATCTAAAAGTATTTAACTTTCCAATCCCCTATCTGATTCATGGGCATATTTTTCATAAAAGGCGTGCCTGCCGCAATAATTGAGCCTGAGCGGCTGCTTGCAGTTGGCGACCTTCACGTAGGCATAGAGGACAAATTTAACGCTGCAGGAATAAGCTTTCCAAACTCGGCACGCGCCTTAGGCAGGGAGATAAGAGGGCTGTGCGACTCGAACCGGGCGAATGGGGTGGTGCTCCTTGGTGATGTAAAGCACAGGATCACCAATCTCACTAGAGAGGACATGGCGTCATTCAGGGAATTCTTCAGAGAGCTGGAAGGAATGCGGATAATCATAGCAAAGGGCAATCACGATGCATATATAGCTTCCTTGCTAGGCGACATAGGTGCAAAATGCATTGTCGAGAAGGAGATACTGCTTACCGACTGCGCGCTTATGCACGGGAACTCGCTCCCATCGGAAGATGCCGTATCAAAGAAATACATCCTATGCGGCCATGGCCACATTGCAGCCCAGATAAACGGCATCGACAGGAAGGCATGGCTCGTAGCGCCGGCAGGCGAAGGCATGAAGGATCGCTATAAAAACTATAACCCAGCCATAAAGCTTGTTGCAGCACCAGCATTCAACAGGCTCATAATAGGAAGCAGGATAGGTGACGGAACCGAGAAGCATATGCCCATGCTAAACAGCCGCATCTTCGATTTCAAAAGGATTGCGGTTTACGACCTATATGGAAACGCCTTAAAACCAGGCGCAGGCACCACGGCAAAATAGCCCTGCGATTATTTTCTGCGTGCCGGCACGTAACCTGTCATATTGGATTAGGCCGGAAGGTTTCCTTAACTTCCCTCATGCTCTCAGTAACCTTTGCTTTCCACGCATCAAAAGCTGCAGGGCTGCTGGGATACTTTGTGTAAAGTTCGTTCATCTCCTTCATTTTCTTTACGGTAAAAAGCAGGTTTTTGAACGCAGTTATGTTTGAGACCCCGCTTAATACCTTGCTGAAGGTGCTTGCTATTGTTATCTTTGGTATGTTGCCATAGCTAATCTCCACAGCCTCCTCTTCCGTGAGGAACTTGGACATGCCATAATTTATAAGATCATTGTTAAGCGACTGCAGGTATATTCTGAAGATCTCCAGCCCCGCTGTCTTGCTTCCGTATATTTCATTGAACCTAAGATTGTATTTCCATAGCGCCTCAATGCCGGTCTCTCCCGAACTTACTGCTCCAGCAGCTATCTTTCCAGCCACCGCCCCGCCGGACATTGCCGGGCCGATGCCTCCTGCGCTTATCGGATTAGGCATTGCCATGCTGTCGCCAACTCCCATGTAGCCAGGGAAAACGAGGCTGTCAAACTGTCTCCTTACGGTCACTGACCAGTAGCCTTTTCCGTTAGAGTCCTGCTGGTCCAGCTCGGTGTCCTTTACAAGCGGATTCCATTCGACGTATTTGTCTATAAGCATATGCAGCGTATCCGTCCTGCCAAGTTTGCTGTTACGTATTTCAAGGCTCTTCTTCTCCACGCCGATTCCTATGTTTACCCTGTTCCCGGTTTTCGGAAAAACCCAGCCATAGCCTCCTGGCGCAAGTTGCTGGTTAAGGTGTATCAGTGCATTCTTAGGGTCATAGTACCTTGCGTCATCCCCTGCGGGATTGAATTTGTAAATGTACCTTCCTGTTGACTCTATGTCATCTGTGCTTACTGTGTTCTCTATGTACTTGTTTTTTGGCAGCTTCCTCCTTATCGTGCTGGCAATGCCAAGCGCGTCTATTACTATCTTTGCCCCAACGCTGAACTGCTCCCCCTTTGCATCCCTACCGTACACTCCTGCAACTTTATCCTCTTTTATTAACGGCCCCTCAACTTCGTGCCTTGGCGCATATTCTGCGCCGTTTTTGATGGCAAAATCCACAAGCACTTTCGCGAGCTTTGGCCTGTCAAGGCTGTATCCTGCGCCCTCGAACTGGAATTTTCTGGTTAAATCAGGGCTAAGTACCTGGACGCCATCCACCCTAAGGTCAAGGACCGGCTCTGACAGCCGCAGGCCGAGTTCCTTTTCCAGGAAATCCACATGGGTCTTAGCAACAGCGTCACCGCAAACCCAGCCCCAGTTTGTCTTTTTTCCAACCTGCGCATTGTCATTCCTGTCAAGAAGTAGTACAGATGCACCTTCTCTGGCAGCACCAGCGGCAGATAGGCAACCGGCAATTCCCGCGCCAGCCACTACAATGTCATATTGTTGCTCCATTTATATCTCTAGAAATTTTCTTTTCTTACAACGACTATTGGTATTGCGTCCTCTTCAAACTCCTTTTCTGCTAGAATAAGCGGCTCTATCACGCCTTCAGGCACTTTTATCAGAGGCGGAGCTCCGTACGCAAGCTGCAGCGCTCTTGCACCTATTATCGTTGCCTTTTCGAATTTAGTGTAGTCCATTAATTACCACTTACAGTATAGAAGACAGAATAGACTATGCATATTTGCATAAAAAGACTTTTATATGTATCGAAAACTCTGCACTTCCTGCCATGGCGCCCAAATACCCTATCTTACTATTTCATACATTTTCCTTGACCTTCCGGTAAATTTATACATGATTGCATCTGTCAGGTAGAAAGCCACATAGCCAAAAATACCCCATGACTTTATGCGCCTTGCGCTTGTATGCACAACGGCTTTTTTTGAGTATTCCACTTTGCCGTATTTTTTAATCTTGTTTGACAGCGCCCAGTCCTCGTATGTCATCAGGCTCTCATCAAACCCCCCGGCAGCCCTGAATTTCGACGCCCTCACAGCAAAATTAGAGCCGACTATTGCCGGCCTGCCTACCAATATCGACAGCCTTACCAGGAAGACCGAAACGAACTCATAGCCTTTCCTTATCCAGAAGTTATTGCTGTCGATCGGGTATATCGGCCCAGTAGCGGCCACTATGTCTCTGCAAGAGAATATGCCGCTGTAAGTTTCCAGCAATTTCGGGCTTGGCTTTGTATCAGCATCAATGAAGAGCAATATGTTTCCTGTAGCTTTCCTGGCACCCATGTTCCTTGCGCGCCCAGTCCCCCGCTTCCTGCATGTTATAACATTTGCAAAACTCTTTGCTATGCTTACTGTCTTGTCAGAGCTCCCTCCATCGACCACTATGGTCTCGAAGTTTCTCATGCTCTGTTTCCTGAGCCCGTCAAGTGCATATCTTATGTAATCCTGTTCGTCAAGCGCAGGTATTATTACACTAATCCTATCTGCCATCATAAACCACCTTCCCTATCTTACAGGCTCATAACTTTCAGCAGGCTTTCTGAACAGATTATACCTTGCAATATTGGCTGCATTGAAAATTATGTATCTTGCAACTCCCCATTTCACAATCCTCCTGCAGCTTGTGGCAACCACGGCATCATCCACATACACTACCTTCCCGCGTTTGCCAAGCCTATGAGCCAGGTCAAGGTCTTCATAAGTTGCCAAAGACTCGTCAAACCCGCCGCATGCGCGGAAGGCGGATCTCCTAATTGCAAAATTGGACCCGCTTATTGCAGGTTTATGCATCGCAAAAGACAATTTTGCTAGAAAGACAGAGGCAAATCTATACCCAAATCTTATGAACCTGGTTGTCCTTTCCAAAGGAACCAGCGGTCCTGTCGCTGCGACAACATTGCCGTCACTGAACAGGTCATAGTAAGTTTGAAGCAGCCCAGGCGAAGCACGGGTGTCTGCATTTGTGAAGAATATTATGGATCCCAAGGCTGCCCTTGCTCCAGAATTCCTGGCCCTGCCTATTCCTTTACGCCGTTCAGTCACAACCTTGCACCCGCCCAATCGGGCAATTTCCACTGTCCTGTCAGAGCTCCCTCCATCTACCACTATTGTCTCAAAATCCATAAAGGCCTGCTTTTTCAGCCCTCCTATGACATTTTTTATGTATTTCTCTTCGTTGAGAGCAGGTATTATTACGCTTATCTTTGCCACCATCAAATCAACAGCGCTACCTTTCCGATTCATGCGCCTCATACAGCTCGGCAGATCCGCGGAGCAATATGTATGCAACAAGTATGAACACAAGCACATATCCTATCCATGCTGGGTACCCTGCTATGTATACGAGAGACAGGTAGGAGAAAGCAAGGAATTTAACCACGTTTATGCCGCCCCGCCCAATGTTCGAGGAATACACTGCCCTGGCAAATTTGGTCTTAAGCCTTGATGAAGTGCCTTTCGAAGCCATTACGGCATCCACAAACGAGTGCCTTATTATTACAATTATAAGCACGAATAGGGGTATCACGTTCACATAAGTGTACACAAGCCAAAGTATGTACTCCACCGCCCTGTCTCCTGCCACATCAATTCTTGCCCCGTACTTATACCTCTTAGATATTTTTTCTTTGAATGACCTGACAATTTTCCTAGACCTGGCATCCCCTCCAAGCGATCTGACATAAGTAGCCAGCCCTACCCGGCCGCCGCTTATCTCATTAACTGCCATGAATCCGTCTGCAGCATCCATTGCCATTGCAATTGCTATCAGGGCTATTATTATAAAAGGGCTCATTCTGCCAATGATCAGGTACGCCACAAGCACTATTATAAGTACCCTTACTATTGTTGCCGCATCTGCAGATCTCATTTAATTCGCTATGTATGGATGCGCAGCAAAAGCATTTAATAATTGGTTTAATATAATATACTGGTTTTTTGGCGCAGTGTTACGATGTTCAAGCTCACTGAAAATGAAGAACAGATATCTAAGTATTGGTCAGAAAACAAGATACTCGAAAAGACAAGGCAGCAGAACAAGGGGCGCAAGCCATTCTATTTTCTCGACGGTCCGCCATTCGTCAGCGGAGACCTGCATCCTGGCCAGATGTGGGTGAAGTCCATGAAGGACGTGATCCTAAGATACAGGCGGTTCTGCGGCTACGACGTATATGACAAAGCCGGCTACGATGTCCACGGGCTGCCAATAGAAAAAAGGGCCGAGGCGCAGCTGGGCATAAAGTCAAAGAAGGAGATAGAGGAAAGCATCGGAGTTGAGAAATTCATAATGACGTGCAGGGAATATGTGGATGCGTATATAGGAAGGATGGACAAGGACTATTACAGGTTCGGCATGTCCCTTGATTTCGGAAACCCTTACATTCCCTCAAGAATGCCTTACATGGAAATTGCGTGGGATTACCTGAAGAGGATGAGCGACAAGGGCTTCCTATACCGCGACGTCCGTTCAACCACATATTGCAAAAGCTGCGGCACGTCAGTTTCCCAGGGCAGCATGGAGGTGGAATACAGAAATGACACAGACCCATCCATTTTCGTGGCGTTTGACGTTGACGCAGACGCCTCGGCCAATGCCAAAATCACTCCAGGCAGCGGGCTGCGCCTACTCATCTGGACAACCACGCCGTGGACCCTGCCGGCCAATGTCGCTGTAGCAGTGCATCCAGACGAAAGATACGTGGTAGCCACAATATCCGGAAAAAGATACGTAATGATAAAAAGCAGCGTGGATCGGATATCCGAAATGCTCAAGGAAAGCGTGATAGTGGAGAGCGAGTTTCCAGGAAGCGACCTTGCTGGCATATGCTACCGCAACCCGCTAGAGGCAGAAGTGCCAATGCAAAAGAAACTAAGGAAGTACCATCGGGTCATAATGGCAAAAGAGCTGGTATCATCATCTGAGGGAAGCGGACTTGTGCACATAGCCCCAGGCCACGGGCTTGAGGACTATCTGATAGGCAAGAAGAACAGGATGCCAATAGTCTCGCCAGTAGACAAGCAGGGCTTATACACAGCAGATGCCGGAAAGTACTCCGGCCTGTCGGTGCCTGATGCAGCAAACAAGCAAATAATCGATGACTTGAAAAAAATCGGCGCGCTGGTTGACAGCTCAAGCATACTGCATAGCTATCCCCATTGCTGGCGATGCGATACAAAGCTCATATTCATGGCCACTGACCAGTGGTTCATAAATATACAAAAAGTAAAAAAGAAGCTGATTTCAGAGAACAAAAAGGTTTTATGGCACCCGGCAGAGGCGCAGAAGTGGCAGGAGGACGTTATACAGAGCTCTCCAGACTGGGCCATTTCAAGGCAAAGATACTGGGGCATACCAATGCCCATATGGGAATGCAAAGGCTGCGGCAAATGGCAGGTCGTAGGATCACTTAAGGAGCTTCGCAGCCTTTCAACGAACAAGGACTTCGTGGATTCGCTTACGGATCTGCACAGGCCGTACATAGACAATGTAGTGATAAAATGCCAGGCCTGCGGCAGCAGCATGGAGCGCATCAAGGACGTCCTGGACGTATGGTTTGACTCGAGCATAGCATTCAGGGCAAGCCTTACAGAGGATCAGTTCAACCTCATATTCCCAATGGACTTCATACTTGAGGCGATAGAGCAGCTCAGGGGCTGGTTTTCGTATCAGCTCAAGTCGAGCGTAATAGTGCACGGCAAACGGCCATTCAAAAATGTAGTCATGCATGGGATGATGCTGGGCAGCGACGGCAGGGAAATGCACAAGAAAATAGGCAACTACGTGCCGCTTAACGATCTCCTCAAGACCGTAACCGCAGACGCCTTCAGGCTCTGGTGCACTTCGCACACCCCGCAGCTTGACCTGATATTCAACATGGACAAGATAAACGAGGCAAACAAGTCTGTAATACTTCTTTATAATATATCAAACCTTACCGGCGAATACTCAGAAGCCATGTCTTATAAGCTGCGCGGCATTAAAAGCCCAGGGAAGCTTGACGGCCTGCCTCCGGAAGACGCGTGGATAATATCAAGGCTTAATTCAACGATAAAATATGTGACCGAAAATCTTGACAGGTATGAGATATATCGGGCTGTCAACGCGCTGAGGTCGTTCATAGTAATGGACCTGAGCAGGTTCTATCTGAAGCTGGCTAAGAAACGCATACTCTCCTCAGCCAGCGGCTCAAACAAGACCCTCAACATACTCAATTATGTCTTCTTCAATACCCTGATACTGATGGCGCCAATAACCCCGTTCGCATCAGAGAAGATATACTTGGACAGATTCAAGTTCAAGGAGAGCATATTCCTCGAGCGCTGGCCAAAATGGAAGGCCGGCCTCATAAGCGCAGGAATAGAGGGCGAGTTTGAAGCCGCAATGGAAGCGGTAACCGCAATCCTGAGCAGCCGCGAGAAGGCTGGCATAAAACTCAGGCAGCCTCTTTCAAGGGCCATTGTGGAGGTAAACAATGAAGCCGCCCTAAGCTCGATATCAAAGCTCTCAGGCATAATAATGGAATATACCAACGTGAAAGAGCTTGAGGTGAAAATGAAGGTCAAGCGCAACGTTGAGATAAAGCCTAATTTCTCAAGGCTAGGCCCAGACTTCAAGGATAAATCTGCGCATATAGCACAAGCCATCAGGTCTGCAGATCACGAGAAGATTGCAGAAGACCTTTCAAGGCACGGCGAGCACGTGCTAAAGACACCCAGCGGCGAATACACAATAAGGAATGAGCATGTTATAAAGGCCGAGAAAGCGGAAAACGACAGCTTCACAGTGTTCAGGCATGGCACCGTGTCCATATCAAGCGAAATAGGGAAGGAGCTGCAGGATGAGGCCAGGCTAAGGGAGTTCCAGCGCAGGGTTCAGATTGCAAGGAAGGAGATGGGGCTTAGGAAAGGAGACTCTGTGAGGATATTCTACAAGGCAGATCCAGAAATGTCCAGCCTTATAAATGCGAACGCTGAAAACCTAAAGCAGGCGCTAAATGCCTCAAGCATTTCAAGCACAGAAGAGTTAAAATCGGCCTTCACAGCAAGGTTCGAAATCTCAGGCAAGGCTGTGCACATAGGAATTGAAAGATAGGGCCGGGTTATTCCTTTGTTGCGCTTTTAAACGCCTTTCTTGACTGGAGCTTGGACCAGTCATCCTTGCATATCGCAAGCCTTATGGTCTTCGAAACCCTTCGCGAGCTCTTTACGCAGTATGTGCAAACCTGCCTCTTGCAGTAATTGCATGTATTATACTTGTGTATGTCCCTTCCGCATCTTGCGCACATCATCAGAATCACGCCAATAAGTATGGTTATATTATTTAATTATGAAACACGTAGGTATTTTAAGGGTTATGTTGAATGGATCGCGCCATAATAGAGACATATGGATGCACGCTGAACCAGTCTGACAGCGACATGGCAAAGTCTATACTCTCCGGCGAGGGCGTATATGTGCGCACTGGCAAGGCGCAAAATCCGCGCAAGGAAGATTATGTAATAATAAACACCTGCACTGTGAAGAAGCCCACAGAGCAGAAGATACTGGCAAGGCTGAAATCTCTTTCTTCGCAGGGATGCAGGATCATAGTAACAGGATGCATGGCTAGCGCAAACCGCGACCTTATCCTTGGCGCAGCCCCAAGTGCAAGCATAATCTCCACAAGCAACATGCACAGGATAGGCGAGGCGCTGGAGGAGATAAGGGCTAGGGGCAGGGTGGACTACTACGGATACTCGAGAATCGACAAAGCAGCCTTAGCCAGAGAAAATTTTGGAGTAATATGCCGCATACCAATAAGCGAGGGATGCCTTAGCAGCTGCTCGTTCTGCGAAACAAAATTTGCGCGTGGGCCGCTGAACAGTTTTTCCGACAAGCTCATAGCAAAGGCGGTTGAGATGGCCGTAGGCAGGGGTGCAAAGGAGATAGAGCTCACATCACAGGATGTAGGCGCATACGGCCTAGATTGCGGGACCGACATAGCCGAGCTGCTTTTAGATCTGTCCTGCATCCCAGGTGATTTCAGGATAAGGGTAGGAATGCTAAACCCTGAGCACCTTCCAAAGTACTTTGACAGGCTTATAAGTGCATTTGCCGACAGGCGCATTTACAGGTTTGTGCATCTTCCCCTGCAGTCGGCGAGCAACAAAGTGCTAAGGGACATGGAAAGGGGGTATACGATAGAGCAATTCTGCGGGCATTTAGATGAGCTTCGCTCAAAGGTAAGCGGCATAAGCATAGAAACCGACATAATAGCGGGATACCCTACCGAATCGCGCGAGGATTTCGCAAAGTCAATGGATTTCATAGAGAATTACAGGCCCACTTTTACCAATGTGTCCAAGTTTTCAATGCGGCCCCATGCAAAGGCCTCAAAACTAAAGCAGATCCAAAATGGCGAGGTGAAGGCAAGGAGCTCTGAGATGTCCAGGCTGGCCAGGCAGGTGCAGCACAGCGACCTGTCGACTTTGATAGGCACAACTGAAAGCGTGCTTATAACAGAGGAAACCCGCCGTTCCATTACCGGGCGCGACGATTCCTACAGGATAGTTGCCATTCCGCTTAATGCTTCAGGCTGCAGCCTTGGCGATAGGGTAAAAGTCAGGATAACCGGCAATACATCCGTCTGCCTGCTCGGGGAAATCTGCGGGCAATAATCAGCGCAGCCGCTACAAAAGCGTTTCGTCGTCCACTTCGACGTCCTTTACTCCCCCCACTTTGCGAAGGGCCTCCTCAAACCTGGTGCTGCCTTCCTGGTCCTCGTGGACAAACATCACTTTTATTACCTTTATGCCGAAGCCTATCTCCTCAACCTGTATGCTTTCAGGTTTGAGGCCCTTGACAATTTCAGCTCTTATAGAATCCGATTTTGAAACGTCTTCAGCATAAACCTTGAATACAGTGGCAACCTTTCCCATTATGGTCCCTCAGTCCCGCAATTCGGGCATCTGTATCTTGTATGCCTTTCCCTGCATATCCTGTCCCGTATTATGGCGCCCTGCATGCACGACGGGCACTTGAACTCAACGTACTCTGTGCTAAGCCTGCCGCACGAAATGCAAACCTTTCCTTTGTTTTCCGACATAGACTCACTAGCCATATATTGCGTAAAGTCTTTATAAATAGAAACCTATATAAATTATCATCGCGGGCATGTGGTGTAACTTGGATAGCACAGCGGCTTGCGGAGCCGCTGGTTGCGGGTTCAAATCCCGTCATGCCCGTCGACTTAAATGCCCAAGAGCGCTAGGTTATTGGCCGCAAAGCCCGCCAGGCAAAGGGATATGTATGGATTATCGCGTAATCTTCGACTGCCCGGAAAATGAGAGGACGATAAAAAAGCTTATCGATGCAGCATCAAGTGCAGGCGCAGGAAAGTTTGGCAATTACAGCAGGTGTGCAATAGTCACAACCGGATACGGGACTTGGAAATCTGGGAAAGGCTCTCATCCAAGCATCGGAAAGGTTGGAAGGATATCAAAGGTGCGGTCGGTGAAGATA
Organism: Microcaldota archaeon; assembly: GCA_027365725.1. Lineage (GTDB taxonomy): Archaea > Micrarchaeota > Micrarchaeia > Micrarchaeales > CABMGC01 > JAJZNA01. The sequence goes on along the minus strand of DAHXMA010000019.1, from coordinate 417 downwards.
GATATGTCATGCCCTTCCAGCAAGCTTGAAGCGGTATGCAATGCGATAAGAAAAGCCCATCCGTACGAGGAGCCAAACATCTATTTCATCAAAGTAAGGCAGTGCTAAGCTACAGGACTAAAGCTCCCTAAGCGCATCTATTGGCTGCATCTTGGACGCCCTCCATGCCGGATATATACCTGCAATTGCGCTTACCAGTATGGCCACTAAAAGTGCCTCTACAATTGTTGGTGCGCTCAAAACCGGCTGGAAAGACAGCCCGCTGCCACTCGAGCTTGCAGTGCATGCACTTACTCAGTTAGCGCTTATTTTGCGTTATGTTGCGCTTCAACCTTAAAAGGGCATTTTTTCCGCTATCTGGAAATTCATTTACGCCAAGGCTAGCAACGCAAATTAAAGAATCCCAGCTCGTTTCCA
>DAHXMA010000028.1 GCA_027365725.1 Microcaldota archaeon | reverse complement strand
GCGGCTCTGTCGCTGTGATCAACGGCCCCAGGTTTTCATCGAAAGCGGAATCAAGATACTTCAGGGCTGCGGGTGCCGACATGATAAACATGACCCTGTATCCAGAGATAGCATTGGCTAAGGAAAAGTCCATGTGCTACTTGGGGATAGGCTTGGTGACAGATTATGATTCGGGGCTGGAGGGCGATCCGAACATAAAACCTGTAGATTACAACGAGGTGGGGAGGATGTTCGCGGCGAATGTGCCAAAGCTCAAAGCCCTTATAGCTGCGATAGTCAAGGACATCCCAGAAAAAAGGGAGGCATGCAGCTGCAGCAAGTCATTGGAAGGCGCGCAAGTAAAGGCTTGATCAGGCGACAGGATTTAGCATCGCTTCATTTCTGCGAGTAGACGCGCTTTGCCTGCTTCCATATGTCCCATGCCACAGTGAAGGTCAATATGGCCTTTTCGCTTCCATTAGTCGCGTCTTCTACGGTTATACGGTATTTGCTCTTCATGTAGTCGAGGAACTCCTTGTCGTAGTCGGTCATGTAACCACCTTACGCAAATATGGCAGCAAGAGTATTAATGCTAATTGCGATGCTGCATTATGCCGAAAGCTGCAAACCCCATATATGCAATAGGATACTCCAATCTCAGCGTTTCGAAATTCATAAGCCTTCTCAAAGCGCATTCCGTAAATATGCTCATAGACGTCCGCACAATACCAAAGTCAAGGCACCAGCCGGGATTCAACGGGCCTGCGCTAGCATCGAGGCTTAAGAAACGCGGCATAAAGTATATGCATTTTAAAGAGCTGGGCGGCTTGAGAAGACCATCCAAAGACTCGATAAACATAGGATGGAGGAATGAAAGCTTCAGGGGGTTCGCAGACTATATGCAGACAAGGGCGTTCGCAAGCGCAGTATTGAAATTGATAGGCATAAGCAAGGATAATACTGTTGCAATGGTGTGCGCGGAAGGCAATCCGTTCAGGTGCCACAGGTCGCTGATTGCGGACGCACTGACAGCGAGGGGCAGGAAGGTGTACCATATTTCAGGGGCAGCCACAGCAAGGCCGCACAGGCTTACAAGCTTTGCCAAGGTGAATGGGACAAGGATTACGTATCCGAAGTGATTGGTTTATTGAACAGGATTGGTGATTTGCCTGGAGTACAAAAACATACATTACAAGCTTTCTAAGAATGCGCTCATAATGTTTGTTGGGATAAATCCGCACCCTGGCTCATATGCGAGAGGCGTGCCGTTCTCGAACAACAAGATGTTCTGGTACCTTCTTAGCAGGGCGGGGCTCATAGACGAGCCTGTGGAATTGCTTAAGAGCGACAAAGAGCTTAGGAAGATGTACGAAAGCAGGTTTGCACAGGCATACAGGCTGAACTTCATAAATCTTGTGGACAGGCCGACTGTCGATGTATCGAAGCTCAAGAAAGGCGAAGAAGTGCAGGGTATAGAGAGAATGCTGCGTGCGGTGAAGCGCTACAGACCAAGGCTGGTGTGCTTTGTAGGGAAAGTGACTTATGAAACGTTCCGCAAGGGAGCAAGCACTGCATATGGTTACAAGGGAGACTTGTTCGGCTCAAAGGTTTATCTATGCCATTTCCCAAT
>DAHXMA010000007.1 GCA_027365725.1 Microcaldota archaeon | reverse complement strand
GGCGCGGCGCTGCAGATCAAGGAAATTAGCTATGCTTATAAAGTCTTTTGGCTTCAATATACGTGTCTGCTCTGGTCGTCTAGTGGTTAGGATGCGAGCCTGTCACGCTTGCGACCCGGGTCCGAATCCCGGCCAGGGCGTCTTATGACTAACTTGGCCTGCTTAATGCAAAACCTTATATAATTGCATTATAATATATTATAATGTGGTTAAATGGAGGCGATATTCAAGGTAAAAATAAGGAAGATTGGAACTTCTTTTGGAGTATTAATACCAAAGCAGCTAATAGCAAATAAATCAATAAAGGAAGGCGAAGAGGTAGAAATAGCCGTTCTCAAAAAGAGGAAGGATCTTATTGCAAAGGCTTTTGGAATAGCCAAAGGCGCCAGACATTTTGAAAGGCATTCAGTAGATAGAGTATAGGCGATTTTTTGCTTCTTGACACATCTGCATGGGTAGAGTTCTTCATAGGCAGTGCGAAAGGGAAGCGTGTAAAGGAGTTCTTAGGTGACGTAGATTGTTATACTAGTATAGTCAGCTTGGCAGAGGTTACTAACTGGGCTTTAAAAGAGAATAAAGAAGTGCCTTCTCTTATTAATACTATAAAACAGCTGAGCAATGTAATAGAATTAGACGAGGACATAACTGTTCTTGCAGGAAAACTGAATTTCGAAAGAAAAAAGATCATTAAGAAGTGGGGAATGCTTGATTCTTTCATATTGGCTAGCGGATCCATATATGAACTAAAGATACTCACCAAAGATAGCGATTTTAGAGATTTGCCAGATGTAGTAATGTTATAGTCATTTGTTTCCTCTAATGTAAGTAATTCAGAACAGCTGGCAGCATGTCCCGCCAGAGCAAGTAGCATGCGTTTCAAAGCCATTCGAAATTAAGAACCATTTGATACTATGCATATCAAATCTTCAAGGCGTTTGCAGTCCTTGCATCCAGCAAGCCCCGTTGGCGGCCTGCTTAATTCATATGTCCTGCTTGCCTTGCCAAGCAGCACATCTATCTCTGCAGTGTCTTTTTTTATCCTGTGTATAACCGGCTTGAATGGCATATCAAAGCCATCCTCGTTTGTGTGCCCGTCCGTTATTGCGTCATATGTTTCCCTGTAAGGAGGCTCGAAGTACACCAGATAAAGGTCTCTTACAGGGCGGTACCCTATGGCCTCTGCTATATATGCATAGCCGTTGAGCTGGATCTGGTAAACAGGCATGAGAGCGTCTTGGTTGCCTGTATATTTCGCTGTCTTATAGTCAACTATTGCAAAGCTGCCATCATGCCTCTCGAACATTAGATCCGGCATTCCGCTCAGAGTAACGCCACCTCTCTCCGTTTTGAATTCGGATGGCTTTATCGAAATAATTCTTTTTATGTCCCCAATGCTGCTCAGCCACTTTGGCAGCTCTTTGTTGTTTTTTACATATCTTTCAACTATATTTTTTGTGTAAGCATCAATAGAGGAAAAAATGCCAGGGAATCCCATCTGGTAAGGCAGCCCGTTCGCATGCCTTTCTATCCAGAAGCAGCGCGGGCAGAAGTCATCCACTGCAAGCCATCCCAAATCTTTGGCGGAGATTCGCATTGTATCAAACCTAATTCAAATTGCTATGTTAAATTACTTTGTGATACTGCTGTACCTTGCAATACAAGAAGCGCCGCATCGAGCTGCGCGCTAAACGCCACTGCCATTTGCACAGATTAAAAACTGCGCAAAGCCATACTTAAAAAGCTGCAATGCAGCATAATATCACTGCGCACTTGCACCAAACGTGAACGTATGAAAGACTATTATCTTGCAGGCGAAGAAAAGTTCGGCGCGATTCTGTCACACCTCTACGCCTTTGCAATAAGATTCCCGATGTTCGGAGGCTTTTATGATTTTGTAGTCTCGGACCTGTTGAAATCCGGAGCTAGGAATATGCTTGACATAGGAACCGGGCCGGGCAGCATACCTATAAGGCTGGCACGTTCGCGCAGCGGCATCAGCATATGCGGCATAGACCCATCCCGTGCAATGATAGGCATAGCGAAAAGGAACTCCGAAGGCATGGGAAACCTGTCATTTTTGGTCGGCTCAAGCAGGCATGTACCCACCCGAGCAAAATTCGATATAATATATTCTACATTGTCTTTTCATCACTGGAAGGAGCAGGCAAAATCCCTAAGGTATTTGTCCGGGTTCCTAAGAAGCGGAGGCGAAATAAGGATTTACGAATATGACTCCAAAAGGCGCGGAGTGCACAGAACCTTCGCGAAAAGCCATTCCATAAGCAGGGAAGAAGTTGAAGATATTGCACACAACGCAGGCCTGCGCATCAGCGGCGTTGCACGCAAAAAGATGTTCATGCGCATATCAATATCACGTCGACAAGCCGGATGACATATTATTTATATTTACGTAAAAGCGCGAAGAGCTAACGCTTTTAATGCTTAAAATAAAAATAGCCATGTGATTAGCTTGCAAAAGAACGTGATTATAGTAGCAATAGCAATAATAGTTGTAATAGTTGCAGTAGGGGCATTTGCAATCTCAAGGAGCCCGCAGTCAGCATACTCTGCCACAACCAGCAGCCAGCCGCAGCAGTATCCTAGCAACCAGACTTCAACAGCATCTTCTGCGCCTTACAATTCCTCTTCGCAGCCGACCAGCTCGGCAGCTCCGGGCACAACGCGCCGCTACGCAGTAAACGTTGCTTACAATCCAACAGTTGGGAACTACCTTGTAAACAGTTCTGGGTGGACTCTGTACATATACACCAAGGACACCCCATACAGCGGCTCCAGCGCATGCTACGGCGGCTGTGTGCAGGCATGGCCGGTATTCTACGCAGCAAACCTTACAGTTGCGCCTGGCCTTAATGCGTCCGCTTTCGGTGTAATAACAAGGACAAACGGAACAAAGCAGGACACATACCTGGGGCTTCCGCTGTATTACTACGAATTTGACACCAAGGCAGGAGTGATAAACGGCCAGAACGTATTCGGGTTCAAGGTGGCTACAGTATCAAACAGCAGCTCGTAGAAAATTAGTAGATTGCATGATTGATAGGAGTGCGGCAAGGCATCTGCTGATAAGGTTAAGCATAGCAGTAATTTTCATAGGCATAGGTATATGGGAGGTGCTGCAGCCTGTTTACTGGGTACAGTACCTTCCGACTTTTGCATCTAACTTGAGCTATGCGGATAGCCTTGTCGTGATTCATGGCATTGCACTTGCAGCAATAGGGATTGCCGTGCTTCTTGGCTTTCACCTGCGCCTGTTCTCCGCGCTTGCTGCGCTAATGATGCTCGCAATAATGGCCGACCTTGCATTTTACGGCCTGCTCGAACTTTTCATAAGGGACCTTCCCATCTTCCTCATAGCAGTGTCGCTCTATCTGGACGATGAAAAACGATTCAGAATAACTCCATGAAAAGAGAGATATCCATCGCAGATATCCAAAGACGGCATACTCAGCTTTAAATACCTTCCCAAAGAATATCTAGTTGCCATCCGCTACGGTCGGTGGCACCTTCAAAGTCAAAGATGGTAGCTTGGCTGATTTGAGCAACGACATAAGACTTGCTGTTGAGACAGGCAAGGTCAGCCTCGGCTACAGAGAGGTGCTCAAGGCAGTTGCAACAGACAGCGCAAAAGTGGTGGTTGTGGCATTGAAAGGGAAGAAATCCATATCCGATGACATAAACCATGCATGCAAGATAGCCGGGATACGCCTGGTCAACTTCAACGGCAGCTCCCTGGAGCTGGGCACTGTGTGCGGAAAGCCGTATTCGGTAAACGGGCTTGCAGTTATAGAACCGGGAAACTCAAACATAGCAAAGGAAGAATATTGATGGTGTAGTATTTGCCAAAAGGAGAATTTGCAGCAAAGGAACTGATGAGAAAGAGGAAAAGGTACAGGATGCTCAAGAAGTGGTGGAAGAGGAAGTATTTCAAGCTAAAGGCAAAGTATGACCCGGTAGGTACAGTGCCAATGGCAAAAGCCCTTGTGCTGCAAAAGTTCGTACTGCAGCAGAAGCAGCCTCACTCAGGGCTTATAAAATGCGTCAGGGTCCAGCTGGTGAAGAACGGCAAGACCGTGGGCGCTTACGTGCCTTTTGACGGGACTATAAATTTCATAGAGGAGCACGACGAAGTCACGATACAGGGAATGGGCGGATCGCAGAGAGGCCAGATGGGCAGCATACCTGGCCTGAAGTACCGCGTTATAGCTGTAAACGGAACCGACATATACCAGATAGTAAAGGGCAAGAAGGAGAAGCCAAAGAGATGATTTCATGGCCGATGACGTAAATATGCAGACCAGCAGCCCTGAAGGCTCACCTGCAGAAGGAGCTCCTGCCGCTGCGCAGGCCTCCCAAGAAACCCAGGCAAAGCAGCCGCAAAAATCCGCACGCAGGAAGACGGCAAAGGCGGCCCAGCAAGACCAGAATTTGGAGCAAAGCGGGCAGCTGCTGTTCGAGAAATACAATGTCAACGAGCTTGCGGTAGGGGATCCAAGCCTAACGGCCTACATAAAGATGAGCAGGAAGGCATACCCCAACCTTTTCGGAAGAAGGAAATACAAGGCATATTACCTGTCACATGTCGATGTTGTGGAAAGGCTGATAAGCAAGCTTATGCGCGGCGGGACCGGCAAGAAGATCTCAGGAAAGGTCATACGTAGGAAAGGGTCATTGCAGGGCAAGAAGCTCAAGGTGACACACATAGTGGAAGAGGCATTTGATTCAATACAAAAAAAGACAAACAGGAATCCAGTGCAGGTGCTCCTTGAGGCGCTGCAGAACGCTGCACCGATAGAGGACACAACAAGGGTAAGGTACGGGGGAATAAGCTATAACGTTGCGGTGGGTATAAGCTCGCAGAGGAGGCTTGATGTGGCACTGCGAAATGTAGCCCTGGCTGGACTCATGAGCTCTTTCAAGAACAGGAAGACCCTTGCAGAGGCTCTTTCAAATGAGATAATACTTGCTGCAGGAAACAGCCCGGACAGCTATGCGGTAAAGAAGCGGATAGAAGTGGAAAGAATCGCTAAGAGGGCAAGGTAAGAATGGTAAGGAAAGAATTCGTTGCAGACGAAGTTGCAAAGATAATGACTGACATAGACCGTGTCAGGAACGTTGCAATAATAGCCCACGTCCACCACGGAAAGACAACGCTGACAGACTCCCTGCTTGCAAGGGCCGGGATAATATCCAAGCAGGTTGCAGGCGACGCTCTTTACACAAACTTCGAGGCCATAGAGAAGGACAGGCGAATGACGATAAAGTCGGCAGACATATCCCTTGCCTTCAATTACAAGGACAAGGACTACATAATAAACCTAATAGACACTCCAGGGCACGTCGACTTCGGAGGCCACGTCACAAGGTCCATGCGCGCAGTAGACGGCGTAGTGCTGGTCGTAGATCCTGTGGAGGGAATAATGCCGCAGACCGAAACCGTGCTGAGGCAGGCGCTTCAGGAAAAGGCAAGGCCAGTGCTCTTCGTGAACAAGACAGACCGGCTGCTTAACGAGCTCAAGCTCACGCAGGAGCAGACGTTCGAGAGGCTGCTTAAGCTTATCAACGACCTTAACAAAATGATCTCAAGGTTCGCACCTGAGGAATATGCAAAGAAGTGGCAGCTCAGCGTGGAAAATGGAAGCGTGGCATTCGGGTCTGCGTACAAGAAATGGGGCATTTCGATGTACATAATGAAGAAGTACAATGTGACATTCAAACAGATATTCGACCTTACTTCAAAGAATGACGAAGCCAGCCTGCAGCAGCTTGCCCCGATAGACGAAGCAACGCTGTCAATGGTGATAGAGCACCTGCCAAGCCCAAGGGAGGCGCAGGCGTATCGTATACCCCACCTGTGGCACGGCGACCTAAACAGCGAGGACGGCAAGGCCATGATGAGCGTGGACCAGAAGGCCAAGGTAAACATGGTAATATTCGGGGTTTCATACGACCAGCACAGCGGAGAGATTGCAATAGGGAGGGTGTTTTCAGGCACTGTAAGAAAGGGAACGGAGCTGCTTTTGAGCGGCAATGCAAACAAGCAAAGGGTGCAGCAGGTAAGCCTGTTCATGGGGCCGGACAGGGTCATAGTTGATGCGATATCCGCAGGCAATATCGCTGGGCTTGTAGGGCTTGACAACGTGTCGATAGGCGACACCGCAAGCGAGAACGAAATAGTGCCGTTCGAGCAGATAAAGCACTATTCCAAGCCAGTGGTCACAAAGGCCATAGAGGCAAAGGACACCAGGGACATGTCAAAGCTAATTGAGGCCCTTAGGGAACTCACAAAAGGGGACCAGACAATAATAGCCGAGCTCAATCCTGAGACAGGAGAGCATCTTGTGAGCGGGATGGGTGAGCTGCACCTTGAGATAATAGAGACAAAGATAAGGGATGAGTTCAAGGTTCCGATTACGACAAGCGAGCCTATAGTGGTCTACAGGGAGACAATAACCGGCAATGCAAAAGACGTTGAGGGAAAGTCTCCAAACAGGCACACAAAATTCTATGTGACCGTATCCCCCCTTGAGCAGGGCGTAATAGACCTTCTCGACACAGGTGAGTTCAAGGAAGGAAAGCCAAAGGGCAAGGCGCACATAGAGGAGTTCATAAAGGCGGGGATGTCAAGGGACGAGGCAAAGGGCGTAGTGAATATAAGGAACAGCAGCGTGCTCATAGATTCCACAAAGGGAGTCCAATATCTAAACGAGGTCATGGAGCTTTGCATAGAGGCTTTCGACCAGGCGATGAAGGACGGGCCGCTTGCAAGGGAGAAATGCACAGGCATAAAGGTGCAGATAACCGACGCAACGATACACGAGGATCCGGTGCACAGGGGTCCTGCGCAGATAATCCCTGCAATGCGAAGGCCGATCTACGCCGGAATGCTTATGGCAGGCACAATACTCCTAGAGCCGAAGCAGAAGTTCACTGTCAATATACCCCAGGAGTACATATCCGACATAATAACGTTCCTGCAGGGCAAGCGCGGGCAGATACTAGACATACAGCAGGAGAACGAGCAGGCAACGATAATCGCCAAGGTGCCTGTGGCCGAGGTGATAAAGGGCTTTTCAAACGAGATCCGCAGCATAACCCAGGGCAAGGCAATATGGTACCCAGAATATGCAGGATACGAGAAGCTGCCCAAAGACCTTCAGGACAAGGTAGTAAGGGAGATAAGAAAGCGCAAGGGAGTGCCTGAGGAGCCACCAACTCCGCAGTCATTCATGGACTGACAAAAATGAATAAGGTAAGAGCAGATGGTTGGAAAGATAAAAATAGTTGGATTTGCCGGAAGCCTAAGGAAGGAATCGTACAACAAGGCGATACTTAGGGCATCTGCAGCGCTCGTGCCTCCAGACGCCGAGCTTTACATATTTGACCTTGAAGGCATACCCGTATTCAACCAGGACCTTGAGTCAAGCCCGCCAAAGCGGGTGAGGGAGTTCAAGGACAGGGTCAAGTCGGCAGATGCAATACTAATTGCCACTCCAGAGTACAACTACTCAATACCTGGCGTGCTAAAGAATGCGATGGACTGGGCTTCAAGGCCGTATCCTGACAATTCGTTCAAGGGCAAGCCGGTTGCAATAATGAGCGCTTCAGGGAGCACAATAGGCGGCGAGAGGGCGCAGCTTGCGCTTCGCCAGACCTTCGTGTACCTAGACATGCATCCTGTAAACAAGCCTGAGGTAATTGTAACTTTTGTCAGCCAAAAGGTAGATGAGAAAGGAAACCTTACTGATGAAGGCACAAGGCAAAGGATAAAGGAGCTTCTGGAAGCTCTCGTAGACTTTGCAAAAAAAATATCCTGAAGATCCTCTACTTCTTCGGCTCTGCAACTGCATCCTCTATTATATATGCGCCCCTGCTGCCATACCACTCATTCCTTGCCTTTAGTATGCGTATTCGCTCCCTGAAAAGCGGCGCATCAAGCACGAAGCTCTCTGCTTCTCCGCCTTCAAAGAGCATGCTTATGCCATATTTCCTGTTAATCTCCCTAAGCCTGCCTATCATTTCCGCATCTATCCTTTTTCCAAGGAACGATTCATCAAACCCTTCAGCAGAAACAGATGTTATTATAGCATCGAAGCTCCTTGAAATCTCCCCAAGCTCCTCTTCCGGGTCTATGTGCCACAGCGGAGCAAGATGCTCTATGCCCATGGCTTCAGAAATCCTGTTTATCCTATCGCCCTGGTACCTGCTATATGTTGCGCCGGTCACAAGCAGCCTTACATTATTGGCTCTGAGCGCATTCTCAAGGTCAATAAGCTCCGACTCCTTATTGCCATCAGTATCGGCGAACACATGCCTTATCCCGATTGACTCTGCCTGGACTGCAGCATATTCGACATTCGGGTAATGGAACATGTAGCTTTCCTTGCTCTTAGTCCTCATTGTTATGAGGAGGTCTATGCGTATCCCCATGGCAATTGCCTTGTGCAATGCCAGTGTCGAATCCTTTCCGCCGCTGAAAAGACATGCATTTGCCATTATATCGCTTTTTATGTTTTTACAATGTATTTAAATTAAATGCGCAGAAGCGTGCGCCGTAACTGCATGCATTACTGAATATTGCAATGCAAAATATAAAGCTGTATTAGTATGATAATACCCCTAATAGCCATCGCCGCAGTATTCGTACTTATAGCAATAAGGCAGGTAGGAAATGTACGAATACCCATGTGGGTTGCAATGTCGCTCGGAGCAGCGGCTGTGCTTGCAACCGGCCAGATAAGCATACCTGCAGCAATATCAGCGATAAACTTTCAGGTCATATTCCTGCTCCTTGGCATGTTCCTCATAGGCGAAGGCCTAAGGCAGAGCAATTACCTGGTCAACCTTTTCTATAATTCGTTCGAGGGCATACAAAGCAAGAGCACATTGTTACTGGTAATAATCTTCGGCGCAGGCATAATATCAGCATTCATAGTTAATGACCCATTCGTCATAATAGCCACGCCGCTGATAATGACCGTGTCGAGGAAGCATAACATAGACTACAAGCCTCTGCTTCTTGCGCTCGCATTTTCGGTTACCATCGGCAGCGCGATGAGCCCCATCGGCAACCCCCAGAACATACTAATAGCCGCAAGCGGGGCGATAAGCACTCCGCTTGTGAAATTTTTCCAGTACCTGCTAATACCGACCCTGATCAGCCTATATGTGGTGTATTTGGCAATAAGGTTCTTTTTCAAGGGCCACTTTAGCGGAAATGTGGATATAACAGAAAAGGAGAGGATAGCTGATAAGGAGCTTGCTACCCTGTGCAAGTTCTCACTGTCAGTTTTCATAGTGCTTATAGCAGTAAATGTGGCAATAGAACTTTTCACGCACGGCCCCGGCATACCTCTGGGCGACATAGGGCTCGTGTCCGCGCTGCCGATGTTCATACTAAGCAAGAGGCGTTTCGAACTGGCCAAGGGCGTGAACTGGTCGATACTCATATTCTTCGCATCAATGTTCATACTTGTGCAGAGCGTCTGGTCTACAGGATTCTTCCAATCCCTAATAACCCAGTTCGGGCTGAATCTTTCCCAGCCAGGCCCGATTTTCGTCATAAGCCTTGTTGTTAGCCAGTTCATATCAAATGTGCCTTTGGTAGCATTATACCTGCCAATACTAAGCAGCCTAGGAGCAAAGGCCATATCGTACCTTGCGCTTGCAGCCGCAAGTACGATAGCAGGAAATCTCTATGTGCTCGGTGCGGCCAGCAATATAATAATAATAGACGAATCCGAAAAGAAGTACGGCAAGACCATAACACCAGTTGAGTTCTCAAAGATAGGAATAGTTGTAACCCTGGCAAGCGCGCTTGTATATTACCTATTCATTTACGTGCTGTAGCCTTCCTACTCCTTTATTCTTCTGCGGGTCAGATCTACGATATTTATGCTGGCTCCGCTGGAATAGTCCTGCCTTCCCAGGAAAAGTGCGTCGGCCTTGAAGCCTTCCGCCTCACGCCTATTTGCTGCGATGAATGCCACGTTTTTAATCCCCAGGCTTTCAACTGCGATTCTTGCGCTTACCGCATCAAACGGCTGCACCACATATGTGCTTGCCATGCCAAGTGTCATCCCGCCAGCGGAGCGTTCAGCACTCTTAAAAATGGCTTCATATGCAGACGCAGAAGGATTCATTATTGCAAGCGAATGCGTACAATCTGTGCCGCCCGGATTAAGCCTTGACGGATCCAGGCACCTGACTTCTATTCCGATGTCCCTGCCATTTATTATATCTTCCAGGCGATGCCTTTGCATCATTGGATTTACTTCAGATTCAAGCTCATTCCTGCTCCTGAACGATCCCTCAAACTGCCTTACAAGGCCAGAATATACCTGGTCATCCACCCTTTTTTTGTCAAGCAAAGATCCTGCAACAAGGCCCATGGCCCCGCAGTCCAAATGAGGCAAAATAAGCACATTGCCTATATTGCCCTGCTCCAATATCCTTTCTATTGCCACTTTTGCCAAGCCGACATCTGCCCCTGCGTTACGCACCACCACCGCCGTTCCCCCTCCAATCCTGTCGATTTCAGAATTCAGCCTTCTGTCCATGCATGCGAGTATGAGTGTATCGGCGTTTGCAGAAGCATCATCCTCTGCTTTATTCGAAAATTCCATATTAAATCGCCGCAGTGTAATTGGCTGGCCATTAATTTATTAGTTATGGTTCAAGCCTATTTGACATCCTTGGGAATGGTATTGCATCACGTATGTGGTCGAGATTGAGCATCCATTTTATTACCCGCTCTATACCAAGCCCGAAGCCCGAGTGCTGGACAGAGCCGTATCTCCTGAGGTCTATCCACCATTGGTAGTTTTGCCTGTTGAATTTAATCCCCTTGGTTTTTTCGACCTCGTCCATGCGCTCAACCAGCTCCTCAAGTTTCCATATCCTCTCGCTGCCCCCTATTATCTCCCCATGCCCCCTGGGCGCCTGCATGTCAGAGCAAAGCACTGTCCTCCTATCCTTCGGATTAATGGGCATGTAGAATGGCTTTATCTCTTTAGGCCAATTGTATATGAAAATCGGTTTTTCCTCGTGCTCTGTCAGCGCCTTCTCATGCTCCACCCCAAAGTCATCCCCCCACTTCAGGCCAAAGCCGCCATCATTCAGCACTGAAAGCGCCTCTTCGTAGCTCAGCCTCCTGAACGGAGGCCTTATCTTTATCAGCAAGTCTGCGTCAACGCCCATTTCCTTAAGCAGGTCCTGGTGCCTTGTGGCCATTCTCTGCGCAATATGCGACACAAGCCGCTCCTGCAGGGCCATGCTTTTCGTGTTGTTGTAGTATGCCATTTCAGGCTCAAGGTGCCAGTATTCCGCAAGGTGCTTTGTAGTCCTTGACTGCTCAGCCCTGAACGAAGGTGCAAACGAGTATACCTTTTCAAGCGAAAAGACCATTGCTTCAGCATACAGCTGGGAGGACTCGGTAAGATAAGCCTTTGACCCGAAGAAATCCGTCTCAAAAAGGTTCGCGCCGGTCTCACCCGCGGCCTTGGTAAGAATCGGAGGCGTTATCTCGAAAAATCCTTTCCTGTCAAGGAATTCCCTGGCGTACCTGAAGATATAAGACCTGGCTTTCATCACTGCGACCATCTTCCTGCTCCTCAGCCAAAGGTGTCTCCTGTCGAGCAGAAGCTCTGTGCTCTGGTATTCAGTTATAGGATATGGTTCAGAGGCGTGCAGCAATCCGAATTCATTTGCCCTCATTTCGTAGCCGGTAGGCGACCTTGGATCCTTGTCAACCGTGCCAGTGGCCTGCACGCTTGATTCAATTGCTGCAAGCACAGCAGCATCCCATGACTCTTTGCCAACCGCATCCTTTTTTATCGCGATCTGCATCAGGCCAGTCACGTCCCTAAGTATTATAAAAATTATTCCGCCGCTTTCCCTCTTCCTGTGCACCCACCCGCGCAGAGCAACTACCGTGCCGCTTTTCTTCTCTGCCTCAGACACATGCAAAATTGCCATAGCCTTCTCCCATCATATATCATATCTGAAAGTATTTGGAGCTTATGCTTTTATGCCCTGCTGTTTGCTGCCTAGGACGCTTTCCTGAGCACTGACTTTATTCCCTCAATTATGGCATTGTGCTTATGGGAATTGGCGTCAGTGTTCTTGCTGCCTTCAAGGAATGATAGCAGTTCGTCATTAAGCTGCTCCGGCTTCTCCGTCTGCGGGCTATGGCCGCAGTCAAATGACACGAACCTGCATTTGTCAAGGCGCTCTGCCGCCTGTTTTGCTGCAGAAACTGGCAGCAGAGGATCTTCCCTTCCATGCATGAGTAGCACTTCCACGCCGTACTTGTTAAGCTCTGTAAGCCTGTCAGTATAAACCGTGTAAAATCCCCTAAGGATCGCCTTATGCCCGAATTCCTGCTTTAGAAGGTCTGACAAAAGGAGCCTTGGCGAAGCCTCAAGCTGCTCATGCAGGAATTCAATAAATGCAAGCGAAACGCCGTCCTTCGAAAAGAACTGGCTTGTCTCATGCACGTCCTTTTCATCTATGTTCTTGCCTCCCGTTATCCCATTGAGCACGCCTTTTACCACGTTTTCATTCCTGCTAAGCACGTTTAGCCCTATCTTAGTTGCCCTGGGAAAAACAGTAAGCGACCTTACCCATATCGGAAGCTTAGCATCCCCGTATATGCCAAAGCTGTTTATCAGCGCAAGCTTTTCAACGTGTGCTGTATTGTTCAGGGCATAGCCTATGGCTATGCCGCCACCCATTGAGCATCCAACAACGCTGACCTTGTCAATATTAAGCGCTTCGGCGAAGTTACCAATGAACTCATTCACGTAAAAGTTAAGTGTGCCTTTCTTTCCAGTCTTTTTGGTATGCCCGTATCCGGGGAGATCCGGCGCTATTACGTGATACTTCTCAGCGAGCTCGAGCATCTGATATCTCCACTCCTCATAGGCAGTGGAATTGCCTCCGCCATGCACAAGCAGCACAGTTCGGCTGTTCTTCTTTCCAGCCTCAAGGTAGAATATATCCATTCCGTTTGCAGTAATCCTATGCTCCTCCACTCCTTTGGCAAGGAACAGCTCACGTATCTCGCTTTCTGCAAGTTTCCTGTTAATTCTCTTCTCAACTTTCCGCAAAAGCGGCACATTGACTTCGCTTTTTTCTTGTTCCGACAACCTCATTGCATATTTAAGCCTTTCAATTTCTGAGAACCGTGGCTCTGCGTCGCGCCTGAGGTTTGCTGGCGCAGTCACGCTGCTTGCAGCCGCCAACGGCTTATGCCTTTCAAAATGCAATGACATATAATCCTTTGGTTCAAGCCAACTACTGCGCAGTAAGGTTTACGGCGTGAATTGGCAAGTCAAATAATATGTGAGCATCACCAGTTAAATACCTTTTCTATAAATAAAATAATGCCATTCCAAATCTGCCACGTACAGAATGACCGGCATGAAAATCCCCAGAAAACGGATAAGATATGCCTTGTCCCATAATCGCAAACCATAAAATACCTGCATTTAATATATAATGCATAAACATAGGGCTGAAAGCATGAGAACTAAGGAAAATATGCATAATTTACGCTCAGGCGGTGTCAATGCGATAGATGTTCCGGGCCTGGACATGAACAAACAGGACGCCGAGATATTTGCAAATAAGAGCGGAAGACGGCTGCCAACAATTGCCGATTTCATAAGCAACATGGGCAGAGACTCCAGTTTCTTTGAAAAGGCAAAAGGCCACTGGTATTGGGTTGAAAACTCATTTCCAATCAAGGTTCCCGGATACTGCAAAATAGATTATAGCGCTGCCAGACTTGAAAGCGTAACCAGACGGGAGTGGGACTTGCTGCCAGAAAACCAAAGAGCTTATTCATGGGCAGGAAACCCGCCGCTTGTAATAGGAGTCGGGATTGGGAGCAGCGGCGGAGTAATTGTTGTGGGTCCATATGTGGGTAGCAAAAGGATCGCACGCGCAGCGCTAATTGCAGATGTGCAACTTAGAAAATAGGCTTTACTGCACTCCAACTTCGCCTTCAGCTGGCCTAAGCCAAACTCCCCAGCCTTGGCTATTCCAAGCAAAGCCTGCCGCCGCTATTTTGCACGCTTTGTAACGCCTGCATAAAGGGTAATAATCTTTTCCGCAATTATATATTGAGGGATATGAACGAAAATGCAGACCTTAAAGCGTATAATGACATATACCTAGACCTGCTCCTTAGATACAAGGATATTATAGAGGAAAAAGAGGCGCTTTATCTAGCCGACCTGCCAAAGCTGGTCACTCCTGCCGATGAAAACGTAATGCTTCTAGCAAAGGAAATCCAAAAGTCATTTCCGGTCTTCAATTACGATTCGGATTTCGCAGAGGCTGTCAAAGTCTCATACTCTTATATAAGGGAAAAGATACTTCCAATATCGCTTCCAATACAATTCTGGCTCAAGCCTGCACAGACCATACGCTATTCTGCAGGTGACATATTCGACAGGGCCGTACTGCTGTGCAGCCTGTTAATAGCGATAGGCAATGTCTCAACACGCATCATAGTAGCAACAAAAGACAATTCAAGGTCATTTGTAGTTTATTCCGAATTCGCAGGAAAGATAATAGCTGTTGACATGGAGCGCGGAATCACCGAATTCGATAGCCTTGAAAAGCTTATAGATTCGCTGCATGTAGGAGAAGGCGAAGAAACTTCGGTATACGAATTCAATGACAAGATGTACCGCGATATAATCTAGCGGCGGTGCCTCCTAAGCTTTCTCCTTGATTCCTTCTTTAGCCTTCCTGCTATCCTTTTCCTTACGGAATGTCCTATTTTCCTGTGTTTTCTCTTTACTGTTTTTTGGACCATGTTACTTACCAAGGTTAATTTCACATCCATCTATTTATTCCTTGCTGCTTCTTCGAGTTGCCAAACACTCCAAACTTTTCTACAGCCTTCGCAATTCGATCCTCTGAGAACCCATGCTCATCGCACATGAATTTCATTACGCCATCCACGTCAACATTCTTGGCCCTTACCAGCTTTGAGAATTTGTCTTCTGTAATGTGCTCAACGTCCGGGTTCTCGAAAACATCCAGCACCTCATTTATTCCAGGGTCAAAATTCATGCCATATTTTTCTGTTACGTATCTCTCCATCTTTTCTGGCGTGTCATGCTCCCTCACTATCTTAAGCGCAGTCTTTGGCCCAACCCTGTCAATGCCCATGTTGAAATCTGTGCCAACGAGTATGCCCAGCATTATCAGTTGCCTCTGCCCTATACCTAGCCTGCCAAGCAGCCTGTCAAGTTCTATCCTTTCGGGCTTTACTTCAACATACACGTTTTTCATAGGCAGCTTGCGCCTCCCGCTTATCGTAAGGTTTCTTATGACAATCCCGGCACCGAAAAGGAAAGAATCATAGTCCTGGCTTGCGCTTGCATACACCAAACCTTCCTTTGCCATTGCCGCTGCTTGCGCTTCACCCTCTCCAGGCGCCTGCAGGAAAGGTATGCCAAGGTATCCAAGAAGCTCCTTCGAGCTCGCTATTATCTCTGCATTTATCCTTGTGCTTGCCATTGCATGCCTGCGGGCCTCTTCCATCTGGCCCATCTCCTTAGCCCTCCTCCACTCCTCCGTGGCCTGCGCCCTACGGTTTGCCCTGGCTTCAAGCGTGCGCCTCTTAAGCAGCGGAGGCATTCCGTCAAATACATATATCGGAGTTATCCCATATTCAAGGAGGCTAGCTGTCCTGTAGATTATTCCAGACAGATGGCTTGTTACTCTTCCCTTAGAGTCAACAAGGGGGCTGCCGTCAGGCTGCCTTATTATTGAAAGGAACTGGTATATCGTGTTGTATGCATCGATTGCTAGCGTCTTTCCGGAGATGTCGCCAAGCTCTATCGTCTCCTTTGCCTCAGCAACAAGCTTGCCCAGGTCTACGGCCACGGCACTAACCTTTTTTCCTCTTGTCCTTTATCACCACGGAATCGCCAAAAGTTATGCCTTCGCCGTGCGCTTTGCTGTAGTTCGCTCCGCCTGTGCTTTCCTGTGCGACAAGGTCTATGCCCAGCTCCTTCCCCAGGCGTTTCACGAGCCGGTCATCAGGCAGCATTTCCTCCTTTTCAACTCTAATGAGCGTACTTTCCTTTTCATTTATTTTTTCTCCAAGCTCCTTTACTGTAAGTCCGGCTGCTGCCCTTGCCGCCTTTATAATCCTGCCATACCCCTCAACAACCTGCGTTTCTTCCCTTCCTCTATTCCTGCTGCCAGGCTGCTTGGCCTCTGGCTTTATCCCGCCAAATTCCTGAAGGATCTCCTTTCCTTTTGAGCATTCCTCGCATACAACCATCCGCGCGCCCTCTATTTCAACAAGCCGTGCCTCTTCGACTGTCCTTCCACACACATCGCATTCGTACATCTTCGCTCAGATATTTTTACAATCTCAATATTTATAAGCACAGGCAGTGGCATTTTCGCTCAATGAAAAATTGCGCTGTTTATTTATAATTTGCCAATTAATGTTTCAGCATGTCTAAGCCCGGCATTAAGCAGAAACAGAAATTCAGCCTTACAAAGTCAACCGCGATCTTCGCATTATTCATAGGCATAATAGTTTATCTATGGTACTCTGGGCTGCCAAAGCCTGCAAGCATACTGCTTGCCATTGCCTCCCTTGTCATAGGCGGGGAGGTGCTGATGCGCGTCAATAAGTTTACGCGCATATACTATGGCATATACATGGCAAAGGGATCTCTAGGGCTAAACCTAATGGACAGGATATCAAGAAGGGGAAAATGGTTCTGGAAGGGCATGGCAGACTGGGGGATGGTCATGGGATTTGGCCTTTTCTCCCTCATTATCTTCAGGAAAGACATAAGCAAGCGCTCTGTAGCATTCGGTATATTATCAATCCTGTTCCTCCTAATCGTGGTGCTTCCTTACGCAATACTCCCATTCGCATTCATAAACATACCGCAGATAACCTCCAAGATACAGCCCTCCGCGCAGAGCCTGTCGCAGTCCGGGTACGCAAGCTTTTTGGAGTACGTGCTTTATGCATCAAGCGTGCTTGGCGGATTTGTGCTCTACATAATAATCGCCCTGGCTTACAACGCATGGCAAATACTCTACGGCATATCGCTTGCGATAGTCACAACGCTCACTACTGCATCCCCAAACTATACAGGGCTTGCAAGCAGCGTGGCAGGCGTAGCGCCAATAATACCAGGCATAACAATACCTCTGCTGCCAGGCATCCTATCCCTTGGCCTCCTGCTAGTGGTCCATGAGTTCTCGCACGGCATACTTGCAAGGATATCAAAGATTAAGGTCAAGTCTTCAGGGACACTGATGCTGGGTGTAATACCTATCGGTGCGTTCGTAGAGCCGGAAGAAAAAGCCATATCAAAGCTAGGCAAGAAGGAGCAGAATAGGATATCAAGCGCAGGCATATCAGCAAACCTTGTCCTGTCATTCATAATGTTCGTACCAACGGTGCTGTTCTTCTATTATGTAATGCCTCACTTCTACCAGACTTACCTGTTCATTCAGTCTGTCTCGCCAGGCTCTCCGGCATACAATGTACTTGTCCCAGGATCCACGATACTGAAATGGAATGGATACAACGTAAGCAATGTGACTTCAATCCAGGCTGCGGCAAAGATGGACAGGCCATACGAGAACATATCAATTCTAACAAGCTCTGGGAGCTATGTGATAACTGCAAATCAGACCGGCAAGGTAGGCGTTGATATAGGTCAGGCCAGCAGGCTTGTTTCCGGGCCGCTTAGCGCAGTGGCATCATTTCTCTATGCCTTCATTTCCCTGTCCTTCCTACTTAACTTCCTTGCAGGCATTGTAAATCTGCTGCCTCTGCCAAGCCTTGACGGATGGAGGATATTCAATACAAGCATAAAGAGCAAGCGCACAGTCACATATATTACTGCACTGGTGATAACGCTGCTGATAATAAACGTGCTGCCCTGGCTGTGGAACCTTTAGGTTACCATGGCACGTCCTTTAGCTTCATCAGGTTTGCAATCGAGTTTGTAAGCGGGTGCATTATGCCAGTTAGCACTACAAGGAAGGCAATCCCTTTCAGGCCAGGCATATGACCAAGCGGAACGCAGAAGAGCAGGGCAATTATAAGAAAAGGATACTGGTCAACCAGCGGTAGCCTTTTTCCTTCAGCCATGCCTGCCCTACGCTTTGCGAAGCTGCCTAGAAGATCTCCAGCATGGGCTCCAAACGCCTGTGCAATACCAACGTATGCCATGAATCCGAGCCCCGGAGCAAATGACTCCATAAGGCCTACAAGAATTCCCGAGGCGATTCCGGAAACAAGGCCCTTCACAGTCTTGTGACTTCCGAATATGCGCTTTCCCATGAATTTTCTGCCCATATCCAGCGGCATTCCAGACCCAAATATCACCGGCGCGCCGTTTGCCGCATAGGCAGGAAGTATGAATATTATCGGATATATGAAAATCAGATATAGCTGATATGTAAGCATGTCTTCGCCGCTATGTCAGCTTTCCTTCGGCGAAGCGCGCGCTTCCTCCTCCCACGAATTTCCTGGCGCCAGCCTTCTCCTTTATGAACTTAAGCGCGTCCGAACCAGACTTCTCCCCTGCCATGCATACTACATCCCCATCCCTATTCACCAGCATTACAACAGCTGCGCTGTTGAGTGACACTGCCATTGTGGCTATCTTGCGAAGCATATCCCTTGGAACATCAATTTCCCTGCTGGCCATTCCGGACTTTGCAATTTCTGCAGCCTCCTGCTCCGCTACAACCTTCTTGTATTCCTCAAGCTGCTTTCTCATCCCTCTATTTTCTGATTCTATTGCGGCTATGCGCTGCGCAATGCCGTTTGCATCGGAATTAAGCGCCTGCGAAGCGCGCAGCGTAATCGCGCTGAGCTGCCTGAATCTGTCAAGTGCGGCTTCTCCTGCCACAAACTCTATCCTGTCTATCCCATCGCTTATCCTTGCCGTAGATATCACCTTTACAATGCCCAGATAGCTCTCAAGCCCTATTGCATGTAGCCCTCCGCAGGCCTCAGCGTCTATGAGGCTGCCGTCGTGCCCGTGTATCACTATTATCCTCATGCGGCTTGCAGGCACTCCGTGGCCCTGGTAAATTGAGAACCCGTATTTCTCTTCGGCCTTGCCTCTTTCCATCTCCTCCAGCGATACATGTATGCCGCTTAAAATCCATGAATTTACCATGCCCTCTATCTTGTCTACCTGCTCATCGCTGAGCTTGTCGTAATGCGCTATGTCTATATGCGCTTTTTCCGGCTCCTTGCGCGCACCTTCCTGCCAAGCGTGCTGCCCGAGTATCCTTCGGCACGCAGCGCTTACAAGGTGCGTTGCGGTATGGTGGGCTATAAGCCTCATCCTTGCTCCGGAATCGACAGTCGCGTGGGCATCCTTCCCCTTACCGAACCTATCAATTTCCCCTACTTCGCCATCCATCACGTGAACTATAATCTGTCCATACCTTTGCACGTCACTCACCTTCACACCGTTTATGCTGCCCCTGTCAGCTGCCTGCCCTCCGCCTTCAGGGTAAAACGGCGTTCTGTCCAGCACAAGGTATCTGGATTTCGAAAACAGTATCTTTGCCTTAGCCTCTGTCTTGAATTCATAATACAGCTGCACTGTCGGCTTAATGCCGTCCGGCAATTCCACATCCAACTTCTTCTGCACATCCTTCCTTGCCATATCCCCGGCTATTATATCTCCGTAAGCATTCTCAGGCAAGCGTATGTCCACTCCCTTAGATTCGGCAACTTCGGCAAGAAGCTGCGGCGTAACGCCATGGCTTTCATAAAGGGTGCGCAGCTGCGCAGCGCTTATCTCAGCACCTTTTTTCACGAGCCCCGATGCCATCTGCCTTGCATTTTCATGCGCTTTTGCATACCTCTTGCCTTCAATTCCTATTACCTCCCCAAACTCCCCGCTTTCTATGCATTCCTTCAACCCTGGGTATAGCCCGCGAAGCTCTTCTGCATGCAGTTTTGCCACGTCTACCAAGTCTATTCCAAGCCCGTACCTTTCTATGAAATCAAGGCTTCTCCTAAGTATTATGCGCAAATTGTATCCACCGCCAGTATTCGATGGCAATGAGCCGTCTGCTATTCCGAAAAGCAATGTCCTTGCATGGTCAAGCACCGCATAAAACGCCTGCATCGGCTTTACCCTGCGCTCATAATCAGCAGTGCTTATCTTGGCCGATTTCAGCAGCACCTTCTCCTTTTCACGCGTGTTGCTAACTTCGTCCACGTCAAGCTCGCCTGCAACCTTGGCAAATCTCCTGAACATCTCGTTCTCCATCTCGATCCCCAGCCTTGGCTCCAGCTTCTTTATAGTCCTGCCAAAGACCGCCTCATATGCAGTGTCATACCCGGTATAGAACCATATGAGCCTTTCAAGCCCCCATCCTACGTCAACAACCTTGCCTTCAAGCTCGCGCACTCTGCCGTTTACGCTTTCGAACTGCGTGAATACGCTGTTCACAAGTTCGGATCCCTTCGCGAAGCTCTCAAGCGATGGCCCGAACTCCGAAAAATCTGGCATTGCCCATGCGTCTTCGTCGTAAACGATGTCGTTCTTGTCCAGCCCCAACACGTTAGTAAGCATTTCGTAGTTTAGCTCTATAGTTCTGTCCTTCCAGTAGCCCTCTTTGGGATAATTGAAAGAATGCTGCCCGGCCATCATGAATGAGGTAAAGTGCCTACCCGTAACCCCGACATTCTCTATGTCGCCGAACCGAAGGCAAATCTGAGGCACTATTAGAGGATTTGACGAATATTCAAAACCTATCCTGCCATTTTCGATGCGTTGAAAATCCTGTATGCTGGCTATGGTGAAATAGAGGTCCTGGCGCCACCTGCTTACTACCGGATATCCTTTTACTTCTGCGTGATCTTTTTCCTTGAAGAACTTTGCGAATTTCTTCCAAAAATCAACGTACCCTACCTCTTTAGGCCTGTCCTTGAAGAAGCCGTATTCGGTGTGAGAGCTGTCTTCGCATACGTCCCTGTCCGGGATCGACCAGAAATTCATCCCGCATATCTTGCACGTGTGCCTGCCGAACCCTTCGCTTTCGAAAGTCTTTACCTTATAATATTCCTGATAGTTTTTTGAAAACTCCCTTCTCAGGTAGGCTTTAGAGAGTTTTTTTCCGTCAAGCGTCATCCGGTCCACCACACCGTGCATTTGCTGCCGAAGAACCTGCACACCCTGCATTTCCATTTTTCTTCCTCCGGAACCGGCAGGGCCTCCCTTTCCCCGGTCCAGTATTTCATGGCGCTTATTATATCTGCATTTATCTTGCCCTCATCGTATTCCACTTCCATGTCCGAAACCGCCTGGCCGGTGTCCCTGCTTATGTAGTGCACAAGCGTGGTTGAGGATAGTTCAGGCATGCGCAGTATGGCATCGAACATCTTCCCGTATATTGCTGCAACGCCAAGCAGGTCATCCTTTATCCCAATATCTTTAAGGCCCTTGCCAAAGCGTTCAGAAAGCCTCATTTGTGCAAGCTTATACGAGGCATCCATATTCCTGAAGGTGTATTTGCCAGTAACTATGTCCTCCAGCATCTTCCTGTACAGCATAACTTGCACGATATGTGGCCTGGCAAAAAGCGGGTTAATGCTGCCACTGCCGCTTGTAGTCTTGTTTTCAACTATAATCACTTTCCCGTCCCTGATCTTAAGTTCGTCTATCTGCCCTACTATGCTGTAGCCGTTTACGGATCCGTATATCTTGAGCTCTCTTGCCATTCCGCTATCTGATAGCGTCTTCAAGGTGGCCAGGTTTTCGTATGCTGTGCGATACATCCTGTCAGCATATGTCTCTGGCTCTACAGGCAGCTCCCTGTAAACCTCAACCTGCATCTGCTGATGCATTGCCGATCCCTTGTCCATGGCCTTAGTAGGCGGGAAGCCATGAAGGTAAGACAGTTCCACTTGCTTTTCGCACCAGAACTGGTTCGCTATGTCCTTCGCAGAGATGCTTCTCTTATGAAGCCTCTCCAAGGTGTTCGGTTTTGTGCTTGACATAAATAATCAGACTGCCTACCGATCGTCATCGCTTGCGCTCGGCGATCACCCTTATCATCATATCGATTTTTATGCGTTGTCAATAATTAATAACCTTATGTTAATCGACAGGTACAGCTTATTTATTTTTGACTGGGATGGGACGCTGGCAACTTCTACAACACTAGTTAAAGCAGCCAGACTGCTCCAGACAAGATACAAGATAGAAACCATTGACAAGCAGGATTGGAAAAGCAGCGAAAGCAAGGCCAAGATAGAAGACGCAGTGAAGATAAATCGCTTTTATGCGATGATATACGAGCTATATTCTACATTTTACAGACCGCAATTGAAACCCGGTGCCCTGGATTTATTGAAATTGCTCAAGAAAAAAGGGAAGAAGATTGCAATATTCAGCGACGCCAACAAGCATAGGCTTTTCATAGAAACCAAAAGACTTGGCGTAGACAAGTATGTTGACTTTTCTCTAAGTGCTGCAAGCATTAAAAAGTACAAGCCAAATCCCATAGGAATAAAAGAGATAATCAGGAGATTGGGAGGAAAAAACAAGCAGAGCCTTTACATAGGGGATATGGCAGTTGACGTGTATGTGGCCAGATTTGCCGGGATAGACTCCTGCGCTGTGAGTGACGGAGTTGACCCGCAAGACGTGCTGGAACGGGTAGGCCCTAACCATCTTGTAAAGAACCTTAAGGCACTTGCCGTGGCTAGATAAGTACTTTTCGACTGTCAAATTGGCATTTGACCGATAGCTTTATAAATGAAGGCACATATATCTTATTGAAGTAGGAAAGCGGAAATCGCTAATTCTACAGAGGAAAATAGAATGCCAAGAGACTTTGGAAACGGACACGACGGAGAAGGAAGAGGAGGAGATAGGAGAGGAGGCGGAAGAGGCCTTAACCCTAATTATTTCCTGCCAAAACCTGTAAAGG
>DAHXMA010000020.1 GCA_027365725.1 Microcaldota archaeon | reverse complement strand
TACGCGCTGCGGAATTCTTATCCTTATCACTCCGCCGCGTACAGTGGCACTAGCATATCTGCCTTTTGCTTCGGCCCTGCTTACTGCGAACTCCATGCTGCCTATTTTTATCTGCCCGTCCAATCAATACACCGCTTTCCTGACATCCGTGTGTTTTTCTTTTTTGACATATTATCTGTAGTGGCATAAGCTAAAAAGTGCGTTCTGCGTCCAATGCCGCTGCATTCCATGTAATTTAATGTTATTACATTAAAGTATATAAACTAAAGCGTCCCTGATAACGGATTGCTGCGCCAGCCGCCGACCCATATGGAAAGGTTAAAATATTATAAGAATAAAATTTGTTTTGGAGGCTTTAGCTCTTTTGCCAGGTAACTACCGCCTTGCTTGATAGCTGGGACTCCGCATATCAGGTGGTAATTATAACAGCAAGGTTGCAACAGGCCCCAAATGACCGCAGGATAATAGCTACGATAGAATTGTCCCTAGGCTCGCCCCATTCTATGTCCTTTAAAAGACAGATGTCGGTTAGCAAGAAAGCCTACAATCCGCCACAGGGCGTTACTTACGGAGCGAAGACTTCATTCAAGGTATTGAGGGTAGACACACCGAAGATTGTGGATGCAAAAGACATTGCGCTGTCGCTGAAGCCTTCAGATGGCGATGTTCCTGCACAGGTTGATGTGCCGTTGTTCTTCAACGCGATGAAGGCGCCTTTGAAGGTCAGCGGCTCGAAAGACCTGCCCAGGCCAGTGCTCGGGGTTATCTTTGAAGACATAGGATGGAATGCGTTGTCAGGGTATGTGATCAGGCTGGACGGCGAAGCGTATACTGTAGCTGTGCTGAACAATGGGAATGCGCCTGTCTGGAAGCACAGGATGGTCGCTCTGTCAGGCATAGGCAAGACGACAAGTCCGATAGTGTCAGCATACCACGAGACAGTAGATGAGGTAGTTATAGGGATAGGCAATACTGCAATCGTGCCGATAGTCAATACTATCAGCAAGGAGGTTTACAATAAATTTATCAGAAGCACAGGAGTAGAGTGGGCTGATGCATTCGGGATGGAACATAAGGAGATTATTGCAAATTCATACAGCATAAGCAGCCCGATAATACTCAACCATTTCCAGACAAATATAGGATTATCGTACGAGCCCGGAGTGTTTGAAAACACAGAATACAGCGCGCTTAAGAGCATCACTATCTTGCTGCCGCCCATGGAGCTTGACCTTGGCAGCATTCCGGCACAGTCGCTTGCGGTAAGGGACACTTTATCCAAAGAATCGCTCTCGAATGTGAAGAATGAGAGGAAAGTGGTGCTTCTCTCCATAAGGTCCGGAGAGGGCCTTGTCTTCAGCGAAGGCAGGCTTGTTGACCGCTATGCCACTTTTGAGAAACTCGTTGAGAATGAGGGGATTGTGAAGGACGAGCCTTTCAGCCCTAACTTTGCTGCTGCGCTTTATGCGATAAGGAGGGATCTGAACAGAGAGGTGCTTGATGTGGTAAACAGCGCATACCATATACCATTCAGGAAAAGGGAATAGGCAGCATGAACGCAAGCGCCAGGGCTATGGATAAATCAGCTTTTGCCGGTGCCGTACTTTCGAAGCTTAGGCGAAGGTACGGAAGTTCGCTGCATACTGAGCTGGTAAACAGGAATATCGTGGAGCTGTTCGTCGCTGTCTTCCTGTCACCGCAATGCACGGATAAGCAGACGAATAAGGTTACTGTGAAGCTTTTTGAGAAGTACAGAACATTCGAGGATTATGCTGATTCCGACCTGCGCACGCTGATGAGGCTTCTAAGCGGGCTGAACTATTACAAGACAAAAGCAAGGAACCTGAAGAGATCTGCATCTATAATAGTAAACAGGTTTAACGGACAGGTGCCACGCACGCTCTCTGAGCTCATGGAGCTTCCCGGCGTAGGCAGGAAGGTCGCCAACGTAATACTTAATGAGGGCTTTGGAATCAATGAGGGCATAGCCGTTGACACCCACTGCGCAGTGGTTGCGCGCAGGCTTGGGCTCTCAAGGAAAAAGGATCCTGCATGGATAGAGGATGACCTGAAGAGGAAATTTAAAAAGAAGGACTGGGGCTCGGTCTCAAATCTCTTCATAGCGCTTGGAAGGGACACCTGCACTGCAAGGGCTAAGCACTGCGAAGAATGCGTGCTCAGGGGTCTCTGCCCCAGCAGCACTGCAGAATGATTAGGCTGCGTCTATGCTTTTTTCAGGATAGCCGAGTTCAAGGAGCGCTTTTTTTACCGCTTCCTTGTGTTCGCCCTGCAGCTCTATGACGCCATTCTTGTTAGTTCCGCCGCAGGCCAAGGCTGTCTTTAGCTCCTTAAGCGTCTTGTCCATCTCTTCCCCAGTAAGTCCGGAAACTATGGTCATGTATTTCCTGAACTTCTTCTTTTCAGTGTATACCTTTATGCGCCTGTTCGTTTCCTTGTTTAATACGTCGCAAACGCATATTTCCTTTGGAAGTCCGCATTTCGGGCAGATGTCTGGCATTAGGATACGGCACCTCTCTCCTTGAGGATAGTCATAACCCGGGCTATGGTCTTCTTCATTTCCTTCAGCTTTACCTTTTTGCTTGAGACTCCGGTAGAGGCTATCTTCCGCCTCTCTACTGCTATCTCCAGCCTCAACTCACCAAGCCTGGCGCTGAGGGCGTCGTTTGAAAGCGATCTTAGCTCTTTCGCATTTGTCATGTAGGAATATATGCCTGAAATGATATATAAACTTTTTCTTGTGTCTCCTGCATCATTCGGCAGGTTTTTATATCAGCAGATTTTATCTCATAATAACGTAGTTGCATAATATGCAACGCATGGTCTGCTGCCATGTATTAAGGTTCTGTAAATGAAATTAAAATATATCGCGCTTGGTCTTGCGATATTGGTTCTGGCGATAGGCTATGAAGCAATTAGCTCAGCTTCTCCGCACCAGGCATATGCGCCCGCGCAGCAAAACTATTTTATACCCAAAGACTTTGCAGTAATACAGCTAACAGATCCAGGCTATCTGCCAAATGGCACCAGAGCGCTTGTAATAGATTTCTCTTCGGCAAAAGTACATTATGTGAGCCAGCAGGGCAGCGGCTGGGTGGAGCAGAATGCGAGCGGAAGCATAGATCTCTTGAGCCTGGATAACCTTACGACCGCTATTGGGAAGGTAAGCCTGCCTGTTAACTCTATAGTAGACAGGGTGAGCTTCAACATAACAGGCGCCAACATAAGCGTTGGAGGTTCCACATATCCAGTATACCTGCCCGAGCATACTGTCACTACTGGAATAGAGGGCAATCCAAGCATAAACGGCACAGAGGGAATCCTCGTAGGGCTTGAGCCTGTTATAGCGGCTGAGGTAGATGGAAATTCCATTGTCTTCACTATGGTGCCTTCGGCAAAGGCTGTGGTTATAGAAAACGGTACAACTAATGCGCAGGTGGGCTCTGTCCGTATTCTTGCACCAAGCGACAAGAGGCTGCTTGAAAATTCATCTCTGCCTATCAAGATATCAAATGCCAGCATAGAATCTGCAGGCAATTCCTCAGATATATCAATAAGTATAAGCAATCACGGCAGCAAGCAGATATACATAGACCAGGTCATAATTGTAGGCAACGTGAGTGTTGGGCTGAACTTCAGCAACATAATAAACATAAGCGCTGATTTCAGCACTGCTGCCGCACTTGCAGCGAAGAGAAACTCAAACGCTTCAGAAAGCAGCGCTAATGCCACCGGGTTGGGGAACATTACTGTAGTGAGTAAGATAATAGGAATCGCTGCGAATGCTTCCGCGGGCATACTTGCAAATGCTACTGTTATAGGAAATGATCAGAAGGCAATAAGTGCAGGTTTCAATGGCATTCGCATAGCTGCAGACGCCCTGGCAAATACTTCAATTGCCGGGTTTGGATTTGGATCCAATGCCTCTGCGGTAGAAGGATTTCTGAGCGCACACGGAGTCAATATGTCCATAATGAAAGGATTGAACGTCAACTCGAGCCAGATTGAAGGGCTCGGCAGCCAGATCTCAGGCTCGGTGCAGACCGGGCTTGGCTTTGAGAAGCTGAGGACAGTAAACTTCTTCGTAGGCCAGAATGGCACCATGATTCCAATGCGGTATGCATATACAATAAACAACAGTACACAATATGAATTAAATCCTGGCAACAGTACGGACATTACGTTTAACGGTGGCATAACGGAGGGGAACGGAAACGAAACAGTGAGTTTTGTAAATGGGGAAGTATACAGGATATACGTAATTGGGCAGAATGGCGCGTTTGGTTCGGCGAATGTGACCGCAAAATAAATATCACGCGATATTCTCGCACGCATATATAGTGCGAAGCTCACGCTCAGTTGTTAAGCTTTAGTGTCAGGCATTTGACCTTTACTGATTCTTGCTGATCAGGTTTCCTGACGCTTATCTCTGCGCAGTAGCTATGCTTCTAGGCAGTTCCACTTTCTTTACCTCCCTGTCAGGGAACTTGGTTCCTGGAGGCACTATCCTTACAGTTACGCCTATTGCGCCATATTTAGGATATGCAGCTATCTTAGCTTCCTGCACCAGTGTTGTTACGAAGCCTGATTTTGGCAGGTACCCCAGCCTTACTTTCATCTTCTTCGCCCTCGCGCCTTTTGCAGCAAGCTTGCCTTTTACTATGATCTCAGCACCAAGCGCACCGTTCTCCATTATCTCGCGTATTGCAGAGTGTATTATTCTCCTTGGCTTTATTCCCCTCTCCAGGGAATTTGCTATCGACTTCGCCATAAGCCTTGGTTCAAGCTTCGGGTTTGAGACCTCGGCAACGCTTATCTGAGGATTATCAAGGCTAAACATCTTCTTCATTGTATCTGTCAGGCCGTCTATGGTCTCCCCGCCCCTGCCTATTACCCTTCCAGGATTGGTAACGTATGGAGTAATTCTCGTTATAACCGGCGTTTTCTGTATGTCGACGCGGGAGAAACCTGCTTTTGTAAGCGACTTCTCAAGATACTTTGAAATTCTGTACTTTACTATTAAATCCTTTATAAATTTCCTTTCTACTACCATGATAATCAATTTTGAGCGTGTTTCTCTTCGTTCCCTTCCTTTGCCTTGGCCTGTGTATCTGATTCTTTCTTCTC
>DAHXMA010000013.1 GCA_027365725.1 Microcaldota archaeon | reverse complement strand
CTCGTAATCCTATGAAGACTACCGGTGGCGAAGGCGCCTGACCAGAACATATCCGACGGTGAGTGACGAAGGCCAGGAGAACGAATCGGATTAGATACCCGAGTAGCCCTGGCAGTAAATGATGCAGACTCTGGTGTTGCGTTTATCACGAATAAATGCAGTACCGTAGGACAACTGTTAAGTCTGCCGCCTGGGGAGTACGGCCGCAAGGTTGAAACTTAAAGCAATTGGCGGGGGAGCACACAAGGGGTGGATGCTACGGTTCAATTGAATTCAACGTCGGGAACTTTACCTGGAGCGACGGCAGTGTGAAGGCCAGACTAATGATCTTGCCTGACAAGCCGAGAGGTGGTGCATGGCGATCGTCAGTTCGTGGTGTGAACTCTCCGGTTAAGTCCGGTAACGAACGAGATCCTCGTTGACAGTTGCTACTGGCCCAGCGATGGTCCAGGCACTCTGTCGAGACCGCCTACGTTTAAGTAGGAGGAAGGAGAGGGCGACGGTACGTCAGTATGCCCCGAATCTCCAGGGCTACACGCGGCATACAGAGGTTGGTACAATGGGTTGCTACCCAGAAATGGGACGCTAATCCCCTAAAACCAATCAAGGTCCGAATTGAGGGTTGAAACTCACCCTCATGAAGCTGGAATCCCTAGTAATCGCGTGTCACCAACGCGCGGTGAATATGTCCCCGCTCCTTGCACACACCGCCTGCCAAGTCATCCAAGTGGGGCCTTAGTGACGCAGCGTCCTAGTGGCGCTTTCGAACTAAGGTTCCGTGAGGGGGGCTAAGGCATAACAAGGTATCCGTAGGGGAACCTGTGGATAGATCACCTCAAAACTTTACGAAGTTTTGGATCAAAACAAGTGTGCGTTACAGAAAAGAGCAAAAGCATTGCGGGCTTCTCGCTAAAATCTCAAGACTACATCCTTCCTCTTTTTTGCGTGACTATTTCTGCAAGTACGCTAAAGCCGCTTATAAGGGACATGAAACTGCTTATATTCATTATTTTGTCTCCGCGCGTATGGATGCCAAGATTCTCGAGCATAAGGGCGTCCTTTGGCATTACGTGTCTTATCTCTATGGAATGGGAATAGTGTCCTGCGATGTCGAACATGCCTGCAACGTAGTTTCCAGAGAACCGATTCCTCGCCTTGAATATAAACGCCTCCCTATCGGCTATGTCAAGAAGCCTCTTTGATACCCTTGAATGATAAAATCGCACTGAGCCGGGTGAACCGGAACCTACGATTATTTTCTCGGGCATTATGCCAAGGTCGCCGACTGCAATCTGCACAAACCTCTCCCTTATCTCGCTTATGCCAGTGTCTATGGCAATCATGCTCTTTTCTTTCCTGCTCGACTTGCTTAAGAGCCCTGCGATATAGCATATGTTTTCGCTGAGTTCCTGCTTTGCCATGCCCAAATCGACCTATTGCTAGTATGATATGCTGCAAAAGTTATCTAATGCTATGTCTTACGGCTTTATAGGAATCGATACCTAATAGGATAGGGCAGCAAATTTACATTCTGCGCGCAGCTTTGGCAAATGGGTTTGACCGTTCTGCTCCAGATAGGTACAGATCAAGCTCAAGCAGGTTTATGGCCTTGTCTATCATCCCTGCCTTTTCGTATTCTGTTGCCCAGGAGTTCAGCATCGACCTTGCTTTTTCAATTTCGCCTGCCTCTGCCGTGAGATTTGCTGCGGCTACCTTCATCGCTATTGATAAGTCTGCAAGAGTTGGGTCTGCGCTGGCACTCTTGATTGCGCTGTCTATGCTTGCAGCTACTTCCATGGTGCTTTTTATACCTAATTCGAGAATTCGGACAGCCTCATCTTGTTTGCCTTCCGACATCATAGTTGCTGCTGCATTTGCAGATGCTGTAATAACCTCTTCTAGAATATTTTCAACCAGCCCGTATATGCCTGCACCGTGAAATCGCTTTATAGTGCCTGTTGCGAGATTGAAGGCGGAGTCAAAGTCATTTTGCGCCATCATCAGGTTTGCTGCCCCAAGTTTATATGAGATTGCCTCTGTACCTACTGAATTTAACCGTTCTGAACCGGACTGCTCCTGCTGCGAAAGAAGCTGAAGGCTGTTGTTTATTTTGTTAGCTTCAACTGCATTCTGCTGATAATCTGACTTGAGCCGGTTAATATTTGCCTGGATCTCCTCTGCCTCCTTTGAGTTCTTGTCTACCTCATTGAGTTTCATTGAAGCTTTTGCATATTCATCATTGATCGCTTTCGCTGCCTGTCTACGAGCTGTGAATTCGGCTTCCATCAGTGTGCGTTCCTTTTTTACATCTGCTTCTGACGCAAGCATATGCTTCATGATTTCAATGACTTCGTTTTCTGGTGCAGTTGATTTTTCTAAGAGTATCTGTATTGTTTCATTCCTTATCTTTGTAGCGGATTCGGTATCGCCAAGCTTAAGCAGGTGCTTAACCATTCCTTCCCTGTATCTGACGCCGGCTACGGAGTGCTCAAGGCTGCTTGTTCTTAGATCAGTATTTGATCCAGAGTCGCGGTATAGCGAAACCAAGCGCTTTCTGATATCAGCTTCGCTGGCTACCGATTCAACTGCTTCTGCTTTCCTTCCGGAAGCTTTGTTAAGTGACATGGCAACAGAGTTATTAAAGATGCTTGATTTAAAAACGTTATCTACAAATATGTGGTTGGACGGCTTAAACACTGAAAAGGGCTGGATGCAGATATTGTTTTAATATCGGTAACAAAGGGAAGTATAATGAAGGCAGCATACAATAATCTTGTAAATTTGAAGGCCAATCGACAGGGACATATCGGCAATATATTATTTGTCACGTCAAACAAGGGCAAGTTCGATGAAGTGAATATGATACTTCACGGATCTGCAACTATGGCAAGGGCAGAGCTTGAAGAGATACAGTCGGATTCCACCCGCAAAGTTGCAATCCGCAAGGCCATTGACGCATACGAAAAATTCGGAGCGCCGTTGGTGGTTGAGGACACTGGGCTGTATATAAAAGGGCTTGGCGGATTCCCTGGACCGATGGTTAAGTGGACAGTAGGTATGCTGGGAAAAAGTAGGCTGTGCAAAATTGCAAGCAATCTTAAAAGCAGGAGCGCGTACGCGGAAACCTGCATTGTATTTTATGATGGCAAAAAGGTGCGTGTGTTCAGCGGAATTGCAAGAGGCAGCATATCTGCAAGACCAAAAGGCAAGCGGGGATTTGGATGGGACAGCATATTCATCCCATATGGCCAATCAAGGACTTTTGCTGAAATGACTGCCGAGGAAAAGAACAGAATATCGCACAGGGGAATTGCTTGCAGAAAGCTACGTGATTTCCTTGTGGGTAAAGGAAGGATAAGGACCGGCAGCATACAGTACTAGGTTCCAAACTGGCGCTCTCAAACCTTTTATACTTTGGCTGGATTTTATTATTGTGGTTAATTGCTGCCTGAATGGTTGTCCATCTTCCCTGCCTCAACTGACAAATACCAGTCAATAAAGCAAGACATAAGCTCTCTTGGCTTGCACACAGTATGCGTAGAGGCACACTGCCCGAACATGAGCGAATGCTGGAGCGGTGGAACAGCCACATTCATCGTGCTTGGAGACCTGTGTACCAGGGGCTGCGGCTTTTGCGCTGTAAAGAAAAACGCAAGGGGCTCTGTAGTGGACGAAAACGAGCCGGAGAAGCTTGCTAGGGCAGTTAAATCGTGGGGGCTGGATTATGTAGTAATAACCTCTGTGGCCAGGGACGACATGGCAGACCAGGGGTCTGGTCATTTTGCGAGATGCATATCTGAGATAAAAAAGGCAGTGGGCGATATAGTTGTTGAGGTGCTGATTCCTGATTTCCGCGGGGATGACGAATGCATTAGAAGGGTCGTCAATGCGCATCCCGATGTAATAGGCCATAACATAGAGACTGTTAGGAGGCTGACGCCATATGCAAGAGACAGGAGGGCGTCGTATGACCAGTCTCTAGGGCTGCTTAAAAGAGTCAAGGAAATGGACAGAACAATATATACAAAGTCTGCAATAATGCTTGGAATAGGAGAAGACGATGCAGAAGTAATTCAGGCACTTTCGGACCTGCGCGGCTCGGACGTTGACTTCGTTGCTATAGGGCAGTATCTTAGACCTAGCGCCAGGCACATTGCAGTTAAGGAGTATGTAAGGCCAGAAAGGTTTGAAGAAATTGGGAAGATAGCAGCGCAGATGGGCTTCAAATATGCTGCGTCCGGCCCTTTTGTAAGGAGTTCTTACAGAGCGGGAGAGTATTTCATAAAAGCAACGGTGCGCGCACGCGGTATGCAATTACCTGCTGAAGTTCCATGAATTTGAGGAGTATGTACGCACAAGTTCTGATGCACGGCTTGCCTCAATTGGGCTAAGCTCCCCCATCTCAAATTCACGGTACTCTGTCATTGCAGCCATGATTGCCTCATAAAGCTCCTGAAATGAAACTTTGGATAACGAGTAAACTGATGTTACCCTATCCTCTGCACTCTTTATCATCTTGTCAGATATCTTTTCCTTGCTTACGTTCAGCAGCGAAAACATCCTTGCCACGTCAGTGCGATATAGTATAGTGCCGTGCTGCAAAAGCACGCCCTCTCTCCTGGTCTGCGCATTTCCTGATATCTTCCTTCCGTTTACAGTTATGTCATTTATTGGAGAGAATTCTGCATTTATTCCTATTTTGCCAAGCCCTTTTATTATGCGGCCGCATATTACTCTGTAGCTCTCCCAGATGCTTTTTGGGAAAAGGACCTCCTTGCCTATTATGCTATAGGTGAGCTCTCCATCGTAGTCGTGATAGACAGCGCCGCCGCCGGTTATGCGCCTAACGCACGTAACTCCCTCGCTTGTGCATCTCGAAACGTTTACTTCGTCGTTCATGCTCTGGAACCTGCCTATTGACACTGCACAGGGATTCCATCTGTAGAACCTTATTGTAGGGTTTGATCTCGCATCCCTTACGCTTTCAAGTATCGCCTCGTCTATTGCCATGTTGGCGTATGCGTTATGCTCCTCAAGCTGCATTATCCTCCATAAGGTCATGACATCGCCATTCTTATCGCCTTTGCAACAGATTCCGGGCTTATGCCTATCATGCTTATGCTGTTCCTGTCCGCGGTCAAGCGTATTGTTTCTGCAAATTCAGCCTCGCTGGCTCCTGCGCTCATCCCTTTTATAGAGTTCTCAAGAAGCGCGAGGGACTCCTCAGGATGAATGAAGAAGTCGCCCAGTATCTGTATGTCATCTATCCTGTCCCAATATGTAAGTTTTATTGATATCAGCTTTTCGCCTGGCGACTTCAGCTTTGATTCTCCGTGCATAGCTAGCACTTTTTAGGATATCACTATCTTGTCTGGAAGTATCTCTGTTATCCGGTCAATGCCATAAGTTATTGGGTTGCCAAAGCTGGTGTTCACAAGTATCCTGCCGCGCTTTGGATCAACCTTGGACACGCGCCCTATGGTTGCACCAAGCTCATTGACAACGCCCTTGTCCTTTAGCCTTTTTGATATTATGACGCGTTTCCTTAGGAAGCCTGACACATACGATATTGCAACCCCGAGTATTATTGATGCAACAGCAAATCCGAGAAGCTGTCCGAAATAGATTTGCCCGTTAAGCCATTCGGTGAAAGAATATAGCAGCACCCATAGTATTACTGATGATCCCATGTATGCTCCGTATTTGAAGACTTTGAATACGTGCCGTGATGCCTTCACGTCTATTATCCTTCCGACCAGATATATGATAAGTATAATCGGCAGCACTATCAGGAAGCCTTCTATCGCATTCGCAATTGCAAGGCCCTGGTCGCCGCTTATTTTCATTGTAGTGGTGAAATTGCCTGCCGCTATGAATATTCCGGCAACTGCAAAAAGGACAGATATAAGATAAAATGCAAAGCTCATCTTGTCTACGCTGAATCCGAATCCCCTGAAAGAGTTTATGAAAGCCTCCTCTAGCCCGAAGCCTTTTATCAGCAGGTATAAGCCTATAAGGCCTACTGGCAGCTGCCATCCGGTGCCTATCATGTAGCTTACGGCAAAGAGCAGCAAGAGCACTGCGGGAAGTCCGAAGACTATCCTTGCATAATGGGGCTCCTTGAGCTTCTCCAGGACTGTGAAATACGTGTTTTCCAGGCTTTCAGCTTGTTTAAGCGTTACCACCTGCACGCTGTTTATCTTTATCCTTGACTCTATTATGGGAAGTATGCGCTGATCGCTTGCTCCGTCCGTTATAAGTATGCAGGCGTCGCTCTTGTTTGCTTCGAGCACCAGTTCTATCTGGCGGGATATTTCCCTGTCCGCATGGTATCCCTCAAGCTCTGATCCGGTTATTGTGGCAACGTTGACTGTATATCCCTGTTCCTTTAGCGAATCGTAAAATTTTACTGCAAAAAACATTGTGTTTGAGTCTGGGTCCTGCGGGTCTGCTAGCGCAAGCTCCTTGGCACCGTTCAGTATCTGCGCGCGGCCTATAAGCGGTCCTGGGATTTTGGTCTTTCTGTAAAGGTCGTTATCAACGTCTACGGCAAGTACCAGCAGCCGCTCTTCCTTTGACATGCGCCCTGTTTTAGCAACAGCCATTTTACCGATTAACTATTTCCCGAGAACATTTATATTACTTGTTTTGACAGATTCGGCAACCTGCAGATTAGGAATTAAAAGGTATCTGAATATATACATCACCGGTATATTCATGTTTGAAGGGATCATATCAAGCCGGCGCATTAGAATTTATAATGATCATATGTCAGCGGGAAGGTATGACCAAGCCTGTGTGATTGCAGCTTACAAGGGACTTGGCGAGAGCCTTGTGCGCAGTGCTGCAGTTAAGTGGTATGGAAAATTGATAGAGGAAAGGAACCCTTCCCTTGCAAGAGAAGTCGCTGAAAAAATGGAAATGCCTAAGGCATATGTAGAACATGCGCACGTGGAAGAGCTGATGCTGCGCGCCAGAGACATGGAGGAAAGCGCAGGCGTGCTGCTTGAAACAGCAAGGGAATATAGGCAGATAGCAAGCAGAATGGAAAATGGAGGATTTGAGTGGCAAAGCGAAAGCAGCGAGCCAGATCCTCCGAAAAGCGGCGGAGCCAAATACGGTAAAATGGACAGGAAGTCACTCAAGTATAAGGTTGGGCTGCTGCTCTATGAAAAGGAGCTGGCTTCAGGAAACAGGATACATGCTGCGATGATAGCAAATAGCTATGGAATACGCAGGGAGGACAGGG
Organism: Microcaldota archaeon; assembly: GCA_027365725.1. Lineage (GTDB taxonomy): Archaea > Micrarchaeota > Micrarchaeia > Micrarchaeales > CABMGC01 > JAJZNA01. The sequence goes on along the minus strand of DAHXMA010000013.1, from coordinate 6,993 downwards.
ATAGCGTATCTAAGCTAATTGCTCCATCAAAAGACTGAGCTATGCTGCATATGTGCAAGCCTTTGTGCTCAAGCACGTTACTTATGGAGATAGGTTTTCGGTATGTTTATCTGCATATAGGATTTCTGGATATATGATTTTAAGTGTTGGCGTGCATTTCTTTAGGTGTTTGCATGAAACAATCAGATAGCATAAAGGCTGCAATAAAGACAATAAAGTCCATCAAAGCGATGTGGGTTGACATGCAATTCACTGACATCCTGGGAAGGCTGCATCACATAACGCTTCCTGCAAGCCAGTTTGATAATGAAGGGTTTGGAAACGGCTTCGGCAAGCTTGATGGCAGCAGCATACAGGGTTTTGCTGAAATATACGAAAGCGACATGGTGCTCGTTCCTGTACCTGAAAGCGCCAGGAGAATACCGTGGTCCGATGGCACAGTTAGGATGATTGCGCAGGTTTACAAGGGCTCAGGGGAGGGCAGGTTTGAGAGGGATCCAAGGTGGATTGCAGAGAAGGCTGAAGCATACCAAAGAGAGCTTGGGTACACCAGCTTTTTTGGACCTGAGCCGGAATTCTTCATATTCGATTCAGTAAATGTACAGGCTGCGCACCCTAGCTCAGGCACCGGATATCAGATTCATTCGCGGGAAGCGCCTTGGGACAGCGACGGAGGATTCATAATAAGACATAAGGAAGGATATTATCCGGCGGAGCCTATCGACAGGCTGAGCAGCGTGCGCAGAGAGATGATAACCTGCCTAAAGAGTGATTTCGGCTTTGAAATAGAGGCAGCGCACCATGAAGTGGCGACTGCAGGGCAGAGCGAAATAAACTTCAGGTTCTCTACGCTTGTTGACGCTGCAGACAAAATACAGACCCTAAAATACGTCGTAAGGAACATAGCGAACAAGAACGGAATGCTTGCCACATTTATGCCCAAGCCGATGTTTGGAGACAATGGCACTGGAATGCATACACATTTCAGCATATGGAAGGGAAGCAGGAACATTATGTATGACCGCAGTGGAGTGTATGCGGAAATAAGCAGGGAGGGAAAGTTCATGGTTGGAGGACTGCTAAAGCATGCCAGGGCGCTTTCGGCGATAGTATCCCCAACGGTCAACAGCTACAGGAGGTTAATACCCGGATACGAGGCGCCGGTGTATCTGGCATGGAGCAAGTCCAACAGGAGCGCGGTTGTCAGAATACCAACATACTTCAAAGGTAGCGAGAAGGCAAAGAGGCTTGAATACAGGGCGCCTGACCCGTCCTGCAACCCATACCTTGCTTTCTCTGCAATATTAATGGCCGGGCTTGATGGGATTAAGAACAAGATAGATCCTGGAGAACCGGTAGTTGATGAAAACATATGGCATATGAGCAAGGACAGAAGGAAGGAGATGGGGATAGGGGAACTACCACGAAACCTTGACGACGCGCTTGACGCACTTGAAGAAGACAGCAGTTTCCTTAAGCCAGTATTCGACAAAAGCCTTCTGGATACTTATATCGAGATAAAGAGGGAAGAGTGCAAGTCGATGGCAGCGCACCCGCACCCTATGGAAATATACAGGTATCTGGATAGCTGAACGCCGTCCGGATCACACTTCCCTGAAATCAAGCCAGTAGTCGCTCTTAAGCCTCTTTTTGTCTATTTCGGTTGGCGACATATCGACTGATGACTCGAATCTTTTGTTTTTTGGGAACAGTATGAAATCTATAATATGATTTGATCCGCTCAGCAGCGCAGATATCCTGTCCAGCCCGAGCCCCATGCCTCCTTCTATCGGAGTGCCATAAGACAGCGACTCTATGAAGAACCCGAATGCGCGTTCTATGGCCTTGCTGTCCATGCCAAAAAACCCAAGTATATTCCTCTGCAGCTCTGGGTCGTTTATTCTTATTGCGCCGCTGCCAAGCTCGTTGCCGTTCAATACAAGATCATACTGCCTTCCTTTGACCTTTTCAGGATTGCTTGACAGAAAATGCGCTGTATCTTTGGTTGGCGCGGTGAATGGATTGTGGGCAGGCTTTGGCTTGCCTGTGACTTCATCTACCTCGAACAATGGGAACTCATCAACCCATAGGAACGAAAATTCTGAGTCATAAGCGCCAATTCTGTCCCCTATCACCTTCCTTAGCCTTCCCATTGCATCAAGCAGCAGTTTCTCTGACAGGTCTGCGCCTATTATTATTATGTCCCCCTCTCCTGCACCGGTGCTCTCCATTATCCGTTTGGAGCTGTTTTTAAGGGAGTCTGCTATGCTCTCTGGCTCTGATTCCAGCCTTCCGCCTTTGACATATAGCCAGGTAAGGCCCCGAAGGCCGAAAAGCTTTGCCAGGTCTATCATCTTGAGCATGAAATTCTTATCTATATTTGATCCGGTGCTTCCAAAGTTTGCATTGAATGCAATTCCTTTTACATATCCATTGGCATCAATGACGCGCTTTAGTATGTTGTATTCCGTGCCTTCAAGATCCTCTTTTATGTCAGCTATTTCATTGCCGAACCGCAAATCGGGCTTGTCCGTGCCGTACTTATGTATTGCTTCTTCGTAGCTGATGTGCGGGAACGGGGTCTTAAGGTCCTTTGATAGCACTTCGCTAAAAACGCGTGCAAACATTTTTTCCACAAGATTCTGGATATACTTCTCATCCTTGAACGAAACCTCAAAATCTATCTGCGTATGCTCTAGCTGCCTGTCTTCTCTAGGATCCTCATCCCTGAAGCATCTTGCAATCTGGAAATATTTCTCAAATCCAGAAGACATCAGTATCTGCTTGTATATTTGTGGGGATTGGGCAAGGGCATAGAACTTGCCCTTGTCTATACGTGACGGCACTATAAGAGTCCTTGATCCTGTCTCATAATTGTCCTTTACGAGATAGGGTGTCTCGAACTCTATGAATTCGTTGTCCCAAAAAAACCTACGGACAGATTTTGTTATCCTGTCCCTTATTAGGATGTTTTTTACCATCTGCTTTCTGCGAAGATCAAGGTATCTGTACTTAAGCCGTAGGTCTTCGTTTGCAAGGGATTTTTCCTTTTCCTCTATTATCTCAAACGGCAGGGTCTTGGCCTTGCTTATAACATTGAATGATTTTACATACAGCTCAACCTCTCCGGTGGGATTCTCCTTGTCGATTGTGTCTGCATCCCTCTTCTCAACCGTACCTGTTGCAGATATCACATATTCCTTGCCTATTGAATTTGATGCGTCCCTTGCCTGCTTCTCGAATACAAGCTGCGACGCACCGTGCATGTCTGCAAGGTCCACAAAAAACTTTCCACCGTGGTTGCGGATGTACCTGCACCACCCATGTAGCGTTACCTCCTTGCCTATATGGCTGCTTGAAAGCGCCCCGCAGTTTAGCTCCATTTAAAACAGATAGGGATTCTGTGGCTAACTATTTAAGCCTTGTCTGTGAGCGGATTGGCTAAAAAACAGGCAATATATGTAGAAACCTTTTACCATGGCCTAAAGCCAATAGATTGGAGAGGTAATTACTGGGCATTATGCCTGGCCGATTATTGCACTAAGCCTCTCAGAAACATATTTTGGGTCCACCCGGTGCTTCTTGAGGATCATGCCGACGATAAAATTGAAGGCTTTCTTGTTGGCCTTGTATTCACTAACAAGCTGCGGCCTCTCTGATATCAGCCGGTTTATCTCGTCATCTATGTCTTTTGCATCTATCACGTCTGCGGCAAGATCAACGGGCTTCCCTTGCATGAGCGCAGATATCGCATCCTCGTTTGGAAGGAGGCCCGAATCCATGTACTTAAGCATTTCGCCAAAGCCCTCGTTTGGCATTGAAGTTCCCCTGTGCCTCTTAAGCAGCTCTATGGCATTTATTACGTTTTTTATGTCGCTATTCTTGCTTCCGTATTCCAAAAGCCTCAAAGAGTCGCGGTCTAACATTATCAATTCTTTTACAGTGCCTGAGTATTTGCCATATGAAGATGCTATCTCACTGGCTATCACAGGTTTGCCTAATGCAATGCCAGATGTTGGATAAAAGGACAGGTCAGGATCAAATATGAATCCATACTCTTCATCGCTTTCCTTTTCCCTTGAGGAGACGGTTGATAGCGATTCTGCGCTGTATGAACGCGTCTCCTTGACTATTGGTTTGCCAGATTGAAGCAAGTCCGACTGCCTCTTTTTTTCAAATCTGGCGGCATCTATTAGGTTCTTTATGCCGGTGACGTTCTTTACTTCGACTCTCTCCTCGCCGAGGGATATGTTAAGGTCTATCTTGACTTCCTTGTCTATGTCTATACCAACGTAATACAGTATGCTTCTTAGCTCTGAGACAAACGACCGCAGCTCCTCTTCCGACGCTATGTCCGGCTCAGTGACTATCTCGTTCAACGGCACGCCGGACCTGTTGAAATCCAGCAGCGAATAATCTTCGCTGCGTATTATTCTTGCAGGGTCCTCTTCGAGCTGCACCCTCCTTATCCTTATTTTTTTGCTGCCTATGTCAACATACCCGCCATGTCCCACTGACCCTTCAAGCTGCGTTATCTGGTAGGACTTTGGCAGGTCTGGATAAAAATAAACCTTCCTGATGAAATATGAATTTTTTATTATGCTGCAATGCAATGCTGCGGAAACCCTCAAGGATATCTCCAGCGCATTGCGGTTGAGCACCGGCTTTGAACCGGGAAAGCCCATGCACACTGGACATATGGCAGTATTTGGCTCAGCCGCTTCGGTGCTGCATGCGCAGAATAGCTTACTATGCGTTGGCAAAGCAGTATGCACTTCAAGTCCTATTTTCATAAGGCACCAGCGTTGTAATTAAATTTGTATTCGAACTGCTCCTCCCACTCTCCTGCAAAGTCTATTACTGAGTAGTCGTTGAAATGGCCCGAAACGGCCTGCGCTCCGACAGGCATTCCGTCAATATAGTCGAATGGGAACGAAATATGCGGGAAGCCGCAAAGGTTGGGGGGGATGGTTATAGAGTCCATGCTGTATGTCGCAATTGGATCCAATGACCCTGCGTCTTTTATTTTGGGCGCCAAAGAAGGCATTGTGGGCGATATTATGAGCCCTGCTGAAAGGGTTTCTGACAGCTTCTCTATGAACATGCTCCTGAGCCTGAGGGCCTTTTCATAGTATCTTCCCTTCAGGCCTGCACTCCTCACAAATGTGCCAAGGACAACCCTGCGCTTTGCCTCCATTCCGAAACTGTCCCTTGCGTCTGAAAAGAAGTCATTATATCCCTTTGAAAAATCAGTGATTTTGTGCCCGTACTTGAATCCAGTGTATTTGGCAAGATTCGTTGAAGCTTCTGCCATTGATATAATGTAATAGGTTGGTATCGACTTTTCAATGAAAGGTATGCTCCTGTGTTCTATCGAATATCCAAGGGACTGGAGCTTTGAAAGGAACCTATCAAACGACTTTAATATGCGCTGATCTATGCCATCCATTAGCTGGTCTATTACTATCAGGTTTTTGCTATGCCTGTTAGAGATCTCAGTGCTTACTGATGTGGAATCACGCGGATCTTCTCCCCTGATCAGGTCGAACACGTATTTTATGTTGCCTGCACTCCTGGACATTATGCCTATCTTATCAAGTGAGTTTGCATAGTCTATAAGGCCATACCTTGACACTGCACCATATGTTGGAGTAAAGCCAACTACTCCGCAAAAAGAGGCAGGGCAGGATATAGACCCTCCCGTGGACTCTGCTATGGAGACGTGGTGCTTTATAACCGCAGTTGCAGCTGCAGATCCGGCACTCGACCCGCCTGTTACGCGCTTTTCGTCGAATGGGTTTAGCGGGTGGTCATCGCAGTTTATGCCGAATGTCCCTAACCCGAACTCGTCCATTTTTGTCTTGCCTATAAATGCAAACGATTCCTTTGGAAGCCTTTCAATCGCAGTCGCATTGAATGGAGGCACATACCCGGATAGTATCCTTGACGAGGCGGATGCCTCAACTCCTTTTACGCATATGTTATCCTTGACGCTGAACGGAAACCCTGAGCCTATGCTATTGACAGCTGCAGTTAGCATGTGAAATTTTGCGTTTAAGGCACCTATTTCCTCTTTAAGCCTCTCTTGGTAATCGTCAGGCTTTTCCGCATCAAGAAAAGATTTTATATCACATTTCATACCTTTGGCCCCACAACGTAGAAACGGTATATTTTAGAGTTTTTCAGCAATCCGGGTACGTCGCCAAAGGCATCGGCTTTGTCGTCCCTAAGTTTTGGAGGTATGGTTATTGGCTGGAAGGCGGGGTCATAACTGTCGCAGTCCGTTTCGGATATCGTGTCAAAATATCCTAGTATTTCGTCAATGTCCTTGCTTATCTTATTAAATTCGTCTTGAGTGAGTTTTATGCGGCATGTTGCAAGGACTCTTTCAAGATAGCCATTTTCCATTATACCACTTCTGCAGCTGATGGTGCAAGTCACATTCTTCAATGCTGCACGGATCTAGTTGCTTATTCTATTTTTGTCAACATTTATAAATTTAGGTCGCAATAACCTTCTTGTGCCAAGGTTGCGGAATCCGGTTAACGCGCCGGTCTTGAGTTTACCTCAAGAGCTGATCTTGTGATGCAAAAGAAAACCGGTTCCCTTTACTGGGAGTTAGGGTTCAAATCCCTACCTTGGCGCATATTTTTAAGTTCAAATCCCTACAAAGATTACTGAGGCATGGTCAACAGAGCTAAGAGTTCTTTTGTTGTAATTACATCTACAATATCCTGATCCTTTAGAAGCTTGTCATTAGACCAAATTTTACAATTCTTATATAAGGCAACAGTAAAGTAAGAAGAATCATTTTCCATTGGAGATATTCTCCTTGCTTCGGTTTTGAATTTATTTAATTCTTTTTCTTTTATTATCTCCATATTAGAAGCAGACATTAACTCCAAAACAAGTTCCATTATCTCATTTTCGTCTAATGAGGTTTTCTTAGCCAAAAGTTTTCTGTACTTGTAAGTCTCTTCTAAAATAAAAGGA
>DAHXMA010000016.1 GCA_027365725.1 Microcaldota archaeon | reverse complement strand
CAGTTGCCATGGGCCTTTGCCTTACTTTTATAATGTCATAACCTTGTTCATTTTCAGCTTCATAAAAATCATAATAGGTCCTTGCTAAATCTTCCTTCTCTTTAATGGCAACCATCTTTTCAATCTGGGCTATCTGCTTTATGACGTGTGTCAGAGCCGTATTAATGGAAGTCTTTATCACAACCGCACCTTCCTGTACCATATCAAATCCATTAAAATAATCTTCAGCAAAGCTGCGTCTGCTTGTAGGCAAATTCAAATAATCCATAGCCAAGTAATCTGTCGCACTGCCATATCGTGCTGCCAAGCCTACATGCTCTATAGCAAAAAGTTCGATAGCTTTCGATAGTGGCAGCGTAGACTGCGCTTCAGATACTGTCTCGGAGAGGCGAGATAGGAAAACCTGCCTATTTAATGCGCTTCTTCCTTCTTGGGCAAATCCGATCCCGACATCATGCGGGTTTATTACTGGCATAATTGCTTTTGCATCAAGCAAATTGCCAGGGCCCAACTGCCTATGATTAGACTTTGCTATCATGCTAAGCAGGTCATCTTTTGCTGAGCCAGGACCTAAGAACACCATGCCTTTCTGTTCAAGCGCCTTTGTAACCTGCTGCGATACCATACCGCCTCCAAAGAATACGATATCCTCTGCCCCCTTTAGCTTTGCGGTTTCAATCGCACTCATTACAATGTCTTTTGATGAATCCCCAATAATGCTAAACCCTACGGCCCTAGCCCCCTCCTTTATGGCTATTTCTACCGCATTTGCATAACTCTTCGCATCCCCTGCATAAATAACATCGAATCCCTCACTCATTAAAGATTGTACAACAAGCTTTGCCCCTCTGTCATGCTCACCAGAATCTGCCCTAGAAATAACAATCTTCTTCTCGGGTGCCTGGTCTGATTCCGGATTAAGGCGCCTGACAGCATCTTTCCACACATCTATCTCTCCACTTCCTATTTTTGCAACAAGCTCCCTTGAAGATAGGGCGTCTACATTTCCGGTGCACCATATAGCGGAAAGATGCTCAGACACGATGTCTTTCGGAGCCGATTTAATAAACTCTATGAACTCTTGCGAAACAAGCGCATCCTGCCTGCCTGTCACGCCTATTGCGAAAGACAACTCGCTGGCTATCTTGCCATTGCCTTTTATGGCCCCGGATACGTCATCACTGAACACCGTTTCATTGGCAAGCGCCTCAACGTTTCCTGTTTTGCCTATGGAGTTGAACCATTCGCTTGCGCTTTCAGCACCTATCTCCTTGAAAAACTGTTTTGCCCTTTCGCTAAATAGCCTCCTGTCAGTAAGTGCGTCAGTATTTCCAGTCAGCCTTATCTCATACAGCAATGAGCTGGCCGTAACAGGATCCATTGATTTAACCGAATTTATGAAATCTGCTCCCAGTAGCGCATCCGATCCGGTATGTTTTATTGCAAATAGCAGCTCCGCTGCGGATATGCTGTCCATTTCCATTAGTGCCTGCTTAAGCTCTGCAGCTTTCTGCCCGGCACCTGGCTTTGCCTGTGCAGCTTCGGCAATTATCTTCTCAGACTGTCGTTCAACGAATTCTCTTGCGCTTTGCCTTAGCCGATCCTCCTCCGCCCTCATCGGACCATTTATCAGCAGGCCTTCAGAGTCGCGCCTTTGCGTAGCTGCTGCGCACATAAAAGAGTCCATGTGCACGCAAAGAGAGCTGGCTTCGGAACTGCGGTTAGCCAATTCAGTTCTAATATTATAATTCCTAACCCTTTCCTTCACTAGCACCAGCCCACCGCGAATCTCATTGCAGTAAAATACAACCTGTTGTGCCACGTAATGAGGTACAACACAACAAGTTGTGTAATTCGTTTGTATTTACGGCGATTAAATATAAAGCTTTGCAAAGCCTTCGTGTCGCAAGTTATACGTTTCTCCTTGCAGATTACGCTCCTGCAAAATCAGCTTCTTTTATTACTCCCTTCCTAAACGCGCCAGCTGCCTTTGCCACATAAGACCCCACAACTGCAACCACTATATTTATTATAACTGAGATCAGGCCTATGTAGATCAGGCCGAACGGAGTTCCAAACGCAGATGTGCTTAGTGCTCCGAAGTGGTTTGCAAGCAGCACCAGATATAGTCCTGAAACCATTCCTGCGATCCAGCCAAGAATAATTGCTTTCCAGTCAAGTCTGTTTGTGTATAGTCCGAGGAACACTGCAGGAAGTATCTGAAGTATTATTATACCGCCTAGCAGCTGAAGCTGTATTGCGTAAGTGAGCGGAGCAAGGAATACGAATCCAAGCGCAACGAACTTGAGCACAGCTGAGGTCCACTTCGCTATCCTGGTCTCCTGCATAGGAGTTATCCTTGGCTTGAACTCCTTTATTATGTTCCTAGATATCAGGTTTGCCCCTGCTATCGCCATCAGCGCAGCAGGCACCATGCCACCTATGAATATTCCAAGCAGGCATATCCCTGCAAGCCATCCTGGAAGCGTTGTAACAACAAGCGCAGGCACTGTCAGAAGGCCATTGCCAGTTGCCTTGACTATTGCAAGTGCATTAGGAACAGCATATATTAGTATGCCAAAGAGCGCAAGCAAGCCAAGGCCTATTGAGTATATTGGAAGCAGGGAAAGACTCCTTCTCAGGGTCTTTTTGCTATTCGATGAAAGGCTTCCGTTTATTATGTGCGGATAAAGATAAAGTGCAAGAGCGCTTCCGAAGAACAGGCTGAAGAATGCAGGCACAGAGGCAGAAGGCAGAGTAGAATATTTTGCCGCAGCTGCAGCTCCTTTCGCAGAAGCTATTATGCCAAATGCGTTTCCAAACCCGCCGTATGATACGAGCCCAACTATCACTATAACTATTACTGTAAGGAATATGAGCACATCCTTGAAAACAGATCCAAGCGTAACTCCCCTCAAGCCGCTTGTGAAAGTGGTAGCGGCAAGCACTATAAATGATATAAGTAGCGCTACCTCAGAAACGAATGTGGCATTTGACACGCCGTAAAGCATCGTTATGAGCACCGCCTGCATGCCTGCAATCTGCAGAGCTATGTAAGGGAGCACTGCAATAACCCCCGTGATTGCAACAAGTATTGCCAGCGCCCTGCTGTTGAACCTGCCCTTTACGAAGTCAGAAGCAGTTACGTATCCCTTCTTCTTGGATACGCTCCAGAGCCTTGGCATGGTCAGCATGGCAATGGCGAACACTATACCTACGTATGGAACTGCATAGAAAGCCAAAGACCCGCTTGCATATGCAAGGGATGGCACTGCAACGAAAGTGTACGCCGTGAAAACGTCTGCGCCTATAAGGAACCAGCTCAGGTAAGGCCCAAGCCTTCTTCCTGCAAGGCCCCACTCATACAGCTTGTTCAAATCCCCTTTCCTGAACCTGCTTCCAAAATACGCTATTAACGAAAACGCTATGAACAGTATTATGAAAACTGCAATACCAACAAAACTAAGTAGCATAAGCCAGCCTCATTTCATGTCTATTAGCAATGCAGCTATGAAGAACATGGCCGCAGATACCGGAAGCATTATGAGCTGAAACCAATAGAAGAACGGAAGCCCTCCTAGCTCAGGAGTTACAACATTGTAGAACGGAACGTCAAAGTACACAACGAAAGGTATCACGAGCAATATTGCCGCAACAAGTTTCCTTAGCGCTTTACCCATCCAACCGCTAATATTTAATAAACACATATTTATAAATTAATAGCAAAGGCAGTGCATCTTCGGCCTGCAGCAAAATACAGCCAAAATGCAAAATCCGCTTCGGCCGCTGCCTCAGCCTGCGGCAAATAGCTAGATTATAAAATACTTATTGCATACTATACCATATACTATTTTGGCCTTATTGATGATATGGATAAACGAATAGCAGTGCTAATCACCGGAGCATCTGGCGTTGCATACGGATACAAGTTTCTCGAAGAGGCATCAAAGATCAGCGGCGTAGAAACCCACCTTGTCATAAGCAACAGCGGCGCAGCCGTACTGAAACAGGAGCTTGGAATAAGCCCAAAGGAAGTGGCAAGCCTAGCCAGCTTCTCGTACAATGAGAATAATTTCATGGCGCCCATAGCAAGCGGCTCGTTCCGCATGGATGGCGCGCTTGTCGCCCCATGCTCAATGAAGACGCTTTCCGGCATAGCCAATGGATACGAGGACAACCTGATAATAAGGGCCGCGTCCATAGCCCTTAAGGAAAGGTGGAAGCTGGTTCTAATGCCGAGGGAGACGCCTCTTAGTGTAGTGCACATAAAGAACATGCTTGCAGTGGCAGAGGCAGGAGGCATTATAATGCCTCCATTGCCGCAGTTCTATTTTGAAACAAAGAATATTGACCGGATCATAGAGCTGACCGCAGGAAGGCTGCTCACAATGTTCGGAATAAGCAATCAGCTAGGCCGCGAGTGGGAAGGCTTTAACCCAAGGGCAATAGAGGAAAACAACAAAGGCGAAAGCGGAACATGATAAACAACCTTCGCGACTATCTAGAGTACCTGCGCAAGAGGCATAGGCTCGGAGTCTTGAGTAGAAAAGTGAGCGCAGAGCTAGAAATTGCCACTATAACGGATAGGGAGAGCAGGCAGCACAGGTCCGAAGGAAGATCGCTGCTTTTCGATAGCGTGGAAGGCTTCGACATTCCAGTTGCGACCAACCTGATGGCATCTTCGTCAGTTCTGTCCGACCTATTCTCGGGATTCAACATAGCAGAATTCATAGGGAGCATGTACCACGCAAAAGACGTCTCAATGGTCAAAGGGGCGAGGATGCTAATTGACTCCAAGCCAAAGGTCTCGCAGGGCATTAACCGCAAGTATAGGCGGCTAAGCAGCCTGGAGGAACTGCCTATATTAAAATCATGGCCCGGCGACGCAGGAAAGTTCATAACGCTACCGCTTGTAATAACCAAAAGCCCAAGGGACGGGACAAATAACGTTGGCATATACCGCATGCAGGTATTCGACGGCGAGACCACGGGCATGCACTGGCAGTCGCAGAAAGGAGGCGCGCTCCACATGCTCGAAGCAAGGGATGAGAACAAGGCGCTCAAGGTATCTGTTTCAATAGGCACAGACCCATATAACACCATAGCCGCAGTGGCCCCGCTGCCGCACGGAATAAACGAATTTGCATTCGCAGGGGTTGCCCGGGGCGCAAGGACAGACCTGTCAGGGCATTCGGAATATCCGCCCGCTCCGTCAAATTCAGAAATAATAATATACGGGTATGTCGACCCTTCGGAATCAAAGATGGAAGGGCCGTTCGGCGATCACACAGGATATTATTCCATCCCAGAGCCGTCCAGCGTGTTCCATGTTGAAGAGATATACGCAAAAGACAACGCCGTGTATGCAGCAAGCGTTGTAGGTTTCCCATGGAGCGAGGACTGCGTAGCCGGGCAGTTCCTTATGGATTACCTAAGGCCGCTTGTGAAACTTATAAACGGAAACATATGCGACATATTCCTTCCTCCCGAGGGCGCATTTACAAACATGTGCCTTATCTCGGTAAAGAAAAGGTTCCCTGGCGATGCAAAAAAGGCAATGTTTTCAATACTCGGCCTGGGGCAGCTTTCCCTTACAAAGATAATAATAGCATTTGACGATGATATTGACATAAGGGACCTGGGAAGGGTCATGTGGGCGCTATCCACAAGGATAGATCCTGAGCGGGACATACAGATAATAAAAGGCACATCTACCGACACTCTTGACCATGCCTCCAATCTCTCAGGCTACGGATCGAAGATGCTTATAGATGCGACAAAGAAATCAGCAGAGGAGGGATACCGCAGGCAGTGGCCAGGCACAATAGCGCCGGAGCCGAGCATTCTGGACGAGGTGGAGCGTAAATGGAGGCAGATAAAGTGATAAAGGCGGCAAAAGAGCTGCTTGCTCCGCAATTCATAATATTTAACCTATGCTTTGTATACATAGGCATGATATTCTCCTTCTCAGTAAGCGCATACTCATTTGCGCTTATAACCGTAGCATTCCTTTCCGCAAGATCGTCAGGCGTAATAATGAACAGGCTTGTGGGCAGAAATGCTGACCTGAATAACCCGAAGAAGGCGAAAAGCATGGTGAGCCTTGGCATACCAAAAAAGTATGTGGCCCTGCTCTTTGTAATTGCAGCGTCAATATTCCTTGCCAGCACATATCTATTAAACCGCCTTTCACTGATTCTTGCGCCACTAGTGCTGCTGTTCTTCGTAATAGACCCTGTGTCGAAGCTCTATACGAGCAAGAGGCACTATGTCCTCGGGATAATAGAAAGCTTTGATGTTATGGGAGGTTATATAGGCGCAACAGGTGCATTCCCGCCTTATCCTGCCCTCTATGTGCTAATGCTAGGCATCATCTTCATAGGGGTCGGCCTTGATACCATGATCTCCTTGGTTCACACGGATTTTGACAGGAAGTACGGGCTTAAGACATTTTCATCTGTAAAAGGCACAGGCACTGCGCTAAGATATTCGTTATATTCCCATATCGTAGCTTCTGCCCTGATGGTAATATTTGCCGCCCTTTCCGGATCGGTCGTCATAATGGCCGGCGCAGCCTCAGCCGCGGCAGTGCTCCTATACCAGCATGCCCGCTTAAGCATGGGCAGCGACATTGCAATAGTGCGTCGAGTTGTAGGCTACAATACCGCTGCATCTGCAATACTGCTCGTTTCAGTAGCCGCAGCCTATCTAGCCTAGATGATGCCATGAGCAAAGAAACACTGAAGCGTTTTACAAGGATACACCGGCACTACGACCTGCTTAACCACGTATTTAGCCTAAATGCAGACAAGAGCTGGAGGAAGGAAGCAGCCATCGCGTCAATCATGAATAAAAAAAGATACAGGGTGCTTGACGTTGCCGGAGGGACAGGGGACCTGACAATTTCAATATATACCGAGGCGCATAAGCGCATGCTCGAGCCGGAAATAGTGTGCATGGACTTCAACGACGACATGCTTTCTCACGCTGCTGAAAAGACCGTTGGAATGGAGAATGTTACCATTGAACACGGGGACGCACTGCACATGAAGTACTCTAACTCATCCTTCGATGTACTTGCAAGCTCCTTCGCCCTAAGGAACTTCGACAGCCTAGACCGCTTTTCTTCAGAGGCGTACAGGGTCCTTAGAAAGGGAGGGAAGATAGTTTTGGTGGACATGGCCCTACCCGATAGCAACGCCTGGTTCATGCGGCTATATTTCAAGCTGATAGACAGGGCCGGATCGCTCGTATCCCCGGGCGCCTACAAATGGCTTACAAGGAGCATAATAAACTTCGACAAAAATGCCGCGTTAAAAACGCTAAGGAAGAACGGGTTCAAGGGCCTTAAGCTCAAGAGCCTGAGAATGGGCGTTGCATTCATGATAACAGGGCGTAAATAGCTACACCTTTAACCTTATCATTTCCAAGTATCCCGAGAATACATCGCCATGCCCTGCCCTTTTCATCCTGCGCTGAGACATTGACACGTAGCGGTTATTCATCTCCGCTGCCTTTATGATGGCTTTCCTGCTGCCTGAACCATATCTTTCCATTATGCTCGAAACGATGTTCGGCTCCCGCCGTCTCCTCGCCCTGCCAGGCGATCCCACGAAATCAAGCACGTCATCACGTATCTGGAACGCTATGCCCAGATCTGTGCCCGACCTGTAAAACGTATCTGCGTAGCTGCTGCTGCAATATATCGCAGCGGCATTCATGCAGGCGCCTATAAGCGAGGCGCTCTTGAGCGACGCTATCCTTATATACTGGCTTATGCTTGGCGCGCGATCAGCTTCCTGCCACCTGTAATCAAGGATTTCACCGGCGCACATGTCCATGCTCGCTTCAGTCATCGACTTAAGCACAGCCTCTCCGTACCCTGCTGCAAGCTCAACCGCCTTGGATATCAATGCGTCGCCTGCTATTATTGCAACCTTCCCCCCGTACTTCGCATGCACGGAGTCCATGCCGTTACGTACGTCATCCCCATCCACTATGTCGTCGTGTACCAATGATGACGTATGGAGCAGCTCTGCAGCAACCGCCAGGTTGACGAATTTTTCCGGTTTCTCCCCAAGCGCATGTGCGCCCATGAGAACCAGAGCAGGCCTTACGAGCTTGCCTCTGCGCCCGAGCAGGTACACTGCCGGCCCAAACAGCTCCTTCACCCGAAATTCCGTGTAATCAAGCATATTGAGCGCTTCTACAACCCTGCCAAGCGCCCGCGCAACCGACGCCGGCAGCTCAGCAGAGCTATTTTTGCCAATAATCATAACACCTATTAGTCTGAATATACCACAACAATTTAAAATACCTAACCGGCACCCAAGGATAAACCTGCCAAACCCAATTTGCTAAAGCCCAAACCTGCCGCCCCTCTTTGCATTTATTCTCTTTGCAGTGCCTGCTGCGAGTTCAAGCACGTATCTTGAGTTTTCCCTTGGCTCAATCTGCCTGCAAGAAAACATCGACTTGCATGGTTTGGCGCTGTTTGCAATGTGCACTATTTTTCCATCTTTGTCAAGCCATATTATGTCTATGCTGAATTTCATGTTCAGCATCCAGAAAGGATGCTTCCCATCCCTGCCGAAAACAAAAAGCATGCCCTGATCCTTGCCAAGGCCTTCCCGCCCCATCAGACCCCTTGACATCTTGCCAAGAGAATCGGCTATCTCGACCCTGAACAGGTGCCTGCCGAATTTCACCGTCTTTATCCTGTATTTCCTCTTACCAGATAGCGCATTGGCAATCCAGGCAAAACCGCGCATCAAAGTCCCCGCTATCTTACTACGGCTTCGCTCTGCTCTCTCATAAATTGCTGAAGGTAGAATCTGCTGCCAGTGCCCTTTCCAGTAAGGCCGCTTCCCTTCCATCCAACGAATGTGTGCAGCCCCACTATCGCACCTGTGGTTGCGCCCGTTTCCCTATTCACGTAAATTACACCTGCTTCCACAGACCTTATGAATTCCTTTATCTCGCTTTGCTTTTTGCTGTAAAGCCCTGCCGTAAGGCCAAACTTTACATCATTTGCCATTGATATGGCTTCATCGAACTTCTTGTACGAAGTTATAGCAAGCAGTGGTACGAAAAGCTCTTCATGGAAAAGCGCGTTTTGGTGCGAAGCCTCCACAACCGCCGGCTCCACATAAAAGCCATTGAGGCCACTGTCCACACGCTTCCCGCCAAACACGACTCTTCCTGCCCTTGATGCCTCCTGGACAGCGGCCTGGTACCTTTCAAACGCGCCCTTGCTTATGAGCGGGCCCATGTAATTCTCCTTGCGCAGCGGGTCTCCCACCCTGAACTGCCTTATTTTATCAAGCAATTTGCTTATGAACTCCTCCTTTATCGCCTCATGCACATACACCCGCGACGCAGCGCTGCACTTCTGCCCGCAATACCCGAAAGCAGAGCTTGCAATGCCAGAAACCGCAGCGTCGAGATCCGCATATTTTGACACTATAACCGGGTTCTTGCCGCCCATCTCAACGATGAAAATCTTCTGCATTCCAAGGTCGTATGCCTTTTTTATCATCCCTAGTCCAGTGTCCCTTGATCCGGTGAACACTATCCCGCTTACCTTCGGGTTGACAACTAACTCGTCGCCAAGCTCAGACCCAGGGCCGGTTATATAATTGAAGGCTCCTGCAGGCACCCCTGCCTCTGCAAATATCTTGCATATCTCAAGCCCTGTGGCCATGGTCATATTGTCCGTAGAAGACGGTTTGAACACTACCGTATTGCCAGCGGCCAACGCGCCGGCGCTCATGCCTGTCGATATCGATATCGGGAAATTGAACGGAGCTATAACTCCGAACACGCCGTAAGGCTTCATAGCTATGGTTACACGTTCCCCCCTCCCAGGCGCCCCCTGGAACCCTGCCGAGACATTTGCAGTGCTTGCAGGCAGCGTCTTCCTCCTCACATATCCCTTGTTATTCCTAAGGTCTGCAGCATAATACCTAAGGAAGTCTATCGCCTCGTCAACTTCTCCTACAGACTCGTACCTGCTCTTCCCGTTTTCAATGCTGAGCAGGGCAGAGACATCAAACTTCCTCTGGACAAATATTTCCGCTGCCTTCTCAAGTATGTCCGCCCTTTCCCTATACCCCGTGTCCCTCCACCCAGGAAACGCGCCAATTGCAGCATCAATTGCCTTTTTTGCCGACTGCCTGTCGCCTCTTTGGAAAACGCCTATCAGCCTGCCGTCTATAGGTGACTTTTCCTCTATCTGTTCGCTTAGGAAAATCTCAGTGCCGCCTATAATCATCGGATGCTTTTTTCCCATAAAGCCGCTTCTTACGCGCTCAACGGCATCGTCAAACAGCCTATCGAATTCACCTTCCTTCCCGTCCTCGAGGAACCTCCTATACGTGAACTCGTTTTTAAAAGCAACCATGCAATCACAATTTCAATTGCCATATCAAACTTATAAAATATTCGTGCATTTTGATGCCATCTGCGGCAATGTGCGCATTCCATGCCGCAGAGCAAGATATTTATTATTTAAGAACAATAAATATGTCATGGCGACACTTCAGTCAACTCTTCAGGTAGAGATACACAGCAGCTCTGACGTAATAGACCTTGTAAACAACGAGGCCACATGGAAGGACCTGCTTATAGACCTGGTTGACAAAAACAAGCTAGACCCGTGGAATATAGACATAATAGACATAGTGGACAGGTACATCGACACGGTGAAGAAGCTAAAGGTGCTGGACCTGCGCGTGCCTGCAAACATAATACTTGCGGCCTCGATACTGCTCCGCCTCAAGAGCAATTACATAAGCCTTAAGGATTATGACGAGACCGGAGAAATGGCAATCGAAGAGGCGCAGGAGAGACCAAGCGTCATAGTCGATCAGCTAAACTTCAGGCTAAGGCTGCCGCCAAAGAGGAAAATCTCGCTGAGCGAGCTTATTTCCGCGCTGGACGAGGCAATGAAGATAAAGTCGGCAAGGCTGTCATCTTCGGTCCAGCAGATACAGACTGTTCCCATAAAGCTGGAAAACTTTGACATAGAGGCCGAGACCGAGAAGCTGCTGGACATAATAAGGGAGAACGTGGACAAGAGCAAAATGGTGACCTTCTCGCACCTTTCAAGGCTCTCGTCAATAAACGACCTGCTCCTTGAGTTATTCATACCTCTCCTGTTCCTTGCCCATAGGGACAAGGTTGCATTGATACAAGAGAAGTTCTTCTCAGAGATAATAATTGCCCTGAAGTAGATCAAATGGACGATACCGCAGACTACAAGAAGCTCATAGAGGCTGCTCTGTTCATGTCACCCGGGGCCATGAGCGTAGCCGAGATCTCCGGAGCCACAGGAATAGCGTCCCCAGGCACAGTTGAGAAGCTGGTAAACGAGCTTATTGCGGACTACGAATCGCGCGACACGTCCCTTAAGGTAATGTCAATAAGCGGCAAGTATATGTTCAGCCTTAAGGATCCCTACATCTCCAAGGTAAGCTCAATGGCAAAGGGGCCTGACATAAGCCGCGGCGCCCTTCGAATACTTGCCTACATACATGCGCACGAGGGCATCACGCAGAGCGACATAGTAAAGGATTTCGGCACCTCAACATACGAATACATGAAGGAGCTGCAGGAGAAGGAGTTCGTTGAGGCGCGCAGGTTCAAGCGCACGAAGAAGGTGCAGACCACTCCAAAGTTCAACGAATACTTCAGCGTATGAGCCGCGTCAAGTTGCAAATGAAATTTTAGGCAGTCCTTATCTTTCCTATCTCAACATATGTTGCGGGCTGCCCTCCAGAAGTGGTGCATCCAATACCGACATAAAGTATGCCGGAATTCGCATAGCATGCCCAGACAGTCCCGTTTATGCTACTATTATAGCCGCTGCCCTTCAGGCCGTTGTCAGCCCTTACTGTTGCATTGCTTCCACTCTGCAGTATCGTGCCTACGTTTCCAGTAGACTTATAGTCAGCAACGTTGTAGGTCACATTAAAGGGGGTGCCCTGCGAAAACGGAGTGCCCTGCGGGACAAAGGCCAGCCCAAAGGAGCTCCACTCCTGGCCAGTATACTGTGCAACCGTAACCCAAAGGTAGGTTGTGCCGTTTGAGGGCGAATAAATATAAGTGGCATTAGTGCATCCGAATGTGCTGTTATAAGGCGTGCATGAAACTGCAGGGCACAAGTATCCCGGAAAATTGCTGCACGAAGGGGTTACAGACAGGGTGGTAGTATTGTACGACACGTTATTTATGGTGGATTTGCTGGTGCTTGCCGATGTCGTGGCTGTTGTGCCAACCGGCTGCGGCGCTCCAAGCACTCCGCTAAGCAATACTGCGCCAACTATTATCACTACAACCACAGCTATTCCAGCATATGCGATCTTGCCCATCAGATAACCTGCAAACTATTCTGCGCAGGAAACGTTTAAAATACTGCTACACCTGCAAGATCAATAATGCGGATTGGCCTCCTTAAAGTTATTCTTAAAATTAATATAAAGGGCAGCGGTAAAAAGATATGACGAGAGCCTGTTTAGGTAAGATACAATATGCATGTCTATTGCATAGGTTTTGCTTGCCGCTACAACGCTCCTCTCTGCGCGCCTTGCTATGGCTCTTGAATGATGCAGCAGCGCTGCAGGTACGCTGCCGCCAGGGAGCACAAATTGTTTAAGTTCCGGCAGGCTGCCTCCCAGCTCTTTTATGCAAGCTTCAAGCTCTTCTACGGACTTTCCGGTTATCCTTGCCTTTGGCGCATTGCTTTCCCCAGCAGAAGCAAGCTCAGCCCCTATTATGAAGATTGCATTCTGAACTGTTTCAAGCTGCTTTCGCACAGGCATGTCTTCAAGATTTGCAACAGCAATACCTATGGCGCTGTTAAGCTCATCAAGGTCGCCTATTGCACCAATCAATATATCCGATTTGCCAACTCTCCTGCCAGAAATTATTCCTGTTGTGCCGTCATCTCCGCTGCCAGTATAATATCTCGTCAACGTGCCACCAATATATATTATTGTGTCTATATCATCCTTAACTATTTTAAGCCGTATGGGCTCGTAGTCCAATGGTAAGACATCGCCTTCACACGGCGGAGACCGGAGTTCGATTCTCCGCGGGCCCATTTTGTAAATAATATGACAAAACAAACACACATACAAAGAACTAAAGTTAAATTGAGTAAAGACGACCAATGACAAAGCGTACGATGGATGTATAATAAACTCCAGTAAATAAAACTTGTGGTCAGCTTTTAGAGAAGATAAGCATATAGTGGGTTACTATATCTTGCTTCTTAATAAGCCTGAAAATCTGTTTTTTCATTTTTTCTATTACCTCTTTTTCAGAAAATCTTATCTTAACAGGAGGCCCAAATTCAGTTTCCTCTTTCTTCCAATCTAAATCTATAAATCTGCCCCCAACATTAAGGACTCTTTTTATTTCCTGCTCATATCCTATAGGGACATCATGGAATGAATTTGCTGCAAATACTACGTCAACGCTGCTGTCCTCGAACGGAAGACCATTTCGGGACACTTTAATTATTTTTACATTTCTAAATTTATCCAAGTTTCTGTGCATTGCCATTATAGCTTCATTAGATACATCTACGCTGTATAAGTGTTTTACATATTTATGTATTATAACTGAAAATCTCCCGCTTCCTGCACCTAGGTCTACACCATCTGATGCTTGAAAATACCGGACATTTTCCTTTATTGCATCTATAAACCGTTTTTCCACATCTGTAATACTCAATATATTATGCACGTGTGCATTTATTCTGCTGTCCATTATATTACCTTTCTAAGCGTTGTTGATATGTAATCTGATGTAAATTCATCATAAACACGCATATGCGTTGCAATTATATAGATATATAAATATTCTGACGAAATAGGCTCTGTAGTTTAATTCTGAATCTGTAGTTTTATTATCTTTTCTGTAGTTTTATTCTTTGATGAAGTTATGCAGACGCAAGAAGAGATTAGAATGTGTGATAGAATCGTTAGATTTTCACGTAAATACGATAAGATTTCAGAGACACTTACAAGTCAATTAGAAAAGGCTATTCAGGAAAAATGATCTCCCTGTACATATTGAATTATATACAACAACTGGTGTCCTTGATATTTCTAAAGAAAGATTGAGCAACTAGCTTTAAGGCCTCTGACATCGTTGGAAATACATGTATGGTATCTACCACATCCTCTATTCTATACCCATTTTTTAGTATCATGACAGCTTCATGGACAATCTCAGCAGCCATTGGCGAAAGTATCTGCACCCCCAAAACAACGTGCGTTTTTGGATGCGCAACCATCTTTATCATGCCTCTTGTATCACCCATTATAATTGCTTTTGGTACATCAGTGAATCTAACCACTCTACATGTGCAAGCTTTTAAACTTTCAATTACTTCCTTCTCTGTTATACCAACACTTGCAAACTGCGGATCGGTGAATATTACCTTAGGTACAACGCTCTTATCTATTTTTTTATGAGAACTTAAGAGTGCATTTTCTGCTGCATACGTGCCCTCTCTGGCGGCCAGGGATTCTAGCATCGGCTCACCGGTTACATCCCCAGCAGCAAATATATTTGGGTTATTTGTTTTCATTTCCGAATCAATTACTATTTCTCCTTTAGTGCCAAGTTTAATTTTGGCATTTTCGACATTTAATGACTTTGTGTTTGGAGTCCTGCCAGTAGCAAATAGGATTGATGATGCCTCAAGCATAATTTGTTTGCCATTAACTTCAGCATTTACAATGACCTTATTGTTTTTAGCATCTTTTTCAAAGCTTTTGAGGTCAACAGCCGTATGTATTGTTATACCGTCCTCTTCCAGATATAATTTTAAGGCCTCTGACATTTCTGGCTCCTCTTCAGGAATGATTGATGGGCTCCTTTGTAGAAGGGTTACTTTGGCCCCTAATCTATTGTACATCTGTGCGAATTCTAAACCTAGGGCACGGCCACCAACAACTATGAGCGACTCAGGAACTCTTTCCTGCTCAAGACCTTCCACATTTTCGTATTTTTCATATCTTAGGTTTTCTACAAGTTTCCTCTTAAATTCCATTATTTTTGCGAAGTCAAATTCTTCGTCATGTTGCGCTATTGCATTTTTGCCTAAATTATGATTCCTTGTATTTTTTATAACTTCTCCGCTTACGAGAAGCCTTTTGCTTGGAACACAGCCTACATTAACGCACGTGCCACCGACTGTACCGCCTTTTATCATAGCCGTCTTCTTGCCAAGTTCATCTGCCTTTATCGCAGCTGCAAAAGCTGCTGCACCGTTGCCCAATATGACCAATTCATATTCTATGATGTTGTTTTTTTGCATTAGATCACTTTATATAATATTATTTGAGGTGATTTTGAAGCTGCCATATTAATTTAGAACTCATACAATTCACTTCAGAACGGACTCAATGGTAATTATCGCAGGCAGTGCGCACGCACTTGCGTTGTTGTTTATCGACTTGCACAGCGCAGCAATATACACATCTGCCATAAAATCAAATGATATTAACTCATTAGAAATATATATAAATCTTCATATATAAATATTAACATATGAACAACTCAGATAACGTACTTGTTTTCAAGGCGCTGGCAAACTCCGTGAGGCTTAAAATTATCGATACGCTATTGGACGGGCCCAAAAACGTAGAATCGATTTGCATTCGGGTAGGCGAGGCGCAATCGAGAGTATCTCACGAGCTCTTCTGTTTGAGGAACTGTGGCTTTGTAAAGCCGAGCAGAAACGGAAAGATGATAATATACGAATTAAATAAGGCTTCAGTGATGCCAATCCTGAACGCAGCAAACAAGCATGCGTTGCTATTTTGTAAAGAGCTAAAGAACTGCGATATTCTCTCAGAAATAAAGGAAAGTGCTCAAAGCATTTATAACAAATGAAGCTGAGGAGGTGCAATGCCAAGCAAATGTCGATTTTGTAACAAGAAATTTGAGTCAGATTCCGGGCTTATGATGCATTTCAATGACAAGCACAAGCCAGAAAAAGGCAGCCTGGGCATTAATGAGATAAAGAAGCCAAGCATAAGCGCACGCACAGTGCTAATAGCGGCTGCCATAGCATGCTGCGGCATTCCTCTTTTATTAATAGGTTTGAGCAGTATTGGTATTTTTGGTTTCTTAGCACCACACACGTCAAGTGGTCAGGCTGCATATGAAACCTCCAACGCGACAATTGGCGAAGTAGCTCCAAACATTCCCATAACATTGGCAAATGGCACAAATGTTACTCTTAGTAGTTTGAGGGGCCATCCAGTAGTGCTGTGGTTTGTAGCTACATGGTGCCCATCATGTCAAGAAAGTGAGAGTATTCTAGCAAATAATGGATATTATAAGGAAATACATGCGAAGGGTGCGCTGTTTGTAACAGTTGAGCTTTATAATGATTTAGGCGAGCCTGGCCCGTCCATATCAAATTTCATATCCCAATATGATCCAGGATACATCCTGGACAAAAGCTGGCTGCTATACGGCACCTCAAACCTTAATGCGACCTATTCATATGATCCAAAAGAATACCTAGAAATGTATTATGTAATAAACTCCAACGGGGTGATAATAAACACTTCAAGCACAGGGCTTTTAAATAATATAGGCAGCGTCATACAAGAGGTATAGCTGCCCGAATCTGCAGATTTTGCTAGCTTAAAATAAAAATTTTGATACGATGTCTCTTTTGAAATACGAACGCATTGTAATGCAGATGGTACTTAACGATAGGCGTTATGTTTTTCTATTAGTACTGTTGTCAGCCGTATTTACTGCAATTTACCTTGTTCTCCTGCCATCGCTTCCGAACGGAACTATAAACCCTATGTTCATAGCGTTTATTACACCAACGCAGACAATTTTCTCATTTATATTTGGAATTATGATAAGTCTAATTATAACACTCAATATATACGCTGCGAGATTAAAAATACACACATCAAAAGCCGGGACTGTTGCAGGTGCGCTTATCGGTACATTAGTTAACGCATTATGCTGCACTCCGATAATACCTTCTATTTTAGCATTTTTGGGTGCATCTACGCCAGTTTTATTTGCATATTCGCCGCATATCCAGGCTTTCTTCGAACAAAACTATCCATACTTTTATATCCTGTCCTTTTTGATTTTCCTTGCAGCGTTCCATTACACTGCCAAGAACATCTCTTGCTGTAAGAGAAACTAAAACCTGAAAAAGATTTGGCTGCTTTTGGCGCCATTCTTGTAGTGCTCGCATTTAGCTTAATGGAGCCATTCAATTCTGCTTCGCAAAATTATAGCCGAGTGACCCAGGAATTGAAATACCTGAAAAAGCTAGAACATATTTTCCATTATATACTCTAGATCCTATTCAAATGAACAATTTAAGATACATATATTCTCTGTTAATATATCTGTTATTTCTCTTTATGAATCCTGGCGCAATGCCAAATGATCTGAAACCAAAATTTGCATAAAGTTTCTTTGCAATTTTATTAGATTCGAACACGCGCAAATGCAATATCTCGAACTTGTTTCTAGATGCTTTTATTGCAGACCTAAGCAACTCCTTGCCAAAACCCCGATTTCTATACTCCTTATCTACAAGAATAGATAAAATCCCTACATGAGAAAGTTCCGATCCTGGAGTATCCCTCCTAACAAAACATTGCCCAACAATATTTCCATTATATTCTGCAACTAGATAAACAGCGTCATTTTTCCTCACCTCATTAAGCAATCCTTTAAACCAAACCCTCATCCTCTCTTTGGATGGCATCTTAACGAAAAGGAAATCGCCAAAATCAGGGTCGTTGCGTGCTTCATTGTACATATTTTTATTTAGAATAAGTATGCCTTCAAAATCATTATTCTTTACTGGTCGTATTTTTACATCCATTCCAATCAATATCTCTAGTGGCGTGCCAAATTTAAGTCTTTCTAATCAAATTGACGTAAACATCCATATTTCTTTTTAATGAATATACCACGCTAAATAATTAATACAACATTTCAAGCAAGTATGCAGAAAGATTTAAAAATTGAGTAACTTAATCATTATACGGTGAACAATATGGATGGCGCAGGAGGAGGTTAAACAAACACTGTAACACCACTTACCTTAGTTAGACCTATTCATATTTTATTTTTAATTTACTCTCTGGCAATCCAAACTCTTCAACAAGGCGTTTATGTTGTGATGAATAGTCGTTATCATATTTCCTGAAGCAGAGTGACCCTATAAACACATCGGTCAAAATAAGTGTATCTATTTTTATCCCTTTTATTTTGAGAAATTTTTCTTCAGTTTGCGTTAAGTCTTTTTCTTCATAAACTGACATAATAAACATAAGGCCATACGGATTTTCTATATAGCATATATACGAATATTTATTTAGGTGTGGCAAATCCTTTATTATTTCTTCAAGTAATTGCTTCCTATACTTGACAAATTCATTACCATTCAATATTGTAATAAGAAACACTGCAGAATACTTTATTCCAGGTCGTTGCATAGAAATTGTAACACCATGTATAATTTTCCTTTCCCTTAGCCTTTGATAAGTATATCTTGAAGCGTTGTTCTCAAAGCCATATTTCTTGTCAATTTCTGAAAAACTAACATTCCCTTCTTTTAAAACCTCGCCAATAATAGTAAAATCCCTATAAGATATCTGTCCCACTTTAGGCCTAGGATAGTCCCTTGTTTTTCTCCATACCTGTTCACGCAATAATTTAGTGAATTCTTCCCTTATGGGTATTGTTCCATATTCAACATACCTTGGAGTTACGTACCATTCCGAGTCGTAGTATCTAAGCTTTGTTTCGACCTTTATCTTGTTTATTAGCTGATTGAGTTCTTCATTGTCCCTCGCTAATATTAAGAGTATTAGGTAATATTTTCCGCTGCTGAGCATTCCTACTTGAACAAGTGGTTCATTTGACAGAGCATCTTTCATTTCCGTTAATGTAGGCTTCTTGTTTAGAAAATTTACAAATACTGCATACCTAGTAAATCCAAGCGGTTGAGGAAATATTGTTGCCAAATACCTTATGTTATATTTTATTTCAATATTCTTCCTGTACGCTTCTGCACTACTTGAACGTATTCCCATAATTTCTCCAATACGCTTATTTGATATTCTACCATTCATACTGATTGCTTTTATTATCTGTGACTCACTAGCTGCAGATATTTTATTCCTCAATTTCTTATTTTGTATATTATTTGTTTTGTGACTTTCCAATTTAGGTATTCTTCTAGAAGCCTCTACAAATACTCCGTCCCCGCCAATTCTGCCTATGTATTTCGATATTTTCCTAACAACCTTTCGCTCTTTATCCCACACGCTCGTA
>DAHXMA010000011.1 GCA_027365725.1 Microcaldota archaeon | reverse complement strand
AGATAAACAGCGTCATTTTTCCTCACCTCATTAAGCAATCCTTTAAACCAAACCCTCATCCTCTCTTTGGATGGCATCTTAACGAAAAGGAAATCGCCAAAATCAGGGTCGTTGCGTGCCTCTCTGTAAACCCGTCTATTTAACTTTATAACTCCATAAAAATCGTTACTTCTGCATCTGCGTATTTTTAAATCCATGACTATCACTATAAATTTTCTTTCGAAAGGTTTAAAATGATGTATTCAAATCAAATTATTATTCGATGATATTTATGGATGGTAGTGCAGGCGGGTAAAGCAGTCTAAATTCATTTTTTATTATTCCTTACTGCGTTCTTAATTTCAGTAAGTTTTTTATACATTGTAGATTTTGTGTTATCATACTTTCTGTAACAAAAAGTCCCTATAAATAAATTGGTAATTATTGTAATATCTAATTTTATTCCACTTATTCTAAGTAATTTTTCTTCAGTTAACTTCAACTCTCTTTCATCAAGTACAGGCATCACAAGCATTAGTCCATATGGGCTATCCATATAACAAATATATGAATACTTGTTAATATGGGGCAATTCGCCTAACATTTCTGTTAATAAGTATTCATCATATTTTTTAAATTCATCACTATTAATTATAGTCAATGTTAATATCGCCAAATACTTTATGTATGCTTTTTCAATAGATATTGTTGAACTTCTAATAACACCAATTTCCCTAAGTTTATTATAAATATATCTAGATGCTCCCTTCTGAAAACCATATTTTTTATCTATATCCGAAAATTTTACTCTACTTTCTTTATTAATTTCTTTTATAATAGTAAATTCTCTTTGAGATAATTGACCAACGGTAGGCCTTGGACTTAGTTTTGTTTTTTTCCATATAAATCCCCCCAAATAACTTATAAATTCGTCCCTTATTGGTATCATACCATATTCAACATATCGAGGAGATATAAACCATTCAGAGTCATAATTTCTAAGTAAAGTTTCTGACCTTATCTTATTTATAAATTCATTAAGATCTTCATTATCCTTAGCAAGTATAAACAGAACCATATGGTATTTACCATTAGTTAACATCCCAACCTGTACCATTGGTTCATTTAAAAGGATTTCATTTAGCTCTCTCAAAGAAGGTTTTTTATTAAAGAAATTTATAAAAACCATAAACCTAGTAAAACCAAGCGCGTTGGGTGATATTATACTATAATATTTTATTCCGTACTTTGTTTCTAAGTTTTTCCTGTATTTATTAATCCTACCCAAATTTATACCAAACTTATTTGCCAATTCCTTATTTCTTAAAGTACCATCTGTGCTAAGTTCTTTTAGTATATCTGCCTCAAATTTTGTGCTAAGATATATATTCTTCGGAGTCCTCCTTTCCCTTTCTTTATTTATACTACTTTCAAGTTTAGGTATTCTTCTAGAAGCCTCTACAAATACTCCGTCCCCGCCAATTCTGCCTATGTATTTCGATATTTTCCTAACAACCTTTCGCTCTTTATCCCACACGCTCGTAGATTCATACAAATAACACCTCTGGTTAATCAGCTTAACTTCAATATGGTGTTTGTGGGTTTTTCTAATTCCCTCAATTGTACTTACTACCTCTTTAGGCAGGTATTCTATATTCATAATTTATCCCATATATTATATAATATATTGGAGAAGATATAAAAATACGATTGAAATTTTATTATTTTCATTTAAAAATTAGATATTATTATAGAATTTATACTATTTATCCACTTCAGGCGATTTATCTAAACCTAAATATAAATAGTAGCATGGGCATAACAAGTACTCATGGGTTTTGGGGATATGGAGCATAAATTATTTGTAGATTATTATTCGCATTCTATCCTGGTCAGCGCATCCCATCCTGCTTTCCAGAGCGCATATCCCCTTCCCATCCCAACACCGCCACTTAATCCTGGTGCATAAATGTCCACCAAAATAAAAAACAACGCGAGCGAGTACCATTACTTTTTTGTAAAGCCAAATAGGCTAGGTAGTGTGCATGACGCTGCAAAGAAACTGATGAAGGTACGACAGGTAAGAGAAGTGGTTATAACAGAGGGAGAATATGGATTTGTCGTAAAGGCAACCACGGCCATGGGAAAGTCTGAAGCGGATTCGGTCAGCAAAGAGATATCCGGCATTACCGGAGGCAGGCCCGCAAAGGCCGCATGCTACTGTGAGTACAGAAAGCGCTAGGCCCCGCTATCACTTAAAATTCACCTGCCTTCCGAACAGTCCGTCCAGAACAAATTCCCTTATCCTATTGCCATTCTTAAGGGTTATTATGTAAATGGGCATTAGTGCCTGTAGAAATCCCGAAGGCATCGCTTCTGGAAACCTTCTGCGTATCAGGCTAAAGGCCTTCCTTTCGCTCAATGCGCCTTCTATCATGTCCTCTTTAACCAATTTTACCTCTTCAGTATCCAGGGGTTCTTTCCTAAGCCAGGGCATGTAATTTACAGTCCTCCCTTTCCCTGCCGTCTCAACATCCAGGGTGCGAATTCCATTGTCAATCCTTACAAGGCGGTACTTCAAGTCGAACAATGCATAATATTCAAGGTATTCGTTCTTGTGCCTTGTAGGAATCCTAAATGAACACTGCCCGATCGGCATATATTTCAATTCAACCGAATCTATCCTCTCGGTAGCATTGCCGAACAGCAAGAACCTTTTCTTTGCTATTTTCTGCGCATAGCCTTTTGCGTCATCAAGGCCAAAACCCATATGCAATGCGCGCACGCTTTGAGATTTTACCGCGCTTTTCCTGCCTGAGCGATTGCTGCCGGTATTCCCAATGCCCCTAAGGTCCTTCAGGACGCTTTCAATCCTGCCCCGCTTTACCTCGCCCCCTATCTCAGGGGTAGCGCCAGCATGTTTTGTAACCCTCTCCTTTATCCTGAAACTGTTTTCAATGCCAAGCCCGAAGGAGACGAACTCCCCTGTGCCCAGCCTTGTTATGTTCTCCAGCGCCTGCTTCCTCCCAAAAAGTATCCTTATCGCGTTAAGGTCGTTCTCTATAGTAAGCTTGCCTACGAATCCATACGAGCATTGGGAAAGCACGTTTTTGCTTATGTTCGCCGGCCGCTGAGTCGCCACAAGGAGCCCCACCCCCCCCTTTCTGCCCCTGACGCTAAGCTCCTCTATAATGTTATGGTCTTTGCGCACCACCTGCGGCGCAAATTTGTCCGCTTCCTCAATGACAACCAGATAAGGCCTGCGCATACGGCTTTCTACCGAGTAAAGCGCTTGAAGCGACCTGTACACTGCGCCTTTCTTGTCCTCCGTGTCAGAGACGTCTATGACTACGGGTATGTCATTGTCTATGCTCCTAAGGAAAAGCTCATCGAAATCCACGCCAAAGCCTATGTCTCCGCCTTCCTCGGCAACCACTATTACCGGAGCTATGTCCTTGAGCGCGCTGTATTCTCCTTCAGTGTCTATCACGCAAAAAGGCAGCTTGAGCCTGCACAGCTCCTCCAGCAGCACGCCGGCAAGGAACGACTTCCCTGAGCCGCTCTGGCCCATTATGCACCCCCTACCAGTCATTATGGCCTCTGCGTCGACGTCCACTTCGCTAGCAAGGTTTACCTTCGTAAAACCACAATAGAAGTATTTGCAACAGCAATTAAATAATCCGATAGGTTTTTAGGGGCGGTTCTCAGTTTACGAATACCTTGCCTGCTTTTATGTCAGCAGTTGCCTCTTCCATGTCCTTCAACGAGTCGACTCCCTTGAAGTATGCGTTCGGGAACTTTAGCCCCATCAGCTTCCTGCTTGCCGAAAGCTCTACGAATGTGGTGCTTTCCATGTTGCCTGATTCCGGGAGGTGCCTGAATATTTCATTCGTCATCAGGTATATGCCGGAGTTCATCCAGTACTCCGGCAGTATGGGCTTTTCGTCAAACCGCGATATCCTGTCCCCTTCAAGGTGCGTTATTCCGTATGTGCTCCTAAGCGGAACAAGAGCTATCGATGCAATGCTTCCGTCGAGCTTCATTTTGCTTATCTCGATGTTGGTTATGTTGTCCCCGTTCAGCATGAAGAAACTCTTCTCTCCTGAAAGCAGCTTCTGCGCGTTTTTGAGCGCCCCGCCCGTCCCAAGAGGTACGCTCTCGTAAGAATATTCTGCCTCTATGCCGAGCTCGCCCATGCGCGAATCGAAATATTCTATGACCTTCTCCTTCAGATAGCCCACTAGGAATACGAACGAAGTTATGCCGTGCGACTTTAGCCACTCTACCTGCCATTCTATTATTGGCTTACCTGCCACTTCAACAAGCGGCTTAGGGATCGTGTCCGTCAAGGGCCTTAGCCGTTTACCGTATCCTCCTGCAAGCACAACAGCCTTAATGCAAACCACCAATCATTTATCTACGCTTATGAACTCTGATATTAACTTTATAAATGCTTTTGGATTATTCAGGTAGCACGCATGCCCCGCCCCTTCCATTATCTCCACCCTTGCTCCTGGTATCCTTTGCATCTGATCCGCGTTAATATACGGCGGAGATATGTCATCATTGCTGCCCCATATTGCAAGCGCCCTTGTGCGTATGCTTTCTGGTTTTATTCCCCTGAAACTTACCGGAGCCACGGCTATTACTCCGTCAAGCCCTTGCCTTCCCTGCGCAAATTTCAGCGCAGTGTGCGCGCTTGCGCTGGATCCAAGGATAAACAAGGGCCTTTGAAGCGTGCCGGCCATCTTCGCAAGCAAGCCCACCAGCCCATTTTCATCAATGGCTAGCTTATTCAAGCTTTGCGGATAGCCTGGCACGTCGAGGCATACTGTTTTGAATCCAAGTTTGTTAAGCGCATCCACAAGCCCTATTTCATACCACACTGCCGAGTTAAAGCTGTATCCGTGCATGAGCATGATGCTTCCTTTGGTACCTGCTGAACTGAAATATGCGAATTTCCTGCCAAGGTACTCAAAACTCATGCTTTCCATCCAAATCCCATTGCGCAGAAGGCAGGTCACTTGCGCCCTGCCCCAGGTAATATTAAAAATGCGCATTGCAATACTTAAATGTGCCTAGATGGATATTGAGACAAAGCTTGAGCTTATAAAGTCCGAGCCATTAGAGGAGATTATAACAGAGCAGGACATGCGTTCTTTGCTAGAGACCAACGGCAGCCCAAAGCACTATCTCGGAATAGAAATAAGCGGCATGCCACACATAGGCCACATACTCGTAGCGGGCAAGAAGATAAACGACCTTGACAAAGCGGGCGTTAAGACACAGGTGCTGCTTGCGGACTGGCATACAGTGGCAAACAACAAGCTTGACGGAGACTGGGATAGGATAATACGCGCATCAAACTTCTACAAGGCCCTTTTCAATACCGTATGCCCAAATACCAGGATAGTCCTCGGCTCAGATTTGTATCATGGCAATGATGACTACTGGAAGCTTGTAGTTCAGATAGCCCGGCGCACCACCATGGCCAGGGCAACGCGCACGCTGGTGATCCAGGGCCGCAGCGAGCGCGAAACGCTGCACGTTTCGCAGTACATCTACCCAATAATGCAGGCCGCGGACATACACGCGCTAGATGTAGACATACCCCATGCCGGAATGGACCAAAGGCGCATTCATGTGCTTGCAAAGGAGGTGTTTGCAGACATGGGCATGAAGAAGATAGTGCCGATTCACCACCATCTCCTGCCAAGCCTCGCAGAACAGCCAAAGGTGCGCGAAGGCGCAGAGAAGGAGGAGATAGTAGCGGCAATGAAGATGAGCAAGTCGCGCCAGGGATCTGCAATACCAATACTTGCTGACGAAGCTGAGATAAGGGCCATAATGCGTACCGCATGGTGCCCTGAGGCCGCCGTGGAAGGGAACCCTGTAATGGAGCTGTGCAGGTATGTTATATTCCCAATCTATGGCAGGCTGGATGTGGAGCGCAGCAGCAAGTACGGGGGCAATGTAAGCTACGCTTCCTACCAAGAGCTCTCGCGCAGCTTCTCATCAAGCAAGTTGCATCCTGCAGACCTAAAGAATGCTGTCGCATCTGCGCTGTGCAGCATAATGCAGCCCATATCATCAAAATTCAGGCACCAGAAGTCAGACCTCCTCAAGCTGTTTGGACAGCCGGCTTAATATGACGCTACGCGCCTGCGATTTCTTCCAAGCCCGCTGCAATAACCGAGTTATATAAATATGCACGCACAATTATCCTATGAAGGCAAATGACGAGCATATATCTTACCACAGCACTGGCACTGCTGATGAGTTTTTCCGTATTCCTTTCAATGCCGCTTATATTCTACAAAAAGCTTGACCTAAAGAAGACCCTGTTCTTCAATGCAATAGCAATAGGCATACTCGTATTTCTGCTTATGGATATCTACGGTGACGTTTCCGCAGCTTTCGGCAACGGCACACTGGCATCTCTCCCGGTCCTTATATTCCTGATAGTATTCGCTGCGGCTTTCGCGTTCTTCGTGATGCCGAAGGCCAGCAGAGATCCGGAGGAAAACCCAAGAAGGACATCGATCCTATCTGCGATAGGTATAGGTCTGCAGAACCTCACTGAAGGGCTGCTATTCGGGTCTGCGGCATCCGCAGGCCTGTTATCAATATACGCCGTCTCTGTGATAGGATTCACGTTCCAGAACATGACCGAGGGATTCCCTATAGTTGCTCCGCTCCTGGCCTCAGGCCACAGGATAAAGAAGCGCTTTGTGTCATTCGCATTCCTTCTCAGCGGCCTGCCAACCCTTATCGGCACTTTCGTGGGCCTTGTGTTTTTTTCAAGCACAGCGATAATCATCTTCGATGCGCTTGCCAGCGCCGCGATACTTTATGTAGTGCTTGTCTTATTCCACGTAAATATAATCAGGGGAAGGGTTGAAGACAGAAAAGAGCAGGACAGGCTTGTCTGGCGAACATACATTGGCATATTGGCCGGTTTCATAGCAGCATTTATTGTAAATTACCTTGCAGTTGTCTAGGTCTTCCTTCCAAGCACCCACTCGACCACATCAGCGATCCCGTCAAAAATCCGCGCCGGCCGCTCCCTTTCCAGATGCTGCCTTAAACCCATTCCCGAGAGCACAGACACTGGCATGCACCCTGCGTCATTTGCAGCCTTTATATCCACTACCGTATCCCCCACGTAAAGCATGCGTTTAGGTTCAATGCCGCTTGCGCCGGCTACCAGCCGCAGGCCTTCTCCGGAAGGCTTTAGCTCCTTCACGTCCTTCGAGCTTACCACATGGTCAAATACCGGCAAGAGGTCGCGCAGATCCCTCTCTATGGTCATTATGTCAGAGTTCGAGACTATGGCTATACGCATACCGCTATCCTTGAGCCTGCGTATCGCCTTCGCCGCGCCAGGATAAAGGGACACCAGCCTGTGTGCGTAATTAGACGTTGCCTCGCCAACATACGCGTCCACCATCCTATCAATGTCGCCGCTTACTACATACGCGCTGCATGAAGCAATCACTTCCGATATCTCCTTTTCTGCGTCATTTCTGTATATTAATTCCCTTATATCCCTTAGCCTGCCCGCCTTTGCCATTGCGTATATTGCGCTGAGGGATTCCCTTTTGTTGTTGAACCTCCCAAGGCCCTTGAAGTGCCATATGTCCTTGACCCCAAAGCTTGATGACAAATCCTCCTGCAGCCCAACGGCCTGGGCGGCCTTCATGTGGCATTCGTAAAACAGCCTTGACGCGTCCCTTATAACTCCGTCAACATCAAATGCCACAAGCCTAATGTCATCCATGAGCACCATCGTATAAACGATACCTTTGTACTATGCCTAATGCATAGCACTCTTTTTATTTCTTCCCTAATACTATATATCTGGCGATGCAAATATGCCTGACACTTTATCACAAGACGACGAAGAGCTGCTAAAGTTCATAGAATCGGCAAAGCCAAAGATATATGTTGTAGGTTCGGGAGGCAGCGGATCCAACACCGCAACGCGCATGTCGGAGCTCAATATAGAGGGAGCTTCCGTAATAGCGATGAATACAGATGCGCCTCACCTTGCGCATACAAAATCACACAGGAAGGTGCTGCTTGGAAAGAAGGTTACCAGGGGGCTTGGCGCAGGCAGCGACCCGAAGATAGGCGAGGAATCCGCGCTGGAGAGCAAGGAGGAGATAAGGCACCTGCTAAGCGACGCGCAGCTTGTGTTCGTTACATGCGGCTTGGGCGGCGGCACCGGTACAGGATCTGCTCCAATAATCGCCCACGAATCAAAAGAGCTAGGTGCGCTGACAGTTGGCGTTGTCACGCTCCCGTTTTCAAGCGAAGGCAGGCCCAGGATGAGGAACGCTCTTGAAGGGCTTTCAAGGCTGCGCAGGTCAACCGACACAACTATAATAATACCAAACGACAAGCTGCTGACCGTAGCGCCAGACCTTCCGCTCAACATGGCGTTCAAGATAAGCGACGAGATACTTGCAAATGCAACAAAGGGAATAATAGAGATGGTAACAAAGCCAGGCATGGTCAATTTGGATTTTGCAGACCTGCGCAGCGTGCTCAAGGACTCAGGGTACGCAGTGATAGGGATGGGGGAGGCAAACTCCGGCCAGACTGCAGACAGGGCCACAATAGCAATAGATAACACGCTAAGGAGCCCGCTGCTTGATGTAGACATATCGACTGCGAAGAAAGCGCTTGTAAACATAGTGGGCGGAGAGGACCTTACCTTAAGGGAAGCCGAAAGCATATTCCAGAACGTGTCAAGCAGGATAAGCAAGGATGCGCTTTTGAAGTGGGGTGCAAGGATAGAGCCAAAGATGCAAAAGAGCTCTCTTAAGGTTATGGTTGTGCTTAGCGGCGTAGAGTTCCCAGAATACACCGAGGAAGGGATAAGGGCAAAGGTATCAGAAAACCAGGATATTGACCTGGACAAGATCTTTGATGAGTGAGATGAAGCTGGACATAATAAGATCGCTGCGGAACTTCGTCTCTGACTCAAGGCACGTAATGAGCGTAAGCTACAAGCCCGATACGGATACCTTCAAAAGGACCCTCAAGGTGGTGCTTGTAGGCGTAATCCTGCTCGGCATACTCGGATTCGTAATATACCTTATAATAAACAACGTTATACTTGCGACTCCTTGACAAAAGGCGCAATCCAGGGTGAACGGATGGAAATAGACATAGATTATACCAAGTCCGCGCAGGAGAATGCAGACTACTGCTTCAGCATGTCAAAAAAGCTTAAAAGAAAGGCCGAAGGAGCAAGGGCTGCGATAAAGCGGCTGGAGGAACAGCGCCTAATAGCAAGCGCAGCTCCAAAGAAGCAGAAGCTTATAAGGGAGATAACCCAGAGGAAATGGTACGAGAAGTTCAATTGGTTCACAACAAGCAATTCAATGCTTGTTATAGGCGGGCGCAGCGCAATACAGAACGAGCAGCTAAATTCAAGGCATTTCGACAACCAGGACCTTTTTTTCCATGCAGACGTATTCGGCGCCTCGGTAGTGATACTAAAGGGCGGCGTAGGCTCAGCGCACGAGATAAAGTTTGAGGCTGCACAATTTGCCGTATGCTTCTCAAGGGCATGGGAAGGCGGAATGGCTTCAGCAAATGCATATGCGCTCAAGAGGGATCAGGTGTCAAAATCAAAAGAGAAGGGATCCCTTGGAACTGGAAGCTTCCTGCTGGCAGGGGAACGGGAATGGTTCAAGGGAGTGCCGCTTGAGCTATGCGCCTTTGTGCGCAGCTCTGAGCAGGGGCAGCAGCTGGACATAGTCCCAATTTCAACCTGCGTTGCCCTGGGTATAAAAAAGCACCTGACTCTAAAGCCGGGAAACATGAAGAAGTCCGACGCCGCCAAGGAAATAGCGTCAAGGCTTAAATTCGATGACATAGACTATATAATGCAGCGTCTACCTCCCGGAGGAGCTTCAATAACAGGTACATAATGGGTCTATGAATGTTTTTCGGAAAAGGAGGTGGTGTGGAAGAGGTAAGCTCAGGCAGCCTGCAGCGACTTTCGGATTCATGCTTTGATAAGAAGATGTCGAAGCTTGATTCAAGGGCTGCAGCAATTGCAAGCGGCCTCTCCGCAGCAATCCAGGAGTTCAGGTCCGCATGCACATCATTCATGGAACTCAATGCAGAGCCGTATACTGAAGACCTCTGGATGCCCAACATAAATTCGATAAAGAAGCAAAAGCAGCAGTATGCAAGCGCGCTTATGGGGATAGCCGACGAATGCAGCCTCATCGTCTCCCCTCTGCCTGTTGCTTACGAAAGATACATGGCAATCCTTTCCTCAATCTCTGAGCTTTCAGGAAGGGTCCTTAGGACAAATGCGACGTTCAAGCAGGCGTTCTACTGCTATTCAAAGCACCTTGGCGCCTTCAAGAAAACAATGGCGCAAATAGACCGCCTCTCCTCTTCTCTTAAGTCAGAGCTGGACAGCCACTCCGCAGACTACAATGCATACCTTGATGTGGGGCGGAAGATTTCGCAGCTCTCTGCATACGTCCAAGAGCTTGCATCCTTGGAGAAGGATATCGGCGCAATTGGCAAGCCCGGCACCGCTCCAGCTGACAATTTCGAGAAGGCCAACGCATTTGCCGCCGAATCGCTTGCAAGAAAAAGGGAGGAGCTAAATGACATATCCGGCAAGATATCAGAAACCTCAAAGAAGATAAATTCATTGACCGCCCCGCTTGAGAGGGCATCGAAGAAATTCGACCACATGACTCTGGGCAGGAAGCCTCTATCGAGGTTTTTGTTAGACCCGATAAATACACTGTCCAGCGAAAGCGCGTATGCTGAATTCAAGTCCCTCATGGTTGACTTTTCAAAGGCCCTTATATCCGGAAGCATAGACTTGAAGAACGCCGAATATGTTGCAGCTGCAGCATCAGAGCTGGAAGAATCCGGAATCTACGAATCGATAGAGATGCTAAAGTCCCTCAAAGCCAAGAAAAGCGAGACAGAGTCTGAAATCCGGTCGCTTGAGAATGAGATTGGATTGATAAGCTCTGCAAAGCGCAAGGTCACCGATGCTGCGCAAGAGGCAGATGCGCTTAAGTCAAAGTCATTATCCGTATCAAAGTCGATGAATGAACTAAAAGGACAGATAGAGGCCGCATTCGAAGCGAATTATGGAAAGCGCATACGCATAATACTATAATTCCTGCTGCACTGCTAAACTCTATTTCTTCCTTCTTTCAATGGCCTTGCTTATAAGCTCATGCGACTTCTCTGCGCCTACCCATCCTTCAACTTTGGCCCACTTCCCAGGCTCTATGCTTTTGTAGAATGAGAAGAAGTGCCCTATTATCGCCTTGGTATGCTCTCCAAGATCCGATGCGTCCTTTACCTGTGCAAAATCAGGGTCTATCTTCTCTATCGGCACAGCCATTATCTTTGTATCCACGCCCTCCTCGTCCCTCATCAGCAGGGCGCCTATCGGCCTTACTGACACGGTGGTCCCAGATGCAAATGCAGAATTGCTTATGACCATTATGTCTATCGGGTCCCCGTCTTCGCCCAGCGTGCCTGGTATGAAACCATAGTTGTACGGGTATACCATGGAGGTATGTAAGATCCTGTCGACTTTTATGATCCCCGTATGCTCGTCATATTCGTATTTTATGTTGCTTCCCTTTGGTATCTCCACGAATGCCGTAACCTTCTTTGGAGCATCTGCTCCAGCTTCAACGTTTAACAAACTATGCACCGTAAGCGTATCCCAGACAAAATTTAAAAACTTTTCCAACAAATAAGGCAGCGCCTGCAAAACTGGCATATCCCCAAGCCCGCGAAGCGCACATATAAGGTATTTAATGTTTCAAGTCAAGTATTAACGCATGGCTACTAAATATGTCGTAATACTCGGTTCGCTAATGAGCGGGCTAGGGAAGGGCGTGCTTACGGCATCGATACTGAGGATACTTGATCTTTACGGATACTCCGCGCTCCCCATAAAGTTCGACGGTTACCTAAACTTCGACTGCGGCACAATGAATCCATACCAGCATGGCGAGGTCTTTGTCCTAGACGACAGCAGCGAAGTCGACATGGATTTTGGGATATATGAGCGGTTCCTTGGAAGGAGCCTTACCGGAGACCTGTCAATAACCGGCGGCAAGCTGTTCG
Source organism: Microcaldota archaeon (assembly GCA_027365725.1). Taxonomy (GTDB): domain Archaea; phylum Micrarchaeota; class Micrarchaeia; order Micrarchaeales; family CABMGC01; genus JAJZNA01. The sequence continues at coordinate 56,570 of DAHXMA010000011.1, read as the reverse complement.
GCTCAATAATATCAAAGGAGAGGCAGGGAAAATACCTGGGCGAAACTGTGCAGATAATACCACATCTTACCGACCAGATAATACGCAATATAGAGAATATAGCAAAGGCAAAGAAGCCAGATGTCTTTGTAGTAGAAGTAGGAGGGACGGTAGGCGACATAGAGAACAGCTATTTCATAGAGGCAATGAGGCAGCTTTCGCTCTCCCACGAAGTCGTGTTCATAAACCTCACATACCTCCCAACCCTTGACGTAGTAGGGGAGCAGAAAACCAAGCCTGCGCAGATAGGCCTTCGGCTGCTCCTGCAGGATGGAATACGCCCCAACTTTATAATATGCAGGACAGCATCAAAGCTCCTCGATTCTACAAAGGAAAAACTGGCGCTCTTCGCGAATCTCGACAAGGAAAGGATAATAGACGACCAGGACCAGGCAACGCTCTACAACCTGCCTTTGCATTTTATTGCTACAGGCTTCGACAGGCTGCTCCTTAGCGACCTCGGCCTAAATGTCAAGCGGCTTGATCGGCGCAAGTCAAGCGAATGGAAGGAGAATGTCAGGAAGACGGTCTCCCCTAAAGGCGAGGTTAACATAGCCTTGGTCGGCAAGTACACGCACCTAAGGGACTCTTATGCAAGCGTAAAGGAGGCCATAGTGCATGCAGCCTCAATTAATGATGTGCGGGCGAACATATCCTGGATAGAATCCTCAGATTTTGAAAAGAAGGGCTGCGACTACTCTGCGCTGTCCAGAAGCGATGCAATAATAGTAACCGGTGGCTTTGGAAACCGCGGCACTGAAGGGATGATAAACATAATCAGGCACGCAAGGGAGAATCATGTTCCTTATCTGGGCCTGTGCCTTGGAATGCAGCTAATGGCAGTTGAATATGCCAGAAACGTAGCTGGCCTGCAAGGTGCAAATTCCACAGAATTCGACAAAGAAGCAAGGCACAGGATAATAGTGCTGCTCGATTCCCAGAAGCGCATAACACAGAAAGGCGGCACGATGCGGCTTGGAGCCCAGGAATGCGTGCTGCTTGAGAGGTCTTCAATAGCGTACAAATCATACGGGACAGGCATGATCAGCGAGCGCCACAGGCACAGGTATGAATTCAATAACAGATATGCAACTACGCTCAAGAAGTGCGGGCTGAAAATAACCGGAGTGACGAAGGACAGGAAGCTTGTGGAGTTCATAGAATGGAGCACGGGGTTCGGTATAGGAACTCAGTCCCACCCGGAGCTTAAATCTAGATTTGGCCGTCCAGCACCGCTGTTTGCAAGCCTTATTGCCGCAGCAAAGGAAAATCACGTAAGGAAGGACTTGAACAGGTAAAGGCCCTGCCTGAGCCCTGCCTTTGACTTCCCATACTCCCTGACTCCGAACGAGTAAGGCACCTCCCCAATAACCACACTGCCGTTTGCTATGCATTTAAGAAGGTCATACAGGATCTTGTACCCGCCTCCGACAAACCTGCGCCTGTTTTTGTGGTATGTCTGTTCGAAAAGCTTCCGCTCAACTCCGAAAAACCCTGAGAATATGTCGCCGCACCTGCTCTTTCCAGTTGCCATGAGCATCGCGTACCCTATCGATATGAGAGCCTTTGAGATGAGCTTTCTGTGCAGCTCCCAACCCTTGACTGTGGCCCTTACCGCTACCGAGATCTTGCATCCCTGCGACAGCCTGCGAGCGAGCCTTCCCACAACTTCAGGCGGATGCTGAAGATCAGCGTCCATCACGATTGCGAACCTTGTTTTGCTTCCCAATATTCCGTCTATTGCGCTTGCGCTAAGCCCCTTTTCAAGCCCCGCCCTGCTCCTATCAATGAACCTGACCTTCCCGTTCCTCTTAGATATTGCAGTAACCACGTCTTTGGTCCTGTCCTTTGAGCCGTCGTCAGCCACAAAAACGCTTATGCCCTTGTATTCCCCAAGTAGCCTGCGTATCAGCACGCCTATTGTCTTTTCCTCATTAAGCGTAGGAAGCACGACTGTGAATTCCCGGTAATCCATGGTTGCTACCTTATTATCGCGCTGTAGATGCGCTCCGAATAGGCGAAGAACCCGCCGAATATATAGCTTATGCGGCCCAGCTTCGCTGTGGCTTTTTTCATCCGCTCTATGTCGATGCGGTCAACTGCCCTGAATGCTATTAGCATCACAGGATATATCAATACCGCCACAACAAGCCCTGCGGCAAGCTCTATCAGATCCTTGGCCGGAGACTGCACCGATTGCAGCAGGAATCCGCTTGCAGAGTACACTGCAAAAACTATTATCCACAGGAAGGCATTGCAGAGATACAGCTTGAGCAGCTTCTGCGTCTCAAGCCGCAGGCCAAAATGCTTCTTCGCATCAATTGCAAAAAGCACAACCTCTATTATGTTACCGAAGAAAAATATTGCCGCTATGGCCCCTATTACGGCAAATTTCGGAAGCAATGCCACAAGCAGTGCGACTTGCACAACCCCCGATATCGCATTTATCTTAAGTACGCTTTTGGTCTTAGACCCGGAGATAAATAACTGGTGCATATATGCGCTGAAAAGCCCTATCGTGCTTCCTGCCGCTATCAGCGAAAGGAAATATGGAGCTGCGCCATAATTATTGCCCACAAGCAGGTGAAGCCCAGGAACTGCCATTGCGCCAACGTAGACTATTACCGGCAGCATTGGCATCAGCGCAAAGTTTATTATCATATTGTATACCCTGTTCGTCTTCTCTCCCATCTCCATTGCTTTTGCCGTGCCGAATATGGGCAGCAATCCGCTGCCAAAAGTGCTGTATATCATGGCTATAAGCGCAAGCCCCTTGAACGCCACGCCGTAATTACCAAGAGCAGACGCGCTTATGTATATTCCAAGCAGCACTATGGAGAGGTTCTGCACGCCGTTATTGAGGAAATTGGTAGCTGCAAGAGGCCAGGTCACTCCGGCAATTTGCATAAGATCACTGCTTGTAGGCACATATATCCTGAACCTGAAATGCCTGGACATGGCACGATAAACCAGATACCCTCCGACAAGGCCCCCTGCTATGTATCCTATCAGCATAGCAGAGACTGCCCCAACCACGCCAAATTTCAATGTAAGTATTACGCTCAGCGAAAGTTGTATCAAATCCACTATTATATTTACGAGCGCAGCAAGCCCGGATCTGGAGAAGCCTATGAGTGCGCTTACCGCTATCGATGTCATTATGCTGAAGACTATGGTCCCTGCGGCTATCATCAGTATATCCGGACTCACTCCAACCCTTGCAAACATGCCTGCAATATAACCGCTTATGCCTATGCCCAGCACCGTAAGGCATAGGCTTGCAGTTCCTGCTATAACGTAACCTGCAGCCACTGCCCTGATAACGCCTTCATAGTCGCTCTTGTACATCAGCCTTGCTATGTTGGTGCTCAGGTACGCACCTACCCCAAACGCAAGGAACCCGTTCACCACTGCGGAGAACCCGAATGCAAAAGTGTATATTCCGTAGCTCGTAGGGCCAAGTAGCCTAGCAACTATTATGAAAGTAATGGATGTTACCGCAACCCCAAATACCTGGCCTATTAACAGGGGATAAAGTATGTTGGCGGCTTTGGCGCCCACGCTGTCTTCTTCAATCCCATCCATCACTAAACCAGAAACAATATAAAAATAAAGCTTTATATTATCGCACATTAATGTTTATTTTGGATATGCCCGAGAGTGTATAATTGAAGCAGAAGATAAAGGAATATGCGATTACAAAGCGGCAGTATCTAAAGCCGCTTCTAATCTACCTTATAATATCATTGGTAATGTTCTGGGAAGTTACAATAAACTTCTTTAGCAGCGTTGTAAACGGATATGGGGATGTATACCAGAGCATGTTCAACCTATGGTGGACCCCATATTCGATATTCGTGCTGCATCAGTCGCCTTACTTCACCAATTTCCTTTTCTATCCAATAGGCGCAGAGCTGGTCACGCAGACCCTGACCCCGCTTGCAGGCATATTCTCCCTGCCACTCCAGGCGCTTGGGTCTGCGTTTGCATACAACTTCCTTTTTTTCAGCAGCTTCGCCCTTTCAGGAATATTCATGTTCGCCCTTGCGAACTATTTCGTCAAAAATAGATATGCTGCGTTCATAGCAGGACTGATATTTGCCTTCAGCCCAATGCACATAGCGCAGTCATATAGCCACCTTGACTGGACTATAATAGAATGGGTACCGCTCTTCCTGTACTTTTACGTGCGCACTATAAATGAGCAAAAGGCAAGATATGCTGTATTTGGCGCCATAAGCTTCCTTTTCCTAACGTTCATGGGTGACATAGAGCAGGGGATAATGGTGCTGTTTGCGACTATTGTCTTCACGCTCCTTTATCTCCTGTTTGACAGAAGCAAGCTGCTTAACAGAAAGGCGCTTATGAACATAGGGCTGCTTGTCGTTATCACTTTACTGCTGTCGTCTCCGTTCCTGCTAGCAATGTATCCCTACCTTACTGCAGGTGTCTTCAGCGCCGCACAGCAGAATTCGGCAGTAGTAAGCAACATGATGTGGAGCGACAATCTCCTATCCTTCTTCCTGCCCAGCTATTACAATGGCTTATTCCATTCCCTATCTTTGTCATATACCCAGCAGATATACGCGCTAACATACAAAGGCGTAAGCTACCAGACTAACGTTGCCGAGAGGGTATCCTATGTAGGCTATGCAGCCCTTGCGCTTTCTGCACTTGCAGTATATGCCGACTATAAAAGGCACAGGCTCAAGAACGTGGGAATATGGCTTGCGCTAGGCCTGTTCTTTGCGTGGATGTCCCTTGGCCCATACCTTCAGATATACGGCACTGTAAGCGGAATACCTACAATATACATGCTGTACCGCGCACTTCCCATATTCAACATAATACGCGAACCCGGAAGGTTTGACATGATAACAACGATATGCATAGCAATGCTTGCCGCATATGGCTTCGTAACACTCACTTCTGGGAAAGAGAAGAAGCACGCGTTCAGGGCAATGGTTGCCGTATCAATAATAATACTTATAGAGTACAACGGCATGCCTCTGTCAGGATCATTCGCAAGCCAGCTTATTACATCTACAAACATACCTGTAGCATACAGCCAGATCGGTAAGATACCTGGAAATTTCTCTGTCCTGATACTGCCAGACATACCAAATTCCTCTGCCACTCCTGCCTATTACCCCGGCCTTGCGACATACTATGTAACCGCAATGAAAAAACCCATAATAGGCGGATACACGAGCCGGGAGACTGCCAACGAATCGCTTTCAGTCTCCCTAATGCCGCTCTCGCTCTCCGCCGCATATCTAGAGCAGGGCGACGGCCTTGTATATCCCTCCCCGATATCAGAGAACATAACGAACTTGACAATGCTCTGGCTTGCCAACTACAATACTGCTTTCATATCGGTGCAGCTCGCAGCTTATAATGCCACATCCCAGGCTCAACTGCTCGGGTACCTAAGCAGCGCCTTCGGGCAGCCCGTATACTATAACTCCACGGAAGAAACTGCAATGTTCTCCACAGAGGGGGCTGTGCGCAAATATGCCGGCAAGTCGATAGTATCCTATATTTCAGGTAACTGGACTCCCGGGTATTCCCTATGCAATCCGTATCAGCAATGCAACCAAACCCTTGCAAGCATGTGGTGGGGCCAGAATCCAAGGGCCATAGTGCTTTTCTCGCCAAAGGCCCAGCGGATAAAAATGTCACTAAATTCAATGTCACTTACAAACGGCACAGTCGTGCAGGTATATCTGGGCAGCAACATTGCAGGCTACATCCCGGTATACGGCAGGGAGTCATCGTATCATTTAAACTTCACAGCTCCGCAAGGATTCAGTGAAATAGGATTCTACTCAAATAGCACTGCAAGCTCCCTGCAGCAGGAATATCTAACATACGGATTCAACAACATAACGTTTACTGCAACATAAATGTCGCGGCGCATTCTTCGCCCCGCTCTCGCGCAAGAACAGGCAGTTTTATATATGATAAAAGCTGACCACCCTACTGTTATCACACAGTGATTGGCATGAGATTCAGGCAAAACGATGTAGGCGGAAAGAGTCAGAACATAGTGAAGTATACGCATCAGACCGAGTTGATAGGCGCTGCATACGCAACAGCTGCGGCAGTCGCCGGCCTGCTTGGCAATACAAACTTCAGCAACAAGAACGAGGCAATAGCCGCGCTTGTTGCGCCTCTGGTAGTTGGCACAGTGCACATAATCAGAAGGGAGCTCAACACCGACAATGCATGCGGCATAAACAAGCCTTGCTGCGAAAGCCAGCCGCAGGACAATTCCGTAGAGATAAAGGTCAGCGGCAGCAGGAATAATACATCGGTGAATGTAAACGAGGAGGAAAACTCTACCGACATATTCATATCAGTTAAAAGATAACCAAGCACTCATTCAATATTATTGATTATAGTCCGTAGTATTGCGTATCCATCCCTGAAAGTCCTCAGCTTGCCTTCCCCGACTACCCTGCTCTTTTCCACGCTTGGAACTTCTATTACCTTAAGGCCGGCCTTCGCAGCCTTTATGCTTATTTCTGTTTCTATTCCAAACCCTCCTTCGGTAAGCCTTAATTTTCCTATGGCGTCCCTCCTAAATGCCCTGTACCCATAGCACATGTCGCTGTAATTGGCGCCGAACAGCAAATTAACAAGCATCACAAAAAATCTGTTGCCTATCCTGCGCAGCACTGATATGTCCTCTGACCTTCCTCCTGCCATAAAGCGCGATCCCATGCATATGTCATAGCCGATACGTATGCTGTCTATCATCAACCTAAGCTCCTTTGGGTCTGTTGAGAGGTCAGCGTCCATGGCCACTATTACCGTGCCCTTCGCGTTGCGCAGCCCTTTCCTCAGCGCGGATCCTTTTCCAACCCCATCATATATCACCCTAGCGCCGTTTCTCCTTGCTTCCCTAACTGTGAAGTCAGTTGAATGGCCATCGACAACTATTATTTCATACCTCCCATGTCCCAGCGCCCTTCTCACTCCGCCTATCACCTTGCCTATGCTCTGCTCCTCGTTTAGCGTAGGTATGACGATTGATACCATTCCCGCGCTCATTATTTTGCCTTTCATACCTGGCAAACACCTGCATCATTCTATTGCGTCAAATGCCTGCATAATAACTATTCGTACCTTATGGCATACGTATTCTTGTATATCCTCTTGCCGTTTTTGACCCCAGCAAGGGTGTACGAAGCTGTCGGATGAATCCTCATCCTAGATATGAAGGCCGAGGCAAGCTTCTTGCTGCTAACGTATACGTCGGAGCCGTTGTCGTTCCTCTCGACCTTAGTTACAAATCCATTATTTATGTCAAGGAACCTTGTAACCCTTTCTATAAACCTTGCTATCTTGTAATTATTGCCGCGCAGCTGTATGACCGCCTCATAGTAGCTGCACGCCTTCTTGTAGCAGGTGTCGCAAAGCGAGCGCTTCTGATCTATCTCTATTTCATACTCCACAGAAAGATTCCCATGTTCAGAAGCCTCTGACACTTCTATGTCGGCAGAGCCGCCTTTATAGCGCAGCACCTTCAATCCCATCCTTCCAAAAAAGGGCTTTATCGCGCCTTCAATGCTCCTTGCGCTATCCGGCATGTATCTCCCCGCAACCTTTATGCTCCCGCACCTCTTGCATGCCCGTATTTCCGCAGCCTTGGGAAGCCTTTCCTTAAGCATGCCCCTTGCGCAGCTCATGCAGAAATTGCCGTAAAACTTCTCTTTGTCGCTTGAATTGCCGCAGGTTGGGCAGAACCTAGGCATTTTTCCCAACCTCATTAGAATAATGCCTGCTCAATATTGCGCCATATGATGGCCTGGTAACGAACGCGCCAAGCAGTGCCCCTATTATTGTGGATTCGGAGAATCCTATGACAGATACAAGCGAAGTGGAGAAGAATAGAGGCAGCATGGCTATCATCAAGAGGAAGGCATCAGCATATACGACATAGAAGGCATTGTTAAGCCTTATCTTCATTGTAGAGTCGCTGCCCCTTCTAAGTATCTCGTCGGATATTATTATCTGGGCATCGACCCCGGTGCCTATTACCGCAATCATTCCGGCTATCGCGGCAAGGTCTATTGTGCCTATAAGCCCTATTACAGACAGTATTATGAATAGCTCAGCAAGCGTGGTAAGCAGTATCGGAGCTATAAGGAAGCCTTTCCTATACCGCAATGCTATCACTATCGATACTGCCACTACTGCAAGTACAAGCGCAATTATGCTTATCCTTTCGAACTGCGCCCCGAGCGTTGGCTGCGTTACCGTAGGCGTACCAACTATTACCTGCACAGGCAATGCGCCTCCAGTAAGCACGCTCTGCACCAGCTTTGACTGCTGGTCCGCATATGTCACCTGGGCAGGCAGCGACAGCGTGGAAGGCGCAGCGCCTGATATTGTGTAGCTCTCGCTAAGGTTGCCGTTAGTTATCCCAGGATTAAGTATCGGCGCTGTAAGCAGGCCAACTGCAGGCCAAGAGTTAAGCACCTCTATGCTGCCTATCGTGGCATTTGACACTGCCTGGAAAGACGGTGTCATATTCACTCCAGTTACGTTATTTATCGTGTAATTCAGTGCAGTCAGGTTCGATACTATGTATCCTGGCGTATTGTTCTGAAGCAGCACGTTTCTGTATTTATCCCTATTTGCCTGGAAGAAAGGATAAAGCTCTTTCCAGTTGCTGTATCCTGGGTTGGCTACCTCGAGCGGAATTGTCTGGTTGCCGAGCTGAAGCACATTCTGCAGGTCGGTTATTTCCTGCTGCTGCGATGTTCCAAGTGCGCTTCCAAGCAAAGAAGAGTTGAGCAGTATAATTGCGGAAGACGGCCTGTCAAGGAACATGTATATCGGCTTGTTTGCCTGCCCCAGCACGACCTTGGCAAACTGCTCTGCGGCCTGCTGCGTTATGTAGAAGTTCACCGACCACGATACATTATTGCCTGATACCACTGGCTGGCTAGCGCCAACGCTGCCACTGAGTATTGATGTGCCGTCAAGCGCCACCTTGCCATTCACTATTCCCTGGAACTGCCCCTGGCTCTGTATTAGGTTTATCGTGCTCTGTATCTCACTCTGGTTCACCGTCGGGATCTCTATAAGCATTTCCGAGCTGCCTATGCCCTCAACAGTAATCTCCTTGAGGCCGAACGTCGAAAGCCTTTGCTGCAGTATCGATATTATCTGGGTGGTCTGGTTCGGGTTCACGCTGTGCTCAAGCGTTACCGGTATCTGCGTGCCTCCTGCAAACTCTATCCCAAGATGCAGGCCAAATCTATAGTCAAGCACCATCAAAGCAAGCACTACCACTATCAGCGCGAGTATGCGCCTGTCCTTAACATAATCAAAGAAAGACATCAGTTCCCCCTATTCTTCCTGTTCACATACCACAGTATTATTGATGCATTGCCAAGCCACGTAGTTGCTAGGTCTCCGATCAGGCCGAAAAGCACAACGCCTGCAATCTCATAATATGTAGGCACGTATTCTACATACGATATTGCAAATAGCACAGCAAAAGACACTATTGCAGTAAGGGTCATAGTCATACCCGTCTTCATCGATCCGTAGGCTCTTTCCTCAGGCGTTCCCTCATGCCTCTTTAGTATCCTTATTGCAGTGAGCACGTCAGTGTCTATGGAGTATCCGAGCAGCATCAGGAGCCCGCCAATGCTTGCTATCCCAAGCGGTATCTTCAATATGGCCATTGCCCCAAGCGCCACTATTATGTCATTTGCAGCTCCGAATACGACCGCAAAGGAGGGCACCGGCGAGCGGAATATTATGAATACTACTATGGATATCATCACGAATGCGACTATTATTATTGTCTGCAGCTGGGAAAGGAAGTAGGAGCTCTGCAGCACAGTAATCTCCTGGTACGAGTACGATTTGAACGGCACTATCGAAGCTACATCTGCAAGCAGAGTGCTTTTGTACGCATTGCTTGCATTGGAATAAAGCCCTTGGGCCGAGGCAAGCATTGAATCTGCGCTTGTCATGTTGCCTGCGGCATTGCCCACGAACGGATGCAGAGACTGAATTTCAAGCGCAAGGTACTTCCTTATCTGTATCAGGGAATCATTCTCTCCGATTGCAGCCTGGCTGTAAAGCCCTTGTATGGTCTTGTTAGACGGGCTCTTTGAAAGTGCAAACCCGTATGCGGTGGCGTTCACCACGTCCTGCGTATAGTTTGAGTGGTATTGGTATATCTGCAGTAGGTATCCTTCCGCTTCAGAAAGGCTCTTGTTTTCTGGAACCGTTATCAGCACCTGCCCCTGGCTGACCTGCACCGAGGTACCTGCAATTCCATACCTGCTTGACATGGCAGAGGCTATTTGCGCCGGAGTCATCGTGGTGTTTGCCTGAAGCGTGAGGCTAACCCCTCCGCTAAGTGTGGAATCCAGTATTATTCCGCTTGAAAAATATATGCCCAGTACCATAAGGATCAGCGGCACAGCTATAAGCAGCTTCAGGTTCTTATGGGCATATATATTCGGAATGGATAATTCCATGGGCATCATCGGTGCTTAAGGCAGCATCAGCCGTATTTTTTCATGAACTTGTGGTGCAGTGCTTCAGTAAGCCCGTACAATATAAGCATTACGGCAAATATTATAAAAGCGGATCCAAGGAACACAGTCACCGAGAACCCTATGACATTGTAGTATATGAGCAGCGCCCCTATAACAATGAAATATATGCTCCAGTACATTGTCCTGAATATGTGCCATCCCCTGTGGCTCTCGCGGTAACGCAGCATGCGCTCCATAAGAAGCTTTGGGTCTACAACAACAACTCTGGATGCGCTTTGTTTTTCAGGCATCAAATTCACCATACCCTATCTTTGTTAAACATTTTAACTCTTTCGGAGCGCTGCAGCTGCCGGCCATGCAAACCGCATGCCGCAGCTCAGATCCCGGCCTGGCCAGCTCATAACGGCCTTCTGCGTGTGAGATGTGCAGCAGCCTTCCGGATACCTCCAAATGATTTTAGCATAGCGCCCCATCCCAAGCAGATTTTGCCGTTCATAGAAAATGCGGGGAGAGAGATTTGAACTCTCGCATCCACAAAGGAAATAAGCCCTGAACCTATCGCGTTTGGCCAAGCTCCGCCATCCCCGCACAGCAGAATCTATTAGCCTAGAAACGCTATTAAATCTCTCGCCCAATCTTAGATTGGGATTTAGGTGGGCGCATTGCTTTATGCATACGAAGCCTTTGCCGTATTGGTATTTATCGGCATGCTTGCACTCGACGCCTCGCAGCTAACAAGGCGCAGGGAAAAGCCTGCGCGAGCAAACCGGTATAAGCCAGCAGCGCTGGTAATAGTGCCTTGCAAGGGCATCGACCCGCATCTGGAGGAGAACCTGCGTTCCATAGCACACCAGTCGTATGGACAGTACAAAGTGGTAGCAGTTGTGGACAGCGCCTCGGATCCTGCTGCCAAGCACATAAGATCTGCAGGAATAGAGTGCATTTCCTCCAACTACAGGAAGTCGAGCCGCAGCGGCAAGGTAGCTGCAATACTATTTGCTATAAAAAAATACCCGCGCTACGGCGCATATGTCATAGCCGACTCTGACATACGCGTTGGCCCAAACTGGCTTTCCGGCCTCATAGCTCCACTATCAATTGGCTCAATAGGTCTTTCAACCACATTTCCTAAGTTCGTTCCACGCAGAGGCTTCTGGTCAAAGGTCAAGCTGGTATGGGGATTCGTAGGGGAAGGCCTGATGGAGAATGAGGGTACACGGTTTGGATGGGGCGGGTCAATGGCGTTCAGGAGAAGCCTGCTATCCGGCCAAGCCTTAGCGTTCCTCAAATCTTCCCGGTATTCTGTGTCAGATGATATATCCATAACAAAGGCTGCCAAGTCTGCGGGCCTTGGGATAGCATACGTAAAGGGCATACAGCCATCCGTATATTCATATGAAAACCTACCGATGCTTATTGAATGGTCAAACAGGCAGACCGCCCTCACGCTGCTCGGTTATCGCAAGGCATTTTATTACGGAATAGCCTTTTACCTAGGCGAAATAACGCTCTTCATTTCAGGAATAGCGCTTGCTGCTGCGGTGTCGCCTGCATTCATTATACTGCTTCTGCACTTTTTAAAGAGCGAGGCAAAGACCTACATTCGTGCCGAAAGCGCGGATCCTGCCATAGCCCTGATAGTGGTGTTGATGCCCTTCTTTTACCTTGCAAACCTTGTATATGCCAGCCGCATGAGGCATATCTCATGGAGAGGAAGAAGGTACGAAATAAAGCGGCAGTAATTAGCGCCAACAAAAGGGTTTAAATTTAACAAAGGCTTAATGTTATTCATGTATTCGGCAGAGGTACAGGGCATTCTGTCAAAGCTCGGCATAAATGTTGGCGACAGCATATCTGTAGCCTTAGGTAGTGACTTTCAGGAGGGGATACTCATGCCAAGGTCTGGCGCAGGTGACAGCAGCATACTAATAATAAAGCGCAAGGACGGGTACAATATAGGAATCAGATACAGGGCCGGAATGAGGATAGAGAAAACTGCTTCCGGAAAGCCGGAGTTCTCATTCCCCTCTTCCGGAGTGGCGCAGGGCCCAGGCCTCCCAAAAATAAGCATGATATACACTGGCGGCACCATAGGCAGCAAGGTCGACTATTCTACTGGCGGGGTGTACATGCTTACCAAGCCAGAGGAACTGCTTCACGAAGTCCCAGAACTTGGCGGAATAGCCAACGTAAATATAAGCAACCTGATGAGCATAGCCAGCGAAGACATGACATACATCGAATGGGCAAAGATCGCAGAAGAAACGGCCAAGGCGCTTAATGGCGGCGCCCGCGGGGTTGTCATAACCCACGGAACAGACACAATGCACTACACTTCAGCCGCGCTCTCATTCATGCTAAAGGGATTAAACTCACCGGTTGTGATAACAGGCTCGCAGCGAAGCAGCGACAGGGGATCAAGCGATGCCTTCTATAATCTCATATGTTCATGCATAGCGGCAACCCGCTCTGATGTGGCAGAAGTGTCAATATGCATGCACAGCAGCAGCTCTGACGACAAGAACAACCTGATACGCGGCACGAAGGCAAGAAAGATGCATACGTCGCGCAGGGATGCATTTAAGCCTGTAAACAACCACCCAATATGCACAATAGACGAGCACGGGATGATAGAGTACATAAGCGAATATCGCCACGCCTTAGACAAGCCTAAGGACAGGGTATCAGCGATAACCGGGTTCGAGCCAAAAGTGGCACTGCTTAAGGCGTATCCCAACTCCGACCCGGCCATTATCGACTACTACGTGAATAAGGGCTACAAGGGAATTATAATAGAGGGCACGGGGCTTGGCCATGTCCCAAGCGCCCCAAGCATAGCAGGGCTGTCATGGATTGGCGGGGTAAAGGCGGCAGTAGATTCTGGTGTTGTGGTGGGAATAACATCCCAATGCCTTTACGGAAGGGCAAATAAGAGCGTGTATAGGAACCTGAGGCTGCTCAGCGATGCCGGAGCTGTACACTGCGAGGACATGCTTCCAGAGGTTGCATATGTCAAGCTCGGATTCCTGATAGGAAACTACGGCATGGAAGGGGCGGCAAAGATGCTCACAACAAATATCGCAGGCGAGATAACCGCACGAACCGAATTCGATTTCCCTGTAGGGTAATATGATGCACGACAAGGAATACTATTCGAAACTAGGTTTCAAGTGCGGGCTAGAAATACACCAGCGCCTTGCAACAGCAGAAAAGCTATTTTGCAAATGCAGCACCAATGCGCAAGGAGACCTGGTAATAGCAAGGGTGGAGCGCAGGCAGAGGGCCGTTGCAGGTGAGATGGGGCGCATTGACAGGTCGACAAGCTTTGAGAGCAGCAGGGGCAGGAAGTTTGTATACAGCGTTTTCAACATGTCATCATGCCTGGTGGACATAGATGAAGAGCCGCCCCACGAGGTAAATCGCGAAGCTGTAGAAACTGCTTTAATGTTTGCATCCGCTTTCGGGGCTTCTGTGCCTGACGAGATAGAACCAATGCGCAAGGAAGTGGTAGATGGCAGCGACCCAAGTGCGTTCCAAAGGAGCATGATGGTCGCCTACGGCGGCGAAATAAGTGCGGGAAATTCGCGCATACCAATAACATCAATATTCCTTGAAGAGGAATCAAGCGGGATAGAACGCACAGAAGGCAATACTGTGTTTTACAGCATAGACCGCATAGGCGTTCCGCTGATAGAGATAGACACCGCGCCTTCGATATCAACCCCTGAAGAGGCAAAGGCAGTCGCTCTTGCAATAGGATCTGCGCTGCGGCTGACTGGGAAGAAAGGCGAACACGGGATATCCGGCGGCGCAATGCGTGGCATAGGCACAATAAGGCAGGATGTAAACGTTTCAATTTCTGGCGGCACGCGCGTTGAGATAAAAGGGCTGCAGGAAGTCGAGCTGATGGATCTTTTCATAGAGAACGAGGTCGAGCGCCAGAGAAGGCTCATAGAAATACAAAAAAAGCTCAAATCCCGTGGCGCAGAGGTCTCCCGCATGCCAAAGGATGTCACCAGCCTGCTCTCAAAGGCATCAGGCAAGGTAATCTCAGGCGCACTGTCCTCTGGCGGGATAGCCCTTGCCGCGCTTCTTGGCGGATTCTCAGGCCTGCTTGGGGAGGAGATAAATCCAGGGCGCAGGCTTGGAAGCGAAATAAGCGACTATGCAAAGATGGCAGGGGTCAACGGAATAATACACAGCGACGAGGACCTGTCAAAGTATGGGATAGGCGAGAGCCTGCGACTTGAGATAAATAATGCCATTGGCGCTTTAAGCAGCGACGCATTCATAATAATAGTCGCTGAAAAGGCCGCGTGCAGCGCAGCGATCGAATTTGCTCTGTCAAGGGCCAGAATGTCGCTTTCCGAAGTGCCGCCAGAAACAAGATCCGTTGCAGACACAAAACTTGGCACGACCAGGTTCATGCGCCCTCTTCCAGGCGGCTCAAGGATGTATCCTGAGACAGACTCAACTCCGATCGGAGTAAGCAGGGAATACTACGAAAGCATAAAAAAGCAGACAGTATATCCATCAGAACGCATCGAGCGTCTCAATTCTGATATCAACAACAGGCAGATAGCCGGCCAGATGGCAATGTCGCCAAAGCTGCAGCTATATGAATACATCACATCAAAGGTCAAGGGCGTTAACCTTGTTGTTGCAACAACCTTGCTCGAGAAGATGAAAGAGCTTGAGCGCTCCGGCGCCGCTACAGAAACCGACAGGGGTGTCCTTGTTGAAATATTCAATAAATACGCATCAGGCAAGATAACAAAGGCAGCAATAGGCGAGATACTGCGGCTGTCCCCAAAATCACCCGACGCAGTAGACCTGATAATAAAAGAGCATTCTCTTGCCAAAATGACAAAAGAGCAGCTTATCAGGGAAGTGAAATCTATTGAATCGTCAGGCGGAAAGGATATAATAAAGGAGATAATGTCAAAGCACAGACTTAACGTGGACGGAGACGAGCTAAGCGCTATAATAGGTGTTGGAAAATGAAATACGAGATAATAGGATCGGACATGCAGCATCTTAAGGTAACCCTTCAGCAGGGAGAGAAGATATATGCGGATTCGGGCATGCTTGTAAGCAAGTCCCAGAACATAGTCATGACACCTAAGCTTGTAGGCGGGATAATAAGCGCCCTGGAGCGAAAGGCCACAGGCGCAACTGCGATGCTCACCGAATTCACTCCAAAGGACGGGGAAGGAATCGTTTCAGTGGCAGGTGTCTTCCCCGGCAAGGTATTCCAGCTAACATTGGGCGCGGGCGAGCGCTTCACAATAGAGCGCTATTCGTTCCTAGCTGCGGATTCGACAGTGAAATATACGATACAGATGATGAACCTCGGAGCCGCGGTGTTCGCCGGATCCGGGTTTTACCTGCAGGAGCTAGTCGGTCCTGGCAACGTATTTGTGCATGTGGTCGGAGACGTGATAATGCATACAGTATCAGATCAGGAGCCGGTAGAGATAGAGCCCGGCCATGTTGCAGGATTCGACTCCAATCTAAAGTACAAGGTCAGGTTCGTTGACAACATACGCACTGCGATGTTCGGAGGTGTCGGCCTCTTCCTGGCGAAGTTTGAGGGAAATGGGCGGCTTCTCACACACAGCGTATCAAGGTTCAAGCTGTCTTCGGAGATGTACACGCTTGGAAAGGAGCAGCAGCAGAACAAGAAGTGAAAGCAGTGCCAGAGACGATATTCGATACAGGCATGTTCCTACTTGAGAGGTTCGATTTCAGCAAGCGCGGTCCCGAAAAGCATTTCTACAGGATAGTGGAACCGGATTCCGTTGCAATACTGCCAATAACAGCTTCAGGGAAAATAGTCATCGAAAGGCAGTATAGGCCCGCAATAAGAAAATACGTATACGAAATACCTGCCGGCCATGCGGAAAAGGGAGAGCGGATGGAGAGCGCAGCTATGCGGGAGCTGAAAGAGGAAACGGGCTACCGCGCAGGCATGCTAAGCCACATGTTCTCTGCGTATAAATCCCCAGGCCTAGATACCGAGCTGCTTACGTTTTTTCTTGCAACCGGGCTTAAGAAGGGCAAGCCCTCCCCAGATCCGGGTGAGATAATAACTACCAGGGAGCTAAGTATTGGGAATTTGCTGGAAATGATAAAGTCAAACCGGATAACTGACGCAAAGACGATTGCGGCAACCCTGTTCTATGTATCATTCCTGCACTAGTCACTTAGGCATATATGGTCAATAATTCTTTCTGATGCTCCTTTTGAGTCTTCCAAGCGCGGAGCGGCTCTCAGCCATAATTGCGTCAGTGTCAATTACTGAAACGCGAGCTGTTTCTTCCATCCGGCAATCAGCTATCACATTAATAAGCTTGTCAGAGTCATCCCCGTATACTATAATTGCAATAGGCCCATTTCCACTTATTGCATGAGCTCGTTCATTCTTTGGCAGCGCTGCGTACACTTCAGGCGCAACCTTCTCTATACTGCACGCGTCATAGTTTATCCTGCATTTTCCAAATATTGAAAGGCCAGGCGCGTCACCTAGCCAGTACCACCATCTGCCTTTGTCTTTCCTGTACATTTCAGGCGAATCCCGCAGCGCGCCTATGAACTCCGAAAGCGTAGGCAGCCTGCTTTTGTTCTCCATTGCAATTTCATTCGCCCTGTCAAAGGAGGCATTGACGTAAAGCACCTTTACTGGAACATGCCCTTTTTCTATGCCAGTCTTTTTAATAAATTCCACCACCAAATCAGCTTCTCATGCCCTTCTTAAGCCTTTCAATCGATGTACGCCCTTTACTAACAGTATCCTCAAGTATGTCAATTGTCATTACGGACGCGGTGTTGTTTGTGGCGTTAATCAAAGCTATAACAATATCGCCACTCCGCTCCGCTTTAACGTAAGCCTGCCCTGGCACGCTCATATCCTTTCCAACCATGACCCAATATGTGTACCCCCTGGCTTTCTGGTGCAATTCATTATCCATTGACAGCAATTTTCTGAACTCCGAAAATCCGGGCAGCCTGCCACCTATAGATTTTGCAAACAATTCAGCTTCTAGAAAAGTGAAACGCCTGTACTCAATCCTTACCTTAGGAGCAGTTTTATAATTTCTACGAGATTCCATAAACTAACCCCTTCTCCGCCCAGACCATCTCACAAGGTAATACGCAGTCAGGACTAGCCACCCAAGTAGCGGGAGGGCAGTATATACCAATTCTTGGTGAACAGTTATCCTTACAAGGGATGGGTAAAGAAACAGCATCAGTACCAAATAACCAGATAGCAAATAATACATTATCTTCTCAAAACTCTCCATTCAATCCACTTCAATTATCTTCTTATGAAGAATATGCCTCTAGCCTACCTTCTAGTCTCGCCTCCACTCTTGGCGGAATAGTGCAATCTGCTGCGCCTTTTCTTCCAAGCTTTGGGCCATTCTGCTTCACCATATTTGCAAAATGCTTTCCGATTGGCATGCTTGCCATGCTTTTATTTCCTCATTGCTTTCTTCAGCTTGTCAATTTTTATTTGTATATCCTTTAGAGTTACTTCAAAATCATCAACGACAACAGCTCTTGCAGTACTTCCAATCTTAAGCCCCGGAACAGGGTTTATTCTGGTCTGCACCTTGTCCCAATTTTTACTAGGTATAAACGCAATAGAAACGCTATCCTCTCCAGCTTCGCCGGCAAGCCAATACCAATGTCCTGCGGCCTTGTTGTAAAGCTCTTGATCAGATTTAAGCACTCGTATGAATTCTGATAGTGTCGGTAAGCGGCCCATCCTACTCTTTGCAAGCACCTTCGCCTCACCAAATGTCATTTCCTTTTCTACAAATATGGTCATTCTCAAGGCGTTGTTATGGCCTGCATTTGAGCTAGTTTTTGTTTCCATGTTCAATCGTGCCTCATGCTCCTTTTAAGCCTTCTAATCGAATCCGCGCCCTTTCCAATCAAATAATTGTAATCTGCCAGGGCAATATTCATTGGCATATGCCGCAATCCTTCATCTGCGTTTGCTGCAATGAAAGCTTTCCCATCATCTCCCATGAATTTAATGCTTATTGGCCCAGGCCCATACGTTGCATATGCAACATATTTCTTTTCAAGCACATTCCATTCTTCGCACTCGTAAAGCGTTCCTTTACCGTAGTCTATTCCGCAGAAGCCTTTAATTTTAAGTCCTCCTGCATCTGAAACCCAGTACCAACTGTCAACCACCTCTCCCTGGAAATTTTTGTTCTCATCAAGGGCTTTTATGAAATCTTTGAGTGTAGGCAACCTCATGCCGCTGCGTGCAGCCAAAGACATAGCCTCATCAAAGCTTCCTAAATCTCCAGGCAATACAATTCTGGCCGCAGATCTCCCGGTAGGTCCCCTTAATTCCAAGTTGCTCATGGTTTTCGATATATGTTGCTGCTAATTCATATTAAAGCTTTACGAAGCCTGCTTATCGCCAAATTCGCCCGGCTTCTATCTAGACGATATTGTCTGTGGTGCAATGCCTACGGAGCCCCCAACATTGCCTGCAACTGCACATGCCTCGCCAAATACGCGCTTCCTTGAGTTGTCATATCTCTTTAGCTCATTCCTTAGTCTTCTGTATTCGGGGCATAGCAGGGCCACTGTGCTCCAGAACCTTGCCGAGTGGTTCATCTCCTTAAGATGTGCAACCTCATGCGAAACTATGTAATCCTGCAGCTCTTGTGGCAGCAGGCACATGCAGTAATTTACGCTTATTCGCCCGCCTGCGCTGCACATTCCCCACTTCCTGTACCTGCGCGCCCTTACCTGCGAAGGATGCTTTCCTATAAGCTGCGCCTTTGCCTTGGCAAGTCCGGCAGCAGCCGATTCTGTAGTCCTAATAATCATCCTGTCAAGCGCCCTTTCCGCGGCTTCAGGGCTTTTTGCATGCACTATAACACCTCCCTCCAAGATCTCTACCCTGGGTCTTGCAGCCGATTCAGATATCTGGCACCTGGCATTGCGCATCCCGTCAACGTAGAACAGTGAATTTTCCCCGAAAAGCCTTATGCTATCCCTTACCTGCCTGTAATGCTTTGCTATCCATCTCCTGTGCGATGCCACTAAGCGGTCCATAAGCTTGCCATTCCTTGAAACCACAATCAGCCTCTCTCCCTGAAATCTGAGGTAGCTGTTCTTTATCCAGGGCTTCCTGATGAACTCCGCCCGTATGCGCTCCCCGTCTATGTCAAGAAATGCCTCCATGCGCTTATCAGCTCCTTTCCCTTGCCAGCCTGTTTATGTCGGCAAGCCTGTCAAGCAGCTCGATGTCTTCGCCTCCGAGCATATCCGCATGCTTGAACTTCAGCTCCCGTATTTCGTCGCTGCTTATGTACGTATATAGCCTGTCCTCTGCCCTTATCTGCCTGCCGAACGTGATGCCGTCCATCGATATCGCCACACTCTCCCCCTTCCTTGCCTCCTGCTTTCCTATGCCGTTGTCCTGTATTTCCTTTATGCTCCCGACCACCTCGCCGTTTTCCTTCATAAGCCTATACGAGGGCTTTATCCTGCCTGCCAGTACGTCCACTCCGAAAACTGCAGGGTGAGACATACGGAATGCCGCATTGGGCAGCACGAGAACCATGCCAGGGAACGTGAGTGTTTGCTCCAGCATCTTTCTCTCGCCCTGCCTCTGCCTTTCCATCCACTCCTTTAGGTCGTCCATAAGCTTGTATATTATGTCTGCCCTGAGCACGTCTATGCCGGCTGCATGGCTCTCAAGCTCTGCATCCTCCTCCATCCCCACATTGAACGCTATTATCACCGCATTGGACGGATCTGTGGCCCTCATCGAGAATGCGTCAAGCACGTCCCTTTTTGTGACGTTTCCAAGGCCCTTCTTGCTTATCTTCACTCCAGATGCGCCAAGAAGCTTCGAGAGCGCCTCTACGCTCCCTATCGTATCCGCCTTGAGGACTATTCCGGTCTTGTCAGAAGTGAATACCTCCTTTAATTCAGCTTCAATGTCGTTTTCATACCCTTCCTTGTCCGTAGATATTATCATGGAGCCAGGTAGCGCCTCCTCCATCCCGCTGCCGCTAAGCTTTATCCCAGCAGCAGCGCTAACCTCTTCAACGTAGATAAATTTCCCGGACGATTCGCGCAGCTCCTGCAGGGGCCTTGGCCTTAGCAGCGCCCTTATCTTCGCGGTTTTCACCCCTCCCTGCGCAGCAAATGCCACATTGTCATTGACCCGTAGCGTGCCGTTGTAGAGTATAACGTCAATGGTTATGCCAAGCCCCTTCTCCTCCTTCTTCTCTATTATGCCTCCCACTCCAGGCTCACCCGGGTCTATCTCAAGCCTCTTCCCCAGGAATTTCTGCGACAGCCCTGCGGCAAACATCAGTAGCTCGGCCACGCCCTCGCCTGTCTTGGCGCTTATCGGCACTATGGACAGCTCCTTCTTGACGTCCACTACCCGGTCGAACCTTTCGCTCGCAAACCCAGCCTCGCTAAGGGTGCCTATAAGCGTGTATATCTTGGCCTCAAGCTCTTCCTGCACGCTCTTAGACTGTTTTGGGAAGGAGTCAGAGAAGCAGTTTGTGTCCTGTTTGATCCATCCAGTCATCAGGTCTATCTTGTTCGCTGCGACTATGAACGGAGTTTTGTACTCTTTTAGTATTTCTATTGCTTCGTATGTCTGCGGCTCAAGGTTCTTTGTTATGTCCACCACAAGTATCGCAAGGTCTGACATAGATCCTCCGCGCCGCCTCAGGTTTGTGAATGCCTCATGGCCCGGGGTGTCTATGAAGAGCAGTCCGGGTATGGTTATGTCAGCCCCCATCTTGCTCATAAGCGGGCCGCATATCCTCTTAACAACATCTATCGGGACTTCGCTTGCGCCTATGTGCTGGGTTATACGTCCCGCCTCCCTGCCGGCCATTGTGGTGTTCCTTATCCTGTCAAGCAGCGACGTCTTTCCGTGGTCCACATGGCCCATCACAGTTATTATGGGCTGCCTTATCATCTTCGCACAACTCGGGAAGCTTTATAATAATCTTTCCCACTATATAATCTGCGCATAATATTTAAAGATGGCGAGATAATGGACAGGGCACTTGTTCTTGTGAAGCCTGACGGGGTGGAAAGGGCGCTTATAGGCGCAGTGATACGCAGGTTCGAAGAGGCAGGCTTGAAAGTGACCGCGCTTAAGATGCTTAAGCCAACGGAGAAGCTTGTCGGCCTGCACTACGCAGACGACAAAGAGTGGCTGCTAAGCGTGGGCAAGAAGGCAAGGCAGGCTGCGATGGACAAGGGAGAGAAGGTCAGCGAGTCCGAGATGGAGATAGGGAACAGGATAAGGTCACTTCTAATAAAGGAGCTTACAAAAGGCGTTGTGGTCGCATTTGTGCTTGAGGGCAATTCCGCAGCAGAAGTTGCAAGGAAGATCGCCGGCAGCACAGAGCCGCGCAAGGCAGACCCTTCCTCGATAAGGGGCATGTACTCTGGCGACAGCTACTCCCTTGCAGACCTAAAGAAGAGGCCGGTGCGAAACATAGTGCACGTATCAGAGAATTCCGATATCGCAGAAAAGGAGATAAAGGTATGGTTCTCCGGCCAGGAGATAATGAGCTACCGCAGGGCCGATGAGGCCTCTATGTACGGCTGACTTATCCTTCGGCAAATATCTCTCCAAAACACCTGACGAAATATATCTTAGCGCGCCTCACGGCCTCCTTCCCTTCGTCAGTTAGGTCATACTTGATCATGTTGCCGGATCTTTTGCCGCGTATCAGGCCGCGCTCGCGCAGGTCCTTTAGCGCAGGATAGAGCGTGCCCGGCTTGGGCTTTTCTCCCCGCCTGCGCATGAGCTCCTCCGCAAGGTCCTCGCCGCACATGCTCCTTCTGGAAAGGAGCCAGAGCACCTGGAAGGAAAGGAATCCCCTCATGTCGCACTTGTCAACATATGCCATACTCTCAGTATTATATCCCAGGCACAATATTTATATATGTATATAGGATATACTATATTTGTGGATTTTATGGAAGACGAGTGCGAATGCGGAAATCACGGAGGTTGCGGGTGCGGCGGCTCAGGCCACGGCGGATGCGGCTGCGCAGGCAGCGGCGGCTCAGGCATGAGAAATTTCCTTACAAAGGCCGAGAAGATAGAAATGCTTGAGGAATACAAGAAGGGGCTGGAGAACGAGGCAAAGGGAGTCGAGGAAAGGATACGCAAGCTAAAAAGCGAGAAATAGCAGCTGCGTAATACTTCATAAGCTAAACGTTCATGCTCATCCTTGCCTCATCGCTTATCATCTCCGGCGTCCATGCCGGATCCCAGACAAGGTCTATGTCAACGATGCCGCAGTCCTGAATATGCTCCAGCCTTAGCTGGACGTCCGCAAGTATGACGCTGGTCACAGGGCACATGGGGCTTGTCATTGTAAGCCTCAATTTAATGTTGTTATTTTCGTCAATGTTTATTCCCTGTATGAGCCCCAGGTCTACCACGTTTATCCCTATCTCAGGGTCAACGCATCCCTTTAGCGCTTTTACTACATCATCAATTCTTATTTTTTCCATTAACAAAGCCTCCCATTTGCAGTATTAAAATGATTGTGCATTTGCATTGTCGGTCATGTTGCCGAGTTTGTTACGTTATTGTCAGATAGCGTGACATACTGCGAATTCTGTGCGCTTACACCTGAAAATACCCCATTTACCGTATTGTTGGTTATGGATGTCGATACGCTCTCGTTTATCGATATCCCCGCATGCGCGTCGGTTATCCTGTTAAGCGTTACCTCGCTGCTGTTGAACCTGTAAAGGGATATGCCATATCCCGTAGTGTTTGTCAGGTTATTATACATCACTTTAGATACCTGCGCCCCGCTTACGTATATCGCATTCCCTGCCGTATTTGCAATTGTGTTATTAAGGATGTCTATGCCGGAAGGCGAAGACCCGGATACGAACACCACCGGGTCCGTAAACCCTACAAGTATGCAGTTCTCAAGCGTCACGGAGCTTGTATTGTACGAGTAGACGAATGAGCCTCCATGAGTCGCGACGACCGTGTGCCCGTTGCAGTTTATTGTTGTGCCGGAAGCCGATACCGACGCATTGGAGTACAGCGTAAAGCATTTGTCCCCGAATGTGTATAGAAGGTCGTGGGTCATCGATATCGTGCTTGGGCTGTTTATGTAGCTGCAGTAAGTCTGCGCATTTGCATAAGGCACCTCTACCATCCACCTGCATCCTGCCTTTGTATCCCCGTAATTTACCCTGCCATATTGGCTGAATATGCCTCCTGAGTCAGGCGCGCAGAAGTAGTCATACTGCGAGCTCGATATTGCCGAATTATTGAAAATGTAATTGTGCATCGAATCGTTGAAATAGAACCCATACGCGCTCGAATTGGCTGTGTCGCTTTCAATCATGCTACCATACACTCCGCCGAACGAAAAGCCCCTTCCAACCGAGGCCGATCTGGAATGGTCATATACCACTGTGCTCTCATTGCTTCCCTCGAATAAGAATCCGTTGTCCTTGAACCCTGAGACAACGCTGTTTGAGACTACAGTGTACTTGCTATTATTCACCACCACTCCAGTTCCGGGAGAGTTTATCACAGATCCGTTTATCACAGTCCCTGTGGCATTGCTGACCACAAAGCCATTTGCGAAATCTGACATCGTACAGCCGCTTATGCTTACGTTTGATGCGTTATTGACTGCAAATGCAGTGCCCGCGCCGCTGACAGATGTCATTGAGGCGGTGCATGTGAAGCTGACAAAATCCGACTTTATGTCAAAGCATGTGCCAGATTTCGAATACAGTATGTTCGTGCGCAGTGCGTATTGGCCCGGCACGGTTATTGTCGTGCATCCGGTAACCGGGTACGTTACAAGGTTCGGAAGCCTCTTCACAGGGCATTCTGTTGCCCATGTGCAGTCTGTGCTCGTGCACTGGCTGTTCGACAGCGATAGGAGCGTGGAGTTGTATGTGTTTGCAGCGCAGTATATGTCGGCATAAGCGCTGGACTGGGCTATTCCTTTGCTCATATATATGTCAGTGGAATTGTCTATCGATATGCCGTATGTGTTGTTCGTTACCCTGAATCCTCCAACATCTGCATATGTGGTGTCGTTCAGGTATATCCCGAAAGAGTTCCTTTCCGCAGTTGAATTTGTGACGTTGCCATCTGTAGAGCCCATTAGGTATATGCCGTATTTATTGTCGAGCGCAGAGACTGACGCTAGGCGGAATTTTATCACATTCTGCAGGTACGTGCCATACGTGTCGTTTCTCATCGTGCATCCATCCAGTGTTATGTTGTATGCCCCCCTGTTGCTTAGTATGCCATAGTATGAATTGTCGATGCTATGCCCATTGCAATATATGTATACGTTAGACGAGTTTATCAGAAGGCAAGGTATACCTGTGCCCTGTGGAAGCGTGACATTCATATAGTTGGATAGGGAAAGGTCGCGCGACAGCTCGTACGATCCGCCATAATCTATGCTTCCACACGAGCTTATCGGGTTGTAAAGGTGTATGCCAGATATCACCGTCTGGTTGTTCTGCTGCGTGCAGTATGCAAAGTTGCAGTGGCTGTTAACATAGCACGATGAGTTCGAATATCTGTTAGCGTCGCTGTACACTGCGCTTCCAGAGCATGCGAGATCAATTGGATTCCCTGTCGAAGAGCTGCCCAGCACCCTGTTCCCTGAAGAGTTAATTATCGATATCCCTGTGTACGAGTTGTACTGGGTGACGCTTCCCTGCACTGTGTTGTTGCCTCCACCAGTAATATTGATTGCGCCGTACACCCCTGAGCTCTTAACATGGTCATCATAAATCTCTATTCCGCTTGAATATTTGAGATATATCCCCGCAAGCGTAGAGTTAGATACTGTTATATTGCCCAGATAGGCATTGCTCGATCCATTCACGTACACTCCATAAGAGAACTTCGCCAAGCTCAAATCGGTTACGTTCACGCCCGGCTTTGAACTTATGCTTATGCCATACGAGCTGGGGCCATTTATCGTGAATGGGCCGTCACCAACTATTGAGTATCCTTCGCCTACAAGCTTTACCCCGCCTGATGATATGTCTATGCACGGCCCGTTTATCGCAGACGTGCTGATATTTGACGTCAAATAATATGTGCCTGGAGAGGATATCGCAGTGCATGAACTTATGCTAAATGACGTTGGCATCACTGTCGTTGTCGCCACTGCAACTGCAGGTTTCATCACAACGAACTTGTATGCGACTGCCCCTATTGCAAGTATTATAACTGCGGCTATTATTATCCTTGTTTTCTCTGAAGCTTTCTCTATGTTAAAATCATGAAGCGTCTTTTTGGTTATGACCTCCTCTTCCTCCTGTGTATTAGACCTGCCGCCTTCGTGCTCGTCCTCGCCGCTGACCTGCTGCCATGTCTGCGAAGCACCTGGACCTTTGCCGGTTCCCTGCCCTTCGCCTGCCGCTGCGCTTTCTGAGCTTCCAGCAGGCTCTTCACTCTGCGTTTGCTGCGGCTGTTGCGATTCAGATGGCGTTGGCTGCTGCCCACCTTCAGGTGGCTGCTGGCCAGCATTTGGCGGAGCGTTACCACCAGGAGTCTGGCTTGTGCCCTGCGGGCTCGGATTGTCAGGCATAGGTAAACATCAGTTAGTTAAGTTTATATCTTATGATACTTATTTATAATTTACCAGCACCAGCGCCCCGTTAGCTCAGTGGTAGAGCGCTTGTTTCGTAAACAAGAGGTCGGGGGTTCGATCCCCTCTCGGGGCTATTCTATTCAATATAAAAGCCCGTCCACTTCGTGGGCTATTAATTGTTACAAATTATAAAATGCGCGGGAATTTAAAGGAATAAATCTTTTGCATATGCAAGCCGTGTATTTTGCACGGCCCGATTGTGCTGCATTTATTGCATATGCATTGGCAGTCCTTAAACCGTTACCTTTTCCTGCCTGATTTCTTGTGCCCCTTTGCACTTTTCTTATGTGTTGTTTTCTTTGCCATGTTTTTCACTTTGATTATACATCACGTTCAAAGTATAATAACCCCTATTTTTGGACGTTGCGTATTATTCCGTGTAGCTGGCATATATAGTAATAGCACTATACTACTGGCCCGGCTGGAGAGGGAGCACCAGCCAGAACGTCATAAGAATCCGGCCGTCAGGCCGGAAGCGGTGTGGTTAGGTGCTCGTAACTAGGTGCGCATCCGCAAGCATTGTCATTTACTAGGCATTATCTTTCCTTGACAAACAATAGATAATTTCCACAACACAATAACCTGCAATCTGCTGCGAGGCTATAAATTTAGGCATTTACTGTATTAAATGGTGTTGGAATGACTTTCATAGACCTTTTGACAAGCCAGCTGTTCGTACTTGGGTTCATAGGATTGCTGGTTGCCAGCATAACCATCCGGTAAATGCTTTTGTACAAGAGCGGCAGGAAACACCACAGCAATTTCAAGGCAGGCGCTCTGCCACTAACCGTGCTTGGAATATACGCTTTTGTGACAGGTCTTTATGGGCAGCTCACGTGGCCGCTGCCAGGAAGCTTTAACATACTCTTCTATCTTCTATGATGTATATACGCTAATGGGACTCCTGTTCATAAGCCTTTCATGGGCGATGCGTTCCGATCTTGACACACAGCATGTAGGATTCTTCGGCCTGCTGATAGGACTAGTCACCATCTACTATGGTATCGTGGGGTA
The DNA here is from genome assembly GCA_027365725.1 of Microcaldota archaeon. Taxonomy (GTDB): domain Archaea; phylum Micrarchaeota; class Micrarchaeia; order Micrarchaeales; family CABMGC01; genus JAJZNA01. The sequence goes on along the minus strand of DAHXMA010000011.1, from coordinate 29,299 downwards.
CAATATCGGGCTTACCACAGTGCCGATCGCGCTTCTCGGCCTGTATTCTTTATTCGGCCTGGCCGGAGTGCTGAGCTATCCAATGACGATAATGTTTGATAGGGCGACTTCCGGTGTCAGGAACAGGTCTGTATGGTGGGTGGTACTGGTAGTCGCATTCCTAATAGCCATAATATTCGGCAGCCTTCTGGCAGTATTCGTTGCAGCAAGCGCCATACCTGTGCATCTGCTCAAAACGCCATGACCAGAAAGATGCGTTGGCTATGCACACATTAATAAGCATATTTTCATAGCAATACAGTTATGGCCGTCAGATCTCTTAAGAGATATGGGCTTGAAGGCATGGCCAAGGCCCTGATCGCAGCCGGGCTGCTGCTTGTCCTTTTTTCATGGTTCGTAGGCATCTATTATTTTGGGATCAGCGGCAAAGCAGTACTGTTTATAGTTCCGCTCATATTCACATGCGTTTCAGCGCTGCTGCTCCTGGTAATAAGATATAGGTATACTCTATTTGAGAAATATCCATACCTGATGAACCTGCCATCATTATTCTACCGCATAAAAGAGCGCAAAGGCACAAATAACAAGAGCATCGCATTCAGCATGATATTCACTGTTCATGCATTGGTGATAGCCTTCCTGGGCCTGTTGAGCTTGATCCTAGCAATAAGTATAGGCTCCAGCGCAAAGGGAAATGCCGCCTCTCCGCTTCTATACGTGTACTTTGCAATAATTGCCATCTTGATTGTGTCGGTTCTGTTGCAGTACCGCAGAATCTACATCAGGTTTTTAGACTGAACCTCTATATCCTTTGCTTGCAAATATGAACTCCATAAGCGCCGCCTGCCCAAGCGAGGCAAATGTCCGTGTTCATTTCCTATGAAGCAGCGTCATATTCTGCGTGAATGTGTCTACTTGCAGCACTTCGTTGCGCATGTTGTCTACAAGCCTTAGCAGGTCGAATTCATCCCTGCTTAATATTCCATCCGCAAGCGCTGCGCTCAGAAGCGCGCCGCGATTGTCTGCCTTGCCACTGTTCACAAGCGCAGCGACCTTAGAGCCATTATCGGCGCTGCCACCCATTTTCGCTCTCTCGGCGGCCCTCACCACCTTTGCAAGCTTCATCTCCACCGGCTCAGAAGCTATAGCGAACGGAAGCGTATCCTCAAGCATCGCCTGCGGCTTTATCATCCCGGTATCAGCAATCGACCCGTCTGGCTTGGCATAGACAAATGTCTCTCCGGGCCTTGGCCGGTATATTCCTGCCGTCAGCCGCTCCTTAGTTTCGCTTGGGCTTGTAAGTATCCTTGCCACTTCCCTGCCCAGCCGGTCATCAGGTCCCTTGTACCTGGATCTGCGCGAAAGGACTGCATCTTTAAGGAGCCAGGCAACCGGCCTGCTTGGAAAATTATCCATCAGGTCCCTGAAAGCATTGTCGACGTTGTGGATAAGGTGCTGGCAAGACCAGTGCACGAGGGGCAGGTCGCCCTTCTGCATTCCATCCTGCTCGAAGCGGTTGAGCACCGAAGTCGCAAGATAAAGGTTGCTTAGGACGTCGCCCAGCCTCTTGCTTATGTCCTCCTCAGATTTAAGCTTGTCCTGGTAGATTCCCGATATGACTGCTGCTGAGAAGGCAAACCCTGCGCTAAGCCTGTTTATCTGCCGGTAATATTTCTTGATTTCCTTAGGTACGCCTTCAGGAATGCCTGCGTTGCTGCCTATTCCAAGCTCGCTTGAAACGAAGTATCTTGTCATATCCCCTACATGTTTCCTAAATAGCCTCCCGAATTCTGCACTGTCCTCTTCCTTTGCCGCCTTTATCATCGGGTAAAGGTTTGGATGCGCCCTCATCAGCCCTTGGCCGAATATTATGAACGTGCGCGTCATTATGTTAGCACCCTCGACCGTTATTGCTATTGGCGCAGCTTTGTAAAGATCTGCAAGCACATTCCTAGGCCCGTTCATCACCCCTGAGCCTGCGAGTATGTCCATCCCGTCGTTGCACACCTTCCTCATCATTTCCGTAAGGTGGTACTTGATTATTGCGGATGGTATCGTCGGCTTCTTCCCGTCCTCAAGCATCTGCAGAGTGGTCCTGCGCGCCGAGTCCATTATGTATGTATAACCCGCTATCCTTGCAAGGGCCTCATCCACTCCCTGGAAGTTGCTTATCTCCGTATTGAACTGCCTCCTTATCCGCGCGTAAGAGCCCACGTACTGCGACGCAACTTTGCCTGCAGTTGTAGAAAGCCCAGGCAGCGATATAGACCTGCCCACAGACAGGCTTTCCATGAGCATCTTCCATCCATTTCCAACCTGCTGCCCCCCGCCTATTATGTTTTCTTCAATGTCTATGACAACGTTCCTTCCTCGTATGGTTCCGTTTTGGAACGGCACATCCATCGGGTTGTGCCTTGGCCCCATAATAAGGTTTGGCGTGTCGCGCGGAACTATTGCAATTGTTATTCCAGGTTCAGGCCCCTTTCCCAGGAGATTTTTTGGGTCCTTTAATTTAAATGCAATTCCTGCAAGCGTAGCCACAGGCGCAAGTGTTATGTACCTATTCGATATATCCATGCGCACTTTCAGCCTGCCGTCATCTCCCCTGAACACAGTCCCGCTGTTAATCATTCCCCCTGTTGCATCAGAGCCTCCTGTTATAGATGTAAGTGCGAAGCACGGTATATCTGTACCATCAGCAAGCCTTGGAAGCCACTTGTCCTTTTGTGCCTCTGTCCCGTATCTCATCAGAAGCTCTCCGGGTCCAAGCGAGTTCGGAACCATAACCGAAACTACTGCAGCAGTGCTCATGGACCCAAGCTTTATTAGCATTTCCGAGTGGGCCGTCGGCGAGAATCCCAGCCCGCCATATTTCTTTTCTATTATTGCTCCTAGAATGTTGCTCTTTCTTATCGTGTTCCACACATCAGGCGGCAGGTCCTTTAGCTTGTTTATCTCTACAGGATTCACCCTAGATGCAAGCGTGCTTACCTGTCCATCTATGAATAACCTCTCTTCATCAGACAGTTTTGCCGCCGGAAGCGAGCGCATCTCATCCCACTTGGGGCGCCCGTCGAAATATCCGCGCTCTATGCTTACGTCCCCCGCCTCAAGCGCTACGGCCTCAGTTTCAGATATCCTTGTCTTTGCGATTTTCCTTCCCAACGTCTTGAAGGCCAGTGAATCAGCTGCATAAGCTATGCCATTCGCACGTGCATACCCCGCATCCGCCCCACGGCCCGAGGCTGCGACATCCTGTGCTTTTGATTGTGCATTGTCCCTTTTCAAATGTGCCCTGATGCGTTCAAATTCCATGCTACTATGGGCATGCCTTTTATATTTAAACCTTCTCCGCAAAAATCCTGCCAGGCACGGGCCTTTTCCAGAGCGCCTCTTCAACAAAAACTTTAATAAGATTGCTGCAAAACGGGATAAATTGCAGGTTTAGTAATGGCCCTTAAATTAAAACAAAATGGCGCAGTAATCCCCCAAAAGCTTCAATCAGATTTAGCCTCGCTTTTAAGCCCTAAAGGATACTTGTATGCAGGATTGCCTCATTTCAAGGAGCTGTTTGGGAGGGACGCAATAATATCTGCATGGCAGCTCCTAGGCCAAGATCCGCGCATTGCAAAAAACACTTTAATCGAGCTGGCTAGGCTGCAGGCAGATAACGGCATGATAATACACGAATACTGCGAAGAAAAATCAGTTGCGCTGCTAAAGAAGGACATATCCTGGTGGCGCTTAGACACCCCATACTACTTCTCAGCCGATTCTACCCCACTTTTCCTGATTTTGGCTGGGAAATACTTGAACCAGACTGGCGACATTTCAACGATAGAGCTCCTTGGAAAGAGCATCGCAAGCGCTGCAGAATGGACAATGGAAAGCATACGCGGAGGACTTGCTAGGTACGACAAACCACCAGAAGGACAGGGTTTGCTAACAGAAAGCTGGAAAGATGGCATAGGCAAATTAATGGACGACCTCAAAGGACCCGTAGCGCCCGTTGAAGTACAGGGATATACTTATTGCGCTTTTACAATGCTGCCTATGGTCATGGGCAATGAATTAGGCAGATCCTTGTCAAGCAGCATGCAGGATGCAGCTGCAAAGCTAAAGGAAAAATTTGACTCGGAGTTTTGGAACAGGGAAAGCGGCTTCTTTCACCTTGCAATAGGTGGAGACGGATCTAAGATATCTGAGATAACAAGCAATCCAGGTCACCTCCTATTCACCGGAATACTGGACAAGGAAAAGGCCGACGCAGTGGTAAAAAAGCTCTTCAGCCCAGAAATGCTCACAAGGTATGGCATACGCACCCATTCTTCATCAGAACCAGATTTTGACGAAAGATCCTACCAGCTAGGCTCTGTCTGGCCGCATGACAACTGGATAATCGCCCAAGGGCTCAGGGATTCATACAAGAAGGAGTACGAACTGCTAAGGGAAAGCACACTTAGAATATATCGAGAGACTATGTCCTCTGCGGAGTTCTTCGGGGTCTCATTCAAAGGCGATCTGATAAAGCCTAGCGACATGCGCATAAGGCCTTGCGATCCGCAGGCCTGGACCGTTGGTGCATTCATAAATTTCCTAAGCCAATAATTAAGCTGGACATGCTATGTCGCTGGGTTTTATAATGCAAACCATTTTAATATTTAATTGAGCTAAGTCTGCAATGCCCGAATCAATGACTATTAAAAATGAGATCGCAATATTCTCGATGCTCATGCTGGCCCTTCTCATATCAACCGCCCCGGGGATAGCCTTTGCATCGTCCTCTCCACCTACCATAACAATTGCCTCAAACCCAGGAACCTATGGCCAGAATGACAAAATAACCGCAACAGCTTCTACTCCATCCGATCTGGTAACGCTTTATATAAACAGCAACCTTGTAGCAGGCCCGCGCAAGTTCAGCGCAAACTATACCATATGCACAAGCGGCCCCTGCCTCGTCCCTGGTACATACGCAATAACCGCAATAGACAATACAACTGGCGCAACGTCCGAGGAAAACCTTGTAATAAACCCTACGTACCCTACCCTGTCCGTACAATACAGCACGCTGGAATACGGCAGCACCGACATAATAACAGCATATCCTGGGTTCTATAATGATACAATGTCGATATTGGTTGACGGGGCGCAGGTCGTATCAGGCCAGGGAGTAACTACATACACCATCTGCGGAAATGCTTCAATGGGGCAGCAGTGCTTCCCTGCAGGGCTATACAACGTAACGGTTTTCGATTCATCAGAAGGTGTTGGCGCGAAATACAACAAGAGCATTACCATAACTCCGGTGCTGCCTAAACTAAATATCCAATATCAGAGCATACAGTACGGATACCGGGATAATATAACGGCAAGCGCTCCGCTCTCCACAGATGCCATAAGCATAGTACTAAACTCAACAGACATAGCCAGCGGAACAGGCAATGTTTCATATACAATATGCGGATCCTCAAGCCAGCAGTGCATATCCCCATCAAACTATATCGTTTATGCGTATGACGGAACTGAAAACGTCAACTCTTCAAAGCAGAACCTAACAATAACACCTGCAATAGCCACCCTGGACATATCGCACCTAAACATAACATACGGCCTGCTAGATACAATAAATGCCTATGCGCCGAATCCAAACGACAGCATAGACATATCAATAGACGGATCCCAGGTTGCCTCAGGCTCAGGCCATGTATCATATACGATATGCAGCGCGGTGCAGTCTACCCCGTGCCTTCCAGTCGGAGTTAACAACGTATCTGCATACGACAGCGTGGAAAAACTATATGCCCCAAACCTCACCATAACCGTGCATAGGGCAGCCCCAAAGATAGAATTATCAGCAATCCAGGCAGTTGAAGGTGAGCCCATCACAATTAACGGATCGGCTCCGTATTATAGCGATCAGATAAGCGTACTAATCAATGGCACAAGAGTCTCAAATAACACAGGCACTGTCTCATATACAATGTGCCCTAAACCAGGCGCTTCTTCATGCCTCCCTCCCGGCATTTACAAAGCATCAGTAGACGATATATCCGAGGGAGTAAATACAACCACATACAGCATACAAATCCTTACACCCCAGCAGGCCCTAAACACCACTCCGTCAACGCTGCGTTCAACGATTTCTACTACAACCGCTCTGCCCAAGCCAAAGGCAAATGCAACCACAACTGTTGCTCCACAGGCGAAGGCTCAGGGCAGCCAAGATAGCGTGCCACTTGAGATAGCTGCAGTAGCAGCTGTTGTGGTGATAGCATTTGTACTTGTCTGGCTATGGCGCAGCCGCGCCTCAATGTAAGTTTAGTTTGGCCAGTCAGGTGAATCAAGGTATATCAAACAATACCAAAGCAAAATATAATTTTGCCAATATAACATATCATGGAATCCACAGAACGCAAAATGAAAAAGCTACTTGAAGAAATAGAAGCCATAATCCGTTCAGAGCTATTGTCTGGCAATTCTGCATCAAAGAGGGCGGACTGGCGCACATATCACCAAAGGAGGGCGCACCAGATGAAGCTGGCCATGCTCAAGATAAAACCGCTTATAGACAAGGCTTCGTCTGACGCCGCGCGCGCAAGAAGGCCTGGCAGGAAACCGGCGCTTGACCTTAGTCAAAAGGTAACAATCCTTGTTCTTCAGAAGCTTCTCGGCGCCAGCAGCCGCAAAATGGCATATATGGTCGTTTTATTGTCTGCAATAAGCGGCAAATATATCGGGTACAAAACTGCCGAGCGCCTTCATTCAGACACAGACGCATTCTTGGCAATCGTTAGGCTAAGAAACCTCCTGTGCGAAGAGTATCCTGGACATATGTTTGTAGATTCTGTCCCAGATTGACAATCAATATATGCTCCGCCTGCATAAAACCTATGTGATTTAATGAAAAGATTTGAGTGCAGGAGCCTTGGCCAGGAATGCCCTTTCAGCGCACAGGCTGAAACAGAGGAAGAAGTTCTGGCAAAAGCTGAAGAACATGCAGCATCTGCCCACAACATGCAAAGAGGAGAAGAAACCAGGGCAAAGATACGCGCAAACATACGTGAAGCGCAGTAGTTTTTTTGTGCGTTGGCAGACCTGCCAACGCCATGCTTTTTAACATAGCGCGTCATATTATACGTTAAATGAGCAACATGAACATAGGCATAGACTTCGACGACACAATAGCCGATGACCCGGAACTATTCAAGAATTTCTCATCCACACTAAGCCCCAACGACAAAATATACATAATATCCTCGTGCGACAGGCAGACAGAGCCATTCATTGACGATGAAAGGAAAACCAAAGAAGAAAAACTCAATGCCTGGGGCATAAGGCATGACGGGTTATTTTTCGCCCTGGACCCAATACCCCAGGGAAAGGCGAAGCTGTGCATAAAGCACAAAATAAGCCTAATGATAGATGACAATGAGGATAACCTGGAAGAGATACGCAAATCAAGCCCATCGACATTGTGTCTTAGGTATACTCCAAAGTCAAGCAGGTGACCATGCATTATGAATAAGATAAGCGTAGGCATAGTTTCACAGACCCCTCCCGTAAGGCTTATTGCAAACCACTATGGAGACAGGCTAAAACTGTCCGACCTAAGCAAAGATGAGTATTCCAATACCGTAGGCGGAGTAGCTCCCCTAATAACTTCAGAACTCAACGAGCTCATGCGAAGAGGATTTGTCAGCAATGCTACATGGTTTTCCCTCAATCCCGGAGCGCCAAAGAGCATAGAGCTCTCAGAGGGGGTGAAATCCGTGAGCGTGTACATGGAAGAGGGTAATAGCAAGCTATATACCGAGTTCAAAGAAAAGGTCTGGAAGGGCATCCACAACATAAGGTCAGATGATTTTACCGTTGAGGAATACCTGGGATACTTCAGATACAATTCAAAGCTTGCCAGCATAATCCTTCACGACACAGAAAAGATAGACCTGTTCGAGATACACGATTTCCAGCAGCTCCTGCTCGGCGCGATGCTTGGGCCTGCATTCCCCTCAATACTGCGCTGGCATGCCCCGTTCATGCCAGAGCTGCTTAACAGCAAGATAAGAAAATTCATAGTCAACGGCATGGAAGGCAACGATGCGGTAATAGTCAGCACAAAAAGGGACCTTGAAGGCCTTATTAAGGCCGGCTTCAAGGGCAGCGCGTATCAGATATACCCGCATATAGACAATACTCTGTGGCGTAAGCCAGGGAAGGCAAGGCGCAGCTCATTTGAGCACAGGTTCGGAATAAAGGACGAGCACTTCCTTATACTGAACGTTGCTCGGATGGACATGATAAAGTCACAGGATGATTTGATAAAGGCTTTTGCATTGGTAAAGGATAAGCGCGCAAGGCTAATGCTTGTAGGGGGCAGCAGCTTCACCAGCAAAGAGCTTGGGCATCCGAAGGGCAGGATATGGACGCACAGGCTCAGGTCAATAGCAAGAAGGCTAGGGGTCGAAGACAGGGTCATATTTGCAGGCAACCTTGGCCACGAGGACCTAGAGTGCGCATATTCCAGGGCAGACTTATTTGTGCTGCCTTCAAAGATCGAAGGCTTTGGGCTTGTCGTTGTAGAATCGTGGCTTTACGGGACTCCTGCAATAGTAAGCGAAGGAGCCGGAGTATCCGAACTGATAATGAATGGCCTGAACGGATTCACCTTTGCTCCAGGCAAATACAGGGACCTTGCAGAAAGGATCGACAATCTGATAATGGACGAGAAGCTTGCAAACTACATGGGCGATAGTGCAAGAGGCATTGCAAAGGCATGCTATGCGTCAAACACCAGCGACCTCATAGCAAGCGCCTACAGGAAGACGATAGAAGGATTCGGCTAAGCCGCGCTGCATTACTGCTGCCTGTCCATTCCCTCCCAGGTCTCTGTGGCAGATTTCCTCCTCTTGGGCCTATAGATATATTCATGGCCCCAAGGATCCTTTACCTTTACCTTTGTAGGCCGCAATTTAGTGTATTTGGAAAGCTCAAACGTGTCCTTTGTCGGCTCCTCGGTGACCTTAGGCCCCTGGACAGGGAAATATTTGGGCTCGGAATCAACTTTAAGTATTGTTATGCAGGACACAGGGCACTCTTCCTGGCATATAAGGCAGCCGATGCACTTGTTTACCTGTATAGGATATTCCGTCATGTCCTCTGCATTATCAGAAGTCTCCCTGTCATCTTCAACGTTCTTATGAATCGGCCTTGTGAAGTCAAGGGTATTCACCGGGCACACATCTCCGCACATTCCGCACTGTATGCATACTTCATTGTCAAATGAGAATTTGTATGGCACTATATCACTGTCACTTGCCCTGCTGGGTGGGAGGAGCCGGCTGTTTTATAATGGGATTTGGCTGCACACGTATTTCCTGCTTTGGCTCGTTAGCCGCCCTGGTAAACGAAGCAGAAACCGCTATCCCGCCGGCTATCACCAGCAGCGCCAGGCATACATAGAACGAGTATATGCTCAGGGCAGGGTCGTTCTCAGAGTTGAAGTATGTGTTCATGAATCCCCACGGATTGCTTGCGCTAAGGGACACTGTTGGCGGAAGCACAGCAAGCGCCACCGCGCTTTCGGTGACGAAAACCGTGCCAAACATGTAAAGCATTCCTCCTATTAGCACAAGCCATGTGAGTATATTGTTCCATTTAGGCTCCTCGTCCGTATCCTTTACCAGTATAAGCACCAGCGCAAATGCGAAGAAATCTATTGCAAGGAGCTGGAACGGCACTGCAACAGGATAATCCTGGTAAGCGCCAGGCCAGAAAAGGCTTACCCCAAGAAACAGCACAAGGAATATGCTTGCGTCACGCAGTATGACGAAAAGTAGCCACCATATATCCGCTGCAAGCCTTAGCGTGAATTTCCTGAGCACCCTTAGAAAGTATCCGCGCGCAATCTGCATTGATATTGCAAGCACTACAAGTATCTCTATTAGCACGGTGACAGTGTTCTCTGTGTATATTGAGCCTGCGGTGACTATGCTTGAAGGGTTTACCGTGGCGTTGACAAGAACAGAGCTAAGCAGAAGATCCAGCATAAATACACAACCCAAGCATAATCGCTATACCTAAATATATCTAGCATATAAATTTAAATTACTTGGTATGAATACACCGCATTTTAGGCTTTTTGAACTCAATTCCTACTCCGGGGCAGGCGTCATTCAAGCAATGCAGTTTTATATATCAAATACTGCACTATAATATAGCGTATAATATGTCCGAAACAAAATGCATGTCATGTGCAAAGGTGCTCAGCGGGCCTTCATTTTATTGTGACGGTTGCGGCGGATACCTGTGCTGGACCTGCACGATACCCGGGGATAACAACACAAACCACTGCCCTAACTGTGCAACCACGTGCACTCCAGTAACGTTCTAATGCAGCATGCACAACCTCGGCGCTTCAAATGCGCAGGTGCAATGCCGCAAGTGCAGCTTTTTAGTGGCATACCTGCAGTCCGGGATGCAAATCACAAAATTATTAAATACATAAATTGCTATATCCTAGCTTAAATGCGAGTGTAGTCTAGCCTGGTAGGACTTTGGCTTGCCAAGTCAAGAGCCCGGGTTCAAATCCCGGCACTCGCATTTTTGATTCACCAATCAGGCAGGCCCAAATCTCTGATTCAACCAATGAAGATTTATCCGTTTCTAATGCCTTAGGCCCAGACAGCCCTCATATTCTAAAAAAGCCAAGACTTTATACCTAGCCATTCTTTAAAAAGTACTTTGCGCCGTTTAGGGTTACCTTTGTGCTGAATCCGTCAAACCCGTGTTCTACAAGGGAGCTTATTACTGTTTTAGAAGTTGCGCTATCCTTTACCAATGCAATGCCCATCCCGCCTCCGCCACCTCCGCAAAGCTTTGCTCCAAGGGCGCCACTGGAAGTTGCCAATTTAACGGCCATATCCAATCCTTCAGATGAGACACCCAGTTCTCTAAGAAGCTCGTGGTTTCTTGTCATTTGCCTTCCTAGCTCCTCAAAATTTTCCATTTTCAAGGCCGTAAGCCCTTGCAAGACGCATGAGTCTATTGCCCTAAGTATCTTATCCGTGCCGGCCTGGTCAGCTGCGCGCCTATCTCTAACTTTTTGGACCATTTTGGATGTCGGCGGTTTTAGGCCTGTATCCATAACTACCACATTTATAGCGGCTGGAATATCCTGCCGCCTTATGCCTTCATCTTTGCTATAAGTCACATATCCGCCAAAATACACGGGCCCTGCGTCTATTCTTCCGCCGGTTTCTATCCTGTGCACAATTCTTTCGCCGTCGCGGGAAATATCAATAGTAGTCTGGTCATCCAGCTTGCTGCCTGTGGCTTTCAAAAGCACGGCGGTGAAAGCGGTAGAGCATACAGCGCTGCTTGCATACCCTTTTCCTATGGGAACTTCAGAATGGATAAGCACTTCCTTACCTAGCGCATCGATGCCATACTCTACTAGCATCCTTGCAGCAATAGTGGCATACGGCAAAACCTCCCTCTTAATCTCGCCGTGCCCATCTATATATCTGACTAAATCCGTAGGGGAAGTATCCCCTGCTGCTTTTGGAGCAGTGCTCCTCTTGCCGTATTCTGCGTACAAACTCCTTAGCGCTGGGCCGTCAAACGAGGCTGAAACGCCCAAGTCCTCAAGCACAATGGCTAATTTTCCTGTATCTGCATCATTAACAGACGCGGTTGCATATAACGGTATTGCAGCAGAAAGGCATGGCCCGTCATAGACTACCGAATGCTCTCCGGATATTTTTATATTGGACGGCGCCTTTACCTCAACAATTGCCATAAATCGGCCTACTGCATTATGACTGCAAATTTATAAAACCTGTGTTATTCAAGTCCTATACCATTAATATTATCCTTATCATAGAATGCCTAATTCATCCATCAGCCTTATAACTGCAGCATTAACCATCCTGACTTCGTTTGCATTGCGCCTGTAGTCATGCCCCACCCCAGGAATTATGGCAAATCTCTTTGGTTCATTGGACCTGTTAAATATCTCCCTTATTGTTCCCACAGGGCATACACTGTCCAATTCACCAGCAATGAATATAACAGGCACATGTACTTTACCTACTTCCTTCTCTACATCATATTTGAGATAGTCCTCTAGTTGCGAAAGCGGCACATCAAATTGCACATTTTTATCCTTTTGCCCTGGAATATCCCTGTAAGATTTCTGAAAACCAGTTTTCTCCCAATCATCATTTTTGGCCTGAAGTGTTGCCCGTTTTGATCCTGGCATTATTGCCACTGCGCAAGAAACGCGGCTGTCACGTGCAGCATATATCAATGAAATATCGCCTCCTCTGCTGTGCCCCCCGATAAGTATTCTCTTGAAATGCGACAGCCCTAGCATGTAGTCCAATACGTTTCCTATATCCTTAAGGTATTGCGTGGAATTGTATTGTGAAATGTCTCCTTCGCTGTCCCATGTCCCAGTCGGATTAAATCTTATTGCAGTATAGCCGTGCTCAGCTAGGGCCAGAGCAAGCCCTGCCAAATCTTCATAGTCCTTCGAATTCAAATACCCAGGGCATAATATTGCAAGCTTGCCCTCCTTCTTGCCATTGTAATTTATTACTGCAGAAAGTTTGCCAAACGATGACGGTATCCTTATTTTCTCTTCCTCCATTGCCAAACACTCTTCCATCCACATTTGAGACATGCGAGACATAGCCTATAGTATAAAATGCCAATTTATGCGCATCCTATAGCGAAGCGAAAACCTCAGCTATCTTCGGCAGCTTTGCAAAGCCTTTTGCGTATGCCTCCCCGCTGTCAAAGCCGCTCCATCCAGAGTCAAGCCTAAGTACATCGGATACTATGAATACGGCAGAAGCCTGCACGCCCCTTTTCATAGCCACTGCAAAAAGCCCTGCAGATTCCATCTCCACAGTCATTATGCCTGCCTTGCTGTAATTCTCAACCTCTTCCCTGGTCTCAGTATAGGGCGCATCTATGCTCCATGTAGCGCCAGAAACGAATTCTATTCCCTCCTTACCAAGTGCCTTCTTCATGCTCTTAGTAAGCCATTTATCAGTATTCACGTACTTCCCCTTCCCAAGATAATGTTCAGAGGTGCCAGTGTCCCTCATAGCCTTAGTGCACAGCACTATATTGCCCGGAGAGAGGGCCTGGTTTATGCCTCCGGCTTCGCCGATTATCAGCAGCCGTTTAACCCCAAGCCTTATAATATCTTCCGCGATCATGGCCGTAAGCGGCGCGCCTATCGCAAGCCTTATTACAATCAGGTCGTATTTTCTGGACTTATATATGGACAGCGTGTTGTAGTTGACTATGGCTTCTTCCAGGTCTTTCATCCTCTCCAAATCAAGCTTGCTGGCAAAAAGCTCTTCAATGCTGTTTGCATATATTACAATTGCACTGCCAGGCAGCTTGAGGCCTTGCGGAAGTGACCTCATCAGGAAGCCAACGCTGAACATGGGCTTCAATTTGTGCTTTTCCTTTATCCTAGGTACGGTCATCCATGCCACTTTTACTCAGGCAATGCCAGGGCGCATCCCTGCAAGACGCGCCAAACTCTGGCGGCTTGCGTACAGCTGCATGCACCAACAAAATAGATGTTGTGGCACAGTTATATATACGCTGCCTTAAGCTGCGGCGCATGCCTTTTTAATCACTGGCCTAAGCGCAAACCGGCACGTTTCATATAAGCAGAGCAGGCAAAGCCACCCCACGGCCCCTTAACAAATCATAGTCGGTAATTTGCCGCAGGTCGGATTTGAACCGACGACATTCCGGTCTTCAGCCGGACACTCTCCCAGACTGAGTTACTGCGGCGCATTACAGCAGAACAATTCCAGTGCCGTTTTATATAAACCTTTGTCCACCTAAAGGCGCACTCCCTGCGCATTCCATCAGCCAAATTAGCAGAAAAAGTTTAATAACGTTCATTCTCACCTACTGCTTCATGAAAGAAGTAGCGCCAAAGCCAACTGCGCAAAGGTCAGATTTCCACACGGTATGGGCATCCATACTAAGGAAGGACGAGCATGCGTTAAGGCTGCCTCCCGTACCTGCGGAATTGTGGCATAGAAAAGGAGTGATGGAATGCATAGAGTCGGGAAGGCGCGCACTCGAGGGCAACGACATAAAAACCGCAATCAATGAATATCATTCCCTGCTGCAGGGCATTGCCCATTTCACCAGCCCAAACCTTCGCGGCAAGAGACTATTTTTCACAAGCCCGGATAACGAGCCCGCTGCAAAATACGTTGCAACATTGTTGTCCATCGTCGCACAGAAGGCAGAAGACACCTATGAGCTGTCATATGCAAGAAGGATACTGACTGGGCTTGGCGAAAGCGTTAGTCAAGTTCAGGAGCAGCCTGACAACGTCCAGCCGAAGAAAGCGACGAAGGCAGAGCAAATGTCCATGCCCTCTGCCCGGGACGAAATAGTTTCCGGCGTGCCAAGAACGGCTTCAACAGCCATAAACCGCAGTGACGGATCAAGAGTATTTGAATACGTGTCAAGAATCACCATAAGGTCTGGAATTGAGCTCGCCGAGGCACAAAACACATTTAACGCCAAGAAGGAGGAAATAGCAGATGACATTTACAAGATACTTGGGAAAAGGCCGAGCGCAGAGTTCATCCGCAATCTCTCCTTCTCAGACTTGCCATACTGCGCAGGCTACGTAGAGATAAAGTCTACATGTACCATTTCCCCAGTCTTCCAGGAGAAGGACGTGCGCGGCTCCATAGAGTATATCGCATCTTTTGTAAGGTCGCGCATATTCGAATACAGGAAGGATATGAACAAGCGCTCAGACGGCGAGTGACCGCGTCTGGCTGGTTATCGTGCCTGTTCAAGGAATGCCTTAAGCACTGAAAGCTCGTGCCCTGCTATGAATGCGAGTGCGGAGCCTCCGCTTGTTATGCGCTTTCCGCCAAGGGCCTCGTAAGCCCTGTCAAGCCCTATGTCATCCATAGAGTCTGCTGAATTTCCTCCAAACGTATAGTTCAGGGCCTTTTCCCCCATAAACCTAGTTATCAGCCTAAGCGTCTGGTTATATCCCTTTTCGTACATTCCTACCGGCCCTGCATAGATTATCATTTCAGAGGTGTCTATGGCGCCAAAGAAGCGCCCTATGGTTGCGTCGCCTATGTCCGCTATTGTCCTACCGCTCTCTCTTAGCTCCGAAATTGTTGCGCATCTGCCTCCTTCGAGCACGAAGTCGTCAGGCGCAAAGATCCTGTCCCCAAATTCGCTAGCCAGCTTGGATGCCGTATCAAGGCTTCCGGTGCCTTCTATATACTCTGCATTCTTCCGGTCAAAGCTTCCCCTGTTGCCGACATAGGCTATCGACTGCCCAGGCACTCCGCCGCATAGTATCCGGACATTTTCGTTTTTGGCAATCTCGTATATGTAATCAAATTTCTCCCATTTCTTACCGCCGAATATTATGGCAGACCTCTTTCCAGATTTGAGGTGGCCGTATATCTCCTCAAGTATGCGCAGCTCCCTTTCCATCTGCAGGCCGATGTAAGAAGGCATTACCGGTATGAAGCCCATCAGGGATGCATCCTGCCTGTGCATGGTTGCAGGGGCGTCGTTTATGTAGAAATCAGCAACCTTGGACAAGGAAGCAATGAGCCCGGACTTAGACATTTCAGATATGGACTCATACTTCCTCTTCTCGTCTACGCTGCTGCGTATGTTTTTAAGCACGAGCGCATCGCCGTCTACCAGCCCTGCAACATAGTCCTCAAGCTCCCTGCCTCCAAGGCTGTCGCAGTATTTTACCCTCACATTCCTTGCAATCTGCCCAAGCACCTCTGCATGCTGCTGCATGCTTTCAAGATAGTCAGGATCCCCGGCCCTTCCCTGATGGCTTATTATAATCGGTATTATGCCGTTTCTTGAGTACTCCTCAATGCTGCGCGCGAACTCCTTGAATCTTAGGTTGCTGCTGCTAACCTTTCCTTCCTTGACCGGCACGTTTATATCTGCCCTTACGAGCGCCTTGCCCCTTACCTTGCCCAGCACCCTGCTTGCAAGGCAGCCGGAGAGGTTGTCTGCGTATATCACTTGAATCTCTTCCTTGCTTCTGACATCATGGCCTTGTAGCCATTGCTGTATTCCAGCTCTTCCGGAATCAGGGTTGCCGGGTGAACAAAGCCCTGCTCCCTCATGAATTCCGCTTTCTTTACCGCCCTGTTCCTGTAGAAATCCCAGTCAACGGTATCGAATGCGTCAATGTGCGCGGTAAATACGCCGTTGTGCATGCTAAAGAGCAATGCGCTTACTATGGGTATGCAGAAATTGGAGCTAGCCGCAGACCTTGCCTTAACCGGCATAAGCGGCATATGGTGGCTCCCGCGCGTGTCTCCTGCAACATAGTGCGTGACCTTGAATACGGAGCACGCCTCTTCAGTCGCGGGGAAATCCTTCTGCAGCCTCATTATCGCAGCAGGGTCGTCTTTTCCCACATATGTGCCTGCAACATTGTGCAGCCTGTCGGTTGTGGCTGCCATTATCGGCTCGTCTGCGTTCCTAACCGAGTCTATCACATACCTTCCAGGGTACATGAGCAGCCCTGCTATGAGGAAGTTGTCAGATGGTATCTCCATCTCTGCCTTCTTGTTTTCCATCACATCCATTATTGTCATCCGAACTCCGCTAGAGAGCTTTGGGTTCACTATAAGCCCAGTGTTTGCTGAAGGCTCGCAGAACAGCCTGTACATAGGGTAATTGAACGCACCAGGCTCGGTCTTGTCCATTGTAAACAAGACAAAAGCCTCGTTCTTTCTTTCTTCAAATTCCATTTCTGCAACTCCAGGACCCATTCCCTTCACATTCCCGGAGAAGGAATCCTTAAGCAGGTCCTGCCCAGCACCGTAAAGGCCCTGGCCCTTTGCCACTTCGGCCCCCTCCTTGAAAGCATCCCACGCAAGCTTGTGCACCTTGCTGCTGCCCACGCCGTTCTTATGGGACATGAGGAGATGGATGTCATCGCCCGTATATCCTACAAACAGGTCTATTATGCCAGCCGCCTTCATGCCCTTCCTCACGAACCCCTCAACTGCCCTGAGCACTTCCTCGCTTGGCCTGGTGTGGCCGCCTATTGATCCTATGTCAGCTTTTATCGCTGTTACCGTAATTTTCATATAATTCACCAATATGAAGGCTTGAATCCGTCTTGCCTATCGACCTATCCTGGTCCTTCTCCCCAGCCATTGCGCGTATCGCGTCTATGTTCTCAGGCACCACATCAGATTCCTGGTGCACTGCCTGGAAATAATGCAGCTCCCTGCCCCTGACCGTCATCTCCTTCCATACTGCAATCTCATACATGTCCCCGCTGCCGCGCCCAAGATCCCTTGCAATGTCCATTACCTGCGCAGTTGACGATATGCCGTCTGCAAGTGAGACAATCCGTATCCTCCTGTATTGTCCATATGCCTCAATAACGTCTTCCCTGGTGGCCTCTTTTCTTAGTTCTACAGTCACTGAATGAAGATGCATCAGAGTGGTAGAAGCCTTTATCGCCACAGTGCCTATGTCAAGATTCGGCATCACCGTCTTTACATCGTCGCCGTGATGCGAAGGCATGTGCTTGTCAACTTCAAGCGCGTTTATCGGTCCCTTGCCAGTCTCAGAAGGATCGGCTCCGCGCCTGACCAGCGTGGCGTTCACCCTTGAGATGCCGAATGCCTTGTCGAGCGGGAATAACGTGCGTATAAGTCCGGTGGTGTTGCATGACACTACCCGTGCATACCGCGCGCCTACGGCTGCGCCGTAGTTTGCATATGCATTGAATGACAGGCCTGCGATTGAATGGCTTTCTCCGCCCTGCCACACTGCCTTTATACCTGCCTTCTCATAAGCCGCCTTATTCCTGATGCCTATCCCTCCCGGAGTGGCATCCACCATCACGTCAACGTTTTCGACCAGGTCGCTAAGCGCTCCGCTTATCTCCAATCCGCTATCCTTAAAAGCGCCTTCATCCCCCGAAGCGTATATCTTAATGCCTTTTTTTGCAGCCATCCTTGCCTTATAGTCCGGCTGCTGCTTGCAGATCCCCACAAGCTCCATGTCATCCTGCATCGAGACCGCATATGCGACCCTCTTGCCTATGACACCGTAGCCGTTTATGCCAACCCTTATCATGAATCCCCCAAAATATCCTTCTTATTAAAGGTTAAAAAAGGCTTGCCCGCAAAGCCCCGGCCCACCGCGCACATCTGCATATGCCTATTAATCTTGCTGTAATAATATGACTGGTGCAAGCGCGTGCCCACCCTTATATTCAACTTCAAGACATATGTAAGTGCGGAAAAAGCCCTAAGGGCTGCCTCGAGAATTGCGGCCCTTGGAAGCAGGTTCGAAGTCGTAATAGCCCCTCCGCAGATTTCGATATATGCCATGTCAAGCAAGCTAAGGAGCGCCGGCGTGAGCCTATGTGCACAGGGCTTCGACTACTCTGAATCAAGAGGGGCGCACACCGGGGATGTGTCAATAGAGGACCTCAAGGATGCAGGGTGCAGGTACGCTATAATAGGCCACTCCGAGGCCAGGCATAGGCATGCGCCAAGGTGCGGAGAAAGCGCTAGCCTTATAGCAATGAAGATGCGCTCATGCATTGACCATGGCATCACGCCAGTGCTGTGCCTGGGCGAGGGCGCTGCGGAGAAGAGGGCCGGAAAGTCTGCGCTGTCCATATCAAGGCAGTTCAGGTCTGCCACATCGCTGCTTAAAAAAAGCGAAATCGAGAGGATAACACTGGCATACGAGCCAATATGGTCCATAAGCTCCTCCGAGAATGCAGAGCCCTGCAGCATCGAGCACGTATCAATCGCGCTTCAATCAATTAAAAAAGCCGCAGGCAATGCAAGAATGCGCAGGTTCCTCTACGGCGGCAGCGTTGACCATAGAAATATCATGTACTACCTCTCAAGCGGCATTGTGGACGGTGTGCTTATTGGCAGGGCAGGCACGGACAGCTCTGAATTTGAACGGATATATAGGTCACTATCAATTTATGGTCGTTGAAATGGGCGTAGTGGACAAATTCCTGCATGGTAGGAGGTTCGTAAGGGTAAGCCTTGGCCAGCTGCTTTCATACTCAAGGGCAGTCGCAAACGAGGTGCGCAGGAAGTACGGCAGGCCAAGCCAGATAGTGTACATAGAGCGCGGAGGAATGATTGCAGCAAGGCTGCTAAGCGACATGCTTGGTGTTAAGGATGTTGCGGGCGTAAGGGCCGGATATTACATCGGAATTGCAAGGAGGGCAAAAAGGGTGAAGATAGGGGCAATGCCTGCACTTAGAAAAAGCCGCTCGTACATACTGCTTGTGGACGACGTGGCTGATACAGGAAAGACCCTTGCCAGCGTATCGGCGCAGATACGCAAAAGATACAGAGGCAGGATAGTTACATGCACAATATTCTACAAGCCAAGGTCTGCGATAAGGCCCGACATATACGCCAAAAAAGTTGCTGACGACAAATGGATAATATTCGAATACGAGAGTAACGAATTCAAAAAAAGAGCGAATATAGCATGAAGGCGACATACGTGGTTCATGGTTTTGTCCAGGGCGTAGGATACCGCGCATACGTAAAGGGCCTGGCCGAAAAATTAGGGATAGGCGGCATAGTGATGAACCAGGAAGACGGGTCCGTGCTTATAATAGCGCAGGCACCTGGCGCAGACATCGAAAAATTCGAAAAAGCCCTGAAAATATCGCCAAAGCGCGGCATGGAGGTCATGCATATAGAAAAGCAATACGAAAACGACGAAGGCAACAGGGCAGAGATAGACTTCGATTCATTTCAGATAATCTAGCCGGCCTTGAGATCTGCCTGCGCTGCAAGTTCCGGCACATCTGCGGAGTATTTTCCGCTCAGGCTCTCCTGAAGCTCCTTTGACCTTTCGGGCTCACCGTGCACTATGAATATCCTTTTAAGCCCCTTTACCCTACCGACAAACGATAGCAGCTGCTGCCTGTCTGCGTGGGCGGAGAGATGGTATTTCTCCACCTTCATATTCACCTCAACCTTCTTTCCGTCGATCTGCACCTCCCTGGCGCCATCCTGTATCGCTTTTCCCAGTGTGCCTTCTGCCTGATACCCTACAAGTATGAGCTTGTTTTCGTGCGCCTTCGCCATCCCCTCAAGATACGACAGCACAGGGCCTCCGGTCATCATCCCGCTCGTGGTCACGATTATCGATGGCTCGTCCCCAAACATTATCCTGTTCCTCTGATGCCTTGTCACAACGTTGTGGAAGTTCACGCTCTTGAACGGATCATCGTCATTCATCAATATCCTTTTCTGAAGCTCCTCTCTGCAGTATATCACGTTGTGCCTGTGTATGCGCATGGCCTTTCCGATCATTCCGTCCATGTATATCTTTGTCTTTGGCAGCACTCCGGATTTCATATAATCGTCCAGCACAAGCATGACCTCCTGCGCCCTGCCGACCCCGAAACTTGGTATTATCACCTTCCCGCCTGCGCTTATTGTATCCTTTATGCTTGCAAGCATTGCATCTATGACCTTTTTCTCAGGCTGGAACACGTCTTTAATGCCGCCGTATGTGGACTCTGTTATAAGCGTGTCTGCAACCAGGCCCTCGGTCCTTGCAGGGTCAAGAAGCTTCGTTGCCCTGAAGTTCACATCGCCGGTATAAAGCAGCGAGTTCTCAGAGTCGCTTGCATGTATCATTGCGCTCCCAAGTATGTGCCCTGCCTCGAACAGCCTGAATCTGAGGCCCTTGATTGAGAATTCCTCCGAATATTCCACCATCGTCCATCCTTTCTGCATTGCAGCCATGCCCTCCTTTGTTACGCTCCTGGGCTTTGATATGCGCATATAATCGTTCACAAGCACGTTTGTAAGCTCGAATGTGGGCTTTGTTGCAAACGTGCTTCCACGGTATCCTGCGGAGTATATGTGGGGCAGGTAGCCTGAGTGGTCGAGATGGGCGTGGCTTATCACTATTCCATCCACAGTCCTAATCTCCTCGTCAGTGATCAGCGGCATCTCCACCTCCCTGCCAAGCTTTATGCCGGCATCGAGCAGCACCTTTGTCCCATTGCCCTCTATCATTATGCAGCTCCTCCCAACTTCATGGGCGGCTCCAAAAAAAGTTACCTTCAATTAAGCACCGATTCGTCAATTTCCTGTTGGTCCTGCTTATCCTCCTTCCTCTCCTTTATTACAGCTATGTCTGCAAGGCTTACCTCCCTTGGCTTTGCCTGGTCCCTGGCCTTCTTTTCAGGCTTAAGCCTCTTCCTAGCCTCGCCCGTCATCTCCCTAAGCCTGGAATACAGCTCGTCGAGCCTCTTGTCCGATTCCTTTATCTTTTTTTCCGACTCGTCGATCCGCTTTGTTAGCGACTCTATGTCTCCGTTTATAAATTCCAGCTTCTTCCTGAGCCTGAAGCTTTTTAGCGCCTGTGCGAGCTCTGCCTCTATCTCGCCCTTTTTCCTTATCAGCTCCCTTTCCTCATCAAGGGTGAAAGCCTCTGTCGATATGCGGAATTCGAGCTGCTCCTTTCTCCTCCTAAGAAAGCCGATGCTCTTGGTTCCTGTCCTGCTAATGTCGGAGAGCTGCGATATCGCCGCCTTGTCAGCTATCTTGTAAGCCAGCCTGTTGCGCGCGAATTTCACGTCGCGTATTATCTCAAACCTCTTCTTCCTCTCCTCTTCTATCTGCTTCTTTAACAGGTCCTCCCTGCTCTCTGGCCCTGCCTTTGCCGTTTCCCCGGAGACTGCCTTATTTGAAGCCTCCGTCCTGCCCGGCTCAGCCTGCGCCTTCGCTTCAGCAGTGTTTGTTGAAGAAACGCCCAAGCCAATATCCTCAGTCAGTTAATCGCCTTATTTGACAAGACTCTATTATACGTGTCAAGTAATCTGTCCGTTGCTTTCTCCCTCGAGAATTCTGCTGCAGTCCTTATTGCAGCGTGTCTATAACGTCCGGCATTATTTAAAACCTTATCTATTTTTTTTGCACATCCAGTATAATCCCCGGGCCTGAATTTCTCGCCATTAACTCCTGGCTTTATCAGCTCCTTTATTGCCATATAATCCGCCCCGACCACAGGCTTACCCATAGCCATTGCCTCTATTACGACTATTCCCTGCGTCTCAAACGTTGACGGAAGGCAGAACGCGTCGCAGGCCGCGTAAAGTTCTGGCAGCGACTTTTCCTTAACGAAACCGATGAATTTTGTTTTATGGCTTATGCCGAGCTTAGACGCGATGGCGCGGTAATGCTCAGTGGCAGGCCCTGTCCCGCCTATCACCAGCCTCACGCGTTCGTCCTTTCGCATCAGAAGGCTGGCGGCCTTGAGAAGTATCTCTATCCTTTTCTCCTTGCTTATCCTTCCAAGGTACAGCACCATCTTTTCCGAAGGCCTTATTCCAAGCGCCTCCCTGATCGAGTCTCCGTTCACCTGCGCATTGAATCTCGATATGTCTATGCAGTTCGGCACGACGCCGACATTCTCTATCCCGTTCCTTATCAGCATCCTTTTAATTGTTTCAGAAGGCGATATGACCCTGTCGCAGCTGTTGTAGAAGAAGCGCATATATTTGGTCATGTACGACGCGGCAAGCCTGCTCATGTGCCTGTTTTTGGGGTAATACGCGTTTACAACCGGCCTGTTCGTGACGTTTGTGTGGTACGTTCCAACTGTCCTGCATTTCAGCACCTTTGCCCCTATAAGCCCCGCAAATCCCATGACCATCGGGGTCTGGGAGTGCACTATGTCAACATCAAGCTCGCCAAGCTTGAACACGGAGTTGTAAGGGAATATGGCAACATTGTACTGCGGATAGGGCTTGAACTCTATTCCAGGATACAGGAAAGTGTCATTGCTGGAATATTTCCGCAGGTAATTCCTCTTTGCGCTTGCGAACACAAATACCCGATGCCCGCGGCGCTTAAGCTCCTCCCTGAAATTCAATATAGATGTCACAACGCCGTCAACGGCAGGAAGATACGAGTCTGTGAAAAATGCTATCCTTATGCCATCCATGCGCACACTACAGCTTTATCGCTTTCCCGCCCGCCTTTTCAATTTTTTCCGCAGCCTTCTTTGAAAATCCGCTGGCACTTACATTTATCGGCCTGGAGATGGATCCGCCCCCCAGAACCTTGAGCCCCTTAAGGCTTATCTCGCCCTTTCCTTCTGCGGCAGTAGAGACATAGTCCAGGTTTACAATGCCCGCCTTTACCTTGCCATATGGCACAAAGCCCCTGTGGTGCAGCCTTTCCTTTTCATATTTTACTATCCTGGTGAACTTGTGCTTCTTTCCTGCGCGTCCCACTCCCCCGCGGCTTCCAGATCCTCTCCTGTTCTTTATGTTTCCTGCGCCCCACCTCCTGGCACCGAGGAATTTCCTGCTCTTGCTCTTTTGCCTTATAACCATAATATCACGACATTCTCCCAAGCAGCTCGTTTATCCCATCGCCCCTATACCCAAGAGCCCCTCCGTTCGAGTACCCAAGCTTTGTGCTCTCATATCCGTGCCTTGGGGGCTTAAGCCTTATGGGCAGCTTTATGCTTTCGCTTATTTTCTTCTTTCCGCTCAGCAGCGCTTCTGCATCATCCTTGCCCAGCTTTGTTCCGGACTTGGAGGCCACTTTTTCGAGCACCTTCAGGTTTATCTCGCCATATGTAACAAAATCATTGCACTTCCTTATCATGCCAAGGTTAGGCGCATTCCCGAATAATAGCGCCACGCTGTTCACCCGCTTAAGTCCAAGCCTATTCAGCGTCTCGTTTATCCCGCGCCTCACGCCAATCCTGCCGCGAACCCGCACCACTGCAACAAGCTTATTGTCCAAGTCAGATTTCATAAATTAAGACCTTGTAAATCGTATCTAATTGATTCTAAACCTTTTTTAATATTACTGAATGCGCTGTCAGCACCTTCCATGCCCCTTTTATTCCATGCCATCGCTTCAGAAAGCTTTAAATTATAATAATGACAGTACTATAAATGCAAGCCAAAAAACAGGATTTTTATGAGGAAACTTTTACTTTTTATAATCCCTATCTGCCTGCTCTCAACCAACGTTTTTGCATACATAAATGTAACCTACCTAAACACCACAGTCATATTAAACAAGAGCTCAACTGCCCAGGTTGTTGAGACCCTAATAGTCAACATGAGTAACTCATCCATCGGCCAGTACCTGCAGTACAGGCAGGCAATAAACCTTACCCTTAGCGACTGGAGCAGCGCGCTGCACACCGACCTGCTCATACAGCACATATTCAATCCCAACTCCAGCATATCCAACTTCACATTCCTTCCCGGCCCGATAATAAACAGAAACAGCCAGACGGCGCAGGCAATACTCACAATGAGATACCTGGCGTACAATGTGACTACGTCAAGGAACATAGGGCCAAGGAAGTTCGTGTACACGTTCACGAGCTCGGCACTAAATTTCGAGCATACAAAGAGCGGCGAAGCCCTACCTCTCAATGCAAGGTTCAATATAATCATACCAAAAGGCACGTCCCTGGTGTCGGTATACCCTGAGCCTGATTATCCATACCCCAATTTTGTTGGGAACTACAACAATGCAACCCTGTTTTCATGGTACGAAGGGGAGCCTTTGACCGAATTTGGCTTTTCGTACCTTGTCACACAATCCCTGCAGGACGAGGTCACAAGCTACTTTTCAAGCATGTACCAGAATTTTACCCAGCAGATATACCTGCTTTTAATAATGCTTTCAGGCATACTCGTGGTTTACATTGCAGTCAAAGTGTTTGCATAGCAGGTGTTTTAATTGCATAAATATGAGATTGCTGTACTAAACGCGCTAAAGGAACATGGCTGGTCCACCGAGGCAAAGCTGGCTTCCCTGTGCAAGCTTGGGGCTGCAGAGGTCTCCTGGGCTCTTGAGGGTCTCAAGACAAAGGGAATGATACAAATAGAATATGAAAAGGTTGCTTCTATAAAGGTAAACCCTGAAGGTGCGGAATACGCAGACAAAGGCCTTCCAGAAGAGCGGCTCATAGCAACCTTGGCAAAGCGGCCACTGCGCGTATCCGAGCTCGACGAAAGCGAAAAGATAGGCTTGCAGTGGGCAAAAAAACTGGGACTGGTCAGCATAAGCGGCGGCAGTGTTTTGCTCACTACGCAGGGAAAGGAGAAGGCAGGCACAGAATTGAAAGCAGGCACAGTGCTCAAGAAGCTTGCGTCAGGCAATTATGCCAAAGAAACGGCAGCGCGCGAGAAGGAAACGATTTCAGATCTTTCAAGGAGGGGGCTAATAGAGCTAAGCGAACGCAATGCGATAAAAAGCATAAGACTTACGGCTGCAGGGGAAGCCCAGCAAAGTGAAGATAGCGGCGGCGAATATGTGGGCGCCATAGACCGCAGCATTATTGCAACCGGCTCTTGGGAAGGGAAGAAGTTCAAGCGCTACGATGTCAACGTAAATGTGGAAAGGCGCGCCCCTGCAATGCGGCATCCGCTAAAGATCGCAATCTCAAGCATAAAGGACGCATATCTTAGCATGGGCTTCAAGGAGGTGTCCGGCCCTGCAGTGGAGTCGTCTTTCTGGGTTTTCGATTCCCTCTTCGTGCCGCAAGATCATCCTGCCAGGGATGCCCAGGACACGTTTTATGTTTCAAATGTAAAGCAGGACCTGCAGGAATCAGAGGAATACATAAGAAGGGTGAAAAAGGCCCATGGAAAGGGGTGGCACTCCAAATGGAATGCCGATACGGCTTCCCAGATGCTGCTCAGGACGCACACAACAAGTGTTTCCTCAAGGTATCTATACAAGATAGTGAGCGAGCTTAGCAAAAATCCCGACAAGTACGAGCTTCCAATAAAGCTCTTCTCTGTAGGGCGCGTCTTCAGGAACGAAGCAATAGACTACAGGCATCTTGCCGACTTTTACCAGAGCGATGGCCTTATAATAGGAAAGAACCTCACCCTTTCAAACCTTTTCGACGAGCTTACAAAAATATATGACTTTGTAGGGCTCAAGATAAGATTCAAGCCCTCATACTTCCCATTCGTTGAGCCCGGAGTAGAATTCTCAGCGTACTCGGATAAGCATAAGGAATGGATAGAGCTCGGTGGCGCAGGAATGCTTAGGGAAGAGATAACCGGAGTGAACAGAAAGAAGCTCTCAGTCCTTGCATGGGGCCCTGGCATAGACCGGATACTGCTGATAAAAGACCCGAGCATATCAAGCGTATCAGAGCTTTACAACAACGAACTAGGGTGGATACGCAGCAGGAGGTTGGTGTAGGCATGCCGGTAATACAAATAGACAAAAAGTACCTCTACGGCCTAGTAGGAGCCAGTATAGATGACAAAAAGCTTGCCGACCAGCTGTCAAAACTAGGTTTCGAAGTAGAGAGCGCAGACAAGGACCACGTGTCTGTGGAGATAACGGCAAACAGGCTTGACCTGCTAGACGCGGTGGGCCTTGCCAGGACGCTAAAAAACTTCATGCACGTATCGAAGAGGTTCCATTACGAGATAGAGGATGCAAAGCCAGCCATAGAAATAGAGGTCGACAGGAGCGTAAGGAAAGTCAGGCCCTACATATCATCTCTCGTTGCATACAACCTGGACATTAGCGACGAATCTCTGACAAACATGATCAATTTCACGGAAAAGTTCTGCGAAACATACGGAAGAGACAGGCGAAAGATAGCGATGGGATTCCACGACCTTGACAGGATAAAGCCTCCGATCAGGTACGCCTCAAGCTCCGACAGCAGCTTCATACCTCTTGGCGGCAGCAAGGAATACCTGTTCAGCGACATACTGAAGAACCATGAAAAGGGCATGCGCTACGGCAGCATAATACGCGACGCAGACATGTGCTACTATCCCGCCCTTTCAGACGCAGAAGGCGTCATGGCATTCATACCAATACTGAACTCTGAGAGGACAAAGGTAACCACTAACACAAGGAACCTTTTTGTAGACATAACCGGCACGTCGGAGTTTGCGGTAAACAAGACCTGCGACCTTCTTGCAGCCAGCTTCATGGACCTTGGCGCAGATGTAAAGAAGGTGAGGATAAAATACCAAAGCAAGAATATAGACACCCCGCTCCTGGAGAAGAGGTACATATCAATACCGATAGAACGCATGGAGAGGGAGATAGGCGTTGCAATAGGCTTCAACAACATAATATCCCTTGCAAACAAGATGGGCTACGAGGCCGGGGCAGTAGGCAAGAAAATAACATTCCGCCTGCCGGAATACAGACTCGACATAATAGACGACCAGGACGTAATCGAGGACATAGCCATAGGGTACGGATACGAGTACATAAACCCAACCCCGATCTACTATTTCCAGCCAGGCCGGCTCGACGAAAGCACTGTCAAAAACCTGCAGCTTTCGGATATAATGGTTGGCCTTGGCTTTTGCGAGCTTGTAAATTCATACCTTACAAACGAAAACGACAATTTCAGCAAGGCGCTTATCCCAGAGGCGCAGAATGCGATAAGGATGAAGGGCTCAAAGACGGAATACATAACGATGCTCAGGACATGGCTGATCCCATCTCTGCTCAAGGACCTTTCTGCCTCGCTTAACGAAAAGACCCCTCAAAACGTCTTCGAAATCGACATGGCATTTAGGATAAAGGACGGCGCAGCCGTAGAGTCTTACAAACTGGCAGGCGTATCCATAGACCCAAGGGCAAACTTCAACAGCATGAAGTCGGTTGTTGAGGGGCTTCTCTTCGCGGCAGGCATAAAATACGAACTCTCAGAGTACAGCCACAATTCATTCATAGAAGGCAGGTGCGCAAGCATTGCAGAAAAAGGCAAGACCATAGGCTTCTTGGGAGAATTGCACCCGAAAGTGCTAAAGAACTTCGGCATAGAGGAGCCGGGAACCGGATTCGAGATAGACCTAGAGTCCTTTTATTCTAAGCGCTGAACCTTGAATAGCTTGCTATCGCAGCAACGTCGTCCTTCTCCAGCTTATATGTCATTTCCATGTATTCCTGCGTGCGCTGCGCTCCGTACGCCTCTATCGACTTGTTAATCATTGCACTAAGCAGCGGCAGGTGCTCGTTCCTCACAACTTTCATGCTCGCATGCACCATCGGAGAAAGCCTTGAAGCTATCCTGTTTATCACATCACGGCTCTTCTTTGTCTTGCTCATCCTGCTTATCCTTGCAGGAAACGCATACGGGGTAAGCCTGCTGTAATTTCCGTTTCCGGATATAGACACCCCTGATGACATAAGAATGCTTGAATACCTAAGATACCCATAGTAGCTTGTCCTGGACGCTTTTTCGCTGAACATGCTTGCTTTTGAAAGGTTCGAATACGCATCGCTTACCGAAGCCTTCGACAGGTATTTTCCAGGTATGTTCTGGGCAATCCAGTTCTGCACCATCTCCATGTCGATGTCGGTAGACATAAGGGCATTCCTGGCGATGTCAAAATTGCACGAGAAGAATATCTTGTCAAGCACTGTGAAGATTTCCGCCTTCCTGTCTCTTAGTCCTAGGAAATCGATCAGTTCTGGCTCTGCGCCGAGCATCAGCTCAAGGTCATTTATCGCGCCGCGCACGTCCCCATTGCTCCTCTTAGCTATATTTGCAAGTATCTCCTTGTTCACACCCTTCCCTTCCCCGTCTGCAATCTTCTGAAGGAGCATGAATATTTCTCCCGCATCAACGCGCTTGAATTCGAGCTTGTCCACAGATTCCCGCAGGAAGCTTACCTTCTTGCTCCAGTAGTCGTTTGCTATAAGCAGCACTGGGTGGACCGAGCCCTTTACGAGCTTCATCACCGCCTTCTCCGCGCCCAAGTCAAGCCTAGAAAGCTCGTCTATCTCATCAAGCAGTATAAGCATGCTCTTGCCGAACAATCCCCTGTTTGACAGCAGCGGCATTACCCTCTTGTCCATCGCCTCCGAGTCCCTATAGTCGCTTGCATTCAGCTCTATTAGCTCGAATGCATTGGAGTTTGCAAGCGCATGCACTGCGGCAGTCTTCCCGACGCCAGTGGGCCCATAAATCATGAGCGGCCTCACGCGCTTGCCTTCTATGATGTCTATTCCATACTGCGCAAGCCGCTGCCTCTGCTGCTCGTTCCCGATCAATCCACTCAGGGTGTGCGGCGTATATTTCTCAAGCAGCGTCATGAAATTACCTTGAATGCCAATGATATATAAGCTTGATATATAATATAATTAAGCTTATTAAAAACCGCGCTCCGATAATCTAGTCCGGTCAAGGATGCAGCCCTCTCACGGCTGAGACCCGGGTTCAAATCCCGGTCGGAGCAAAT
>DAHXMA010000008.1 GCA_027365725.1 Microcaldota archaeon | reverse complement strand
GCCAAGATTGTTGCCCTGTTTCGGTTCCCAAGTTGGGGATGCCATCCAATCCGAAGCGGTTATTTCTATAGCACCGCTTTTCAGGTGGGCGTTAATTATTCTGTTATGCTTCTCTTTTGGATACTGGTCTTTCATAGGGGTGTCTGCAAGTTTCGTGAGAGTAAGTTCGCCTCCAAGACATTTTTGGTAAAAGGTCATCGCTTCAGCACAGTTGCCATCAAACAAAAGAAACGGTGTTGCATACAACATATTTTTCACTAGTGAGTGCTAGCAAGTGAAATATATAATGTATTTAGTTCGGTTAATGGAGTGGTAAACAGAAAGATTAATATATCTATATCAATATATAGATATTGATGTTATGACACGACAGATAGCAATATCCGAGGAGGCCTATGAAAGGCTATCGAGACTTAAAGAGAGCAAAAAATCCTTTACGAAGGTTATTCTGGAACTTACTGAGAAGAAAAGCAAGGATATTTCTGACCTTTTTGGGGCATGGAAGGTGAGCGAGGCCAAGGCGCAGCAAATGAAGAAATCGATAAAGGAATCAAGAAAGCATTTTTTTGACAAACGATACGCCTGAGGTTGACACAATGACAATGTACGATACGAACATTATGATCGACTATCTAAGGGGCAAAGACGAGGCTGCCGAGATTATAAGAAAATCTGCTGATGAAAGAGGCATCAGCGTCTCATCCATCAGCTGCTACGAATTGCTTGAAGGCGCAAAGGGGGGAGAGGAAGAGACACTAGAGTCCCTCTTCGATAGGATTACCATACATCATCTTGACCTCAAAGCAGCAAGGAAAGCAAGCGATTTGCATAAAAGACTTAGGAAAGCTGGCAGCGAGCTGAGCGTAGCTGACATGTTCATAGTTGCCACTGCAGAAGCTAACGACGAAATCTTCGTAACTCAGGATTCAGATTTCAAAGATTCATACAGCAAGACAATTGTCTTCGAAAAGTGAGCGAAAAGTGAGACAGCAATATTTCCAGTTTGGCTATCACATCATAAAGCGGCTCGAATAAGTGTTCATGAAAAGTTATAATAGAATCTAAACATAAAATTTATATATGTTTAAATGCTAAATATGACTATGGTCAAGACAACAATAATGCTTGAAGACAAACTATACCAGGAGCTTGTAGCGGAATCCGTAAAAGAGTACGGTAGCACAAGAAAGCTATCTCTACTTATAAACAAAAGGCTTAAGGCTAGCAAAGCGAAGGCGCCGCGAAAGAAATTAACACTGAAGATCATCGACCTAGGGAGGAGAGTGACGGAGAAGGAGATAGAAGATGCGATAGATGAGGGCTTCGGAGAAGCGATAAAATGGAGTACGTGATAGATACAAACGTACTGGTAGATTACATAATAAAAGGCTCTGACATGCATGAAAAGGCAAGGGAATACCTCGAAAAGGTTGATAATGGTGTTTTACCAAGCGTCGTATTGGAGGAGCTTGTCTACGTGCTGAATAGGATTGGTTTGGACAAGAAGACAATCGATCAGGAAATAACCGAAGTTTTAAATTCCTATGACGTTCTTGGCATAGGCGAAGATGAAATCATACAAGCAAAGGATATAATCCTGCAGGAAAAGCACACAACATTCAAAAGGTTCAACGATAAACTCATACTGTCATTTGCAAAGAAAAAGGATTTGCCGCTCTTGACTTTCGATAGCGATCTAAAGAAAGAATGCGAAGCTTGTGGCGTAAAGCATCTGTAATTGATCAGCTTAATTCATACCTATTATCACATCACAAAGAGGATAGACTTAGAATCACGGTCCAATGCAACATATAAACTCTTTGGAGGTCCAGGCTATTACATAGGCCCCTTATATAACAAAACAAAATAAATAATCGCAACTATAACTGCACTTGAAACAATGGAATAAATATGTATTTTCTTGGCCTTTTTCATGTCTTCAAGGTGTGCAGAAGGGTCGGTCACATTTTGCCTGGACCCACCTGATCCTGTAAAATCATAAATGCCCATAGCAGCAAACCCTGCACAGAACCTGAAGTAGCCCTGATAAAAACCTTCAAATCCTAATATCAAAAATACAAATGATGCCAGGAGTGCCAATCTAGTCAAGCCAAACAAGTAAATTGCATATACTATAGCTAAAGCAATAACAAATCCGACTAGCCCCAAACCAAATCGCTTTCTTATCTCCCGTTTCCCTATATTGCAAAGCCCCGGCAGGTAATGTTCCATTTTTCAATTCACCTTCATTATGTCATTAGTTAGTGCGAATAAATACATAAGCCATGGCATTTGAATTTTAGCAATGCAGCTAAAATATCCACGCTGCAATATTAGTATTTATATTTGTAAATCTTACCTATTTCATGTCGCTAATTGTCCCATCATTTACAATTTTAATCCCAATAACTCCTAGCCCTTTCCTCGTTTTCCAGAAATCCACAAGCCTTCTGGCTTCACTATTTAATGATAGCGCTGCAATCGAATCTCTGCCTCCTGCTCCAGGAAGTTTTGCAACAAATGCCCCGTTTGAGGCACTTTCTTCTATTAATTTTGTCAGGTCGTCATCTTCTATGTCCACATTGCTTAAAACTCCAAGATGTTTTGTCAAAAGCCTGCCTTTATTGAATGCATCCCTGAATACTTCCAAATTATTGCTTACGTCCTCCCCTTTGTTAAGTGCCCTAAGCGCCATAACTGCCCTTTCATTTTCTTTGTTTATGTCATAAATCAATTCCTTGTATTTAAGAGGATCCTTTTCTTTAAACTTTGAAACGCTCCCTACTGCCGTAGTAGTTACCATCCCTTCTCCTAAAAAGTTAGCAAATGTTAATGCAAACATATTGGGCAAGCTGAACTTTTCTATTTTGTAGTCCCATGGCTTTTTAATTAAGTCTTGCAAATCGGCATTTTGATAAGTTGCAGGAAAATCCTTTACAATGCTTGGAGAATACCTATTATACAATATTGTTCCATGGGATGCAGCAGCGATATCAAATCCACTACCTACTTTTCCAGTAGCAATGCTATGGGCAACCTGGGCAAGTTTGTGCAACGCATCATTTTCTAACCCGCTTATCCCATATGCTTTAAGAACAGCGGCTATGCTTGCGACTGTTACTGCTGCACTGCTCCCTAGTCCACTCTTAACAACTTTTCCTCCAGTGACAGTATAAGAAAATGCAGAATCATTCTGGGTTTTTATCCGCATCCCACTAAGTTTTGCTCCTTTACTTGCTGCATATCTAGACGCAACTTCTACCGAAGTTTTTAACAGCACGAGTTCTTTTGGGACCTCTACTGAAAGGTCACCAGTATTCAAATCAATAGTACCACTTACATTTGCGTTTAATTGTGGCACTTCTATTACAATCTTATTCCCTTCAACTAGTTTTACGTTAGCATGTACATATGCATCTACAGCTGTGACAAAGCTAATGTTTGGTCTTTCTAATACCGAATATCCTCCAAGCCAGAGGATTTTGCCAGGTGCCTTTGCATTTGCTTCATTATCCAATCCATCAACTCATTTTTCAAGCGCAAATTTAGGCTCAAGTGTCTTTGGGTTTATAAGCGACTCGGAATCTGATAATACTTTTGGGCTAGATCCAATCTTCGCCTTCAATATTTTCTCTATACCGCGCACCCCTTTCAGCTTTGCAAACACTTTATCCGCGTCAGATTCAGCACATATTACGCATGCGTTGGGCCCTGCATCAAAAGTGTATGCTGCAACCAATCTTTTTTCGGACTCGTTTAGGTCTTCGACCGCGTATATTACCTCCTTTGAAACATCATTAAGATATATTATCGGAGGTCTGGTATCAAGCATCACAGAGTGCATATTCATTGCATCGGCCATTGTCACCCTTGCAAGTGCTTCGAAATCTTTCTTATTAAGCGCTTTTATTATTTCCTTCACATGCTCCTCTGCAATATCTGGCCTAAGCTTATACAATTCGCTTGTTGCAACTGTCTGCCTCATTCCTGCCCTGCTTGATATCTTCTTCTTCTCCCTAGTTGTCATGCATATTAGCGTGGTCAGCTCAGGCCAATAATATTCATCGAATACCTGCCTTGCAACAGAATCGCTTCCGTCCGGAAGTTTGCCTCTATTCCAGACAACAAAGCCGCCAAACAAGCTTCTGCATGCGCTTCCGCTGCCTATTCGAGTTATTTCCGATAGTTTATTTGAATCAATTTTCAGCCCAAGTGCCTTTGAAGCTGCAAATGTCAATGCCGCAAGCCCAGATGCACTTGACGCCAGCCCGCTTGCAGTTGGAAAAGAGTTATTAGATACGATAAGGGCCCTTGTGCCTACCCCAGAAAGTTTCCTTAGCTCCTCAATAGCCAAAAATCTCTCCTTGAGCTCAGGACTCTTCATATCCTGTTTCTTTCCGTTGAGATAAAACGTGTCTTGGGCCAATTTTTCTGAAAATACAACGCTAGTCCTTGTAAGAAGCTCTTCTCCTGCATCTAAAGTAATGCTAAGCGATGAATTCTGCGGCAGGTTCAACGATGTATATTTGCAGTCTTTACCTTTTTCCCTTTTGCCCCAGTATTTCACGAGAGCCAAATTTGGCCGTGCTAAAACAGTGATTACTTTTCCCTGCATTTATCTCAAATCATATACGCCGCATTAATTTAAAACTTCTCGGTTATGCAAGGTTGCATATCCTATGGCACTTTGGTCAGGTCCTGGGCGAAAGAGGCTATCATGCAACTTTGCTCTTTGCCTTCTTCTCCCTGTCTTTATAAGCTGCAGACAGCTCCGAAATGGCCCTTTTTAGTGCACTTTCAAGTTCCTCTCTTCCGTTTAAACTCCTTGAATAATCAAATGACTCCTTAAGGTACGCAGTTGGCTTACCTGCGGCTTTATCCACGTCTCTAGGAGAAACTTCGTCCACCTGCGCCCGCTTTATTTCGTGCGCAGCCGATTTTGCATACATTAGCATGCTTCTCATCACTTCAGACACATTTTGTTCTGAGTGCACGCCATTTCTTATTGCAACTGCTGCTTTTATGCTTTGCATTTCAGAATCGCCAAATTTCAATGCAAAGCTATTTTCCCTAAGCAGCGCAGCATCAAATCCGCTCGCAATAAGCATCTGCTTTATCTCTGTTGCGTGTGCTGCGCCGCATACATGCAGAAAAACAC
This sequence comes from Microcaldota archaeon, assembly GCA_027365725.1. GTDB lineage: Archaea > Micrarchaeota > Micrarchaeia > Micrarchaeales > CABMGC01 > JAJZNA01. The sequence continues at coordinate 17,378 of DAHXMA010000008.1, read as the reverse complement.
ACGGAGCATTCTGCTTTGTGAGCTCTCTTATGTTGCTTACCATGTTTGCGTTCCTGGCATGCAGCCATCTGCCCTTTAGTATCATCTCATCAACATGTGTGCTAAAGAGCTTTTCCATGCTGCCATCATAGTTTTCCATCAGGCTTCTTGTGGCTTCCGCCGCAGTCAAAAACATGCGCATATCCTCCTTTCTCTCCTTGTCCGTTCTTTTGGTGTCAACAGGGTATACTTCTACATTTTCGTCCCTGAATACGCATAGCAGCTTGCCAAAAGCTTCTTTGAACTCTGGAATTATCAAGCTTAAGACATATTCAAAGGACTTGGCGTTATTGAGGTCCTTGAATGCATTTCTCATTCCCATGTCTGCGGCGAGCTCGTACGATGAAATAAACTTTGTCCCACTGTCCCTATGCTCCCTGATCCAGTCTCGAAGCTCATCTGCCTCAGTGTCATCAAAGTGCACAGATGGGAATATATATATCTTTGCTGATTCTGCCTCAATGTCTTTCCTTACAAGAAGCTTTATTTTGTTAACTTCAGAATGCTGGCACACAAAATCAAATATTGCTTTGCGCTGCGCAATTTTTTCTTGATGCAGTGCGCTGGCGGAACTGTTCATCGCATCATCGTAGCAGTGCTTAGCAATTCCAAGTGCATCAAAGCCATTTGCGTTTACCGGTGCCAAGTCAGCACCTTTTGACACCAACAGCCTCACCATCATCTCGTCACCGAAATATACTGCCATCATTATCGGCGTGTTTCCCTTGCCATCTGCCATGTTTATTGTGCCTGGAAATTTTTCTATGAGCTTTGCAGCTTCTGCAGAGTTTCCCTCCCTTATAAGCAGCGTAAGCATGCGTGTTGCCGATTCGTTGTCAATTTGCATACAAAGCCCTCAATATACTGCTGTTCTCTTCTTCTTCGATGCAGAAATGCCTACGTTTACCAATTTAAGCGCTGCATCGCCGTCCATTTTCTGCACTTCAAAATAGTTTGGCGAAAGCCTCTTAAGGTCAGAATTTCTTCCTTTCACCATAACTGACACCAGCTCCACCCTGTTGCGTTCAAGCCTGTCCTTTATGCTGTTGTAGCTTAAATTGTCTTCCCCATCTGTTATTATTATCAAAGTGGGCTTTCCCTTTTCTCCATTCCATTTCCCAGCTTCTATATCCGATAGGGCTTTGTCTATTATTGCATCTATCTTTGTTCCGCCTCCAGATTCCATTGTGCATATCTCCCGCACTGTGTTTATCTTAGATTTTCCATCGCCTGCCGACGCCTTTATTAATTCATGTGGCATCTCATCAAAGAACCTCATAGAGAAATCCCTGCCTTCCGAGCGTGAAGATTGGAAAAGCTTAAGTGTAACAGTCTTTGCCCACACTACTTTCTCCCCAGCCATGCTTCCTGACTTGTCTACCAGAACATATATGGGGCCAGAATTTTCCGGGTTTCCGCGAAGGTGGTTCTTCAGCCTGCTTTCCATCCAGTTCATGTAGAACTGCTCTGCCGGAGCCATGAAGTCCGAGATATGCGTATCTATTATGTCATCTCCATGCACAAGGTCAAATTTCTCCCCTGGACGCTCTTCTCTATATTTTATTGTCCTGTTCACATCTATTTTTGGCATGCTTTTGGCAAGCTCCAAGACGTCGCGAACTTTGCTGTTGCGCGCAAGCTCCTCAACCTCCTCCTGATTTGCATTTTTGGATGATGTCGTGCCCTTTCCTGCCATTGCAAGAAGTGCCTCCATAGTTTCGGCTTGTTGCTTTGCCCTCTCGCCTGCCTTTATTATTGCGCCTAACGGCACTTTACCTTCCGCGCGGCTGTCTTTGCTACGCTCAGCTTGCCCCTCGCCATCTTCATTGCATTTGTCATTTTCACCCTCCTCTCCTTCCCCGTTCTTCTGCGGGCTTTTCGACCGTTCGTTTCCATCTCCCTTTCCGCCACCCTTCAGTATTGCCTTAAGCACATTTTTTGCATCAGTTCCGCTTTGCCCCTCTTCCCCGGCCATCCTCTCTAATTCTTCTATTAGCGATGTGGCAAACTCTATTGCAATGCCTCTGCTTACCACCGGATTCATCCTGCTTATGCGAGTGGCTGCCACTATGTCAGAATTATCGGTGAAATTGGCAATTATCTCGTAATGTGCGTCGCTCCCTGAAAATTCCTCTTGCTTCTTGAGATTTAGGTATTGTGACAGTGCTATGTAATACATGTCTGTTAGCAAGGGCGCCACAACCTTTTTCCCGGTTAGAGCCTCTACCCTGCTCTGCAGCAGTCTGCCCCTTACTATCACGTCTATCGAGCGGTAGTCTATGTTTTTTACAGCACCCTCATTTCCCAGGTGCTCGATATCTTCAACGTTATCCTTTCTGTACTTCCTCAATATCTCAGTGAGCAATTTGCTTGCCTCGTTTTCCGAAGTACCTATTCCAATATCTGCATAGTCTGATGCCATTATAGTCATCCGGTTTTATGGAGCAATTTTAATTTCCTGTCAATTGCCCTTAGCATGGCGGCATGTCCCTTAGCAGGACGGCCATTCCAAGCTCCAATTTAAGTCTCTCAAATTCGGGGCCCTGAGAGCGGCTTAATGCAGATGTTATATCATTTAGCTTGCTCTTTGCAAACTCCCTTACGCGCGGATCCATTTCTAAATTCGATGGGTTTGCATGCTCTCTGAATATGCTAATTCCTTCCTTCAAGTAATCAGCCATTTCTGCATTTACTATACCCACTTCTATTACCTTTAGTATGCTGTCTGCAGCAGACTGCAGGTCCTGCAGTGACATCCTTGACGTAGGAACTATGGTTCTTAGCACTTCATTAGTCTTGCCAACCTCGTCATCGTTAGACGGTACAATGTATCTTATAATGTCTATGTCAGACACATTCGCCGAGGTCCTGCCCTCAAGAAGTGCGTTTGCTACTATGGCTTTTCGTATCTGCACCCTGCGTCTATCCGATACCACAACACCAACGGTTTCAAGATCTGTAAATGCCTGTATAAGGTTTATGAGCGCAGGCGACGTTTCTCCATTCTGGGATGGCAAAGGAAACACTGCATCTGCAAGCTTATCTACAAGGTTACGGAATTCTTTGAGTTCCTCAATGGTTATTGCGTGAGGTGTTCTGTCGCTTGCCAACTTTTCAAGGTCAAGCTCCCCTCCGGCTTTGAGAAGTTCTATCGTTTTGCCTGTTGCGCCAACGCGCTGTACAAAGCCCCTAAACAAAAATCTGTCATAAAGGCCTGCCAAGCGCGGATCCTCCGGTATTATGTTAGAAGAGCCTATGGTAGACCAAAGGGGAAGCTTGTATGGTATTCCGTGATCATAAAACACGCCCTCGTTTGTAGCCGATCGTATAGCGTTAAGGACTATCGAATTTGCTTCGAATACTTCATCAAGCACCGCTACGTCTGCAACAAGCAGAGTCCCCTTCGTGTTCCTTACCAGGTTGCCTTCATCCCTGAAAAGTTTTGGGTCAAAGTAGCCTATGATTTCTGACGTGTCCGTGTCCCTTGTCAGTTGAATGCTAAAAACATTGCCATTAACAAGCTTGCCAACCCTTGTTGTCATTTCAGTCTTCGCAGTCCCAGGCTCGCCTATTAACACTGCATTCTTGCCAAGCATCAGGCTGAGAGTCAGCAACTTTGCTTCATGTTCCTTGTCTATCAAGTTTCTCCTTAGCAGTCCTTCAAGGTTCCTTCCCTTTGCTGCAATCTCTGCAGCCCTTTCCATCCTGCTATCATTTGTCAAAGCTTTTTCCATAGATTTACCTTTTGAACATCGTATTACTCTGTCACCTTGTAGTAATGCACCCTTTAAGATAAATTGGCCTCCTATTTAAATATTTTCTACAAGATAAATTGGGCTGTAACGTAGTGCAAATGGAAATCCAAATGCGCCGAAGCAGCTGCAGGCGTAAATGCAGCTTTTCCACGCGCTAAGGCAGGGCCCTAAACGGAGCAAGATTTAAATATGGAATGGTGGCTAATCTATCAAATGCAATTAATCAGCCAAACAGAATGAAAGCCTACGCTAAGATACGGGTATGAGAATATGGCAGAACAATACGAAGAAACACAAACTGACAGCACAATGCCAACAAATGTTGTATTGGTTGGCAAAAAACCACCAATGAATTATGTCCTTGCAGTGGTTACGCAATTCAACAGCGGCGTAAAAAGTGTAAAGATACGGGCAAGGGGCAATTCGATATCAAGAGCGGTTGATGTGGCAGAGATCTCGAGGAACAGGTTTATCACCGATGCCAAAGTTGGTGACATAATGATAGGGTCGGAAGAGATAGCAAACGAGGACGGAACAAAGTCAAAGGTAAGTGCAATAGAGATAACCCTGTCAAAGCAATAAGAAGAGCTTTAATGATAGCAACAGCATACCAAGGCAAAGATGCAGGTTCGTAAAATTATTTCAGTGCCCTAAGAACATCTGTAGACGTAACGATCCCTATGCAGTTCATGCTTCTTTTGCTGTCAACTACAGGGATCCTGCCCAGGCCTGTCTTTACCATAAGCTGGGTTATTTTTTGAAGCTGCGTATCCTGCTCAACAAAGACCACTTTTTTCATAACCTCGCTTACGCTGCAGTCCTGCTCTGCGTGTGCTTCAAGGTCTGATTTAAACACAATGCCGCATAATCGCCCGTTGCTCAGTACAGGCATTATGTCTACTTTCGCCGATTCAGAAAGCTTCAGGGCGGTGGAGACCTTAGCCGTTTCAGATATTCCTACGAAATGACTTTCCATTATGTCAATTGCAACTGCCATATGTCCCATCCCTATCAATGCAATTATGCGCATGCGCCTTTGTTGTGTGCAGCATATTTACCTATTGTACAACCAAATCTGGCTATCAATAAGCTTTTTGACAGCAAAATATTTAAGATGGCAAGGCTAGTAAATACTGTGATTTCCTGAAAGCAATGCATTCGGCATACAGATCAAGCTATATATCCGAGCTGACTCCTGATATGGACGGAAAGGAAGTCCTGCTTGGCGGATGGGTCCACGAGGTCAGGAACATAGGAAAGATAGTATTCATGATACTGCGAGACCACACAGGCACAGTGCAGGTTGTTGGCAAGGAAGGGACCGTTAAGGCTGAAGTAATACGGTCCATGGACCTGCCCAAGGAGAGCGTAGTTTGCGTACACGGAGTCGTGAAGCAAAGCTCGGAGAGCAAGTCGGGCATAGAAATAATTCCCACAGGCATAGAAAATCTAAACCCACTTAGCGCCCAGATACCTTTCGAGGTAACCGGGAAAGTGCCAGCGGACATGGACGTCAGGCTGGATAATAGGCACATAGACCTAAGAAGGCTTGATACTACCTCTGTATTCAGCATCCAGTCCACAGTGCTTTCGTCGTTTAGGGAGGCGATGCTAAAGTCAGGGCTTGAAGAGATACGGACCCCTGCAATAGTAGAGGCCGCAACTGAGGGAGGAGCCGATCTATTTCGCGTAGAATATTTCGAAAAGGCAGCATATCTTGCGCAATCGCCCCAGCTGTACAAACAGCTCGCAGTCATCGGCGGAATGGACAGGGTATTTATGGTCGTACCTGTATTTAGGGCAGAGAAGCACAATACCGTATTTCACCTAAACGAGATAACCCAGATGGATGCAGAGATCGGGTTTTCAGACCACCACGATGCAATAAGCCTGCTGAAAAAGACTATAAAAGGCATACTATCAAATGTTGCTGAAGAGAGGCAGGGAGATTTGAAGAGGCTTGGCGTCGATATGGGCGAGCCCAAAATAAAAGAGATAACCTACAGGAAGGCAGTTTCTGCGCTTAATTCAGAAGGAAACGAAATAAAATTCGGGGAAGACTTAAGCAGGGATGCAGAGATAAAGCTATGCAAGCTATTCGGAGACCTTTTGGTAGTTAAAGAATATCCAAAGAAGATCAGGGCGTTCTACAGTATGCCAAACGGCAGTGACAGCGAGACATGCAACAGCTTCGATCTGCTCTACCGCGGGCTTGAAATATCAAGTGGAGCGCAGAGAATACACCTGCCAGACCTGCTTGTTTCTTCGATAAAGGAGCATGGGCTGGACCCGTCCAACTTTGACTTCTATGTAAACGCCTTCAGGCAAGGTGCGCCACCTCACGCAGGCTGGAGTCTTGGCCTTGAGAGGCTGACGATGCAGATCACAGGCATGAAGAACATAAGGGAATGCTGCCTGTTCCCAAGAGACAGGGTAAGGCTTAAACCGTGATTTTATGGAAATAAGGTCAGATATAAAAGTGATACAGCTCGATGTGCAGCCAGATACCCAGGTGATGATAGGACATGCTGGCTTCATAAAGACCGTGGAAGATCTATACGAAGCAGTTGCATCAGCAGCGCCTGGGATAAAATTTGGCGTCGCATTTGTCGAGGCGAGCGGAAAGAGGCTGATAAGATCGGAAGGCAACGATGTCGGCATGCAAAACGTCGCTGAAAAGAATGCGGCAGCAATAAACGCAGGCCACACGTTCATCATAGCGTTTAAGGGAGCGTTCCCCATAAACATAAACAACGCCATAAAATCCGTCCCAGAGGTCGTAAGCATATTCTGCTCCACAGCAAATGCAATACAGGTGGTTGTGGCCGAGACTGCGCAGGGCAGGAGCGTGCTTGGAGTAATAGACGGATTGCCTGGGCTCGGGCTTGAATTTGAGGCCGACAGAGCCGAGCGCAGGAAGCTTGTAAGAGATCTTGGATACAAAATATAATCACCAATCCCAAAATGTTGCATTGCGGCAATGCCGCCAATGCAGCCAAAGTCAGATAAACTAAATGCGCATGAAGAACGGAATATGACGCCGGTGCAAAACTAATGGAATACATAGCAGACCTTCACATACATTCAAAGTACGCCATGGCATGCAGCGATGCCTTAACTCCCGAAAATATTGCAGCCACTGCTGATGAGAAAGGCATAGGTATAATAGGCACTGGTGACTTCACCCACCCAAGGTGGATGGAAGAGATAAAGTCAAAGCTGTCTGAAGATGGAACAGGGCTGCTAAAGCCTTCCTGGAAGGGCTCGAAGGCAAGGTTCGTGCTGAGCTCTGAAGTCTGCACCATATTCGATGACGGGAAAGGCAAGATAAGGAAGATACATACATGCATGCTGGTACCTACAATAGAGGTCGCAGAGCAGGTCAGTTCGCAGTTGTCAAAGTTCGGCAGCCTTGATTCGGACGGGAGGCCAGCGCTGAGCAACCTGAGCGCAGCAGAGCTTGTCGAAATCCTGCACAGCGTGAGCAGTGACATTTTTATTTTTCCCGCGCACATCTGGACCCCATGGTTCGGAGCTCTGGGCTCATTCTCAGGGTTCGACTCTATAGAAGAGGCATATAAAGATCAGGCAAAGCACATAATGGCATACGAAACAGGACTTAGCAGCGATCCTAAAATGAATTGGACTGTATCAAGGCTTGACAAGTATGCCATGATCTCAGGAAGCGATGCGCACTCTCTTCCAAAGATCGGCAGAGAGGCCGTACTTTTAGAGCTAGATGGCGAATCACCCAGTTTTGCTGAACTCGCCGCAGGCATATCTGGCAGGAAATCCAAGCTCACGATAGAGTTCTATCCCGAAGAGGGTAAGTACCACTTCGATGGCCACAGGAACTGCGGCGTTTCTCTTGCACCTGAAAAGTCCATTGCATCTGGCAGTAGGTGTCCCAAATGCTCAAGGAGGCTAACAATAGGGGTGCTTCATCGCGTAAATGAGCTTTCGGACAGGGAATATGGGCAGGTGCCTCCTGGAGCTGTGCCGTATGTGCATGCAATACCTCTGCAGGAAGTCATAGCATATGTTTCAAAGAAAGGCGCCTACACGCGCTATGTGAACGATGTGTACAAGAAGCTAATAGGCAGATTTGGCAGCGAATTCAATGTGCTGCTCAAAGCAGGCGAAAGCGACATAAGCGAAATAGACCCGAAGCTTGGCAAGGCGATAGAAATAATACGCGAGGATAAGGCGCACGTGATACCTGGCTATGACGGTGTGTTTGGCATAATAGACATATTCAACGAGGCAAAAGAGGCGCAGAGCCCTGGCATGCAGAAATCAATAACCGAATTTTGAAAAACATTTTATATCCTTTTGCATTCAAAATGCTAAGTATGAATAGATTTGCAGTAGCACTGCTTGCAATCGCACTGGTTCCTATGGCAGCAAGTGCATATACCACAAGCATACACGCCCCGGCAGTGCTTGTCGGGCTTTATCAAGGCACACTGACAAACATAACTCTCAACATAACCCCAGGGAATGGTCAGGTAACAATAAATAACGGCAGCTCTTTGGTAGGCGCAAGCACAGTCCAGTCAGCAGAAACGGCAGTCGGATACGCTGCCTCATACCTGAATGTAAGCGAAAACAAGTATAATTATGCCTTTACGATAGGAAATAACAATTCAAACGTATCTGGCCCAAGCGCAGGACTTGCAATGACCCTGCTCACAATATCCGGAATAGAGCATGTGCCGCTTTATAGGAACTTCACAGTGACAGGTACGATAAACAGCAACGGCAGCGTAGGGCTCATAGGCGGAATTTTTGACAAGGTGCAGGCTGCAAAATCCATAAATGCAACATTCATACTGGCGCCATACACGCAAAACCAGACATCAGAATACATGCTTTATTACCTCTCCCAGCAGGCATACGGAATCCCTGTAGTAATGGTCTCAAATGTAACCCAGGCGCTGCCGTATGCATTTGGCAAGAGCGCACCAGAGCCCATCAAGTACAACATCACAACAGAATATAATCCATCTGGCATTGAAAATGCAAGCCAGGCATGCCCGGCTTGCAACTATAGCGACTTTGCTTCAATAACAAACTTCACATTTAATTTTACCAATAGCCAGATAGAGAGCATAAATTCAACAAAGTTTGGCGCACTAAAATCTCAGCTGTATGGCCAGCTCAGTCAGTACCGTGAAATAGCCGGAAAGGGGTACCTATATACCGGCGCAGACCTTGCATTCATAGAAGATCCCACAGCCTTCATATTCTCAAGATATAATGACTCTGAGCCTGCAGTGTACAGCATGATACAGAACATCACATACGGGTGTGAGTCGCTCAACTACACGCCGCAGATGACAAGCTCAAATTACCAGCTGGTAATCGGCGGCGAAGCAAGGGTTTCATGGGCGCTGGCAACTCTCTCAGAAGCCGCGGCACTGCTCAACTCATCCCAAACAAGCGACGGTGTTATATTATCCCTCTACGACGCAGCTCCTTCTATATCCTGGTGTGCAGCTGCATCAAAGATGTATGGAATTGCGGCAGAGACCGGGGGCGAGCCAATAGCTGCAAGCAGCTATGTCAAGGCAGAGGCAGCAGCAGGCATTTCAGCAGCGAAGGCAAAGTATGGAAACAATCTTTATGTGGACTCGGCAGAAAGCAGCTTCAACCGGGGGCAGTATGCAGCTGCGCTTTATTCCCTAGCATACGCAGACGTATTCTACAATTCCAGCCCCACCAATTATAGCAATGCAAAGTACGTGGTGAGCAATGCGATAAGCCGTGCAAGCGGGCTGTGGCCTACACAGTTCGCGCTTGAAGGCTACTTCTATCTTGCAGAGGCAAACGCCAGCACTTCCAACTTAACCAAGTCATCATACCTGTCAAATGCGTATACAACAGCAATGCTGTCAATATCGCTATCTAATCTTGACTCAATGCTGCAGTCAAATTTTGTGCCACAGCCCCAGAGCTCCACGCAACAGTCCAGCCTGCTGCAGCTTCAGGAAGGCCTGTCCAGCCTGAATGCAGAGCTTAACTACGTATTCTATGCGCTCGTGGTGGCAATAATAATTCTGCTGCTGATACTCTATGAGCTGCACGAGCTTGTCAAAGCGGCTGCGTGGCGAAACAGGCCTGTGAAAAGAGGCAAAGCATGAGTGTCGATCCATTCTGCACAAAATCTGAGACTGACAAAACTGTATTCTACGAGTCAGCAAGCTTTATGGTGCTGTATGACATAAAGCCCGTAGTCAGGGGCCACTGCCTGTTTATCCCCAAACGACATGTCGTTGACCTCCCGGAGCTCAAGAAGCATGAGCAGCGCGAGTTGTGGGAACTGCTATGCAGCATGATCCCAAGAATACTGAAAATCTACGTGGCAGATGGAAATTCCTATGACCTTACATCGCAGATAGGGCCGTACTCAGGAAGGACAATAGCCCACCTCCACATACACCTGCTACCAAGGCGCAAGGATGACATATACCAGAGCGATTCGAAGAACATCTTCGAGGACATAAAGTTAAATAGATCCTCCTTTTCCAGTGCTGATGTTCAGAAGGAGGTATCGGCCCTCAGAAAGGAATTCGGATATAGAGGATTGCAGAAATGAGGAAGCATGCAAGTGCAAGCGCCATGCCCGCAAGGGAAATATTCCTCACATTCGCATACCTGCTTTCGGCTCGCGATACATATGCTGCACCGGAGTAAAGCAGCAGCGCATCTGATATCGCTATCGGCACGGCATAGGCGGCATTTAGCATGAACGGCATGATGCTTAAAAACATGTACACGCTCAATGCCACAGAAACCGAGTAAAGTGCAAAGGCTACGTATGCAGAAGCAGCAGGTCCAATAACCTTTGGGAGTGTGCGGGCTTCTCTTAGCCTGTCACCTGCAAAGTCCCTTATGGTAGCATCAATCTCCCTTGCAAAGCCGCTCAGGAATACCATTGCGAATATCACCGCATTTGCAGGAGACAGGGCTATTGACGAAACATAGTTGCCAAAGACGAACGGTATTGCCATGGCCAAAGCTACATAGGCGTTTCCCACAGCAGGAAGTTCCTTAAGCCTGTAGCTGTACAGCACAGACAATGCGCCGAAAAACACAGCTATTGCAGCGCAATAGTAATTTATGAGCGCACCTGCAATCATGCCGACCAGCATGGATACGACTGTGACTAAAACTGCATCTGATGGCTTAAGTTCGCCTGACACGAGCGGCCTTTTTCTGCCATTGGCCCTATCGACCTCTATGTCGAAGTAGTCGTTTACAGCAAAGGCGCCCATACTAAGGAATATGGGAGAAATTATACTAAGTGCAAACGTCCAAGCGGAAAGGTGGGCGCCTGAAAGCAGCTCAGCAGTAATAACGGCAATAACAAGCATTACACTATGCTCTGCCCTTGTGAGCCTGAGGACCGGAAGTAGCTTTGGCATACGTAATGAATTGAAGAAGAAACTTATAAAATGAACCGCATATTGCCATATCTTGGCATAGCGCGCCACTAAAATTAAGAAAAAGTTGTACAGCAAAATTATTATATGTTGCAATGGATGAACAATTCATGCCAAACAACCCAGGCAGAATAGACGGAGATTACAGCATAGGCGAGGCAGAAGAGGTAAAATTTGTTGACCCTGGAAATTTTGGCACAGTGAAAGACTCGGCGCCGATGAGGCACAGGACCTACGCCATTATAGCTGGACTGGCTCTGTTATGCATTGTCACAATAGTGATTCTTTGGTGGAAACCGTGAACAGCGAGCTCGAAGTGGGATTAGAGGAGGCAAGACTGCTGGCAAAGAAAGGCAGGCGGATATTCATAATCTCAGACCGTATGCAGGACGTGGAATTTGTAAAGGAGGCCCTATGCGCCAGCGGACATGCAGATGCAATCGGGTTCGAAGAAGCAAGGTCAATAGCAAGCGGAGCTGGCAATGACAATATAGACCTAGAAAGATTCAGCGGATCAATAATAGTGTGTCCCCACGGCAACTCTTCGCTAAGATTTGCAATTGCAATGCATGCACGCGGCATACAGTCATATAGCCTTAATGGCGGCATAGAAATGTTGAAATCATGGCAATCATGACAATCTGCGCCTTCTTCAAGCACAACCGCTGAGATTTATGAGATCGGAAGAACTAAGGATGCTTTTGTCTACCATTGTACAGAATGACTTGCGCACCACGATAAAAATTGCCAAATGCGCAATTCGAAAAGAGCAGGTGGACCAGAACACCAGCGACAATAGCGGCAAATCCCTGCTTATCTATGCAGTAATGAATCACGACAAATACGCCGTAGAGGACTTAATAAAGCGCGGCGCAGACATCAATCATAAGGATGCAGAAGGCAAAACCGCGCTGATCCATGCAGTTCAGAGGTATTGCGACACACCCATAGCAAACTTTCTAATTCGAAAGGGCGCAGACATCAACATAGCCGACAAATCCGGCAGAACTGCCCTTATATACGCAGTGCTTGAAGAGAAGCACATAATAATGCCAATAATAAATGCGATACTTATTTCCGGGCCCAATATAGACCATTCTGACTCATACTTAAAAAATGCGCTTATATATGCGATAGATAGCGAAAACCTAGCCAAACTGGATAGCATATTGCGCGGCGGGGCAAACCCAAACAAGGTAGACGGGCTTATACTTCCGCCTCTGCTGCATGCCGTATATAAAGAACACGTAACTGAAATAGACCATCTGATAAGGCACGGCGCGGACGTCAACCTTCAGAATAAAAATGGAATAAGCGCTGCCATGGTTGCCGCTCAAACTGGAAACAAAGACATCCTCATAATGCTTGTAAAGCGAGGGGCCGACTTGAAGCTGCGCGATGCTGATGGATGCTCTGCATATGACATAGCAATTAAAAATGGGAATGTAGATTTTGCAAATGCAGTAATCTCCATGCTATTTGGGGATCAGATGGCAAGGAACAGGGAAGCCCTGCGCAGGCTGCAGCGAAGCGCTGTGGGAAAGGCCCCGGAGCGCTTGAGGGTATAACTGTGTGTTGCTGTCAAAGCTTATAAGCACTGTAACAAATAGCCTACCATGTTCAGCAGGTTTCACCATTACAAGACTTTTGCAACCAGCTCAAAACGCTTGCACGCAACTGCCATATTCAAGTTTTTGCAGATAAGTTTTATTAGGTAAAACCAGATAACCTGTTTCTCATGAATAGCCATCTTAACACCAAGGCAGAGTCAATTGGTAAAAAGGTTGTAACGCGGCTTCTTGCAAGCGGCCATATCTCAGCTGCCGAAGAAGCCTCTGTACTATTAGGCCTTACAAGAAAAGATATGCTTAATGCAGTAAATTCTGCAATAGATCTGCTGCCTGCACAGCACAAAGGCGCAGTACTCGTTTATGATTCTCCGGAATCAAAATCAGAGCAGCTGCGCCAGAAATTATGGCTATTGACAGTAGAGCTTAGAAAAAATTGAAAATATATTGTATAAATTTGCTTGCTCGCAGCACGTGTAAAAACACATAATTCTGCACGCCGTGTACATGTGTAAAACTAATTCCCAATTATGCAAATGCAACATTGCATAATATTATCTAACAATATATTAGTATTTCTAATAGGATATTAGAATATCTTGGCTGTCTTTTCTGCACGTCTTTTGATCATATATGTTCTTATAATTCCTTATATTCAACGCTCAAACCATATTTAATTGTTACTTCCATAAATCCGATATCTAAAAATTAAGTTCCATTGCAGTGAAACAGAATCTGCGCCCACGAATAAAACCATTTCTTTAAAACACTTTTGCCTATCAATGGCGATGCCTTAACCATACAAAGCCATATTCCAAAATTTTAAAACATTTCACTAAAAGTACAGGCCTAAACTTTCCGTAGATTTGGAACCAGGCAGATTATGCTGCTTTGCATACAATATTCCATAAATCCTGTTGCCAAATTGTTTAGGCACTGCTACTGAGCTCTACTTAGCAGAATTTTATTGCATTTTGGTCTACGACGACAAATATGGCCCTCAAAATAGCGTAAAAATGAAGATTAAACTCTGGGCCATGTTTTTATCAGTCCATATAATCTTGCCTTTAAATCAAATCTTGTATAAGGGCCATATATACTAATATTATATTAGAAATTCTAATATATTATTATACATCTACAGATCCCTTTTCAATGCGCTTAGCTCGCCTGTCCTTTCGTCCAACCTGACAGTGCGCATAAGCTTCTTTATGCTGACTGCGCCATTTACATCCATAATTCCGCTGTCAGATAGCATCTTGCGCAGGTACGGATGCATATCCTCCGAAACTGTATCTACGAATTTATAAGAAGTGAAATCTGCAGATAGTTTAACTTCATTTCCAGTTGCAAAGGCGAGGTATGTCAAATTTACAGTATGCCTTTTTTCTCCAGCTTCAAATACAGTATCACCAATGCCAAGCAGTCCAAGCACTTTTATGTCCATTCCTGTCTCTTCCTTAACCTTTCTTGCAGCGCAGTCTTCCGGTTTTTCACCGTATATAAGCCTTCCTCCAGGCAGCCAGTATAAATCTTTTACCGGAGGCATTGAGCGTTTGCCTAGAAACAAACCCTTGCCTGGAACGTATACTGCAACATCCACGCATACCATAGGCATAAGCTCCTGAAACCTGTGATACAGCTTGCTAGGCACAACTTTGCGCTCTGCATTTAGCTGCTGTTTTTGTGCAATATTCATATAATATCACTTCTAATCAATATAAGTCCGTTCTGATATTTATATTTTTTTGACTTTATGCAGATCCAATAAAATGTAATATCAAATAAAATATTAGAATTTCTAATATTATGTTAGTATTCTAGCGATGTTGGTATTCTGGCAAATTTAGTCTCGTTCGGCCAACTACGCTTTTTAACGAATATAAAATACTATATTATAAACAAATATTGGCAAATGATTAATGGGATAAAAATGCCAAAAAATTTAAGCAACAATGTGACTGGATTTGTACTCCAGCTTATGGGTAGCCTGGTATTCCTCGCAGTGGCATCTGCCTTATGGGGAGTCGCGGCTGCACCTACCAACTGGGTATCCGGACTTGCCGGCGGAGCATTCTGGGCAACGCTGTTCTATGCCGTTGCAGTACTAACCTCGGTATCGCTGCTTTTCCTTAGCTTTGCACAGCTTGGAAACTTCGGCGAAATGACTGCATGGAGAACAATGAAGCTTACGACAATGGCGGGATTCTCTCTTGCCGTACTGTCGGCCAGCAGCTTTACTCTGCTTATAGGCACAATAATAGGCTTCCTTGTAGCTTCGATAGGAAATGCCTCTGTAATGATGAAAATGGGATGGAAGGAGCACAGGAGATAAACCAGCCTATTTTTTCTTTTTCCTTTATTTATTTTTTTCTTTTCCTTTATTTATTTTTTCAGAATATCTGATTAAATAGAATCAGACGCGCAGCTTTTCTGCAACTTTAATACAGGTTACGTATTTTGAACAAGCCTCTATTCGGACCTAAGTATGCCCTTTAGCTCCCTCTTCATGGAATACATTCTTCTGTCCGCCATCCTTACCAGGGCATCCGCATTTCCTTCTGCTTCTGAAAGCGTGGCAATGCCAAATGAAGCATTAATATCAGGGTACCACTCAAGCTCATCTGCCACCTTTTTTGCATACCTTTCCGCCGCTTCATGCGTGCCTCTTTTCATTATCACAACAAATTCATCGCCGCCATACCTTATTGGCACGTCGTATCCCTTCCTAGAATGGGACTGAAGTATCGACGCAAACAGCTTAAGCGCTGCATCTCCCTCTTCGTGGCCTTTGGTGTCATTGAGCTTCTTGAATCCGTCAAGGTCAAAAAACAGCAATGCCACTTCAGACGAAGCCTTTCCGTCCATCAAATCCCTCCTCATCCTTCCAGACTCTTCCTCAAGGATCTCTCTGTACGCCTGCTTGTTCCCTATGCCAGTCATGGTATCGATGCGCACAAGCTTCTCAAGCTCGCTGACCTTAGATTCAAGCGACCTTATCCTGAGCCTTAGCTCTGCATTTTCCTGCATTACGCTGCTTTTGTTTCCAACCATGCTAAAAAACCATTGATATTTAAATTATTCCTTGTCTCTCATAAGAGACTCAAGGTTGCCATGCGCTCTCCTGAATGCTTCCATGATTGCAGCCTGGTCTGGTACAGCAGGTGCATACACAACCGACTTAAGCGTTTCATAGTCTGCCTTATCACGGGCCCTGTCTGCAGGAGCAGAGCTGACTTTTTTCAGAAATGCCAGCAGCTCCTCTGACTTCGATCTATCAAGCGCAGAAAAGTCTACTACCTTTGTGACCAGATGGTACAGGTCATATAGATCGTTTATCTTGCCCCTTGAGTTATAGGCATTTATCTTCTCCCTCATAAAGCTCTCCGGATTAAGTGTAACTATGTCCATTCTTGACCCGTCAACTTTTGTATAGTCTGCAATAGTGCCTGCCACATCAACCCTGGTTATTGAAAAAGTGACCTTATTCTGGCGGTTTTCCGTTGGCAATGATACTGTGCCAAAGATAACTCCGGATGCGCCGGACCTCCCTCCACCAGTGTCGCGAAGCCCGAGAATATTGAATCCGCTTTCGCTTATAGACTGTGCAAGCCTTACTATATCCGTGTATGATGAGTAAAAGTCTGCGTCTGGAGAGAACCTTGAGCTGCCATAACATCTCCATATAGCAGCGCCTCCATGAAGCACTGCGTCAGGAAGCCCATTCCTGCCGTAAAAAACCTCCATGAGCCTGTCCATCGCCTCTGCCTGTCCCTTTTGCGATACCTTGAGGCCTGTTGACTTTTCTATTGTGAGCTGCGGCATAGTTTCACGGCGTATTACTATTTTACTTTTATGCCAGTTTTAATATTTAAACATGGCTTTTATGAGCAAAATACCATTGCCGCCTGTTATTATGTGCAACGCATTTCTTTTGCATGCAAATCGTTATGCAACGTAACGCAAAAATCGCTTTATATATTGCCCCAAAGCATATATGCCTGTGATAAAATGAAGGAAATGCCTAGGACTCCGAGGTATCTTGATGTGCCAAGCGACGACCTTACAAGAAGGAAGAGGTCAAAGATAGAATCACTTGACTGCACCATATGGCCGCTTGGTGATGGCGGTGCCACAAGCAGGATATTTGTAGGCTCAGAAAGTGCGGCAAGGGAGCTGTCTTCTGTTTTGAGGAAGCATAAACCCTGAATCAGCTTTAAATTTAACATTGGTAGCCTATAATCCAGCTGCCTTTGCCTCTCTATCTTGCTGCATTTATCTGCGCTTTGCAGGCAGCAGATTTGCAGCAAAGTAAGAGATGCGCATTTGCTACTTTAGCTGCTGTACTAGCGCTTCTCCTGCATGTGCTTACCAAAGAACACACTACGCAATAAGGCTACTTTTTCAGCACGCCGTAAGTGTATACTAGTGCAGCAACAACAGCGCCTATTATGTCGCCTATCCAGTATACGTACCAGTTATTGAAATTTAGCGTGACTATCTCCGGGCCTAGTGCCCGAATCGGATTTGCAGCGCCGCCAGTAAGCGGTCCGGCCACGAGTATAAGTATG
>DAHXMA010000002.1 GCA_027365725.1 Microcaldota archaeon | reverse complement strand
GGGAAGTGATCCCATTAATCGCAGGCCTGGGCAGGGCGGCAAAGGCGCGTGCTGCAGAGCCTGCAGAAAAGGCAGTGGCAGAGCAGCCTGCTGCCAGGGATGCGCATGCAGTCCATGCGCAGGAGCCAAGGCAGCGCATTTCGATTACAAGGCTGCGCAGCAGCCGCGCATATGCTGCAGTGACTACTGCTGCCGTCGAAGAGAAGGCAATTCCGAAGATGCCGCAGCAAAGGCCCATGGCAACTGCGGCATACGCGAATAGCGCAGTTGGGATGCGCAATGTGCGTGAAGTGATCCCATTAATCGCAGGCCTGGGCAGGACGGCAAAGGCGCGTGCCGCAGAGCCTGCAGAAAAGGCAGTGGCAGAGCAGCCTTTTGCCAGGGATGCGCATGCAGATCAAGGAGTATCGGATAAAAAACTGGCATCGATAAAGCAACATGATAGTAACTATATGCATATTGCAAAAATTGAAGAAGCAAAAGATTTAGGACAGCAGGGCTTACTTAGCTTGGTGAAGCTTGATTTGGAGAATGTAGGAAGGTATGCGCGGACTGATGCACGCACTATGGTTTATACTGGGGCAAACTACTCGGATGCCTCTGGCGCAGTTAAAATTCAGGTTAATTTGGTAAAACATGCTGAAATTGCACTATATCACATTAGCCCACAAAATAAGGCAGCTTTGGAGCTTGAAGTCGGAGGATTAAGCAAGTCTACATTCAATGTAGCTACGCGTGATGACTTATGGGCAATAAGCTGCGCCAAAAGCGCCAGGCAGGTTAAAATCCAAAAAACTGGGATAAAACTTAATTTTTTGCCTACGCCAAAGCTGGATTTACACGTACCCTTGTGCATATCTTCAGTGCCTGGTTCTGGGCCTGAAGGCGAATCCCTTAACCCTATCACTATGTTAACATTTGATAATAATTATACTGGAACGAAAACTGAAACGCGTGGCAATATGCGCAGCGTATTATTTAGAAGAGTGGCATCGCGCATATACTCGTCTTTGAATAATATCGCAAAGCTGCTTGGCTGAAATGAGCTGGACTTATGGCTTTACTTTGCAGAGGCTATAGCCACATCAAGCTCTGATTTTGCTATGCTAAAGAGCTGCAAAACCCTCTTTTCAGATTTTGCCTCTGCGACTACCTTTATTTTAGGGGTGGTGTTTGATGCCCTTATTATGAACCAGCCATCCTCTGTTATTGCCTTTACCCCGTCCACATTTATTGTCTTTACTCCCTTTGATGAGAGGCTATGCCTTACTTTATCTATAACCCCGAACTTCTTGCCGTCATCGACTTCGAACTCCTTGACAGTGCTTTTGTATGCCGGGAGCTCAGATATGAGTTTTGAAAGGCTTTTCCCAGAATCTGACACCAGCTTTGCCATCCATGCGGTTGCGAAAAATGCGTCGTCGAAATGGTACGTCTCCCTGAAATATATGTGCCCAGACAACTCTCCGCCTATTCTTGCATTCTCCTCTAGCATCTTGGCCTCTATTGCAGAATGCCCCACCTTGGTTATAAACGGAACTCCGCCCTTTTTATCAACCACGTCGGTTACCGCATCACTGCAGCTTACATCGTAAACCACCTTGTCTCCCGGCTTTATCAGGTTATTGGCGAACAGCGCCAGTATCTTGTCTCCGTAGAGGACCTCTCCCTTGTCATCAACGAATATCACCCTGTCAGCATCTCCATCGAATGCTGCACCGAAATCTAGCCGCTTTTCAAGCACAAGGCTCTTGAGGTCTGTAAGAGTTTCCGGCTTGGGCTCTGGGTTTCTCGATGGGAACCTGCCGTCAGGCTCATCGTTTATCGCAATTACATCCATATTCATCCTTGAAAGTATGGGTGCGGCAAATCCGGATCCTGCTCCGTTTCCTGGATCTATGCCTATCCTTAGCTTTTTTATTCCGTTGACGTTATCTGAAACAAATTTTTCATAATCCGCCCTTACCTTGGCGCTCTTGTCCACTTTGCTGCCCTTTTGCGCAGCCGGAACATATTCGTCTCTTTGCATTATCTCTTTTATCTTCTCAAGCCCCTCTCCCCAGCCCAGCACCTTTGAGTTCTTTCCGCACAGCTTGAAGCCATTCCATTCTGGAGGATTATGGCTTGCGCTTACTGCAGCGCCGCCATCAAGCCCATAATGTGCCACTGTGAAGTATAAAAGCGGAGTTGGGGCAATGCCTATAAACCAGACCTCTGCCCCGCTTTCTACAAGCCCTTCTATGAAAGGCTTTGTAAGCTTCTCGTTGCTTGTGCGCACATCCATGCTTACTGCAAGCCTCTTGCCTTTTATGAATGCTGAGTACGCCCTTGCAACTTGTCCTGCAAACTTGGCATCTATGTCCCTGGGATAGACCCCCCTTATGTCATACGCCCTGAACACGCTGTCGTTGAGCTTTATTGGCATGATTACCACATAGGATTTATTCTTGGTTGCATAATAAAAATATATGTTATTTTTATTGGGCGCCGTCGCATGCCTCATGCCCGGTGCATAGCTTATATTTCCAATAATATGGAATTAACGTACATGCAGGTTAGCTTTAAGAAGTTTGACAGCGAGGTATATGTAGTGATTTGAATGGCAAATAAGAAACCTAACTGGACCTCATGGGTTCTAAGGTTTGTCGGAAGCCTAGCATATCTTGCAGTGGTATGGAGTCTATGGCAGAGCACAGCAGTTGTTGGAGTGGCAGGGAACGTATTCGCGCCCGTGCTATTCGGAATTGCAGTTGTGGCTGCTGTATCGCTGTTCCTTGTAACTTTGGCAGGGATAGGCGCACCATCCGATCCATCTAGAGAATGGAGCGGCAAGGCCACAATGCTTGGCGGATTCGCTCTCTTTGCATTGCTGCCTCTGGTAGCAGGAGCTTGGACAACCTGGTCATGGGTAGCGCTGGTAGGTTTTGTACTAGCCTACATAGGCATATGGATGGACAGGTAATTGCAAGCTAAGAGACTTGATGCAAAATTTTAGGGCTTGGGTTTTCTTTTCCTTTTTCTTTCTTTTTTTGATGCGTTTAGGATAGGTATTGTAAAGATGTTTGCAGGGCTATGTTACAGTATAGTTCTGCACCCAGCTGCCGGAAAATGCGTTGTTGTATATGTACCCGTTCTCTGAATTTCCGCTATAGTCGTTTGTGTCTCCGTTAAGCGGCCACCACCCAACAAGGCTCTGCAACGCCAGGGGAGGGCCGCCTATTCCGTTGATGTACATGTCCATTATATCTTGGGGAGTTAGCGACTCGTTGTAGATCTGCACGTTTGCAAGGTCTCCGTTGAACCATTCGGCTTCACCATATCCGGAATATCCAGTGGATATTGCGCCTATAACAACGTTTGAAGGTACGTATGATATGCTTCCGCTTACTATTTCGCTTCCTATGGGGTGACCGTTTGCATACCAGTATTTATGGTTCCCGTCCATTGTAACGGCCACGAATATCCACTGGTTGAATGCCGCAGAGGGTATTGGGAAGCTAATCCCGTTCCAGTCGTTTGAGGTATCCCATTCAAGGCATAGCCCAGCGTAATTGCTGGGTGTGCATTGATGCGGATAGTTGTCGTAGTTGAGCTTCATGCCGTATTGGTTTTCCTTGTCAACAACATCGTGGAACGGAGAGCCGGATATGTATACCCATGCAGTTATGGATATTTGGTTGCCCTGAATATTAAGCAGGCTTGACTGCGAATTGGAGTTGGCGATCTGGACGTAATCGCCTACACCTGACGATCTCATTACAAAATCGGGCAATACGCCGCTGCACAGACCCTGCAGGTTTATAAATGCAGTTGTGCCTGGTCCATTCGGCCTGAAAACGCGGCACGTGTTAGGCGGCACTTTTGGCACAGTGTTTGTGGTGTTGAAGACGCCTAGGGAGAAAAGGGCAATTAAAACTGCAGCGATTATAAGCACGGCCCAACCATATGTCATCAGATATTCCATTGCTGACTGGGACTTCATACGCTTAGTCCGTGTAGCGCGTGCCCGTGGCCTTTTCATGAATTATTTTTACTGTTCCAGATATATAATATGCGGTCTTTTGCTTGCACAAGGTTTGGAATCGCGCATTTGAATATTTAAATCTGGCAGTGCAACACATAGGTTGTGGATATAATAGGCATCGGGTTTCGCAAGCTGCATGAGATCAGGCTTAAGCGCATGAGCGCTGCGGAAAGGCGGCTTATTGAGGATACTTCCAGAAGCGAGACAAGGCTGGCTTTGGAGCTTAAGCGCATCGGGCTGCAGCCTGAAGACTTCAGGCATGTTGATTACTATTCTGTGCTTGGCATTGGGCATACGGACAGCCATGCAAAGATAAGGGAAGCATACGCAGGGCTTATGAAGAAATACCACCCTGATGTGAATAAAGCGCATTGGGCTGCGCTGAAGGCGATTGAGATAAACGAGGCGTATGCCGTACTTAAGGACATTGGCAAAAAGGCAGAATATGACAAAAGGATTAGAGATAAGACCTCATTCGATGCAAAGATTGAGGCTGCAATTTCCAACGTGCTCATCGAAGAATACTCGCGCATCAGGAACAGGGATTTCGATGAATTCAACAAAAGGGTGGCTATGCCCCAGAGAAGAGACAGCATACTGGCTGCTGTGGAGGATGTTGCCGATTGGAATAGGAGGTTTGAAAAGGCTGTGTCAAAGTCGTTTGGAAAGATATATGATATTGTCGAATCGATAAAAGCCCTGGAAGCCACAAACAGGCGGTTTTTGGAAGCGGAAAAGGATCAGGAAAGGCTTGAAATGCTGAAAGATAACCTTGCCAGGCTTAAAACCGTCGCGCCGCTTGGAAAAGATGCCGAAGCCGCAATGAAGAAGATATCTGAAAAGGTTAGGAAGGGCATTTCTGTGCAGGAAAGCAATTTTGCAGAAAGAATACGCAGGTCAGTTGAATAGGCGCCTTGGCCTTTCAATAACCTTTCCGTTCCTATCTATCTCGCCTTTCAGTATACGCGTGGTCGAAACTGGAATGGAGTCTTCTGCAAGGACATTTTTTATCTTTACTATGGACAGCTTCCTTAGACCTGCGGCTGCCCTCCTTTTGTTTATCTCGATGGCAATGGGAAGAGTTTCGCTGCTTACAATTATCGCATCGAAGTCTCCAGAAATGGAGGGGCCGAACCGGTCGTCAAGAGGGGATATTTCAAATCTCTTGCCGAACGGTTTCATAAACCTGTAAATTGCAGCCCTCCTGATTTTATAAGAAGGCAGCTTTTCGCCGGGTTTCATTGAGAGCACATATTCATCGGTAGTAAGGCCCACGTATATAAAATCTCCGATTTGAAGCGCCTTTTTGATGAGCGCTTTGTGGCCTATGTGCAGGTATCCGAATGTGCCTCCGAGTATTACCTTCATTTGATTCAACAGCGGGCTGCCTTTAAGTTCTGGGCGAAAGAGCGCTTTGGCATTACTTATGGCTACGGCAGTTCGCACATAGTCATGCAGAGCTCCTAAAGCCCCTGCCCATGTAAAGCACTATTGCGGCAGCTGCAATTGAGATGATGCCGGAATAGATATAAGAATAGGATGGATTTAGCACATAGAGCAGGCCCATTATTATGTTTGCAAAAAAGATCCCGATGCTCCTTGACGCAGAAAGGCTTCCCATGCCCCTGCCTATGTTCCTGGCGCCTTTTATCAGCGATATTATTGTCGGCTCTATAGTTTCTATCGCGCCTAGCGAAAACCCAAGTATTGCTACGGAAATGTAGAATACAGCTACGCCTGCATGAAGTATGTATGCAATGCCAAGCATGAGCGTCGCAAGGCCAGAGAGCAGGTATCCTGCCAGGCCAAGGGCACGTATCCGATTAAGCTTCTTTGCGCCTATGTAGTACCCGGCGAATGCGGATACACCAAGGTATATTCCATATGATGCTATTCCAAGCAGGCTTGATGAAGTCTGCGCTATGGTTATTATTGGAAAACCCAGGCTGTAGCTGCTGAATCCGTATAGCAGGGTCGCTATTATTATGCCTTTATAAGTGCTTGATTTTATTTTGGCTGGCTGGGCTTTTTGAAGGCTTTGCGTTGATTGCCTGCGGCCATTTGCCTTGCTGTTGGAGCTGCTGAAAAGCAGCAATAGCGTTGATATTGCAAGCGGCAGTGCGGTCAGCAGAAGTATGTCCTTGAAGCCCAGCCCATAAAGCAGCAGCAGTACGAGTATCATTATTGACACCATGCCTCCACCTATGTCCAATGCATGCAGGAATCCGAACACCCTTGACCTGTCGGCTTCTGAAGACGAAGATGCCAGCATTGCCCGCCTTGGCGGCGACCTGAAGTTCCTTGCCCACCAGCCACCTGAAAAAAGTGCTATTGCAGTTACTGGGCTGGACGCAAGGCCTACAAGGGAAATGAGAGGTATGAAGGCGTTTCCGGCAACCGCGACCCACTTTCCGTCGAACCTGTCGTTGAGCAGCCCGCCTGCGTATCCGAACATTGAGCCTATCCCGAAAGCTATTGCGTTTGCAAGCCCGAATTCGTATGCCGGCGCCTTAAGGGTTATGACCAGGAATATTGGAAATATTGCAAGGGCAGTTTGGTATCCCAGGTCTGCAAAAAATGCAGACAGTGATATCAGAAGCACATTCCTTGTGAGCCATGTCTTTGCTATTCAGATACACCGCTAATTTTTATTTTGAGCTAAAATGATAATTTTCAATCTCCCAATGTTGACATTTTGTATATAAGCTTTTGTATATATATTTATCGATAGGCGGTTTTCATCCATGTTCTGCCCATTTAAAGCAAGGCGGATAATGGGGCGTATAACATATGTCAGAATCCCGGAAGATGTTGAAGGTTGGGCACAGAGGAGCGCGCGGAGAGGCTCCTGAAAACACGATCAGGGGCTTTATTACAGGGATAAGGCATGGCGCAGATGCGGTTGAAATGGATGTTAGGCTTACAAGGGACGGCAAAGCTGTGATAATGCACGATGCCAGGCTCAAGAGGCTGGCCGGAGCCGACAGGCTTGTTTCTGGGATGACTTCGAAGGAAATAGGCAAATTGTCTGTAGGCGGAGAGCGCATACCGTTCCTTGGCGATGCGCTGGATGCAATTGGGGGCAGATCGAACCCGATATTCATTGAGCTCAAGTCGGCAGGGCTGGAAAGGATTGTCGCAAGCGAAGTGGCAAGCAGGGGACTTTCCGATTCTGCAGTTGTTATATCGTTCAACGTCAGGTCTGTTTTGAATATGCGCAAAATCAATAAAAATATACAGATAGGCATGGTGTGCAAGCCGGTTTCTGATATTATGAAGCGCGCGCGGAATGTAAGGCCGGAGTATGTGTTTGCCGGAATTGAATACGGGCTGGATTCAAGAGGCATAGACGCCCTCCATAAGATTTGCGCGAAGGTGGTTGCATGGACGGTTAATTATGAAGAGCTTGCCCTGAGATGCGTGGAGCTAGGCGTGGACGGAATTGAAACGGATTACCCAAAACGCATATTCGGCGCCATTTGAACAGTGCGGATTATCCGCGCAGGTCACGGTACCTAAAGCAATGGATCAGGTGGTCGTTGACCATTCCGGTGGCCTGCATGTGGGAATAGCATATTATGGTGCCTACGAAATTGAAGCCTTTGCGCCTCAGATCGGCGCTGAGCAGGTCAGATTCTTTGCTTCTCGAAGGAACCTGCCCCATGCGAAGCCACCTGTTGATTATTGGCTTGCCATTGACAAAATCCCAGATGTAGTTGTCGAAGCTGCCGTATTCTTTTTGTACCTTGACGAATGCTTTTGCATTTGATATCGTCGAGTTTATTTTAAGCCTGTTGCGTATTATTCCCTTGTTTGCCATGAGCCTTGTAATGTCGTCCTGGCCGTAGCCTGACACTGTTTCAGGATCAAAGTTTTCAAAGGCTTTCCTGTACTCTCTGCGCCGCTTAAGTATGGTAAGCCAGCTTAGGCCTGCCTGGGCGCCTTCAAGCGTAAGGAACTCGAACAGCTTGCGGTCTTCATGCAAAGGCACTCCCCACTCGGTGTCGTGATATCTTATGTAAAGCGGATCGCTTTCAGACCACTCGCACCGCCGAAGTCCGGATTTCATAACAACACACCATTTTATTTGGCTTTAATGCTTTTAAAATCGTATTTATAAATCCTTTTTAGGATATGCTATACTGTTTAAACATATTTGCTGCATTATTATGGTACAATACAAATGGGTAGCCCTGTCAAATACTACGCTGGGAGTTCTGATGGCATCGATAAATGCCAACATAACGCTCATATCGCTGCCGGCCATATTCAACGGCATTGGGCTTAACCCGCTGGCGCCTGGCGCTTTCCAGTACCTTTTGTGGCTCCTTTTTGGATACAGCATAGTTACTGCCACATTGCTTGTGACATTTGGAAGGCTGTCGGATATTTTTGGGCGCGTTAGGCTTTACAATCTTGGTTTTGCAGTATTCACCTTGGGCTCTGTGCTTTTGTCTATAACTCCGGGAAGGGGAACGACAGGTGCCACTGAACTGATAATATTTAGGATAGTGCAGGCGATAGGCGGCGCGTTCCTGTTTTCTAACAGCGCGGCCATACTTACAGATGCCTTTGGGCACAACGAAAGGGGAAAGGCGCTTGGAATAAACCAGGTGGCTGCCCTGGTAGGCTCTCTTGTCGGCCTGGTGCTTGGCGGGGTCCTGTCAGTCATAGACTGGAGGCTCGTGTTCCTTGTGAGCGTGCCGGTTGGAATAATAGGCACTGTGTGGTCTTATGCCAAGCTGCGCGAGCTAAGCGTGAGAAAGGCCGGGCAGAAGCTTGACGTTGCAGGCAATTTCCTTTTTGCAGCGGGACTTACACTCCTCCTGATAGGGATAACGTACGGCCTGCTGCCATATGGATCTAGCACGATGGGATGGTCAAGCCCGTTTGTGATAGCTAGCATGGCGGCTGGCGCAGCAATGCTTGTAGTATTTCCAATAGTGGAGACGAGGGTAAAGGACCCTATGTTTAGGCTTGAACTTTTCAAGATAAGGATGTTCTCCGCAGGGAATATTGCAGGGCTTCTTAGCTCAGTTGCAAGGGGAGGCGTTTTCATAATACTTATAATACTGCTGCAGGGCATATGGCTGCCGCTTCACGGCTATAGCTTTGCATCTACGCCTTTCTGGTCGGGGATATACCTTATACCGATGCTTGTCGGATTCGTGCTCATGGGCCCGCTAAGCGGATGGCTGTCTGACAAGTATGGCGCACGTGGCCTGGCGACTTTGGGCATGGTGATAAGCGGCGTTGCTTTTATAGCCCTTGCCTCGCTTCCGTATAATTTTAATTACCTTGATTTCGGTATTGCGCTGTTTGTTATGGGAATAGGCGGGGGAATGTTTGCAGCGCCAAATACTGCATCCATAATGAATTCCGTACCTCCGGAGAACAGAGGGGCCGCGTCCGGCATGATGGCTACGCTGAGAAACAGTGGGACTACTGCAAGCATCGGAATATTCTTCACTATAGTGATAATTAGCCTGGCTGCATCCTTGCCTCCGGCGCTGCATTCAGCACTTGTTAGCGCAGGAGCGCCTTCTGTGGCAGCCGCTTTTGACAAGGTTCCGCCCACCGAAGCGCTATTCTCGGCATTCCTTGGATACAACCCAATACGCACGGTATTGTTGCAGCTGCCCAATTCTACAGTGTCGCAAATAAGCAACAGTACTATTTCTCTAATAACGAGTACCACATGGTTCCCAAATGCCATAGCACCTGCATTTTCAAAGGCCCTGGCGCTGTCGTTCTACATCGGCGCTGCCCTGTCTTTCCTGGCAGCTATAGCATCTCTGATGAGGGGCAAGCGCTACATACATGGGGTGAAAAGTGACAAATTGGGCAGGGAGATAGAGGAGGAGGGCCTGGAGGATGAAAAGAGGATAAAGTCCATCGAGGAGGGCTTGGACAGCAAGAGGCGCAGCAGATGATAGGGATTTTGTATGGAACGCAAACTTGAGAACATAATACTGGCAATAGTGGTAATAGGCACGCTCATGGCATCTATAGATTCGACCATAGTGCTGCTTGCGTTTCCGGCAATAACAGCAGCACTTCACTCCAACATATCGACTATAATCTGGATAATCCTGGTATACATTATGGTAGTTGCTGTACTTTCCACACAGCTTGGCAGGCTGGGAGACATATACGGCAGGGGCCGCATGTTCAACCTTGGATTCGTGGTTTTCACTGTTGCATCGTTCATGTGCGGCATTGCAGCTACAGACATAGAGCTGATACTGTTTAGGGCATTGCAGGCGGTAGGTGGCGCGCTGA
The DNA here is from genome assembly GCA_027365725.1 of Microcaldota archaeon. Classification (GTDB taxonomy): domain Archaea; phylum Micrarchaeota; class Micrarchaeia; order Micrarchaeales; family CABMGC01; genus JAJZNA01. The sequence continues at coordinate 2,935 of DAHXMA010000002.1, read as the reverse complement.
TATCGTCGAACAGCGGTGCGATAATAGCTGACACGTTTGAAAGGCACAGGATAGGGAAGGCGTATGGATTTACTGCAATGAGCTGGAATATAGGCGCGCTGCTCGGCATACTGCTTGGAGGCTTCATAACCACTTTTATAGGGTACCAGTACATATTCTTTATAAACGTGCCAATAGGCATTGTTGCTGTGGCACTCGGGCTAAGGTACTTAAAGGACAATTCTGTGTCAAAGGAGAGCATAGATATAGGGGGGATGGCTATTTTGGGCCTTGCAATCGCCCTTATTTCCTATGCAGGGATAAATTATGCGTCTGTAGGTATCGGGACCGTGAATATTGCATGCCTTGCTGCAGGGATATTCTTCGGGGCTCTTTTCGTAATTGTTGACAGGAAAAGGAAGGTATCTACAATGAATTTCTCTATGTTCAAGAACAAGGTGTTCAGGAATTCGCTTTTTGCATCGCTTTTCCAGGGCCTGGGATTTATGGGAATTACGTTCCTGCTTATAATGTACCTGCAGGGTGTGCGCGGCTTCAGCCCGTTCTATGCATCTTTGCTCCTGCTGCCCGGATACATAGTCAGCGGCATTTTGTCTCCCATAACTGGCAAATACTCTGATAAGTACGGCTCTAGGCTGCTGGCCACGCTTGGAATAATATTTATGATTCTTGGAGTTGCTTTCTACCTAGCTTTGCTTGGCGTGTCCACCCCAGTCTCCTACATCATAATAGGGTCCATAATAACTGGGTTCGGGAGCGCCCTTTTCTGGCCTGCAAACAATAGCGCAGTGATGACTAACGTTGACGATGAGATGCGTGGGGCGGCATCCGGCACAATGAGGCTTTTTGGGAACATGGGCCTGATAGGCAGCTTTGTTATAGCGCTGGTTGCTGCGTCGTCCTCGGTGCCGCGCAGCACGGCATTTGCTATATTCGTGGGCACATCGAAGATAATCGGAGGCATAGGGAGCGATTTTGTCTCAGGCATGAAGATTGCTTTCATCGCACTCATAGCAATGCTCATAATAGCCGGCATTTTCTCATTTACAAGAGGTGATGAACTCTGGCGCAAGCGCCCCAGTGCTCACAGGGTATAAAGCGCGAGCAATGAGCAGTTAAGCATAACTAGAGCGCAGGGAATCTTCCAGTGGTGCTTTTTTGATTGGGCATATTTGTCCAAAAAAGCTATTAGAGTTATTTAAACATTGTCCGCAAAAAGTTAAATCATGTCAGCAGAAATTAGCGCAGAATCAAAGCTTAGCCGGGCGATGCTGTTTGTGGTGCTTGGATCTGCAGCATTATTCTTTGGTGCTGTCTCTGCAATAGGCTACTCCGCTCAGCTAAGGTCAGGCGCACAACAGGCAAGCCCGATTCAGGCCTTGGTGCTTCTGGTCACAGGCGCATTGCTAGACTTTATTGGTGCGTCGATTATGTACGAAGGCTTTGGGATGCTGCACAGCATGGGCACGGTTTACGATCTTGGTAGGTATGGCACAGTGGTGCAGTTGCTGTCCGCAGTGCTGATTGCGTCGGGCTTCTATCTAATAGTATTCAGCAGCAGCGGGGCTGCAGGCGTGCTGGGGTCTGGATTTTTCGTAGCAGGGTATCTGATAGGCGCAGTATGCGCTTCGCCGGTAGGCACAGCGTTCTATGGTATTGGTAAGCGACATGATTCTACCCTTGTAAAATCCGGCGCAGTACTTTACGTGCTTGTGCCGTTGATAGGTCCGCTTGTTCTATACCTTGGTCTCAAAAGCCTGAAAAACAAAGCAGAAAGGCCCTGAAGCTTATAGTGACATCCTCCAACGACTGAAGGTCGCTGGCTTCCAGTGGTGCTTTTAGATTGATAATTCTTAGCTAACTGCTTTCTTCACAAGTGCGGCTATCTTTTTCTCTTCTGCTGCAGTCATTTCCTTAAGTGCGAATGCTGTAGGCCACATTTTGCCTTCGTCGAGGTTTGCCTTGTCGCTGAAGCCTAGCGTTGAATACCTTGCCTTGAACTTGCCAGCATTCTGGAAGAAGCAGATTATCTTATCGCCTTTTGCATATGCCGGCATGCCGTACCATGTTTTAGGAGAGAGCCCTGGGGCACTGGTCATTATGACTGTATGGGCTCTCTTAGCCATAGAACGATCGGGCTCATTCATCTTGGCGATAGCGGCAAGTACAGCTTCATCGCCATTAGCCTTGGCATTCCTTTCCTGAATGCGCTCCTTCATTGCAGCTATCTCCTCCTTGCTCAGCCCTTTGGCTTTGTTATTCGTATTTGGCATTTCAATCACATATTTTTGAGCATTTCACCAAGCTTGTCAACCTGCTGGTTCCATCCCATCGTCATGCCCTGAAGCGCAGCTGGAGCTTTTGGGCCTTTTGCCTTTGTTATGGTAAGGTGTATATTCATCCTTGTCTTATCTCCAAGGTCCTCGAAGTTTACTGTGACTTCCTGCTCTATGAACGTGTGATTTAATGGAAACAGCGCCAAAAGAATTAAAAATAACGCGCATATTTGATGCCCCTAGGACACTTGTATGGAAAGCATGGACAGACCCAAAGGTCCTGCAGAAGTGGTGGGGGCCGAGAGGCGTAACAAATCCTATCTGCGAATGGGACGCGAGAGCTGGCGGCAAGATTTACATAATAATGCTTGCAGGAAAGGAGTTGGGGCCTGCGGAAGGAATGAAGTGGCCCATGAAGGGTACTTTTAAGGAAGTGACACCGCAGATCAGGCTTGTATGGATGGGCGGCGCATTAGATGATGTGGACAGGGCAAGCGACACGTTCATAGAGCAGGAAGTCACAGTGTTGAAAATGCTTCGCATATATCGGTAGTATGTACTCTGTGTAAAACCACATGCTTATTGTCTGAACAAATATATTTAATACGCACTATTCAGGCATGATGGTAGCGCATATCCTGCTTCCTCATAAACTGAAA
>DAHXMA010000006.1 GCA_027365725.1 Microcaldota archaeon | reverse complement strand
TAGAAGCGCTCCTAAACTCTGCCTGGTTCAAGGATAATTTCTTATCCGGCCGGTTCCCTGAGCTGCTTTTAGGCCGAGGCACCACCTTAACCGGCAACATAAACTCATTTGAAGGCGAGATAACCAGTATGTATTACCAATATCTTGAGAAGTCTTTAAACGGCACTTTGCCACAGCAAAAAGCAAATGACACCTCTCTTGATTATCCAACCCTTGCATTGCAGTTGGCAAAAGGGTTGGGGCCTTACAAGTCCGTAGTACTTTACACAACCTTAGCAGACATCGTAAATGTTATCGGTGATATTGCAGCCCCAAAATTCTGCCTGCCAGAACAAACAAAAAGTTTTATAGACGAAAAACTTGGGCTGCATCGGCAGATAATCGTAAATCAAGGTTTTGATAAGTATATAATGGAAAATAAGGATAAATTCTCTGATAAATTCAATGAAGCCGTTGAGGGGATAAAGAAATCCGCTGTCGATTATTTAGGCGACAAAGAAGCGATCGACTTTTATTTCAAGGATAACGCCAGCTATCTGCTTCCGCGCAATATCGCTGAGATATTGTTTCATGCCGGCAGGATAAGCTCAATAGTATATCCTATAAAGGATCAATCTTACAAAATCTTTGAAAATAGTAAAGACCTTCAAAAATACATTAAGGTATAAAGGCCCGGCTCACTTCCCCTTTCCCCGCTCCTTCTCCTTTAGCCGTTCCTTCACAATCGCATCGACCAGGGCCGCGAGCTCCTCCGGATTTATGGCAGTCCTTATCGCTGCTTTGCTAGCCTTCTCTTCGAGCAGGGCCACGTTAATATTCAATCCGCACCCGCACCTTGCGCAGTATTGATAATCCGGCCCATTGGCAAAGCTGCACCTGGGGCAGGCCTGCACCTTAAGCCTAGGCGGTTGGACCTCCGCACTCCTTAAGCCGTTGGCCTGCAGGACTGCACCATCCACATCCCTGCCTGACAGGTGGACGTAAACCTCAGCCATGCGCGAGCCCCCGGTCCACCCGAAGAACTGCTTTAACTGCTGCTCGGTCAGCCGGTTTGCGTAATTTGTGGCCCTGCCGTGCCTGAATGCGTGTGGGTTAACCCTTTTGCCTATCCCTGCCTTCCGGGCAACCCTCTGCAGCATCATTCTTATAGCACTATAGTCAGCCCTCTGGGTCAGGCCTGCCCATGAGCCGGCAACATTCCAAAGATATTCTTCTGGCTTGCGGGTTTTTTGCTCGTTCAGGTATGCAGCAAGGTAAGGGACTGAGAAGAGTATAGGTATGCGCCTGGGTCCGGTCTTCCCATTGACAACTATATGCGCCGGGTTGCTTTCCAGGTCGATATCCTGCCTCCGCATAGACAGCAGCTCGCCAACCCGAATGCCTGCATCAAACAGGACAGCAATAATGGCCTTGTCCCTGGTGTTGTTTGCGGTTTCGAGCAGCTTTAGTATATCCTCCTCTTGAAGTATCTGTTCAGGCATGATCCGGTCCTTGCGCTTCTGGCTTGTCTTTAGCCACCGGACCTGCTCAGGGTAAAATTCATCATTGCCGAAGGCGTGCTTCCAGAACCCTTTTATAACAGCCTTGACATCCCTCTTGGTCTCAGGGCTGTAGTCGCTGCTCTCAATCCTGGCAATTATCCCTTCCATGCCTTTCCTTGTAAGGGACTTAAAGTCAAGAGGCCCGGCTGCAGAGTTAATGAAGATCTGCAAAACGAATAGGTGCTTGATTGACGTTTTTATGTCCCTGCCCTGCGCCTGGAGGAAGTCCACATGCTCTTTTATTAAGGATTTGGTGCCGGGGGTTAGCTTTTTGTTGCTCAGGACCCTGGCCAGAAGCCTCTCGAATTGGGGCCTTGAATCTTCATAGGCCATAGTATCGATTAAGTATCTGGTCGAAAAGTATTTAAGCCTTTATGTAAGAGAATTGCACACGCCTTCCTCGTGAAGCGTAAATGCGAGCTCCGGGATTTGAACCCGGGTTCTTGCCTTGGCAAGGCAAAGTCCTACCAGGCTAGACTAAACTCGCGATATTATCTATTTGTTATGTACTGCAAGCCTTTTATTCCTTTTTAAGTTCGCTCTGCTCTCATGGAATAAGATTTGCCAGTTCTTCAGCTGCCTTGCCAGGATTCTCTGACGCGTAGATGCCCCTTCCCACAATGGCGTGCCATCTGTTTCCCGCTACCTCGGCCATTTTCTCTATCGATCCTCCCTGGGCAATAAAGCCGGGTGAGTAAAATATTGGCTCTTTACCAAGCTCCTTGGAAATCGTCTTGCGGTAATATGCAACTCTTTCTGGCCTGTTTCCTGGAACCACATAATCTTCTATGCCATGCTTCGCTGCTATACCGTACATTTTTTCTATCGATGCTTCGCTTATGTAGCCGCCTTCGCTGGCCTTGTATCCTTTATGCGTCATTTCTCCGCCTATTATAAGACTGACATCGAGCTCTTCTGCAGCATTTATCCATGCTTCCTCTGAGACAGGCCCCGACATTGGAAAAAGGATAGGCGCGTCTATGCCTGAATCTTTTACTGAAAGCAGAAATTCTCTTCCTAGCTCAGGTATGTCTGTTCCGCCCTTCTGGTGATCGTAGATTATTGCTGCTTTGGTGTGTTTCCGTATTGCCTCAACGACTCTTGGCAGCCCGTATCTTATGGCAAGAACCGCGCCGACTTTGTATGCCCCCACTTTTTTTATCCTGCAGGTCTCCTTTACCAGCCATTCGAGCCTGGAGAGATCATGAATTTCGCAGCTTACTATGAGGCTTCTCTCCTGCTTTATTATATTAGACACTAGATCATCAGAAGAATCTCTTCGAAAGCCCATTTAAATCTTTGCGTTCATGCATATCTATAATAAACGGGCTTGGAATGAAAGGAGAACATATCACTCTTGTTTTTGGGCTTGTAGCCTTCGTAGTTGCATGCCTTGTGCTCATCTTCATAGCGCTGTATCCGAAAGGCATAACCGGACAGCAAGCTAGGGGGACTATAACAGTAAGTGCAACAGGCACGGCCTACGCATATCCGCAGCAGTCTGTGATAGACCTTATGGTAAACGGCTCTGGCCTTTCCAGCTCAGGCGCGGTTGCAAACATCAGCACGACACTTGATCTTGTCAATTCTACACTGGCGAGGTATGACAACAACAATGCAAGTGCAATTGAAACTACCTATTATTCAGTATACAGGCCTGTGAACAGTACAGGCTATGTGGCCATGGAGGATGTTAAGGTTACTTTGCCGCAGATCAAGAACACTACAAAGGCGCTTGCTGACCTCTCCGGACTTAAAAACGTCTACGTGCAGGATGCATACGCGCAGCTTTCGGCAGAACAGGCAAACGCATTGATAAGCAGCGCACTGAAGGATGCGCTATCAAATGCTACTTATGAGGCGAAGGCGCTTGCAGGCAATTTCTCCGTCTCGCTCGAAAACATAAGCGTATATACCTATTACAGGATATTCCCTGCTGGTGCCTATGAAAACGCTGCCGGGGCGGCACTTAGTTCAGGTGCATACGGCAGCCAGCAACTCTTCTTCTACGGCAAGCAAGGCATAACGGAAAGTGTGGAAGCAACTTATCTGTACAGGTAATTATTAGGGGCAATGGGTAGGGCAGGTCCAATGGCAGAGTATATTAAAATATGCCTATTTAGTATATCTTGATATGATGACTATGGCTGGAGGCGTACATTCCAATAGCAAGTCCCTAATTTATGTCCTGGCAGTTATTGTCATTATAGTAGCACTTGCTGCACTAGCAGTATTTTATATAAACCCTAAAAGCAACCACAATGCAACTACAGTTAACTCGGTAGCTGGGGGAACGCCTGCAAGCAGTTACAATGCTACTACAATTGGCTACAATGCCTCTGCAGTAAGCCAGAACGCTACCAGAACGTTGACCTACTTAAATGGCAGGATACTTGCGTATGGAAGCAATCTGAGGTATATGCTTGCTAATAGAAGTGCGTATTATGCTGCATTTGGAAATCAATCAGCATCAGTGGCGCTGTATGCTAACCTTACTGAAATGGCAAATGACAGCCAGAGCCTTTCATCTGCATTGAAATT
>DAHXMA010000024.1 GCA_027365725.1 Microcaldota archaeon | reverse complement strand
ACTAAAACCTATGTCAATGGTGCTGGTATCTCATCAAAAAGCCCATAATAGGTCAATAAATGCCCGTAGATCACCTCAAAATAAAATCAATTCGGGCCATTTAAAGTCCCAGTCAGCTATGGAATATCTGCTCACCTACGGTTGGGCCATACTCATAATAGTTGCAGTGCTGGTGGCAATGTTCTCCCTGGGCGTGTTCAATGCAACCGAACCTAAGGTCCAGCCAGGCGCATGCCACGTATACAAAAGCGTTGAAGGTGCAAGCAACATCGGCGAGTGCCAGGGCGTATGGCCTGAGTTCGTTTCCTACTTCAACGGTCAAAATAGTTATATAAGCGCGCAATCAATAATATTAACTAATCAATTCTCTTTTTCTGCATGGGTTTACCCCACTAGCAATTTTAATGGAGACATAGTGACCGAGCGAAATGGCTATGACGCAGTTGGGATTATAGTAGAACCATGCGGGCAGTCAATATGTTTTGGAGGCAGCGTATATAATAACGCTAATAACTATTTCTTTCAAAGTTCTCCTTCATATCCCTACAACCAATGGTATTTTATTGTCTATACATATAATTACCAAACCGGCGGAGAATTATACGTCAATGGCAACCCTACATTTACACAGTCGACTAGCGGGCCTAACAGTCTTATCTCAGAGTTAAATATGATGTACACATCTTTAGGCAATAATTATTTAGGTGGTTATCTATCAAACGTCCAAATATACACCTCTTCTCTCTCCACAACTGATATTAAAGCGCTCTACCAGGAAGGCATCGGCGGCGCTCCAATAGATCCCTATGACATAATCGGATGGTGGCCGCTCAACGGAAACGCCCAGGATTACAGCGGCAGCAACGATAACGGCCAGGCCGTCAATGTCGCGTACAACAGCACATGGGAGTCGGCATACACGCAGCCGTGAGCAAATTCTATTTGCCTCCGGCATCGATACACATAGTTTAATTAACTTCCCTAGGACTTATAAAATTTAATTAATCTGGTCGAAATAGAATGCACGTAAGAGAAGCATTGCCAAAGGACTTTAGATATTTTGCAATGCTGCAAAAGCAGGCGCGCGAAGAGATGCAAACGAACCCTGACTTTCCAGAATCCTTCTTCCTCACCCCGCCAAGCGATAAATTCAGGAGAAGCTTATTCAATCAGTTTTATTCTGACACCAGGAAAGGGCATAACATATTTCTTGTCGCGGAGGAGGGCAAACGAATAATAGGATATTGCCGAATAAGGAAGGCAGAAATACCGGATTCGGAGCTCTCTCACGTTGGAATACTAGGCATAAGAGTCGAGAAAAGTAGCCGCGGACATGGGGTAGGCACAATGCTTCTAAAAAAGGCGCTTGATGCGTCTAAAGGAAAGTTCGATATAATAAACCTATTTGTAGTCAACAGGGATCCCAAACCAAAAAGGCTCTATAAGCGGTTTGGATTCAGGACATGGGGCATAGCCCCAGGGTTTGTAAAGAGGAAAGGCAGGTACATGGACGTCGAATACATGTTCCTTGACCTGAATAAGCTAAATCATGGCAGTGCAAAAGCAAAAACTGCAAAGACGGGTCGCTGACGCTGTGTCTATACGCGCCTTAGCACTCCATGCTGTACATGCACATCGTCAAGATCCCCGTTCATTTCCATGTACTTCTTCATGTCCAAAAGGGATGTCATAGTCAACATCTGGCTTACGCTTATTATGTCATCCCATACGCTCTTGAATGCCTTTGTATTGACGAAATCCTTGTTGTCCCTGTTGTTTGCAAGCAAATTGCTATCTGCCTTAATGCATGTCTCGTACCTGTCAAGATAGTCAAAAACAATAGCAGTCCTTTCAGTGGTAGATCCGCTCGGCTTAGTCTCTCGCACCTTTGCTATGAACTTATTCAGAGTGCTTTCCGTAATTCTCATAATCATTTCATTTAAATCACAGCATTCTGAATTAAATCCCACAAATGGGTATTTAACAAGCCCCTTAAGCAAGTCCTTTGTTACAGGGACTTTTAAGAAGCCATCACCTTCATTATCCACGCTGAACTTAAGATAAGTGCTATCTTTAAGCATCTCAGCAAGCCTATCGATAGATGCGGTATAAATATCATGCGAAGGCAGCTGCGTACTTTCTGCAGCAGCAGGCTTCTTTTGTGCTGTTTTAGTAACCATGCATGACCCTCTAAAAATATTGATTACAGTCATATTTAAATTATTTCTACAAGATTTACTTGCGTGATGATTTTGGGACATGGCCGTACTGCTTCCAAAACAAACAAGCTTGCAGTCACATTTGCAATAGTTGTAATATCAGCTGTATTATTGAAAGGGTATGTATCTGCGGCATTTTCTCCAACAGAACTCAGCGTAAGCGGGCATTCATACAGAATTACGTATGTTGCGCAGACGACGCAAGAGTGGCAGCAGGGCCTTATGAATAGAACAATAACAAATTCAACTATAGAACTCTTTCTTTTCCCTCACATGTCAAATGCGCCATTCTGGATGAAAGATGTCACTTCGCCGCTTGACGTGATATACCTTAACGGAAGCAGGGTCGTAAGCATAATGCACCTGCCGCCATGCTCTTCATATGATCCCAGCCAGGAAAACTGCACAATGTATTTTCCTGGAGTTATGTATGACAAAGTAATAGAGGCACATCTGGGTTTTGCACAAGCTGCGAACATAAGCTACGGCACCAACATATCAATAAACTGATTAGCAACATAATCATCCCGCTCAAAATAGCCCCAGCATTAAAAGTAGCCTATCCTGCGATTGAACCGGCAAAATCGTACCTATCAACTGCAGAGAACCTAATCACCTCGCATTCAAATCCCAAGTATTTGTCAAATGCGCGATCGTTAGCCACTACAATAACACTGTCATACATCTTCTTCCTGTTTTGAATCATAGCAGCCGAATCATCAGCATTCTTGCTGCCTGTTTCGTACTCAACTGCAATGCGCCTGCCCCTGTAAAACGCAATTATATCTGGCCCGAATGCATTGTTGTACACCCTATTTTTTATCCCCAGACTACTCAAGCGCCTGCTTATGATGCCAATCGCTATGTCGTGCTCTGCACTGTTATGGCTGTTTGATATGTACCACGTGTCAGCGCTGCCGCCCAGCTCAATAACACATTCCTTTATTTCTCCCTCTCCAATCATTTCACAAAGCAGCCTTCCGGTTTCTTCGCCCTGGTCAATACTCCTTAAAAGCTGGTCCCTGGATATCCCGCCGCGTGACATTTCAAGTAATCTAAATCGCATGTCCTCGCAATATCCCTCATGCTTGGCCAACTTTATGATAACCGGATTCCTGATGCCAGCACCGGTAACCATTGCAATGCCCCTGGGCATACTCCTAAGCCTCTTTTTTATCTCTATAAACCTGCCTGATTCATTACCGCCAGAAATAAAATTTGCCACATAATTAAGCTCTTCGGGCTCTTTTATGCAAAAAGATGCAAGCATGGCAGCATTGCCCCTGAGATCCTTGTCTACCAATTTTGCCCTTTGCGATAAAGCTATTATTCCGATGCCATACTTTCTACCTTCTGCAGCTATCTTGCCTATCACTGGGTTATCCCCAAGCCTTTCTGCCTCGTCTATGACTATATAAAACCTCGGCGATGGTCTTTTTTCCAGCGCCAGCATGCTGGAATAAACCTTTCTAAGGAACCCTTCCGCATATATGGCCTGGGCTTCAGGCGTATGCAATCCTGAAAGCAAAAAAACGCTATTTCCAGAAATTACCCTGCCTATGTCAACGCTCTTCTCAAACGCCCCGCTTGCAATGAGCGACATCCGCCTCTCAAGGCCCTCCAGCACATTCCTTTCAGAAGAGGACTTGGCATTTCTTTTGAATGCCTTCAGCGCGAACATAAGGTTATGTATGTTTGGCACAAGGCCCTGTTTTTCAAGGACATTATATGAATACATTATGCATCTGTGCAGCATGTAGCCCTGCACCTCACCCAGCCTGAAGTTCCTTCTGAACATGCCCGTTATCTCCCCTGCCCTCTCCGCAGCCGTCATTCCGTCCAAGTCAAACATATTTATTCCACTATGCGAGGCGTCGTATACTCTCGCCCCGATAATCCCAGATATGCCTATGTATTCGTTGTGGGGGTCAAGTATCGCCATATTGCAGCCTTTTTTGCGCAATGCCTTTACTATAACCTTGCATGCATTAGATTTCCCACCTCCGCTACCACCAACTATCACCATGTGGGGATTTATCCATTTCTCCGGTTCTACAAAAAACTTTGAAAAATACCTCTTCTTCCACCTCCACCTGTTTTCCCCTATGCATATCGAGCTGAGCGCGAGCTCCCGTTCAACATTTCCAATAACCAACATATTATTTTTCATAAGAACCACCGCCTTTTCAGGCCATCAAGCTTTTTGCCAATTGCAGCTCAGCTTTCTCGTCCACGCCCTTGTCCACTGGCGTTTCCAGTATTATTATCTTAGATGAAATGCTCCCATATCCAAGGAATGTCCCAATCCTATCAGTCCCTATTTCCCCAAGCCCTATGTTTGCATGCCTGTCAAGGTGCGAGCCAAGCCCCTTTTTAGCGTCATTCAAGTGTATGGCACGAACTTTCCCTATGTCAAGTGTCTCAAACATCCTGTCAAGCACTTCCCTATTACCTATATCGTATCCGTATGCAAAAAGGTGGCATGTATCAAGGCAAAAGCCCAGCCTTCGGTCCCCTACCATTTCGTACACCTTAGCAAGCTCCTCAACACCGTCCCCGACACTATTCTTGTGTCCTGCTTCGTTCTCAAGCAGTATCATTGCCTTTATTCCAGAGTCTATGGCGTTTGAAACCGCCCTGGCGACCATGGACAGTCCCTTCTCCCTTCCATTTCCCATGTGGCTTCCCATATGCGTTACAAGGTACTTTATCCCAAGTTCGTCGCACCTGCGCGCATTTTCCACAAGCGATTCAACGGATTTGGAGAAGATACGCTTTTCAGACGAAGCTATATTCGGCAGGTATGGCATATGGGCCACTGCCATTATTCCGGTGTCCCTTGATTTTCTAGAGAACTCTGCAATCTCCTGAGAGTTCATTCTGCTTAGCTCCCATCCGCGCGGATTGGTTACAAATATCTGCATCGCAGTGCAGCCTAGCAGCTCTGCCCTGTCAAATGCCTTATCAATCCCGCCCGCAATAGATACATGCCTTCCTATAAGCATCAAACCGTAAATTTTGAGGGGCAACCATAATATAACCGCTTTGCCAAATAGCAGGTACTTTGCTGCAAATCCACTCATTTATTTATTCCTTGCTGCAGCGATATTAGGCGTGCATGCATGATAATAGCAGGTGTAAACGGTGGCGGTACAAAGACGGAGGCCATATGCTGCAATGAACGCGGTGAGATAATAGCCAAAGGCACTTCCGGCCCGTCAAACTATCATAACATAGGCATGCCCAATGCAATAGCCAACATAAAATCAGCGCTCTCTGACTCAGGTTTTCCTCGCCCAGACATGCTATGTGTTGCGCTCGCAGCAATAAATACTGAAAAGGACCGCTTGCGCCTAAGCCGCGCCCTTTCAAAAGTATATAAAAACGCAATACTGGAGCATGATGCATTTGCTGAACTTTACTCTGAAACCAGGGGGTCCCCTGGAGTTATAGCAATAGCCGGTACAGGCAGCGTGGTGCTTGGATATGATGGCAAAAAAAGGTACAGGCTAGCTGACATGGGATGGTTCCTCGGTGACATTGGTTCGGGGTACTTCATAGGCAGGCAGGCCATACGCCTTACCGCCAGCATGATCTTTGAAGGCAGGACCAGGTCTAAAATAGCAGGATGCGTGCTAAGCCAGCTGGGGATATCCGACCCAGAGGACCTGATGTCATGGGTTTATTCAAACAGGAACACCGTCTCAGAAATCGCCAGCCTTGCAATTGCAACTGAGAAGGCCGCAAAGCTAGGAGATGCCAATGCAATAAGAATAATACGCACAGCAAGCTCGAATCTTGCATCCGCATCAATAAAAATACACAGGAAAGTGGGCACTGGCACAGTGTATTACAAAGGAGGGATTTTTGCTACCAAGCAATACCTGAGCAGATTCTCCGAAGTATTAGCTAAAGCGGGGATAAGAGCCTGCGCAGCAAACACAAAGCCTGCATACGGCGCACTCCTTATAGCTGCGGACAGGGCCGGAGTAGAAGTTAGGCCTGCGGCAAAGATTTTATAATGTCCCTAAGCATTCCTATTTCAGAGTCATCCAGCGCCCCGCTCCTAGCGAACCTTGCGCTTCCTGTGACAAAGCGCACAACTTCCATCCTTTCCGGATCTATTTTTGCAGACTCAATCATGACCTCCCTAACACTGCCAAGCTTCGAAAATTTTCCAGTGTCTTCGCCCCAGGCCTCTGCCAGGCGGCTAAGTCTCATAAGCATCGATATTGACCTCACAGAAAGCATAAACTTGTTAAGGTCCTCTATCCTCTTTACCCTGTCTGGGTCGTTCTCTGCATCCAAATTGTCAAGATACGGAGCTGCCTTTTCCACTATCTCATTCTCCCTCTCCACGATGTTGTTTATTATAAACATGTCCCTCTGCAGCTCATCAGGCTTGTCCTGCAGCGCCGCAACATAGCCCTTTATGTCTATTCTACCATTCCGTATCTCTTCATGAAGTATGTCAACTGCTTCAAGTATCAACTCGTCTTTGAGCCTTGTTATAAGGTCATCGCATTCCATCCAGGCTGGTGCATTGCCGTCCATACATGATCACCAATCAAACAGAATATGGTATAGCTAGATGTAATTTAATACCTATTAGTACCCAATTCGCCCGCAGGATTCAATGCAATTCGCACTAATGAAGGGCCATAAGCCCAAAGTGTGTTGGCGGGGTGTAGGGCGTGCAGTTCGCCCCCTCCAATGTATTCTGCAAAGTTATCCTTTCTCCTGATACATGTATCTGCAGCGAGTACCAGTGGCTTTTGCCATAACCTATCCTGTCCATTTCCGCCACGTTTTTGAAGTCCTCGACAACGGTGTTTACCATGCAACACAGCTGCAGCACAATGTCATTTGCTGCATCGTAGTCGAAATCTGGAGGCACAAGCACTTCCATGCTATTCCAGATTGCCCTTCTCAACGCTGCCCTTCTTCTCCTCTCGCTCATATATCTTATTCCAACTCCCATTAAATCACCTAGAAGCAGTGCGCCTGTTTTGTATAGCGTTAGGCAACGCGTTTATGTAGTTTTATTATCCAAGTAAAATATATATACTTTACTATAATTTCTTATACTAAAAGAAACATTTATATCTTTTTACCACGCAATAATAATGCCAAAGTGTGTTTGGCATCACCTAGAAACTGGGGCGGCGCAAGCCGCCCTTGCCTTTTTATCCAATCACTATGGCTATTGCCCCTGCAACTGCAATTACAAGCCCTAACTTCTGTGCCATGCCAAGTCCGTCCCTGTACACGGCCCTTCCAAGCATCGCTGCAACTATCGGCATAATCGCATATATCGCGCTTCCTATAGCCACTATGCTGGATTGTATCACAACCCCGAACAGTATGTTTGTCGCTCCGTCAAGCAATCCGCTCACGATTATGAACACTGCAAGCACCAAAGCCAGAAGCGGCGCTTTAGTTTTCACATTGCCCTTTTCAATCTTGCCAAATAGAACCGAATACGCAGCCACCATGGCGAAAGCCACTGCCCTTGCGATTAGAAGCGGCAGCGAATATCCTCCATAAGTGCTTATTGCATAATTCATAACTATCCAATATGCCGCCCATAGGGCATTTGCAATTATTATAGGAAGCAGGAGGCGGTTCAATTTCATGTTATCCTTCATCATAACTAGCGTTGCGCCAAGGAATATTGCAATGACACCTGCAATTCCTATTGCAGTTATGCTCTCCCCAAGTATCAGCACGCCAAAAAGGAATAGGATTGCCGGCTGCACCTCCGCTAGCGCCGCAACGTTAGTTATCTGCTCAGACTCAAGCCCTTTATAATATATTATATAAGCAACTCCGGTTATTGCCCCGGCAGCCAAAGAAAGCCAAAATGCGCCTGAAGATATCGAGCCTGATCCAACTGCAATTGAATATGCAACCATCGGCAATATGCCTATTCCTATTATTGCGACGGTGTATCTGTATCTGCCGAACCTGCGCACTATGTATTTGGCAAGGGTTACGTCTACCGCCCCTATCAGCATGAAAAGAAAAGCAGCAATTATCCCGTATCCATCCACATGACCAACCTAAGGGTGATTAACCGCTGCGTCTAGAACACTCTGCTTCCCTAACAATGGAGATGCACGGTATCCTTCAGCCCTTAGGTTTTTAGCGAAAGTCTCTGCCATGCCTCCACGCGTATATATTATGCTTGGTTCGGACTCTTCAATGTAATAAAGTGCCTGCTTGAAATCTGCATGGTCGCTCAATGAAAACTGCACATCCGTATCAAATTTTCTGGTCATTGAAAAGCCTGTGGCAACTGCTGTGAATATTCTCTTTCCAGCTTCTGCGACAAGCCTGCGTACAAAATTCATCCTGTTCATACTCACTATCCAAACCTGGTTTGAAAAATGGCCATCATCTATCTTGCTTTCAAAATCACTTACAGTATACTGTAGATTTATGCCATATTTCATATAGACCCCGTTTATAATTGCCATACTTTTATCAACAGCAGGCACCACTCCTATGTCATTGCATATATTCACCAGTTCCTGCCCCTTTCCCATAGAATACGCGCCAAAAAGGATGCAACCCACTTCGGATTTAGAAGAGATGTAATGCTGGATGGAGGTAACAACCTCATCCCTTTCATCAAATGTCACATTGGGGAACGGATATGTCGAGTCCATTATCAGTACATCTGATTTTGGTATCTCTATCTTTTCAGCAACTGCACTCTCCTGCACTTGGTAGTCTCCGGTATAGACAACTCTCTCACCAGAGTCAAGGTCTACGCATAACTGCCTCGACCCAAGCATGTGGCCAGAATTCACAAGACTTATCCCCTTTGGAGTATCAATATAATTGACCGGATGTCCAAGGCGCGCCGTTACAAGATCCCTTGTTATATCGCTGCAAATGACCTTCCTGTTCCTTTTTACTCCCCCTATATGATCAGAATGCGCGTGCGAAACGAAGTTCAGGGTAGCCCCTTCCTCGCTTTGGTCAAGCGATATCCTATAATCTCCGAAAAGTATAGACATAGGGCCGCCATAAAAATTATGTCGTGCAAGCCTTTTATATTTATTGCACAAATAATATTGTAGTAATATTGGGTCGTATTTTTGGTAGAAAAACTCATAATATTGGGCGCAGGCCCAGCAGGCCTTTCAGCTGCAATATATGCTTCAAGGGAGGGGTTTGAGCCATTGGTAATAGGTGGATATAATCCCGGAGGACAGCTACTGCTAACAACAAAAGTCGAGAATTACCCAGGTTTCCCTGATGGTATAGATGGGCCAGTACTAGTGGACAGCATGCGAAAGCAGGCTGCAAGGTTTGGGACAAGGTTCGTAGATGACAATGCGGTCCGCGCAGATTTCAGCAGCCGCCCGTTCAAGGTAAATACAAGCGACAGCGAGTTCCAGGCAGAGTGCATAATAATAGCCACCGGAGCAAATGCGAAGTGGCTTGGCATAGAATCTGAGAAGAAATTCATAGGCCATGGGGTCTCCAACTGTGCAACATGCGATGGCCCATTTTACAAAGGAAAGGATGTGGCGGTAGTGGGCGGGGGCGACACGGCAATGGAGGATTCCCTGTTCCTTACCAGATTTGCAAGCAGCGTAACAATAGTACATAGAAGAGATGCTTTCAGGGCAAGCAAGGCCATGCAGGACAGGGTCTTTTCAAACCCCAAGATAAAGGTCATATGGAATTCGTCTGTGGAAGAAATCCTTGGCGAAAGCACGGTATCTGGAATAAGGCTTAAGAACATTTTATCCGGCAGCGTAAACGAAATAAAGGTCGGAGGCGTCTTCGTTGCAATAGGCTATACTCCAAATACGGACATATTCAAAGGCATCATAACCCTTGACAGCGCTGGTTATATAGTGCCTAAATCCGAAATAAACACAAATGTCGACGGGGTGTTCGTTGCAGGAGATGTTGCAGACCACAAATATCGCCAAGCAGCAACCGCTGCAGGCAGCGGCGTGAAGGCCGCGCTTGCTGCAAGGGAATATCTCTCCACAAAACCATGAGGCATTCTGCATAAAAATAAAAGCATTAAAAAGCATTAAAAGTTATTTAACAAATGCCGCGCCTTTCCTGCAAAATGCCAAATATATGCGGCGCCTTAGCATCACTTAGCAGCAGCCAACAATCTAATAAGGCTGTGCAATTTAATGGCTCAAAATAACAATTATTTGTATTAATATTGTAAAATACACTAATCTTTAAATATGACAAATTACATACTAAAAACAGTGATATGATGTCCATTTTGAAGTCTAGAGTTCCAAGAAATATGGAGGCCATGTTTAGCATGCAGGGAGTTGCAAATGTAGCTGGGAATCCGGAGCTTTCTGCAAATTTTGAGAAAAAGGCGGAGCTCCTGGCCAGTGCAGCTGAAAAAGACGGCAGTTTTCCTTTCAAATCAATAAGCAGCGATCTCCGCCACATCCGCGCCAGCAGAGCATTTGCAGAAGCTGCATATAATGCACCAGAGCAAGAGTACGTTAGAAGGGCCGATTTATTGTACAAAGCAGCGGAGCAGGCAACCTTTGCTGATAAAAAGATTTCCACTTCAGGCTATGAAAACGATACAACCTCCAAGTTTCTTTTCAGGCAATCTGCAAGGGAATTTGATTTCGCTTCACATGTGGCCAAAGACAAAGGAGATTATAAAAAGGCACTGGAGCTATATGACAAAAAGCTTGATGCGGAAATGAAGGCAGGACTAAAACTGAAGCGCAGCGCTAACAAATACTTGTTGGAAGAAAGGGCACAGATAGAAAAATTACTCAGAAAATAAATCAACCTGATTTGAAAACAAGCAGCCATTTTCAAAGGCCTGGGCTATTCCACATTATTGCGCAATTTTAATTTTCCACATAAGTCTTGTGGATTTTGGCTGGAATTGCCGTATCAGCAAAAAGCAATATGTACAAAAGCCTTTTATTATAGCCTGCAACATTTATCTGTGTTTATATGTTGCACGAAGCTGGCAACGGTAAGAAGCTTGGCCAGAACCCTGGTGCGTCAGCTCTAAAGAGCGTACTCAGGCACGAGGCTCAGAATGCTTTGGAAGCGTCCAAGACATTAAGCATTGCAGTTGTGCAGGTTGCCCTTCTCTCTGTGGGGTTCTCTGCCCCACTCTATTTCGCTCCAATTTCCGCCTATATAGGATCAAAATACTATGCCCTAAAGTCAGCCGTAAGAAAGCAGAGCAGCAATTCCTAGCCGTTTATCCTACTTTGCTTTCCGTAATCTACCAGGTTTGAAATCCTCACTCCGATCTTCCTAACCTTTTTAGACGGATCAATATTTCCTGCCAAAATCCCCATTGCAACATCAATAAGGGTCGGTGCATCACCGGCAGACCTGACAGTCCGGCTGTGCACATGCTCGGAGAAATCATAGTACCTAATTTTTACCGTGACTGTCCTGAAAAAGAAATTTCCTTTCCTGGCCTCCTCTATAACTGCATTCGATAGGGTGATTACCGCTTCGCCAAGCCGTGCCAAGTCAGATGTATCCACGTCAAAAGTCAATTCCCTGCCTATAGATTTTATACCAATCTGCTCCTCCACCTGCCTATTATCTATGCCATTGGCATAATTCTTAAGCTCAATGCCAAGGCTGCCAAACGCCCCTACAAGCTGCATCACATTTGCATTGGCAAGGTCTTTTACGGTCTTGTACCCAAGTTTTCCGAGCTTCTCCTCTGTCTTCTTTCCAATGCCATAAAGCTCATCTATCCTGCATCCTGAAAGGAAATCAACCACTTCATCGCTCTTCACCACCCGTATACCGTTTGGCTTGGCCTTTTCGCAAGCAATCTTTGCTACAAGCTTGTTCGGCCCCACTCCGACCGAGCACTTTATTGAAGCTGTGGCAAACACGCCATCATGCACCTTTTTAGCATACGCTTCCGCATCAGCATATGTATTGCACCGGTCGGATACGTCAATGAAAGCCTCGTCTATGCTTACCTGCTCAAATTTCCAGGCCATTCCACGCAGCACATCCATAATCCTTCCAGATATCGATTCATAAAATCCATAATCAAGGGGAAGGTACGCGGCATCCGGCTTTATCCTATATGCCATTGATATTGGCATCCCGCTACGTATCCCATATTCCCGCGCTTTATAATTGCATGTCATAACAACTCCCCTGCCGCTCCCGCCCTTAGGGTCAGAGCCGACTATTGCAGGAGCATCCTTTATTTCGGGGTGCCTGAGCTCCTCGCATGCCACATAAAAATAGTCCATGTCAACAAGCATTATGGTATCCATCATATGCACCGCATTTGAGTCTGGTGCGGCCATCCCTCAATCCAGCTTGATCTCCTCAACCTTTCCTCCTGGCTCTGCCTCCCTAAACACCTGTGACGTGAACTTGTATAGGTCTATATCTGTCCTTTTCCATGCATCCTGATCAAGATCCGCCTTTATGCACAGGTTTTGCAGAAATTCCTCCTTGTTCCACAGCTCCTGAACAGGCACTATAGGAAGCAGGATTCCTGTTTTGAATCCGTATTTTATCATCAATCCATCTCTCCCAACCTTTATCTCCTTAAGCCTTGCCGCTGGGCTTGACTGGTATATGTGCTCGGGCTTGGTAAGTATGCTTACCTCAACAATCAGCTCCTCCAGCTCAGCTTCAGAAATAGGAGCAAACCTGGGATCTTCAAACGCAGCAGCTATTGCAGCTTCAACAAGTAGCTTCTTTATCGGCCCTATCGGATTGGGGAACCCTATGCATCCCCTCAGTGTGCCAGTATGATAGTGCTCAAGGGTTACGAAAACCCCAGAGCTTGTGTTGTAATCCCTAAGATACCTTTCAATCATGCTCCTATGGAAAAGCGGTGACTTGAGATAAAGCTCTATCGCACTGCGTGCTGCCTTTACCATCACGCTGCCGTCATCTTTCGAGTAAATCATGATAATATCTGCACAGCAATCGCAATAAATCTTTCTATGCCCTGCCCCATGCCGCTTGCCCACAATCCCTTTGCCCAGTCCTAAAGTATGGCTTCCTTTCTGAAACTTCTTATGCCAAAGTAGATCACTGCAGCATCAACAACTATTAGTCCAGCTATTATCTCAATGAAAAACGAGACCGTCAGGTCGGCAATCCCAAGTATCGAAGTAAAAGGTATTATCAAGACAGGCATGACTATAAGCGAACTTATCTGCTGCGCCTCCTTTATGCCTGCAACATGGGCAGAAACCAAAACAACAACCCCTATTGCCACAAGCGAAAGGAAAGGTGCTGACAGTATCATCATTATCCATGGCGCCGTAGGAAGTATGTAATTACCGAATGCCTTGTACGCCAGCGCATTCGTAACAGACCCGTAAATAAAGAATATTCCCACTGTCATCACAAGCGCAGGCACGAATGAAGACATTATCTTCCCGGTCAGTAGCTCTGAATTCGTCACAGGTGTGGACAGCAGCGCCTCAGAGGTTTTCCTTTCCTTCTCCCCAGCAAAGCTGTCTGCCGCTATAACCGCGGCGGTGAATATCGGCATGGTAAGGAATATTGGGCCTAGCACGTACGTGGAGAAATATGTCATGAAGAACTGCCCCCCGGATATTGCAGACGCTGCGGCAATATCGGTGGTGGAAAAGATCCTGCTTATGACTCCAGTTATGTTGAATACGCTTACGTAAAACGTGAAGAGCGGCAAAGCTATCGCAAAGAAAACAGGCACGGCTATCATTGGCAGGTATATTGACCTGCTGCTGAATATCTCGGTAAGGTCGTTTACCATTATTGCATACGCTTTGGAGAAATCCATTCAACCGCCAAGCATCCCTTCGATAACCGGCTCCGTATAGTCTATGCTTACCACATACGTGCCTTCTCCGATAAGATAGCTTACCGCGTCGTTTATGTCCCTGTATCCGTCAACCCTGAGCTTTATCGTCCTTCCATTAGCAGAATCAAAATGCGGAGTTTTCTTAGCAATACGTGCATCCACGCGATTGGCTGTTCGTATGTTCACCATAGACCCTTTCAATGTTTCATCATACAGGTCTTCGGTCCTTATCTGGTTAGAGAGCCTGCCGTTTTTTATAACGAACAAGGCAGCGTCAAACCTGGTTGCCTCGTTTAGCCGCTGAGTGGCATATATGACAGACCTTCCCTCCTTTGCAAAACCTTCAAGCATCAAGTGCACCTTCTCCGCAGAGACAGCGTCAAGGAAGGCCGTAGGCTCATCAAGCAGTATTATGTCCGGATTGTTTATAAGCGCCCTGCATATTGCCACCTTCTGCTTAGTGCCCCTGCTCAGCTCCGCAGCCTTCCTTTCTGAGTATTCATACGCCCCAAGCTTTTCAAGCAGTGTCTTTGACCTCTTCCTTATTTCACTGTCACCAATTCCATAAAGCCTGCCAAAAAAGCGCAAGTTGTCCATTACGGAAAGCCTGTCATATAGCGCATAGTTGTCTGAAAGCAAAGACACCCTGCGCCTTGCATCATCCTCAATGTATGGATCCATACCAAGCACTCGCACAGATCCTGAATCAGGCCGATAAAGTCCTCCGATGCACCTGAGAAGCGTGCTTTTTCCAGCGCCGTTGGGCCCCACAACTATATTCATGCCCCTTCCTGCAGACATGGTTATGCCGCCCAAGGCCACAGTATTCTTGAATGATTTTACCAATTTGCTGGCAAAAACCAAATCTCCCATAAATTGGTTAGCCTCCCAAATCTTTTAACGCTTATGATTGTTATTTAAATATTGGCAAACATATGTTTGTGGTAAGATGGTTTCGGGAAAGAGGCAGGGCCAGGAGCAGGAAGCAGACCAGCTGCTGTATTTCTTGGTCTATGTACTTGAGCTTGTATCTGGCCTTTTCGTTTACTTCTTCATAGACACTGGCAACAAGAGGCTCAGAATGCATGCGGTTCAGGCAGTATTTCTTGGCATTGTAACCATTGCTGCAGGCATATTCTTCAGCCTGATACTTCTCCCAGAAATAGGAAGTGCCGTATCTTTCATAATATGGATTTACTGCCTTTACGTAGGCCTTGAAGCCTACAAGGGAAACGACATACACATACCCATAATATCCGACTATGCAAAATGATGCAATCCAGTGGG
>DAHXMA010000022.1 GCA_027365725.1 Microcaldota archaeon | reverse complement strand
CTTCCGAAAAACCTGCAGATCTTGCATTTCCATACCTCGTCCTGTGGAACATGACTCGCATCCCGCTCACCGTTCCAATATTTCAGAGCATATATTAAATCCTTGTGTAATGATTCCCAGTCATAATCAACGGTTATGTCTGATATTACGTCCTTTGTCGCCCTGTCGACATAATGAAGTATGAGAGAATCTGAGAGCGAGGGAATGCCGGACATTGCAGCGAACATCCTTGTATATATTGACCCGAGTGACATGAGGTCGCCTTTCACCCCTATCTCGTTGAGGCCCTGCATGAAGCCCGTTGAGAGCGCAGACTGGCTTAGCCTGTAGTGCACGTCAAGGTTTACGAAGCCATATGCCCCCGACTTTATGTCGTCAAACAGCTTCTTGTACAGCATTATCTGCACTATGTGGGGCTTCATGTACTGCGGAGACATCCTTCCGGAGCTTGTGGTTGTCTTGTTCTCGACTATCACCACCTTGCCGTCATCAATTCGCAGCTCGTCTATCTGTCCAACTATCAGATACCCGTTTATCGAGCCGTATATCTTCAGCTCGCGGGCCACTTTCCTATCCAACAATGTATTTAGGGTAAGAAGATTCTCGTATGCCGTCTTATACATCCTGTCAGGCCATGTTGCCGGCTCTACTATGAGCGGTTTGTAAACCTCTTTCTGCATCTGCAGGTGTATCGCAGAGCCCCCGTCCATTGCCTTGGTCTTTGGGAATCCGTGAGTGTAGGAGAGCTCAATCTGCTTCTCGCACCAGAATTGCCCCGATATGTCCTTGGCAGATATGCTTTTCTTGTGTAGTTTTTCAAGAACGCTTTGCCTGGGTGAATTTGTGTTGGACATATTATATCAGACTGCCTACCGATCGTCATCGCATGCGCTCGGCGATCACCCTTATCATCATACAGATTTTTATGTGTTGATAACATTAATAACCTTATGTTAGCCGACAGATACAGCCTCTTCATTTTTGATTGGGATGGCACCCTGATCAGGTCAACTCCGCTAGTGCGCATTACAAGGCTATTCAAAAAAAGGTACAATGTGAAGAGTATGCGCAGCCAATCCGGACGAGGCAGCAGCGGTGTGCGAAATTCAATTGAATCTAAGGCAAGCATTAACCGTTTTTATGCGTTTATATATGACATATATGCTTCAGTATTCAAGCCAGAGCTAAAGCCTGGCGCAATGGAACTTATTAAGAGCTTAAAGGAAAATGGCAAGCGCGTGGCAATATTTAGCGATGCGAACCGGCACCGCCTATTCATAGAAACAAGGGCGCTTGGCATACTGGAAAATGTTGACCTGGTTCTAAGCGCTGACAGTATAAAGAAATTTAAGCCTGACCCTACCGGTTTAGTATTGATACGTGCAAAGTTCAGGACAAGGAGAGACAAGTGTATATATATTGGCGACATGGCCGTAGATATTTTCACCGCAAGGTTTGCAGGGATCAAATCCTGCGCCGTGTGCGACGGCGTCGACTCACGGGAAATCCTGACGTCTGCAGCCCCAGACTATATTGTCGGAAGAATAGGAGGATTTGCTAAGATCAAGTAATGTGTCCCTGCGGCAGGCCTAATAGATATGTTTATAAATGAGAGCAGGCATAAGCCTATAGAAGTAGTAAAGCGGAAATCGCTGATCCTACAGAGGAAAATACAATGCCAAGAGACATGGAAAGTGGCGAAGGAAGAGGAGATAGGAGGGGCGGCGGAAGAGGCCTTAACCCTAATTATTTCCTGCCAAAGCCAGTGAAAGTCGGAGACGAAGTGGAAGTTACCATAGATGCAACAGCATCTAAGGGAGACGGACTTGCAAAGAAAGACGGATTCGTAATCTTTGTAAAGGACGCAAAGCAGGGAGAGACTGTAAAAGTCAGGATAACAGATGTGAGGGCAAGGTTCGCAGTTGGCGAACTCGTAGGCGCCGCATCATCGTCCCAGAGCCCTGCTGAAGCTGAATCTTCAGACGAACCACAGCAATAAATAGCAACCACATATAGCGACTAGCAGACAGATTTATTTTTTATTTTTACATATACTATTCCTTTCTTTTTTCAATATCTATTTTAGAGCCTTTGCTGCCCATATACCAGTGGGCATGAGTGCATGGAGTATGGCATCGTATGCAACAGGTGCGGGCACACGGAAGGCGAAAGGGCGTTCAGGTGCAGCAGGTGCAACTCTGTACTCGAAGTGAAAATCGACTATTCTACTGTAAAGCTTGGCAGAGGCTTTAGGAAATCCGCGCCACGCCAATCAAAGTACCTCCCTTTTTTCCCAATAAGCAGATTAGATGTAAGGGACGATGAAAAAGCGACGCCAATCGCCAAAGTGATGCTTGGAGGCAGCAGCGCAATGCTTAAGCTAGAGACTGAGAATCCAACGCATTCGTTCAAGGACAGGGGATCTTCAGTTGAGATAAGCAAGGCAGTAGAGCTGGGCTTTAGGTCCGTATGCGCAGCATCTACAGGAAATATGGGAATATCTATTGCCAGGTACGCGCATCTTGCAGGGCTGAAAGCCACCATATTCATAGGCAGGGGTGCAGACAGGCGCAAGATACAGATGATACGCATGCACGGCGCAGCAATAAGGCCAGTAGACGGCGATTTTAACACGTCTTTGAACCTAGCCGAGAAATTTGCGAGGAGAAACAGAAGCACAATGCTGTGCGGAGATTACCACTTTAGGAAAGAGGGACAGAAGAGCGTTGCATTCGAGATCATGGACCAGCTTCTTTTCCACGTGCCTGACTTCATCTTTATCCCTGTCGGCAACGCAACGCTGTTATCGGCAGTTCACAAAGGCCTGCTCGAATACCGCCGTTTCGGTTTTATAGCGCGCATGCCAAGGCTTGTTGCAGTTCAATCGAAGATGTGCGACCCGCTGATCAGGGCATTCAACTCAGGAAAGAGGATAGAATACATGCGTCCAAAAACCATAGCAGACGCAATTGCAGTGGGCTATCCAACCTTCGGTGCAGAAGGGCTTGAGGCCCTAAGCCGCACGCGAGGAATAGGGATCGCGGTTACTGAGGACGAGATAAGCGAGGCGGTAGGGGAGCTAAAGCGACTTGGAATAAAGTCTGAGCCGGGCGGAGCGGCAGGCGTAGCCGGACTGCTGTCCATGCTCAGCTCAAGGCCCAGGCTGCTTTCAAACAAGAAAATTGTGGCAGTTGTAACCGGCAGCAACTGACATTCCTTGTTGTAGAATAAGGTTATAAGCCTAAATTGCCATGTTGAAACATGATAATATTCAGCACTTCCGTGGCAGGAACCGACAGGATAGCAATAGAGGGAAAAGCCGCACAGATGGCGCGGCTTCGCGGCAAAAAGCTTAGGATAATAAACCTTGTAGACGAGATGCTTGAAGCGGCAAAGGGGCTTAACGAGAACCTGACGCCGAACACTCTCCTCAGGCTCGACAAGAAAGTACTTGACGTGATAAAGCTCAACGCTCTGCACAACATAACAGATACCATTGCGTCTTCAAAGGACACCGACTACATAATAGATGGGCATACTGCGTTCTGGTGGAAAAATGGCCCGATAAACCTGCTAGACATAGAAGATTTCAAGTCGCTAGACCCCGATTTCTTCATCACTATAATAGCCACAGCCCATGACCTAGAGACCAATTTCAAGAGCAAAAAGGAATGGACAGATGCCTCAATAGACATGCATGAGCTTCTGCTGTGGTCTGAGCTTGAGATATATACGACTGACCTTATAAGCAAAACGCTTGGAAAGAAGAACTATCTGATAGGGCTTAAGGAGGATCCCAGAACAATATACAACCTTATATACAACAGGGATATGGTAAAAGTGTACATAAGCTTTGCAATGACCAGCAGCACAGATGCCGGCTACAGGAAGCTGCAGCGGTTTGTTGACAAGCTCAGGAAGATGGCCATAGTATTCGACCCGAGAAGCGTAGACCTAAGTGCCTACAAGCGCTATTCAAACGACCTAAAGCTTACCCAGATTGCAGCAAACCAAACAGTTAGGAGGGACTACCATCTTATAGACCAGTCCGACATTGTTGTGATACACATGTCAAGCCTTGTGTATTCCAGCGGAGTTGACAGCGAGAGGATGCATGCCCACAGCACAGGCAAGAAGGTATTCCTTTATTTCCCTTTCAGGAAATATAGCCCATTCACCCCATACTTTGTAGATAAGATGTATCGGGACGAATCCGCACTGCTTGGAAAGGTGAGGGAAATATCGCTGCAGATTCACCGGAATGGTTAAACCGCTTTTAGCGTAGCTCCGGCCATCTCTGCTTCGTACCATCCCGACCCGCCATCAACCTGGTACATGGCCCATACCTGACCGGTATATACATTGCCGGCAACAGCATTGGAGCTGAATATGAATGTTGTGTCAACTGCAAAACCGTCCTTTAGCGACTGGGAGTTATAGCAGGATATGCCTGTGCTTATCGTGTTGGATCCTGGAGGTGGGCACACATCGGATGCTGCTGGCACCTGCGTTCCGCTAGGAACCCACAATATGTTGGCTGCAATCCAGTTTCTCCCTGTAGACTCGCCTATCAGTGCGTTGAATGTATTTGCATGCAGCACAGGGTTTCCGCATACGTAGTTTGATTCTGCGATGCAAGATGTAGTAATAGGATTGCTGTTGAATACTCCAAGTGAGAACATTGCTACCAGAACTGCTACTATTATCAGAATGGCCCAGCCATAAGTAAGGAGGTATTCCATAGCGCTCTGAAGCCTAAAAGTGGCCATAGCAAAATATATCTTATATGCAAATTAAAAGCTTTGCCTTTTTAGGCTTAGTGAGGTTCATGGCCACTCCGCGCAAATTCGTCGCAATTGCCATTTGCCGCAGCGTCTGCTTCTAGCCATGTCTCTTTGCGTATTCTATTGCAGCTCTCATGCGTTTTTCCGTGCTGGGATGCGAAGCGTATGTAAACTCTAAAACCGTATGCTTTATAGATCCCATTGCGACCTTCAGCGTATCCTTAAGAGTATCTGGCCTATTCCTGGTATTGCGCCTAACTGCCCCTATAAGCGTCCCTAGGGTGCTGCGCCCATCGGTTGTTGATACACTTAAAAGCTTGATTACTGGAATCAGCCCTGCTGCACTTACCGCTTCCCTGTCTGCCCGCAGCTCTTCACGCCTTTTAATCATTGATAATACCGGTGTAGCAGCTTTTAGGGCAACCCTATTTGTGCCAATGCTTGCAGCAACAATCATGCCTTCAATAACAGCAGTCTCTGCCGTAACGCCCTTAAGCAGCATGTCGTGGCCCAGGACGATGTTGCAGGAAAAAAACGCGTTCGCAGAGGCAAACATTGCCATATGCTTTGCAAATGAATGACGCCTGTTGCTATTTTCTACGTCACGGTGCTTTACGTGCCCAAGCTCATGGCTCATTATTGCGGTCTTCAGGTCTTTGTCCAGCATATCGGCTTCCCTGGAAAGTACCAAGGCAATTTTTTCCATTTTATACGGTTTGTATACATATGCATTGATATCCTTCCGCTCCAGGAAAATGTCATATTTTCCATCTACGCCAAGCTTGCCGGCTATGCCCTTTGCAATTTCCCTGTTCTCCATAAAGCGGCTCATTTCAAGCCCTTTGGTATATGTGTCATTTGTCGTAAGGTTCCTGTGTACCTGCTTTAGCTCAGCTAGCATTTCCGGCGGAATCCTGCGCCTTGCATAGCCGTTAATAAAAACCCTCACCATGTTAATCATATCATTTATGAAGTTTTTCGTTTTTTAAATTAACTTTTTTAAGCAATTTAATGGTATATTGCTGTTATTCTGGCAAATGCCTGAAGATTAAGAAGATCGCTGGGTACGAGAATCGAACTCGTGTAGGCCTTGCGACCAAACAGGTTAGCAACCTGCCGCCATACCTCTAGGCGAACCCAGCATTAAGTGCAGCAGAAGCAGCATTGCACGATATACGCATGCAGGATTTCCCTGCCTCCACTCAATCCTGTATCTTAAGAGCATAGCCCTTTGTACGCGCACGTGAAATACACATGCGCCATATACTTAGGGTTGCTCCTTCCGGCCTGGCCCGATTCATATACGGAACTACCACCAAAGGCAGGATCTCAACGCTTGAGCAGGGATCCGATATGCATATATCATACTAAGCTAGCATACGGCCCGCCTGAAGGGGATTTGCGGATGGGAAACCCCTAGCTTCCCGCCTTTCTGCTGCATGATATAGTTCATTTACAAATGCTTATATAAATTAGCTTCGACTAGTATGCAGGTATAGGCATTATTCTGAGAGTATTTAATGAGTGACTACGAGCAGCTTCTTGACAAGGCATTCGTACTTTTGCCTGAGCTTTCGGTGGAGAAGGCGGATTTCAAGGTGCCTGAGCCGGACGTACTGATACAGGGCAACAAGACCATAATAAAAAATATTTCGCAGATTGCCGACACTGCAAGGCGCACAAAGGACGAAATAGCAAAATACTTGACAAAGGAGCTTGCCGCACCGATAACCACAGACGACCAGAGGCTGACGATACTTGCCAAGATATCGACAAACACTATAAACGAGAAGATCAAAAGATACTTTGAGCTTTACATAATATGCAAGGAGTGCCACAAGCCAGATACGCACGTACAGCTTGTAGACCGCGGCTATACTACCATAGTCTGCGAGGCGTGCGGCGCAAAGTACACTGTCAAAAATTCCTGAGGTTTTCCGATGCAAAGAAGAGGTCATAGCAACTTTCACAAGCAACACAGAAGCGCAGTCCCGGAGGAACGTAAGATAATATTGCCCAGGGACAACGAAGTCGTAGGCGTAGTCGTTGCTGCCCTTGGCGCATCAAAATTCAGGGTACTGTGCTCTGACAACAACCAGCGAATATGTGCAATACCGGGCAGGCTAAAGAGGCAGTTCTGGATAAAGGAGAATGACATAGTGCTTGTAAGGCCATGGATTGTGCAGGGCAACGAGAAGGGCGACGTTATATACCGATATAGCATAATGGACAAGGAGACACTAAAAGGAAAGGGATTCGAAATACCAAAGGTATAGCTTAGAAGGCATAGCGCGCAGCCTAGCCCCCCTTCCTTAACCAATCTAGAACTGCGCTTGGGTCCTTTTCTATCCCATAGCGCTTGCTGAAATACGAGATTATGTTTCCTACATCCCTTTCAAGGAACCTGCCCGAATTCGGGTGGCCAAGCACAACTGCCTGGCCAAAATCTATAAGGCAAGGCACATTACTGCGCATCAGTATATTGTACTCGCTTACATCGCCGTGCACAAGCCCTGCCGCATAGAGCTTCTTAAGGTCTGACAAAATGGCAGCCATCACTGCATCCGGGTTCTCCAGTTCGCTTTCCCTGAGCGTTCTGGAAGGCATGCCATTGTCTCCTATGAATTCCATTGCAAGCACATTCCCGTTGAAATAATACGGTATCGGGCTGTGAAGACCTGCAGCCCTTGCAATCATCAGGTTTCCGTATTCCTTCTTGCACCAGGTCCTGACAATCTCATAGGGGCTCCTGCCTTCCTTTCCTTCGAACCTGATGTCTCCTCGCACATAGTCAATTCTCCTATCAAAGCTTGAGGTCTCGATCCTGAATATCTTCAGTATTATCTGGTCCCCCGCAATCGAGCTTCCAGAATCCGCAACATAAACATTGGCTTCCTTGCCCTTTGCTATCATGAAGTCAAGCCTTGATATTATGTTGTGGTTGAACATCTTCCATATGGCAGCCATTGTCCTTTTGTCAAACACCCCTTCCTCTATCTTCAGCTGCTCTTTAAGCATATGCCTGTCCCGCTCAGGCCTTTTCCTTGTGCTCAGTTTCCTTGACATCCTAACCGAGACTCTTATTGCACAGCATACTTAAATATGTAGGGAGCATTTAGAATATCATGCAGCAGCTGAAATTCATCGTTGACAAAAGAGAGCGCAACATCGACTTGATAGATGCCCTTTACAGCGCAGGCGCAAGCCTGAGTTTCGCTCAGCTGCCTGTGGGAGATTACATAATCTCTGATAGAATGTGCGTCGAGCGCAAAACTGCGCCTGACTTTGAGAATTCAATAATTGACGGCAGGCTTTTCGAGCAGACCTGCAGGCTTGACGCCAGCTTCATAAAGCCGCTTCTGATACTCGAGGGCGCAGATGCCGGCTTTAGGCTGAGCAAAAACATAATACTAGGTGCAATGCTAAAGCTGTACTCTGAATATAACATACAGTTGATACAGTCATCAGACCCCATCGAGACATCCGCAATACTCCTCAAACTTGCCGAGCGAGAGCAGGTGGCAGACGGAAGGATGCCGCGCATTGCAGGTGTAAAAAAGGCATACACCACTTTCCAGTGGCAGACCATGATGCTTGGCTCATTGCCAGGCATAGGGCCAAACCTTGCACTAAGGCTCCTCTCAAATTTCAAGACGCTAAAAAACATAGCAAATGCGGACATCAATAGCCTGATGAAGGTCGATAAGATCGGCAAGAAGAAGGCATCCAGGATATATGGCATACTTAATGCCGAATTCGAGATGAGTTGAAGGCACATGGGCATATTCGGCAGAATTCTTGATGGAAGCTCGGAAAAACAGGTGATAGAGCGAAGCAGGGGCATAGTGGAGCAGGCAATAGCTGCAAACGAGATACTCAAAAGAGTTATAAACGGCTACAACGGGCTTGAAGAGATAAAGGAGATAGAGCATACGGCCGACAGGCGCGTCTTCGAGATATCCAACGCCGTGACGTCCGGGTCTATATCCCCAAACCTAATAGACGACATGATACGCTTCGTCGACATAGAGGACAATATCGTAGACACGCTGTTCAACATAGCAAGGGCGCTGCACAGATACAAGTGCAAGGATAGAAAATCAAGCGAATATGTACGGACAAGCCTTACGCGACTGAGCAACCTTTCAGGTATAGCATTCGACCTGCTTTACGAGATGCACAGCGCTTCAGACATAGACTCGGCAATGAAGCTTAGGGGAAAGATAGAAGCACTTGAGCAGCATGGCGATGATATAAAGGACGCAATGGTGGATTATGCTTATTCATCAAAGCTGGACTTCAAGTCGTTTTACCATATACAGAATGTCGCATACTTGGCTGACGATGTGCTTGACGGATGCGAAGATTCTGCCGACATGATAGTCAGCATACTGCGCTCAATGCTGACATAGTGGTTAATTGCTTGATTACATAGTCTACGCCCTACTTTTCATACTCACCGCAATAGTCTCGGGCAACAACCTGCCCGCATGCTCCGGCGCCATAATCTCAGGCAGGATAGTTGCCAAAAGGTTCGGCATAGCCGTGACCATTCTCGGATATATAGCGGGCTTTCTGGTGCAGGGCAGTTTCCTCAGGGCGGGCCTGCTTGCCCTACTTCCGGTCCAGTCAGAGGCCCTGATAGTCCTTGCAATGGCAATATCCTTCCTAGTGTTCATAATATCTCACATGCTCCGTGTCCCTCAGTCATTATCCATGACACTCGCAATGGCTTTTGTAGGCATAAGCCTAGGGTACGGAAAGTATCCTAACATCGCATTCACCTCAGGCATGCTCCTCTTCTGGGCGATATCAACAATATCTGCTGCTTTATTGGCCATAATAGCAATGAATGCAATAAGGCGGACTGGTCAGAGGGCAAACATATGGAAAACTGTGAGATACGCAAAGCTTATCCTCATAGCGCTGTCCTTCCTTGCGGCTTTTGTCCTTGGCGCAAATACAATAGGGTTCTTGTTCGAGTCCGTGTCCAGCATCATGTCCGGGCCGTATGTCATAGCTGTAATAGTCGCAGCTGTGGTTTTCGGAAGCGTAGCGTTCAGTGGAGGGGAGCTTAGGATGATAGGATCAAACATACTTCCGCTGCGCTACATGAATGCCCTGGTATCGCAGGCTACGTCAATAGCGATAGTTGAGCTTGCAACGCTCTTTAGCATACCTGCATCGAACACGCAGACATTTACCGCAAGCCTTTATGGCGCAGGTTTAAGCTATGGGACGCGTATCATAAGGAAAAGGCCGCTTGCCATAATAATAGCCTCGTGGATCGGCACGGCAGGCGCAAGCTTTCTGCTAGGATTCCTGATTTCCCTTGCCATGCGCTCCATATGAGGATGTCCCTGCAGCAATGCGGCTGCATTCGTCAAGATCGAGAGGCGTCAGTTTCCATTTCCTTCCGATCCTTATCCCAAGCTTTCGCACAATCCGGCGCTCAAGCTTGCTGCTGCTTGAAAACAGCACAAAGTTGCAGTTGTCATCTGCCGACATGGCTGCTGCCTTGCGTATGTCATTCGTGTTGGCCAGTAGTGAAAGCATCTCTAAAGGCATGCTTTTTGCCTTCATTGTTCCGCAATGCATCCTTATTGCTGCGGCCGTATAGGCGGGCAATAGCCTTTTCTCCAGTCCTTCGGACTGTTTCAACGCAAGCACCACATCAAAACCCCTAGAAAACGTTGCAGCTTGGCCTATGATCTCTTTCACCGTTGCGCTGCATCTCCCAACAAATGCGGACGGATCTTTGCCTAACTTTGGGAATTCAAGCATCTCAAAACCCATTTTATAATGTGGTGAATCTGCACCTCACTATTTAAAACCTTTGCCATATAATTAATATTCGTTAAATTGATATAAGCCCAGTGGTAAACATGAGCCAATTTGGATCGCAGTTCCACGGAAAATCCGGAACCAAGCTAAGCGGGAATGGCAAAAGCCTTCTAAAGAACAGAGACAAGCGCAGGCATGAGATGGGAGGCTATTTTGCATCAACACGACTGGCCGGAGAGAATTCCGTAAAGAGGGTGCGCGCCAGAGGCGGGTCAAGGAAGGACAGGCTGCAATATGCAGGTTTTGCAAATTTGCTATCTGGCAAGGCATACAAAAAAGTAAGGATAAAGGCGATAGTCGAATCTCACGACAACCGAAACTTTGCAAGGCTCAACATAATAACCAAGGGCACAATAATAGATACGGATGAAGGAAAGGCAGTCGTCACCAATCGGCCCGGAAGGGACGGGTTCATAAATGCTTCAAAGGTATAAGGTGTCTACATACCAACCAGAGTCTACTCCTGCAGCAAAGAAGACGTAGAATCGCTTAGGAAGATGCTCAGCTACGACCCGTACCTCGACAATAGCTTAAGTCCAGATCAGATAAGCAAGATAAAATCAGATGAGAATGCCAATATAATATTTGCAAGGCAGGATTACTGGCTAAAAGACGGAATTACACTCGGGCTTGACCCTGAAAAATACTACCTAGTGCTAAGCGCTCTTGAAGAGTTCCTGGAAAAAGCAGAGCCAAAACTTAAGAACAGCATAAAGAGCATAAGCCGCCTTGACCACGACACCGAGCTAAAGGTTGCCGGCGAGATGGAGAAGGAAAGGAATGAGAGCGAAAGCGGGCTAGGAATGATCTTTGGGTAGGTTTATTGAATCTGATAAGCTCGCTTGACCTTGACCTGCCAAAGATCAGGAAGATTTTCTCAATTGCAGATTCATTTGGAATTGCACGCGCAATTAAGATGCCTTGCACAGGCAAAATCATGGCGCTCCTGTTCGAAAAGCCATCAACCCGCACACGAGTCTCGTTTGAGGCCGCAATGTCACAGCTTGGCGGCAGCTCCATATACATAGACAGCAGCACATCACAACTATCGCGTGGAGAGACGCTGCAAGATACTGCCCGGGTTTTAAGCTCATATGTTGACGTAATCTCTGCAAGGATGTACCGTGATACAGACATCCGCGAGCTTGCAGCAGGCGCCAGCGTGCCAGTAATAAATGCGCTTACGGACTTGGAGCATCCGTGCCAGGCCCTAAGCGATGTATACACCATAGAGAAAGCTTTCGGAAGCCTCAAAGGGCTGCGAATAGCCTTCGTTGGAGACATAGCCGCCAACACGGCCAACTCCCTGATGATCACGGCGTCGATGCTTGGGGCAGAGCTGTCCCTGATAGGCCCTACTGGGTATTCCCCAAACACGCGCTACGTGGAGGCTGCAAGCAGGCACTCGATGGTTGAGATTACAAATGACCTGAAAACCGGCCTGTCCGGATGCAGTGTAATATACACAGATACCTTCATAAGCATGGGGCAGGAAAAGCAGGCTGCGCAAAGGCGAAAGACCTTCTCCGGATACCAGGTAAATGGCAAGGCACTTGGCTACGCCAAAAAAGGAGCAAAGGTAATGCACTGCCTGCCTGCCCACCGGGGCGAGGAGATAACCTCTGATGTGCTTGATGGAAGAAGCAGCTTGGCGTGGGAACAAGCAGCAAACAAGCTCCCAATAGAGAAAGCGATACTATTATATTTATTGAGTGAAGCAAAGTAATGGTGCGCAAATGGATACTATATGCATGTCTCTTGGAGGAAGCATGGTATCTAGAAAGAACGGCGTCAACGTCTCATATATCCGCAGGCTGGCAAAACTTCTAAAAAGGTTCAGCACAAAGTACAAGTTCATAATAGCTGTCGGGGGAGGATACGCCTCAAGGCTGTACATAAGCTCCTCAAACCAGATAATAAAGAACGAGGCGGTGCTGGACGAGATTGCAATAGCCATAACCCGCATAAATGCCCTTATAGTAAAGGACCTCTTTTCCGATCTCGACGTGTATCCAAACGTTGTAACAGACCTTAACGAGCTGCGCATGGCCAGCAAGAGCAACAATATAGTGTTTATGGGGGGACTGCTGCCTGGCATATCGACCGATGCGGTTGCAACGCTTGCGTGCGAAGTTGTTGGAAGCAAAGTCCTTATAAACGTCAGCGAGGACGCATATATCTACGACCGCCCTCCATCAGACAAAAACGCTAAGAAGCTTGAGAATGTTACGCACAGCAGGATGATAGAGGTCGCTTCAATACGCGATACAAGGAACGCAGGCTCGAACTTTGTTTTCGACCTTGTTGCAAGCAAGCTTGCAAAGAGAGGGAACATAGAGATAAGGTTCGTAAATGACGACATGGAGCAGCTTTCCCTTGCGATAAGCGGAAAGAGGCACAAGGGCACAGTTGTAAAGGAATGAGCGCTGTCATTTTACTAAGCGCGCCAAGGTAGTTGCAGGTGTGTTATCTGTGCGGTTATACGCTGATAAATGCAACTGCACGTGCATAATTTATTAGTTTTAAGCATATGTGGATTGATGGAAGTACTCGATTACGATGTAGTGATCTTGGGAAGCGGTATTGCCGGCCTTACTGCGGCGATACATGCAAGCAGGCTTGGAAAGGGAAACCTCAAGATCGCAGTCGTGTCAAAGCTCCATGTAATGAGGAGCCATTCGGTTGCCGCAGAAGGGGGCATATCCGGCGTGCTCTATCCGCAAGCGAACCAGGACAGCAAGGAGCTCCATGCATACGATACTGTAAAGGGCTCCGACTACCTTGCCGATCAGGATGCGGTTGAAAGGCTTGTAAATGGGGCGCCTGACGAGATAAAATTTTTCGACCACCTCGGAGTGCCGTGGAACCGCCGTGAAAAAGGCATGATAGACCAGAGGCCATTTGGCGGCATGAGCGTTCCAAGGACCGCATTTGCTGCCGACAAAACCGGGTTCTTTATGATGCGCTCTCTATATGACGAGCTTACAAGCCATAAGGATATAGACATATTCAACGAGCATTTTGCAACAAACCTGATCAGAAAAGGCAATAGGATATACGGCATTGTAGCTTTTGACCTGTCAAATGAAAACGTAAAGGCATTCAGGTCAAAATCAATAGTAATAGCAACCGGAGGCGCTTCAAGAATCTACAGCTTCACAACAAATTCGTACTCAAACACTGGCGATGGGACTGCAATGGCTTTCCGCGCAGGCCTTCCGATTAAGGATATGGAGTTCGTTCAGTTCCACCCTACCGCGCTGATACCAAGCGGCATACTCATAACAGAGGCAGCACGCGGGGAAGGCGGATACCTGAAAAACTCGGAAGGCGAACGGTTCATGGAGAAGTATGCCAAGAGCAAGATGGAGCTTGCCCCTAGGGACATAGTTTCAAGGGCCATAATAAGCGAGATAAAGGCAGGGCGAGGCATGCGCGACCATGAGTCAGGGCTTTATTACGTATACCTTGACCTCAGGCACCTGGAC
Source organism: Microcaldota archaeon (assembly GCA_027365725.1). GTDB lineage: Archaea > Micrarchaeota > Micrarchaeia > Micrarchaeales > CABMGC01 > JAJZNA01. The sequence continues at coordinate 8,582 of DAHXMA010000022.1, read as the reverse complement.
CCTGAAAAGATAGATGAAAAGCTGCCCATGATAAAGGAGATAACAATAAAGATGATAAACCTCGACCCGAGCAAATCCCAAATACCAATAAGGCCTGCGGCCCATTTCACAATGGGTGGAATACATACCAACATAGACGGCGCAGTTATGCTTGATGCCTCAAGGCCAATGGTTGGAACATGGGCAGCTGGAGAGTGCGCGTGCGTCAGCGTACACGGATCCAACCGCCTGGGCAGTAATTCGCTTAGCCAGTGTTCAGTATGGGGGCGCATAGCTGGCAGGTCTGCCGCTGATTTTGCATTGAAATCCGGCAACGCTGCCGATTCCGGGTCCTTCTTCGCTGCAGCAGAGGAGGAAGAATCAGACATACACAAAATTATTGATGCCCGTGGCAGCACGAGCCCGTATGAGCTGCGAGATTCCCTTTATGAATTGATGGAGGAGCACATGTATGTGTACAGAAACATCAGGGGCATGGCAATCGCAAGGAAGGGGATTTCGGCTCTGCGCAATAAGTTCAAGGATATATACATTGAAGACAAGGGCAAGGCATTCAACACAAATCTCAGGGAGGCCTTTGAGATACATAACTTACTTGATATAGCGTGGATTGTATCTGAGGGTGCGTTCAGGCGGCATGAAAGCCGTGGCGCCCACGTAGTAGCGGAATACCCTAAAAGGGACGATGCCAGGTGGCTGAAGCACACAATAGCGATTAAATCTGCCGCAGGGATAAAGTTCAGTTATTCAAAGGTGAAAATTACAAAGTGGCAGCCTGAGGAAAGAAAATACTAAATTGGAAAGAAGTGCAAATATGGAACAAGATTCGTACGATGTGCGCGGAAGGCAGTCAAGCATACTGCGCCTTGCCCCATTCGACCGTGAAGGGATGATTCATATGCTTTTTTATAGGATAGCGATATTTGTGGCACTTGCCTTGGCAATTAGCATGACCGCAGGCGCAGTATACTACGGAAATGCGCTTAACAATGCATCAAGATATCTCTTGCTTGCGCTATGGATACTGTTCACCCCGCAGCTGTTTGAAACCGCAAAGGCATTTTCAATAATAGCTAGCCATGGCGTGGTATTCGGAAGGCTAAATGAATCCTTCATGAAATACGGCGCAGCAAAGGAATTCTACTACAAGCCTCTTGCTGCGTTGCCATACGCTGCCATTGCCGTTTGGGCGATAGGGTTTGCAGCAATAGCATTTGTGTGGTTTGCATGAGAGCTTCAAGATATACAATATTCGCTTATGCGTCAATGATCGGAGTTCCGGTGCTGATGCTCATATTGGCAGCGGCCACTATTGCCGGAAAAGCGGCTTACTCCGGCGCAGCTTCAATACTTCTTGCAATAGCGCTTATAGTTTTTGGGATAAGCGGCGTGGTAGAAATCTTCTGGCACGGTGCTTACCCGGGCAGCCAAAGGAAAATCATTGCAGGAGAAGATATACGGACCAGGGCAAGGCCGGTAAAAAAGTACGGCAAGGAAATAAGCTTTGTTCTTTTGCGCTTCAACAGCCTTACCAAGAGATTCGACAGACATACATACACCACATATGCGAATGACAGGACTACAGTGCTTGGGGCAATACTTGATATAAAGGACTATCAGGACAGCACAATATCCGTGCGTTGCAATTGCCGGATGGGCATTTGCGGGTCATGCGGCATGGTTGTAAACGGCAAGCCAGTGCTTGCATGCGAGACAAACGTACTTGCTTCTGCAAAGTACGACACAATTGAAGTATCCCCTATGCTGGGGCACCCACTACTAAAAGACATGGTAACCGATTTCGATGACTTTTTCGAGAGGCACCGGTCAGTAGACCCTAGCCTGTACAGGAAAGACCAGAAAGAGAAGTATGCTGCAAGGGAGGAGTACGCACAGAGCAAGGCGGAGCTCAGTAAATTCCTTCCGTATTCATACTGCATAATGTGCGGGCTTTGCCTTGACGCTTGCCCAGTGGTCAATTCCAACCCTAATTTCATAGGGCCGCAGGCGCTTTCGCAGGTATACCGCTATCATGCAGATTCGCGTGACCAGAAAGGAAAAAGGAGGCTTTTCGAAGCAGACACTATGGATGGCGTGTGGGGGTGCGAGTTTTCAGGATCCTGCTCAAAGGCCTGCCCCAAAGGCGTTGACCCTGCATCTGCAATACAGATGCTAAAGGGCGAACTGATGAAGGATATAGCAGACAAAAAATGAGAGGGCGTTTGGCAATGAATAGATACAGGGTTGAAAGCGATGTGCTTGGAAAAGTAAGGGTTGACAGAGATGCGTATTATGGCCCGGAAACACAGAGAGCCATAAACAACTTTGGCATATCCGGAGTTAGAGTCCCAATGGAGATATTTGTATCGTATGCAATACTGAAGAAAGCGGCAGCTGCAGCCAATTTGAAGGTAGGAAGGCTCGATAGCAGGAGGTCTTCGGCCATATCAAGAGCCTGCAACTTCGTTATAAGGCGGGAGCTTGATGAAAATTTCCCGATAGATATATTCCAGGCAGGCGCAGGCACATGCATAAACATGAACGTAAACGAGGTGATCGCAAACAAGGCGATAGAGATTCTCGGAGGAAAACGCGGAGACTACGCGCTAGTGAATCCAAATGACCATGTAAACATGTCGCAGTCAACAAATGACACCATGCCGTCTGCGCTTCACATTGCAGTGTACAGTGAAATCGGCACTGGGCTTTTGCCTTCGCTAAAGGCCCTTGAATCGGAGTTGCAGAAAAAGACCTCAGAATTCAGGAATATAACAAAACTTGGAAGGACGCATCTGCAGGATGCTGTGCCGATGACGCTCGGCCAGGAATTTTCCGGATACAGGTGGGCTGTGACAAATTCAATTGACATGATCTCGGTTGCAAGGAAGAGGCTGCTGAAGCTACCTCTGGGCGGCACTGCCGTAGGCAATTCTGTAAACGCTGGGCGCGAATTCTCCAAGCATTTCATCTCTGGGATAAGAAAGATGACAGGGGCAGACTTCAGGATAGCGGATAACCGGTTTGTGCTGATGCAGCAAAGGCTCGAAGAGCTTGCGGTTTCGGACTCTCTAAAGGAGACCGCAACTGCAATTGGAAAGATAGCCAATGACCTGCGCCTTCTCAATTCTGGGCCAAGAGGCGGCCTTGGCGAGATTTCCCTTCCGGAAATAATGCCTGGGTCATCAATAATGCCCGGAAAGATAAACCCAAGCATTCCTGAGATGGTGGGAATGGTGTGCCAGAGGGTTATAGGCAGCTGCGCGTCTGTTACAGAGTCGGCAAACGCCGGCCAGCTTGAAATAAACGTATTCACACCTGTAATTGCATACGAGCTCATGTTTTCTATAAAATCACTGTCAAACTGCGCAGACACCTTTGCAAAGAGGTGTATTGCAGGCATAACCCCAAACAAAGAGGCAATACGCAAGAAGCTTGAGATGGACCTGTCAATTGCGACTTCCCTTAATCCTTACATAGGGTATGCGAAAGCCTCTAGGATAGCGCGGCAGGCATACAAAGAAGGCAAAAGCATAAAGCAGGTATGCATTGAGCTTGGAATACTTGACAGGAAAACGCTTGAACGCATACTCGATCCAGAGCTTGTTGCAAATGGCGCAGAGGAAAGGCATTAGCCAGGTGTTAGTCACAAGTCAAGATGCAGGAAGTATGTTGTCTATCACGAAATCCGGGTTATAGCGCATAATGTCCGTGTATTTCTCTCCAGTGCAGAAGAACAAGATTGGTATGCTGGTCTCGCTTAATATGGAGATGGTGTTGCCGCCTTTAGCGTCAACGTCTATCTTTGTGAGTATTATGCCGTCTATCTTTATCGACGCATCTATGTCCCTTACCTGATCAAGCAGGGCATTCCCAGAGATCCCCTCTCCCACAAAAATTTTGAGGTCCGGGTTGGTTACCCTGCATATCTTTTTGAGTTCTTCCACAAGGCTCTTGTTCGTCTCCTGCCTGCCTGCGCTGTCTATGAGCACAACCGATATTCCACGGGCTTTTGCATGCGCTATTGCGTCAAACGCTACGCTTGCAGGGTCGGCTCCGTACGTCCCTTTTACAACTTCGATTCCTAGCGCATTTGCATGATGCACGGTCTGCTCTATTGCCGCTGCCCTAAACGTATCGCTGGCAGACAGCATGCATGTTATGCCGCTCGATATTAGCATTTTGGCCACCTTTGCCATGGTCGTTGTCTTTCCGGCCCCATTCGGGCCTATGAACAATATCTTCACAGGCAATTGGCCCTGCATCCTCTTCTGCTCAACAAGCCCTGCGATGTCTATCGCGGATTCTTTTGCAAGGATTCCGTATATCGATGATCTTATGCTCTGCCTTATGTCTGCCTCTATGTCCTTTAGCCTGACTTCCCTCCCAACAAGAGATTGGCGTATACCTTCGGTAAGGCGGTCTGCCACATCATAATTCACATCCGACTGGAGAAGGCCTATCCTTAGCTCGTCTATGAACGGATCAGCGTCCTTCTGGCTTATCTTTACCTTACCAAAGACAAACCCCTTTATCTTTGTTGAAGCGCTTATCCTTGGGTTCTTGTGCAACGCTGCATCAGGCAATTCATGCTTCGGCTCATTTTCTTCGGCAGACAGGTTGCCGGCCGGCATATCCCCGTTTTTAGCCGCAGGGATGGCGCCTTGCGCTTCGACTGGCGCATCTATTGCCAAAGCAGTTTTTTCTGCAGCATTGCTCACTGCATTGGCATTTTTTTCTTCATGGCCCTTGTCATCAATTGCACTTGTCTTATCAGCTTCCTTGTTGGAAAGTGATCCTATAAAGCCGGAGAAGCGTTTCTTTAGCCCTTCAAACATTCAATTACCGCTATTCCTGCGTGCCGGCTAATTGCGACTGCAGTGCGCTTGATTTATACTGTATATCGATCAGGTTCTGCTCAATCTTTCGCTTTTCTGCGTTAAGCTTGGAGAGTATTTCATCCCCGCGCTTGCCATTTTCTCTGAGGAATTCAAGCGCCTTTTCAACAGGCTTTTCTATCATGTACCCTGCGCCTACATATGTCAACACATTTTCTATTTTGCTAATTGCCGCAGGAACATATGCGCCGCCTTCGCCGCCTATCATCATTCTTGCCCCCTCTATCTCCTTGGACTTCTCCAGGAGCTCTATGTTCCTGTTAATCGCAGCATTTGTCAGGGTATATGTTGCTATGTTGTTCTCGATATTTTCATATTCCTGAGAGTATATGTTCTGCAGGTACCTTAACTGCATCATTATTTCCTCTGCATCTGCCCTGTTATCCTGCCCATTTTCCATATTATGCACCATTTGCGTATAAAGTAGTATTTAACCTGCACCAATAAATAAATGCAATGTCAAAGGCCAAGCCCTTCAGATATCCTCACAAGCTCAAATCCGGTGGTCTGGCTGCCTACTACGGCTCCGCTGGAGTTCGCTATTGCGCAAAGGCCTATGCTAGAAGACCCCATATTTGCCGTAGACTGGGAAACGCTTCCGATTCTCTTCTTTATGTACTCTATTTCGTCATCCGTGGCGCTATTATTCAATACAATGCCATTATTCGTGATTATGTTGTTTGCGCCTACTGTATCGTAGCTGCCGATTCTCATCTTTATCGCTTCCACGCCCAGTACGTCTTCTATTATCGCTATCTCCTTGTCGCTGTATTCGTGGTTTACAAAAGCAATCTTGTCATTTGTCAATATGTTGTTTTTAAGCGCATTGAGGCTTGTGCGCATCATTTCCACCTCAATGCCAGGGAGCAGGGTCCGTAGCTTCCTAACCCAAGAATCATCAACGGTTTCTGGCAGAAGTATTCCTGAAGCGTTTGCCACAACATATACGCCAACAAGTCCAGACCCATCAACTTTTAGGCCTATGGGTTCGTGGCCGAGGTTTTCCTCAAGTATCCTCCTTTCAGTATTAGTTGCAGAGTCTGTCACAAGCACGAATGAATCCGTTGCAAGTCCAAAGGCACCGATATAGCTGTTGTTTCCTATAGTTGCCTTTGCCATTCCCATTTGTCGTTACCCGCTATTAGCTATAATGCATTATTTCTTTGGGATATCGCTTGTCCTTTGAGTTTTCTGGTCTATATTTGCCGCAGTTTTCTTATCTCTAGCTGCATTGTCTACGCCTTTTTCCTGCGCAGGAGTGGCTTTTGTAGAAGGTGGCTTCGGTTTTTCATTATTTCCTTGCTTTGGTGGCGTTGGAGGCGGACTGTTTTTGCCCGCATCCGGTGCAGCCGGAACCTGGCCAGGTGCAAGCTTTACATTTATTATGTCTCCGGATTTGGTTACATCCACCTGAACGCTTTTACCGCGCTTCACGATCCTGCTCATTATGAAATCGTTCAGCGTAGGGTCTATCCTTACATTCTTTGACGATGATTTATTGAACCGCGCAACGTGCTCGCGTAGGTAATCCGATGCCTTGCATCTCTTCCTTGTGCTCCTCAGTCCTGCCATTACTCCCCTGAATTTTATAGTTGATATCGCTGGCATAATATCACTCCTTCAGCCTCATCTTGCGCCTTCTCCAGTCCCTCTGGAATTTATTGTATTGAAGTCTGCGGTGCGTCTTTACCACTGCGAGTACTGGCATTCTCCTGTTCCGCTTGTGCATTTTTGCCAGTTTCATTTTCTTGCTACTTGATTTTTTGCTCATATTTATTCCCAATTATTCACTTGTGCTTGAATTCTATGGTAGGCTCTTTTCGGTACGTCATGCGGCCCAGCACCTGTTTTAGCTGCTCTTCGTTTATCTGTCCGCTTATTCTCTTTCCCTGCGCCATTGCAATCAGCATGTCTACCAGCTGCGAATACAGCTCGAAGTTGGCAAGCCTTACGTTCATAAGCCTGTCGTAAGCCCCAGGCGTTAAGTACCTCTTTACAACGCTTCTTTTCTGCTGCTCAGCCTGAAGAGCCTGCAGCTTCTGCTGCAAGATCTTTGTCCGTTCATTTTCCTGCTCGCCGGGCTGCTCCTGCGCCAATGTCAAGCACCTTTGAGTATCTCGTTTGATAGCTTGTCAAGGAATGATTTTCCTGCAGAAGTTATTATCCTGCCCTTTTTTGTGGTCTTTATGTATCCTTTCTTTTCAAGCGCATCGAACGCGTCTTTTATTATGCTTCCTCCGGAGCGAGCATGATGATGCCTGCTTACAACATGCTGCTTTCGTGATCCGTATTTTGTCCTAAGCTTTGATATGCCTACCGGCCCCTTGACATAAACCTGCCTCAGTATAGATGCACACCTAACGTAGAAGAAATCCGCATCAATAGGCACTCTCTCTTTTCCAGGCCCTGTCTTTACATAAGGCACGTAATCAGGCACAGCTACTCCAGACTCCTTTAGCTTTGCTGCAGTAAGGTTTATAACGCGCTGTGGATCCACTTGCAATGCATTTGCCATATTTTTACGCCTCGGACTAGAAGAATTGCTAATAATAGCATTAGTTAGGTATATAATTATTGCTGTACAATAAAGCTAAGCATATACAGTAGCGTTTTGTGCGCAATCCAAAGCAGCAAATGCAGCAGGTAGTTTTTATGAAGCTGAATTATATAGAGGACGAACCAAAAAGCATTATCCTTGAATTTGAAGACTCTGACAGGAGCCTTCCGGAAATCATAAAGAGCAGGCTGGTGGAAAATAAGGATGTAGAGTTTGCAGGAGTGGTCAAAGACCACCCTGACATCGCAAAGCCTAGGCTGATAGTCAGGTCTTCAAAGAACGTGAAGGCCATACTGGCAAAAGTGGTAGAACAGCTGCAAGATGACATAAAGGAACTGTCATCCAGCCTGCCCAAGAAATAAACTGGTTTTACTTCAGGTCGTGCAAAGATCATTTAATTAGGTCAGGTGTCATATACGACCCATGCTTCATAATTGGTGCCGGTATTAGCCACCACGCCTGATATAGAGTAGCTAGAGTATCCGGTGCACACTGCAGTGTATACATAATTGTAAGCGCTTTCCTCATACTCGCCCAGTTCGGTGCATCCTGAAGGCAGGCTTATTGAAGATATTGAATAAATTGTGGATAATATTACAAAATCATCTGCAGTTGAAGATGATGGCGTCCAGCTGAATCCGAACGAGGTAGTTGAACTCGTTCCGGAAGTGGCTATGGTATAAGAAGATGCAGAAGTCCCAACCCCGCCCACTGTCAAATAATAACTTGAGGATTGCGTTGTACTGCATATGTTACTTGTCTGGTGGCCTATTGATAGATACGTCGGCTGCTCATCGGCTGTCCAGCTTGTTGAGCTTATGCCATACTCATAGGACGCGCCGCAGAAATACCAGGTATATCCTGAATTAAGGGTTACGCTGCAACTTGAACTGTCGCAAGCCTGCCCGCCATATGTGTACGTTGCAGCTGCAGGTGACACTACAAGAACGTTTGACGCGGAGCATACGCCTGCAGTAGTATCGCATGCATCCATTGTATATGTGCCTGCAGCAAGGCTATCGACATTGTACGTTGCAGATGTAGTGCCGCTGGCAAGCACTGCGGACGGCGTGCAGCCTGATCCGCTGCAGTCCTCAATGCTCACCGAGTCTCCTGTTGCGCTGGTTGTG
>DAHXMA010000025.1 GCA_027365725.1 Microcaldota archaeon | reverse complement strand
AGCGTTCTTGAGGAAGCCATAGGCAGGATAAATAAATTCTTTGCGAGACATTCTAAGTAAGCGGATTATGGAGGCATCGTCTAGTGGTAGGATAGCGCCTTTACACGGCGCGGGCCTGGGTTCAATTCCCTGTGCCTCCATTACCAGAATTTGTCGTCTAGAGACGCTTTTGCAGAAAAACTAATATCCTCGAAAAAATCGTTGGGTTCAATTCCCCACCTTTTCAGTTTAATGGAATTAAAGTTGTATTTTCCTTGATCTTCTTTTTTTGGCGTACAAAATGTCTAGAAATCTCTTCTGACCTCTACTCCAGGTCTTGTTGTCCGTCTTCTTTATATAATCGGAATATGCATCGATGTACTCCAAATTGTTTCTAAGGTTGAGCTCTTTTGCCTCCTTCAGGCCAGTTAGAATGCTATTTTGTTTCATTTAATTCGCCCAATACTTTCTTTACGATTTCTTTCTTTACGTGAAGTTCGGATATAAATCCATTTAGTTTTTTGACATCAATATATGCCTTAAAAATATTATAAATGTATCGCGCATCTTCGTAATCCTTGTCGCTGCCTAGCCACAGCTTGAATGCGACTTGCAGTTCTATTGGAGATATATACATTGAGTATTTATAGTTAAATGTAACTTTAATCTTGTTGTCCATGGTATTCCTATCAAGAGGCTTCTTGACGAACTTTAGCTCGAAGTTAGGTGCCCAAGTTCCTTTCTCAGCATATCGCAGTGACGATCCCTCAGAAAGTAGATCGTATGCATCTTTAGCATTTTCTACGTTGTTGACAGGTTCAAATCCACTTTTGAGAAGCCTTACGTGTAGTTCTTCGACCTGTCTTATGTCCATTTTGTTTAGTAGTATATCTATATCTTCTGTACCCCTTATCCTTCCGAAAAAGATTGCTATGTAGCCACTAACTATTACATAGTCAACGTCGCCCATTGCATCGATGAACTTGATGACTAATTTATCTAAAGTCGTAATTTCTTTCTGATTAAGTGTTATGTTGCTTTTGGAGAATGTGATTTCCATAACGGATTATAGGATTATAAGATATTAAATACTAGCAGACGTTAAAAACAGCTTTTACCTGCAAATACCGAGGTCTTACAGGGGCATTTAAGGTGACATCCCTGTGCCTCCAAACAGAATCCATTAAACTACCTGAATCTAATGCTGTTCAAGGCCCATATTTAAAGCAGTTGGGTTCGAATATACGGAACGCAATTTTAGCCCTATCTCCAAGCTGCCATCAAGCCAAAGCTCCAGCCTAGCCCAATCCCAGCTCAAACATAGCACTTATCAGAACACAGATATTATGGCACAATAATTAAGCATAAAAATGCAGAGTTTTTGGAATCTGTTCGGTCGCACTGAGCTGATGAAATGCGGCAGTTCTGAAAAACAGTCGAATTTGCGGGCAGGGCCGGGATTTCAGAACCCCACTTGTCGCTACAAATTGGATTTGCAGGGGGAGAGATTTGAACTCTCGCATCCACAAAGGAAACGGGTCCTAAGCCCGTCGCATTTGGCCAGGCTCTGCCACCCCTGCAGGTACAGGAATATAACCCGAATCAACATATATAAATCTGCAGCGGCACAATAGCCTTTATTGTATCTTTATGATAACTGCAAAATACGTTAAGGAGCATCTTGAAGAGATAAGGAAGTCGCTTGCATTGAGAAAGAGCGATTATCCGATAGATGAGCTGCTCAAGCTTGACGAGGAATCGAAAAGGATAAGCTTGGAGTCGCAGGAGCTTAGGAAGCTGCGCAATGCAGGAAGCCTGGAGATATCCGAGATGAAGAAGGAAGGAAAGGAAATTGGAAAGGACAGGGTGGACGAGCTCGCCAGGATAAAGGGCAGAATAGACGAGATGGATGCAAGGCTGGGAGCATACTCGGAAAGGATTGACGATATCCTGTGGAATATGCCTAACATACTGCACGAATCTGTGCAGTATGGAAAGGACGATTCGGAGAATATAGAGGTACGAAAATTCGGCAAGGTGCGCAGCGACAAACCAGCCATGGGCCACGAAGAGGCGCTGACAAGGCTGGGACTGCTCGACATAGAGCAGGCTTCGCGCGTTTCAGGATCGCGGTTCTTCTACATGAAGGGCGAGCTTGCGCTGCTGGAGCAGGCGCTTATAGCCTTTGCCATAAAGGAACTTACAGGAAAGGGATATACGCTGATAGCTCCGCCAATGATGATGAGGCGCGAGTACTACCGCGGGGTGACTGCGCTTGGCGATTTTCAGGAGATGCTTTACAAGGCGGGCGAGTCTGACGATGCCAGGAATGCAAACGCCAATGAGCGCGTGGAGGAGGGGCTGTTCATGATAGGAACTTCCGAGCACCCAATAGCTGCAATGCACGCGGGCCAGACCTTCTCCGCAAAGGACCTGCCGAAGAAGTACATCGGATTTAGCCCGTGCTTTAGAAGGGAGGCGGGGGCGCACGGCAAGGATACAAAAGGCATATTCAGGGTGCACCAGTTCTATAAGGTTGAGCAGTTCGTGTTTTCGGCGCAGGACTCGTGGCGGTTCTTCGACGAATTGATCGCGAACGCAGAGGAGCTTTACAGGAAGCTCGAACTCCCGTACAGGATAGTGAGCATCTGCACCGGGGACATAGGCACAGTTGCGGCAAAGAAGTACGACCTGGAGGTGCATATGCCGTTCCAGGGAGCATACAGGGAGATGGTGTCCTGCTCGAACTGCACTGACTGGCAAGCTATGAGGCTTGACATAAAGTATGACGAGGGAGGGGAGAGGAGGTATGCGCATACGCTTAACTCTACTGCGATAGCCACGAACAGGACGCTTGTGGCAATAGTTGAGAACTATCTTTGCGACGACGGGTCAATAACTGTGCCTAAGGCGCTCGTGCCTTACATCGGGAAGGAAAGGATAGGGTAGCTGGTGCCTTATGAAGAATGAATACAATATACTTAGGGAGATAAAGAGGCTTAAGTCTATACGCGGCTATGGAACTGAATTGATAAGCGTTTACGTGCCTGCAGGCTACCAGATCTCGGATGAGATTGCAAAGCTGCGCGAAGAGCACAGCCAGTCATCAAACATAAAATCCAAGTCGGTGAGGAACAACGTGCAGAGCGCGCTTGAGAAGATAATGCAGTACCTTAGGCTTTACAGGGAGACGCCCAAGAACGGGCTTGCCATATTCTGCGGCAACGTATCGGACAACCCGGGCAAGGTAAACATAGAGCTGTTCTCCATGGAGCCGCCCATGCCGCTCAAGGTGAACATATACAGGTGCGAATCGACTTTCCTGCTAGACCCTATAGAGGAGATTGTCGGCGCAAGGGATACGTATGTCCTGGTAGTGCTTGACGGCAGGGAAGCAACGATAGCCACGCTGAAGGGGTCGCACATACAGGTGATAAAGAAGCTAAACTCAATGGTTCATGCCAAGGTCAGGAAAGGCGGGCAGTCTGCAAGGAGATACGAGAGGGGGATAGAGGAGAGCATAGGGGAGTACCACAGCAGGGTCTCGGAGATAGTGAACTCTGTGTTTGAGTCAAGCCAGTTCAAGATAAAGGGGGTAATAGTAGGCGGGCCGGGGCCGACCAAGGAGGGCCTTGTAAAGCAGAACTCTTTCAACTACCAGATAAAGATACTTGGGGTTTACGATACGGGATACACGGACGAGTTCGGGCTGCACGAGCTTGTTGAGAAGGCGTCGGACCTGCTCAAGGAGCAGGAGGCGGTAAAGGAGAGGAGGGTAATAGAGAGGTTCATGCAGGAGATAGTGCGAAAGAACCTTGCGGTCTACGGATACGAGGATACGAAAAAGGCGCTTGAGGCAAACCAGGCCTCGACGCTTATAATAAACGACAGCGTGGAGATACGGGAGATAACATACAAATGCAACTATGACAATTCCGTATTCAAGGTGGTGGAGCATTCGGGGCACGTTGAGGCAAAGCACCTTGAGGACGGAGGCACGCTTGAGGTCGTCTCTGACAAGGACATGATAGAGGAGCTTATAGGCATGGCGGACAATAAAGGCGCTGAGACTGTTTTCGTATCAAGCGAGAGCTCTTACGGGAAGGAATTTCTCATGGGATTTAAGGGCATAGGCGCTTTGCTGCGCTACAAGAGCTGATGCCTAACTGCCACTATTCGCCAAGACCCGGGCAGGTTTTTAAAGCTTGTTATTTAATCACTATTGCTTTTGAATTCTGGGGATTAGATGGTTGAAAAAAGGGCCTTTAGCCTGTATGACATGGAGCAGTTCATAAAGGAGGCCGGAGCTGAAAAGGTGACTGAGGACGCGGTAAGGGTGCTTGAGAAGGAGATAGAGAAGCTTGCAAGTACCATAGCCAAGAATGCAATGGTATACGCAGGCCATGCCGGAAGGAGGAAGCTTATACGCTCATCGGATGTGATACTTGCAAACGACTCCGATGCTGATTACTACAGGAAGCCCAATACCTTGAGAAGCAGCGCAAGGACCACGAAGGCGGCCTCGAATGCCACAAGATAGGCACTTAGCTTTCTTTCGCTCACGCTAAATGAATTCATTATAAGGTGCGTGAGGCTGTATATTTTCTTGCCATAAGGCGCCCTGAAAGTGCCATCTGCGCGCCTTATTCCAAGGTCGGTTACCTGGAATCCCTTCCTTAGGTGCAGTATGAATTCTATTATCCAGGGAATCAGTATTATGGCGCCGAATGCCTCGGCGTTACCGATCACCATTATCGCAACTATGGTGCCGCCTACTGCGTAAGTGAAGCTGTCCCCGGGGATAATCTTTGAGCGGTAAAGGTTGAATGGCAGGAACGCAAGTATCGCCGAGAAGAGAAGGGCGGAAAGCAGGAAGCCTATGTAGTTCCCGTAGAAAAATGAATATATTACAAGGCCAAGGCTTGCGGCAAGCCCCATGCCAGGCTGCAGGCCGTCGAAGCCGCCAAGCAGGTTGAAGGCGTTGGACACGAATATCACCTCCAGCGGTATTACTATAAGCGGATAGATTATGCCGAGCTGGACCACTCCGACAAATGGTATGGCAAGCTTGCTTGCACCGGCATTTATGGCCATGAGGGGCAGCGCGCCAAGAAGCGTAAGCAGCGGCTTTTGCCACTGCTTGAGCCCTTTGCGTATGTCCTTCATCCCGGTTGAAGCCACTCGCCTTGCCATCACGTTTATGTCGTCTATGAACCCCACCATGGCTATTAGCATTATTGAAAGGGCCACTGCTAGCAGGCGGGATACGTTGAGCGCAGGCACGAATATGAAGCTTCCGCCAAATGTGTACGAGAGCATCCCTACTATGAGGCCCAGTGCAACGGCAAGCCCGCCGCTGCTGGGTATGCGCCTTGGCCTTTCCTTGTTCCTGTCCTCTGCTATTATGCCTGCGCCGATGAAATAGGGCATTATGAATTCGGTTGCAGCTATTGTAACTATGAACGCTATCAGCGCAGGTATCAGTATGGTAAGGTATGTGCTGTACATTAATTAAAAATAGGAGTGGAGCATATAAAAACACTGCTAGATAATTTAAGATGCGGTTGGTCTTTTGCGCATAGGAATTGTCGGGGCCCCGAACAAGGGCAAGAGCACGCTGTTTTCTGCATTGACTTCGATAGATGTAGGCATAGCAGATTACGCTTTCACTACCATAGAGCCAAACATGGGCATGGCATACGCCAGGCATGAATGCGCAGACAGGTCCCTTGGGGTGAAGTGCAACCCCAGGAACTCGGGATGCGACGGCGGAACAAGGATGATACCTGTGAACATAATAGACGTGGCAGGGCTGGTGCCTGGCGCCCACATGGGCAGGGGGCGCGGCAACCAGTTCCTAAACGACCTTATAGGCGCAGACGTGCTGGTGCAGGTCGTAGATGCAAGCGGCAGGACGGACGAATACGGATCTGCGTGCACAGGCTGCGACCCTGCAAAGGAGGTGGGTATGGTGAGGGCGGAGATGGTCGAATGGCTGGCAGGTATAATAGCAAGGCACAGGCAGGCCCTGTCCAAAAGGGACGATGGCGAAGCCGCACTGCATGAGCTGCTTTCAGGGATGAATGTCGATTTGGGCCAGATACAAAGGGCAGCAGAAGCAAGCTTTGTCTCCCTGTCAAGGGCAAGCTGGGATGAAGAGTCAACCAGGAGGTTTTCTGATGCGCTGCTTAGGGAGAACAAGCCTGTTATAATAGCTGCGAACAAGTGTGACGTTGATGGGGGCGTGGCGCCGGAGAAGATATCGGCAGAGCTGGGTGGGGCGCCTGTGGTGGGGTGCGCGGCTGCAATAGAGCTTGCGCTGGTAAAGGCTGCAGCTGCGGGCATGATAGATTATGTGCCGGGATCCGGCGGCTTTGCAATCAAAGGAGACCCAGGGCCTGAGCAGAAGTCAGCCCTTAAGTACATGCAGTCGTATCTTGAAAGGAACGCAAGCACAGGGGTCCAGAAGCTGCTTGACACTGCTGTGTTCGGATTGCTTGAGAACATCGTTGTCTATCCGGTGGAGGATGAGACGCACTACACAGACCATTCCGGGAATGTGCTCCCTGATGCGATACTGATGAAGAACGGCTCTACCGCCCATGACCTTGCATCTAGGATACACTCTGAAATCGCAAAGGGCATGAAGTACGCAGTCGACGCGCGTAGCAAGATGAGGCTGCAGAAAGATTACCGCCTTAGGGATCTTGACGTTATAAAGATAGTCGGCACAAGGTAGGGTCACTCGATTTTCCTAAGATGGGAGAGGGCTGCAAAGGCTTCAAGCACAACTAAAAACACTGCTATCGGGAGCACTATGCTCTGCAGTATTACATGGTATGTTATTGAAACGTACTGCGGAGTGGCATATTGCATTACTATTAGTGCTATTATTATTGCTATAAGATATACCAGCGCGGAATAAAGCCCGTTCAGTACGCCGCTTCTTAGCGCCTTTCTCATGCTTGATGCGCGCAGGCCCACCTCTGCGCCTATTACGGCCCCGATGATCAAAGGCAGTATCACAGTGCCGGGAAACTGCAGTATGAATGATGAATACAGGCTCGCCACTGCGTATGCATGTGAGTTTTGGGGTAGCAGCGTGGTGCTTGATATCAATACCTTGAGGAATACGCCTATAAGCAGCATTGCCACCCATGCAAACATCGGCTCGTATACGCTTATGCTGCCGGTCTGCTGCTTTGCAGGCCTTGCTGGGCCATCGCCCTGGTCCTGTGATTTTTTCATGCTATATTATTGCGTTTGAATACTTAAAAAGGTGATTGTATGGGCAATGCGGGCGTGCTTGCGCTGCGATGCAACAGAAAGATTTTTAATAATTGGGCGCATGAAGTATGGCGGTTGAATGGCCATTAACACGCCGCAGTCGCAGGCAGGAGTCCTTAGCTTTTATGATGCACCTGAGCGCGGCCCGGAATTCAGCGCAAAACTGCTGCTTGCCGTAGTCGCTATTTTCGTAGTGCTTGTGCTTGTATTCGACCATGCTGCGCTTCTGTGAATTCAGGCAATCACAAACAGCTCCTTTTTCTTTTCCATCACGTCGCCGCTCTCAGCAAGCAGGTAAAGCACGCCGCGGGCGCCTTCCTCGCTTATTCCCAGCTCCTTTGCAAGGTCCTGTACCCTGTAGCCCTTTTCCCTGAGCTTCCTGAGCATGCCCTGCGCATGCATATCGAAATATGACCTGAGCAGTATATAGAATTCCCTGTTCTTGTTAAAAGACCTGGTGCCAAGCACCTGGCCATGCCTTATGCTCTGCTCTAAAAGCAAGGAGACCCTGCTCGCCTCCGCCTCTGTCTGCAATACAAGATAGCCGTTCTTCTGGAGCTCTGATATGTCCTGGTCTTCGGGGCCTGCTGCACTTTTTACTGCAGGCTGCACGCGCGGCTGGGATGCGGCACGCTCCTGCGCGCCTGCCGCCTGCGGCTTGCGCATCACAAACCGGTCATATATCATTTTTGATATGCTGTAAAGATCCTTGCCTTCCTTACCCTTGAATTTTTTAACTGTGCCGTTTGCTATAAGGCGCTGGAACACTCTCTTCTCCTGCTCGTCTAGTATCTTCATCGTGTTCTCCTGCGTCCTGTTTTCATATCTTATCATATCCATTTTCCTTAGCACGGAGATCTCTTCCTGCGAAGGCGCAGATAGCTGCGCAGGCTGCTGAGAGGCTTGCTGCCTGAGCGCTTCTGGGCCAGGCTGCTGGTCCGCATCCTGTTTGTACTGCCCGAGCATCATCTTTGCTACATCGGAGCTCTTTGCGATTACATACGACCTTGCGTCTGCCTTTAGGAATGATATCTCATCGTCTTCCCTCAGCCTCAGGGCGCTTATCACATCTGATGGGAGGTATACCACAAGCTTGCCGTTCTTTGACTTGTATATCTTGGCTATTTAAACACCTGATAAGTAAGAGTATATTTGCCTGATTACTTATATAATGGTTTTGAGGAGATGCGATGGAACGCTATGCGCGCCTTGGGGCGTCGGATGTGCGGGCAGCGGCAATGCCTTTTAGCGCATATGATGACAAAAGGAGCAGGGGAAGGGCGCTTATTGTAGGGGGAAGCGCTAAGTACCATGGCGCGCCGGTGCTCTGCGCCATTTCTGCCCTAAGGATTGGGGCCGGGTATGCAAAGCTCCTGGTGCCGTCGATTATAATTAATCCTGTAAGGGCACTGTCGCCAAACATAATTGTTGGAGAGCTAGGGCATAGCCGCATAGCTTATGGAAAGGCTGCGCTATCTGAAATAGAAAGATGTGACGCAATGGCGATAGGAATGGGCATTGGAAATGGCGAGGCCGCAGCAGGCGCTGCTGGCAGGCTTATTGGCGCTGCTGCGGAGGCAGGCAAGAATGTGATTGTTGATGCGGATGCGATATATGCGCTTAAGAGGCTTAAATGCGCAGGCAACGCACGCAAAAGGATAATAGCTACTCCGAACGGACCGGAATTTGAGAGGCTTTGCAAGAGAAGGCTTGGGAGCATTGGGCTGGAAGGCAAGGTGGAGCTGGCCTCGCAGTGCGCGCGTGAATTGGGCATTACGGTTGTGCTTAAGGGCCACAGCACGGTGGTTACGGACGGACGGCGCACTAAGGTATGCACGCCAAAAAGCTCTGCGCTTGCCACGATGGGAACTGGCGACGTGCTTGCAGGGATGATATGCGGGCTCTGCGCAAGGGGCGCAGGCGCTTTTGAGGCTGCGGGGGCCGGCGTGTATCTTCACTGCGCCATTGGGGATATGCTCGAAAGGATTGAGGGAAACCACGCAATCGCAACAGACGCAATTGACCTCATACCATCGGTTATAAAAGATTTCGATAAAATCATTCATTGATCGCATGTCCATCGAGGCTAGGAAGCAGATATATGACAACGTGCACGGATACATAGGCGTCACCGAGCTTGAGCTGAAGGTTATAGACAGCCCTGTATTCCAGAGGCTTAGGAACATAATGATGCTCGGCACTGTTAATCTGGTATACCCTGGCGCAACAAACACGAGATTCGAGCACAGCCTTGGCACCATGTTCATGATGGACAGTTTCCTGTCGCATGTCAGGGTTAATGGGGCCGTGCTTGCGGACGACAGGGACACTGTGCAGAAGCTCAGGCTTGCTGCGCTGCTGCATGACATAGGGCATTATCCGCTTTCGCACACCATGGAGCAGTGCATAATCAGGAAGATGGGGGGCAAGAGCCATGAGAGCCTTGGCGCCGACATAATAAAAAAGTTCTTTGGAGACCTGCTGGACAACTACGGCGCTAAGGAGATATCTGAGATAATATTGGGCAGGGCGGATGGGGACGAAGGCATGCTTCTCTCGTCTGCATTCGACGCTGACAAATCAGACTACCTGCTTAGGGACGCGCACAATACTGGGGTAGGATATGGAAACGTGGGGATACAAAGGCTCCTTAGGATAGCGTCGTTCGAGAAGGGCAGGATAATATTTGACAAGGACGAGGCAGCCGTTGAAAGCTTCCTGCTTGGCAGGTACCATATGTTCAGGTCGGTTTACCACCACAAGACGGGAGTGGCGTTCGGCATGATGGCGCAGCGCATATTCGAGCGCCTGGTCGACGAGGGAGAGATAACAAGCCCTATAGAGCTTGCGGGCCGCATGGACGAGGATGAGCTGTTTGCATACGACGACCACATGTTCTTCTCGGCGATGCGCAGGTACATGAAAGCAGGGACGGACAAGCTGACAAAGGAGCTTATAGGCATGTTCCTGCTAAGGAAGCCGCTCAGCGCATCGTACATAAACCCAGTGACAGACGAAGGAGAGGACACGTCAAGCAACAACGCCATGATAAGGAGGATGGAATACGACGAGAAGGCGGCAAGGGAGTTTGCCGATGCCGCCGGAATAGACGATCCTGGGTGGATCTTTCCGGTGTATCTCAGGCCGCTTGGGCTTGTGGATGACAAATCATCGATATACATACGCGACAAAGGCTCAGTGAGCAGCATACTTAAGGACAGCAATGGGCTGATAATGAGGATGATAGGGAAGAAGAAGCTCTACGATGCACGGATATATTCGCACCGCAGATACAAGGGCAAGATACAGTCCATGCTAAAAGTTGGGGAGAGTTACATATGACAGTGTCGCCTTTCTCTGTGGTGCTTGATGAGGCTGCAGAAGCCATTGAGGGAGCAGCTGCGTCGCTTGGATACAAAACCGGCAGCGTGCGTGGCGCGATGGGCGCATCTAAGGGCTTCGGGGACATATCATGCTCGGCTGCATTCCGCATATCGAAGTCCGCAGGGGAGCGGCCTGCAGATATTGCGGCCAAGATTGCATCCCGCATTGGCAAATGCAGCCTGATAGAAGAGGCAGCGGCAGAGGGTGGATACATAAATATGTCTGTGAAAAGGGCTGATTTCGCCAGCCTGGTGCTAAGGTCGATATCTGAAGCGGCCTACGGCACGGGACTGTCTGGCATCGGCAATGGAAAGAAGGTGATAATAGAATATCCAAGCGCAAATCCCATGCACCCCATACACGTTGGCCATCTCAGGAACCTCTTGCTCGGGGACGCGGTGTCCAACCTGCACAGGCTTTGCGGATATGATGTTGAAGTTGAGGATTATATCGACGATTTGGGGCTGCAGATGGTTATTGCAGTATGGGGATACATGAGGCACAAGGAGAAGCCGGAGGGCAAGTTTGACCATTGGCTGGGAATGGTTTATGCTGATGCAAACAGGATGGCTCCGGGCGAGGGCTTCAGGGACGAGCTCTCAGCGCTAGCGAAGAGGATCGAAAACAATGGGACGGAAGAGTCCAGGCTTGCAAGGAGCATCGCAGAAAGATGCGTAAGGGCCCAGTATGAGACTGCTGCAAACTACGGAAGCTACCATGATGTGCTTATATGGGAAAGCGACATACTTGGGGGAAAGCTTCTTGGCCGCGCAATGGACATGCTGCTCGAGCGCGGCGTGGCCAGGCGTGAAACAGAAGGAAAATACAACGGGTGCACGATAATAGATTTCAATTCAATCAAAGACCTCCCAAGCGAATTTGGCGGATTGAAAGAGAGTGTCAAGGTTCTTGTAAGGAACGATGGGACGCCGACGTATGTAGCGAAGGACATAGCTTTCCACATGTGGAAGTTCGGGATGCTCGATGACCCTTTCAGATACAGCAAATTCATAGAGAGGCAGGGGAACGGAAAACCGCTCTACAGCACTTCCGCAAGCGGAGAGAGGATGGGATTTGGCAATGTCTATGAGGCGATAAATATAATAGACGTGAAGCAGAGTTATCCGCAGTCCCTGCTGCGGCTCGTATTCAGGCAGCTTGGCAGGGGAGACATAGGAAATGGGATAAGGCACCTTGCATATGGAAGGGTGGAGCTGGAAGAAGGATCACTGGCGGCAAGGAAGGGGATATCTGAGGAAAACACGGCGGACGGGCTGCTTGAAGAGGCACGTGAGAGGGCCTATGGGCTGATCGGAGAAAGGCTAAAGCTTGGTGAGGAGGAGAAGGGCAGGGTGTCCGAGGCGGTGGCGCTCTCGGCAATAAAGTTCGCTTTCCTGAAGATGTCTCCGGAGAAATGGATAACTTTTTCGTGGAAATGGGCGCTAAGCTTCGAAGGCGACTCTGGTCCGTACTGCCAGTATATGTATGCAAGGGCTACAAGGCTGCTTGAGGATGCTCCAATGCCCCCAAAGCAGGATAAAGTGTGCAAAGTATACAGCGACGGCGAATTCGGATTGGTAAAGGAAATTGCCGGAATATGGGAGGCCGTGGAGAAATCATGCTCAGAGCTCAGGCCCAGCGTAATGGCAGAGTATGCCGGTAGGCTTGCCTACGCATTCAGCAGCTTTTATGAAAGCACTCCGATACTTAAGGATACGTCAGATGATGAAAGGAATTGCAGGCTTGCGCTTGTAGGAGGATTTGCGCGTGCAATGAAAATGGCGCTCGAGTCTCTTGGCATAGAGGCGCTTGAAAGGATGTAGCATTGCGGGCTTTCTGGCAGGAAGCCTCTTTAGAATACTTCCGGCTTTGGCCATTCCACATCAGGAGAATTAAGCATGCTGCTGTATGACTCCTTTGCCATGCTTATCCTTGAATACATTATTGATGACAGGGTTAGCAGCATTATAACGCTTGAGAATATCAGGTAGTCGGCAGGGGAGAGCAGGTATTCGTATATGACAAAAAATAGGGAAACAAAGGTGAACAAGAACGCGAATACAAATGGCGATATCGACCTTCTGGTCACTGCCACGGCTGAGAGAAGGCCGAATATGATTACAAGCAGGTTTAGCATCGGGAACGTATATGCTGCCTTGAGGTGCAAGATGAATGGGTATATGCCCTGTGCGAGCGCCTGCTGAAGTATGAACTGCAGCTGGATATGCAGGTAGAAGATTAGGACTGCGGAGTTTGCAATTAGAAGCGTTGCTGCAATTAAGGAAAAGCTGTTCATTACGGACTTTGCGCTTGTGCCAAGCCCTTCCTTAACGAGCACATCGTCTATGTCGTTGAGGCAGTACATCTTTTTATTGTGTATTATAAGGTCTGCATAGCAGTATGGCAGCTTGCAAACGTAGCATGTGCCGTAAGCGGCGCGCCAGGGATGGCTTATGCAAAATTGCTTCTGTTTGGAGCCTTTGTCCTTTTCCTCGGTTGCTTTGGCAGCGTACTGCGGCTCGGGCTCTGGCTGCGTGTTTATAATTGCGGTCCTTTGCACAGGCTTCTGCGCAGTTTTTTGCGGCTTGGAGGCTTGCTTTGGTTGGGCCTGTGCGCCGGCCTGCTGCGTCGCGGCCTGCAGAGGTGCCGGCTGTGGTTTTTGCTCTGGCTGGGTAGCAGCCGGGGCTATGCCTCTTCGCTTGAATATCAGCAGGTCAGAAAACTCTTCTTCTGAAGCCAACGCCACACCCAGAGCTTATCCCTACATTCCGCTGTGATGCCTTGCTGCCATTCTTGCAGCCTGCTCGGATTTTCTCTGAAACACGCCCTTATGCTTGGCGCAGCTTATGCAGTAGTACACCTTCCTGGTAGTCATCAGTTTGGTGTCCCTGTTGTTCGCATCAGTGCCGTATCTTATGATCCTCACGTCCTGTACTGCCTTGTTCCTTGGCACATTCCTGCCGCAGTTATCACACCTTACCAGCGATTCCCTTCCTCTCAAATAGGCACCTTGTTTTACGGTAATATGTTTCTTGTGCAGGTATTTAAATATGCTAGTCGGCATATGGATATCAGGCACTGCATCTTACTGCAAATACCGTGTCGTGTTGGCATGAAAATACTCCTAATAAGCAATATAGAAGGCTGCGGCGACAGGCTTGCCGAATCTATAGATTTGAATGGCACTGCGATAGTTGCCAGGGAGTTGGACGTCGATGCAAAGGCACTTGCGGCACATGCTGCAAAGGTTTTCCCGGACAGCGGCTATGACTTGATCATAGCTGTTACTGACAATCCCATAGGCACTAGCATGGTGCTGAACAAATACGATGGAATAAATGCATCAGTGTGCAACGACGCGGACGACGCAGCAAGCGCAAGGGAAAATGGAATAAACGCAGTCGTAATGAAATATGAGAACCTTCCAAAGATAAATGGCATAATATCCGGAATTGCATCAGGGACTGGAAAGCAGATGAGGATAAGAGTCCCTGTCCTTTCTGATATACAGCAGAGGGCAAAGTCAATTGGCGCGGCAGTGTCAGCCAGGCCTGCGGCTCAGGGAGCAAGATCCCAAAAGCCAAGGCGCGCTGCAGATGCAGAAGATGCAGATGATGAAAAGTACGATAAAATGCCAAAGCGGCCCGGGTTTTCCGGCTGGATAAAGGATACGCTTGGCATAGTCGATGAAGACAACGCCGCGCAGGGAAGCAAGCGGCAGAAACAGAGTTGAGCTGAGCCGTGGAAATTGAGTGCATAAACATAACAAAAGTCATACTTCCGGCAGTTAGAGTAGGAATTGCAGAGCAGCTTAGTTCAAAATACAAGATGAAGCAAAAGGACATAGCGGCTAAGATAGGCATAGCTCAAGTTGCAGTAAGCAAGTACTTAAGCGGCGAATATTCCAGGAAAGTGGGCCGGGCGGTTGTGAAAATAAGGGCAACTGGAATAATTGATAATGCAGCCGAGGAGATTGCGAACGCGGATAATGCAGAAGACATTCGAGCTGTTGTGAACAGGGTCTGCTCAAAAGTGGCTTACGATAAATTGGTTGATTGATATGGCTGAAGACTTGAATCCTTTCAGGATAGCGCAGGAAGAGCTTGACTCCGCCGCAGAGGCGATGGGACTTGACAAGACGGCTCACGCGATACTTCGCGAGCCTAAAAGAACAGTTGTGGTAAACATTCCCGTAAAGATGCGTGACGGAAGCGTAAAGGTGTTCAATGGGTTTAGGGTGCTTTACAACGACGCCCGCGGCCCTGGAAAGGGGGGGATACGCTATCACCCGCTGGAAAACCTTGATACGGTGAAGGCACTCTCGGCATGGATGACGTGGAAAACCTCTTTGGCAAACATCCCGTTCGGCGGGGCGAAGGGCGGGGTCATATGCAATCCTAAGGAGATGAACAGCTACGAGCTGGAAAACCTTTCAAGGGGATATGTAAGGGCCCTGTGGAATTCTATAGGCCCGAAGATAGACGTACCTGCCCCTGATGTTTACACCAACCCGCAGATAATGGCATGGATGATGGATGAATACAATGCAATTGCAGGGCATGGAGAGCCGGCATTCATAACAGGAAAACCGGTGGAGATAGGAGGGTCAGAAGGGCGATTTGATTCTACGGCAATGGGAGGCATGTATGTGCTTAGGGAGTCTGCAAAGAAAATAAAGCTCGACCTTAAAGGGTCAGATGTAGTAATTCAGGGCTTTGGCAATGCGGGCATGTTCGCATTCGAGATAGCAAACAAGCTTGCCGGAGCAAAAGTTGTAGGGATAAGCGACTCGGAGGGGGGCATATACGACCAGGACGGGATTGACTACAACAAGCTTCTTGCGGCAAAGAAGAGCACAGGAAAGGTGCAGGGATACGACAAGGGCGAAAAGGTAAGCAATGAGGAGCTTCTTGAGCTTGATGCGGATGTCATAATACCGGCTGCCATAGAGAACCAGATTACAGCTGCAAATGCGGACAAGATAAAGGCAAAGATAGTGCTTGAGCTTGCAAACGGGCCTGTCACGCCAGAAGCCGACAGAATACTTTTTGAGAGAGGAGTGCTTGATGTGCCTGATTTTCTTGTAAACTCCGGAGGAGTTATAGTATCGTATTTCGAATGGGCGCAGGACAGGGAAGGCTATTTCTGGACCGAGGAAGAGGTATACAAGAGGCTTGATGCCATAGTCACAAGGTCTTTCAACGACGTAATGGCCACGCAGGAAAAATATACTGAATCTGGTAAAAAGATAACTCCCAGGACTGCCGCTTACATAGTTGCTGTTGGAAGGGTTGCAGCGGCAATGAAGCTTAGGGGATGGTACTAGATCGCTACCCTTTCCTGATCTCCTTTACAAGCTTTACAAGTGCATCTTTGTCAGAATGCTCTATTACAAACAGGCTCTTTGCTACGCTTCTAAGCTTTTCAAGGTAAACCCCGGCGCTTTGATCGCTTATGTAAACTACGATAAGGGATGCCTTTGCGTAGTTTAGGTATTCGCTTATTTCTTCTGGCTTTATCGCAGATTCGCCATCGGTTATAAGTATTATGTCTTTGGATTTGCTCTTCTTGTCATCTGCCAGATCGACGCATGCTGCGATTATTGCCTTTTGTATGTCTGTTCCGCCGCTTTGCGTCGCAGACGCAAGATATGAAACCATCGCGTCCTTTCTGTCCCTGCGGCTGTTTTTTAGAACAGACAGCTTTTCGTATACATTTTGGTCGAAATAGGTTATGTGGAAGTCGCCGTTTTCCTTTACGGATGAAAGATAAAGGGATATTGCTACGGCTTTTGCAAACACGGATTTGTCGCCCATCATACTATCGGATTTGTCGAACAGTATATATCTGGTTTTGTCGCTCTCGTTCACATACCTGTCATACCTTGGTATGCGACGGTGGGCGTATAGCGCCATCAGGAGCTCCTTTGGATATGCATATACAGACGGCGCAAGGGAATTGAAGCTAGAGCCGAATTCGTATCCCTTGTACTCGCCGATTAAAAACTTTTGATTGCTGCTTGAATCTGACCCGAGCTCGGGCAGGCCCTTAAGTATCTTAAGCAGCTTGCGCACGTCTGTTTTCCTTGAGAGGTATGCAGCAAGCGGATCGTGTTTATTGAACTCCAGCGTGCCGGGCTCGTCTCCAGGCTCATGAAGATGCTTCATCATTTCTTCAAGCGTTTCGCCTGAACTGGATCTTTTTAATGTTCCTTCTGCCGCATCTGAAGGCATCCTGCCTGTTGGCTGGTTGCTGGTGCCGTTGTACATATTTCCCTTCATGAGCTGGTCTGTTATGCGTTTTATGAGCTCGTCTACTTGCTGCTGAGAGAGCCCTCCTTCAAGCAGTTTTTTAAGAAGCTGCGCTGCCGCGTTCCTATCGCCTATGCCTGAAGAGGCAGGATTCTGCTGGCTTTGGCCTCTGACCTGGCTCTGCTGCTCAACCGAGCCGCTGCCTGATCCGGCCTGCTTGCCGTCATCCTGCGGCTTGCCGGATTGGTTGCCCTGCCCATCAGCCATCTGCTGGAGCTGCTTGATTAGGTTTATGGCTATTTGCACAGTAGATGCAGCGCTCTCGTCAACGTCGGCTACGGTCCGTGACCTTATTTCAGAGGATTGCAGCTTGCCTGCAAGCTGCGATATTGTCTGAAAATAGTCTTTGTTTTCATCTGGATAATGTTCCTTGAGCTGCGGCACTGGCATATAGAGTATGTTGAATAGGTCATTGACAAGTACGGAAGACACCTTATTGCCGGATATGGTCTCGATTATATGCCTTATCTCAACCATCCGGAGCTTGTTCATTGGCAGGTTTGGGTTGATTCCCTTCAATGCGCTCTCGGAAATTTTTTCTGCAACCTTGTCGTCTCCCCTCTGCCTCACCGAAACAGGCATCAGTTCGACACCCCGTTCCTTTCCAGGACCATTAACTCGGTCTTAGGTTTCTGTTCCTGCTCCAATGCCCTGGCCTTTGACGTCATGTCCGAGAGGCGCTTTGCTGCTGCAGTCAGTTCGGACGCAGCTTTCCTAAGCTCCTTGTTTGAGTACGTCCGTGAAGTCTTCCTGGCATACGCCATTGCAATTGCCATTGCGCGCTGAGCATCGCCGAAGTTGCTTATGGTGTTTGGATGCGTTGCCATGTCTTCTATAGACCTGTTTATGTTTAACTGCAGAGAATGCATCCTATTAATGTGATTTGTCGGAGATATTACATCATTTAGCAATGCAGTTATAAGCTTGGCTTCGCGCTCGTCCGCAGGAAGCACATACTTAAGCACAATCAGATCCTCCATCGTTGCGTGTTTTCTGCCTTCAAGGAGTGCGTTTGCAGCCACGAGCTTGAGCGCCTTGCCCTTTCTCCTGTCGGTTATGAAGGCTTCGTCGTTTTCCCCGGATTGCTTGATTAGGGTCTCCGCCCTTGAAAGCACTTCTAGGAATTGCTCCTTTATGCCTGAAGTGTCGACTTTTGATATCAGCTCATATGCCTGGTCAAGATCAGCTACGCTCATGATAGGCTTTGACACCCTGCCGGTGCCTTTGAATTCCATATTCCATGCGGCATCAACAAGATTTGAGACCCTGTTGCCTTTTACTGGATCTATGAAATGCCTTAGGAGGAACCTGTCATAGAATGCCTGGTCCTCAGTATCGTACGAAACGAAGTTTGTGGCGCTTATTATGGTGCGCAAAGGCACGGGTATTGTCTTTTCCCCATCGAACATCTCACGCTCATTCATTATGGAAAAGAGGGTGTCGCGTATTGCGGATCCGCCCCTGAACGGCTCGTCGATGAACGCTATTTCTGCTTCAGGCAGCTTCTCCTTTGTCTTTGTGGTGTACTGCCCTTCCTGAAATGCCTTTACGTCTATCGGCCCGAATATCTGCGCAGGGTCTGTATACTTGTTGAGCTGTGTCTTGAAGAACTTTGCATTTAGCAGGTCTCCTGCGCGCTTTGCCATGTGCGACTTTGCTGTGCCTGGCTGGCTTACCATTATTACATGCTCTTTTGATATGAGTGCCAATGTTATGGCCCTTGCCTCTTCGACCCTGTCGACGTATGGCGCGGCAAGCTGCTCGTTGAATGACTTTAGCAGGGCCAGCACCTCTGCGTCGGTGCGTCTTGCCACATTAGTCTGCTGGGCGGCTGGGCTGCTGCGAAGCTCTTGCTTAAGTGGCTCTTGCAGCGCTGCAGGTTCACCTGGCGAGCGCGCCCTTTTTGGCTTGAATCCCAACATCATTATGCAGCCTTACACAGGGTATGGTGTAAAATTTATATTTAAAGATTTACTACAACTTTTAATCCGGAGCCTGGCGGAGCGTCTATTTTCTTGATGATATCCACTTCATGAGCTTCTCCATGCTTAATGCGTTTATCACCCTATCGGGCCCTAGCCAGCCGCGCATTGCCGTGCTTACGCCGTATTTCATGTATGAAAGGTTGGATTTGCTGTGCGCATCTGTATCTATTGAGAACATTACCTTGTACTTAATTGCCTTCATTATATTCTCGTCGTTTAAGTCCAGCCTGTCCGGATGGCCGTCTATCTCAAGCGCCACGCCATTGTCCTCTGCTGCCTGGAATACGCGTTCAAGATCAAGGTCCATGGGCTTCCTTGAATTGACAAGCCTACCGGTGGGGTGGGCGAGTATGTCTACGTAGCCGCTCTCCATCGCCTTCACCACCCTTGCTGTCATCTCCTGCCTGGCCATGCCTAGGCTTGTGTGCACTGCAGCAAGCCTATAGTCCATCATTTCCATCGTGCTTTTCTTAAGGTCAAGGCTTCCGTCTTTTAGTATGTCTATTTCCGCGCTCTTAAGCAGCGTTATGCCTTTTGCTGATTTTGCCACTTTGTCGATTTCGGAGAAATGCTTCAGAAACTGCATGTCAGACATCCCATGGGCTATGTACTCGCTCTTTGTGTGATCGGTTATGCCTATGTATTCCCTTCCTTCGCGCCTGGCATATTCGGCCATATCGGCTATGCTGTCAACGCCGTCGCTGTGGTTGGTGTGCACATGCATGTCGCCTTTAATTGCCCCAAGGCTTATCACTTCTGGGAGCGAATGCCTGAGCGAAAGCTCCACCTCCCCCCTATCCTCCCTCATTTCTGGAGGCATTATGTCCATTCCCAGCTTGCGGTATATGCTCGCCTCGTCCTTGCCTGCAAGGTTCTTTTTGCGTGAGTCAAAAAGGCCGTATTCATTCAGCTTGTATCCTTTCTTTATCGCTATCTCCCTTACCTTTACGTTATGGTCCTTGTTTCCAGTGAAGTATTGGAGGGCCGCGGCGAAGCTGGAATCGCTTACAACGCGTATGTCGCAGTTTAGGCCGATCTTTAACCGGATTGTTGTCTTTGTAGGGCCGCTTAGGACTATCCCAGACGCATTGCTTATTCCTGAAACAAAGCGCATTACTTTGTCAGGGCTGCCAGAGGTTACAAGGATGTCTATGTCCCCAACAGTCTCACGCATTCGCCTTGTGGACCCTGCTATCTCTACCCTCTCGACCAGGCCGGAGTCTGCAAGCTTCCTGGATATGTCCTGGGCCTCGGGGAGGGCGGTTCCAAGCGGCATGCGGCCCTGGTTCTCCTGCAGCAGGTATATGCCTTTTAATATATCCGATTCGCTCTTTTCTCCAAAGCCGGCTATGCTGCGTATCATGTGCTTTTCTGCTGCACGCTTGAGGTCGTCCACTGTCTTTATTCCAATCTCCTTGTAAAGCCGGTACGCTTTCTTTGATCCCATTCCCTGTATCCGGGTAAGGTTCTTGAAGTCTAGCGGGTATTTTCGCTTCATTGCAGTGTATTTTGACATCTTGCCGGACTCGAGGAACTCGGCAATCTTTCCTGCAAGGCCCTTACCTATCCCGGGTATCTCGGTTAGCCCGTTTATGCCAAGCCTTCCGTATATTTCTGATACGTCTTCTGTCAGGCCGCTAAGCGACAACGCAGCCTTGCGGTATGCCAATACCTCAAAGCGGTGTTCACCCTCCTCCACCTCCAGCATATCTGCGATCTCATCGAAAATTTCTGCTATCTGCTGGTTGTGCATAACTGAAGTATAACATGAAATATTTTTAAATAAGAGAGATGCGCTGCGGTGCATATGCGCAATGTTAAGGCACGGAGCCTGCGCATGTGCGCAGGATATCTCGGTATTTTTGCAGTTTGGAAAGATATTTATTTTGGTGCTGGGAAATAGGTGCAGTGTTTAGCATGTATGGTAATACGAGCGAAGTGCTATCTTCGCAGGATAATGACTTTGAGGCCTTCAGGCCAAGAATAGGGGTTGTCGGGGTCGGCGGCGGCGGAAACAATACTGTGCAGCGGCTGAGCAGCATCGATATTAAAGGCGCCAAGCTATTGGCATTCAATACGGACATGAAGCAGCTCAACATGATGGGATCTAACATAACAAAGCTCATGCTCGGAGGCGCGATTACGCATGGGCTAGGGGCTGGGGGGTACCCTGAAATAGGGGAGAAGGCTGCAGATCTTTCAAGGAACGAGATACAGATACTTACAAGGGACCTCAACTTATCATTCCTCTGCGCAGGAATGGGGGGAGGCACAGGCACAGGAGCTGCGCCGGTGGTTGGACGTGTGCTTAAGGAGAATGGCGCGATAGTTGTAGGTATAGTTACAATACCTTTCGCGCTTGAGAGAGTTAGGCTGGACGTCGCAAAGAAAGGAATACAGACGCTGAAGCAGGAGATAGACACCCTCATAGTAATCGACAACCAGAGGCTGGTAGAGGTTTATCCGAACCTGCCAATGGAAAAGGCATTTGCAATGGCAGATGAGATAACAATGAAGGCAGTGAGAGGTATAACTGAGGCAATAACGCAGCCGAGCCTGATAAACCTTGATTTTGCAGACGTGAGGACCATAATGTCTGTTGGTGGCCTTGCAATGATAAGCGTTGGCAGCGCAAGCGGAAGCAGCAGGGTCGAAGACGTGGTAAGGAATACGCTTAAGAACAAGCTTCTTGACGTAGACTACTCGAATTCAACTGGAGTAATGCTGCACATAACCGGAGGGCCGAGCCTGACACTTGGCGAAGCAAATCAGATAGGGGAGAAACTCACTTCCAAGAGCAGCCCGAATGCAAATGTCATATGGGGGGCAAGGCTTGATCCGGATTTTGGGGACAACATAGAGGTAATAGCCATATTTACTGGAGTACGCGGGTCTTCGCTTGCTGGAGGCAGATCCTCTGCCGAGCGCACAGAAGGATACGAAGGCATTGGCATGATATGAATGCGCAGGCGGCGCCTGCGGCCAGGCTTTAAGCCTCCGAGACTTCTGTCGCCTTGTGCTCCTCTTTGTTCCTGCTGAAAAGGTATATGCGCGCGCCGCTTACCTGCTTCATCATGTCTTCGTGGGTTATTATGAAGGTCTGGTCTATTATGCCTGGCAGCGTTTCTCCGAATATGTGCACAAGCCGGGATATGCCCTGCTGGTCTATGTTGTGTGTTGGCTCGTCTAGTATCAGCCACTTAAGGTTTGGAACCAGAACCAGCGAGAAGGCTATGCGCATTGCTAGGCATGCGGTGCTTCTCTCGCCACCGCTTGCTATTGACTGCACTTCCTCCCATTCCTGCCTGCCGTCTATCGTAGACCTTACCTTAAGTGCATAGTCTTCCTCGGAGGCATCTAGCATTATACCTGAGTAATCGCCGTATGGATACAGCGCCTCCCACGCTTCCTGCATTATGATGTTTATAGAATCTATAAGGTGCATTCTCAGGGTTGCCTGTGTTTCTGTAAGCGCCAACTTGAATTTGGACAGGTTCTGCACCACGGCCTTCTTTTTTTCAATGTCGCCGAATATAGCTTCTATCCTTGATATCTCCGCCGACTTTCTTGCAGCCTCGGCTCCTTTCTCCGCCACGTATTTTGAGCTCGATTTTACAGTGGCATCTAGCTTGCCGATCTCCGAGTTTATTGAAGAGATGGCTTCCTGCGCCGAGTCAACCTGCTTGTCATCGACGTTTATCGCCTCGTAATCAGACATCTTTTGCGAGATGGACTGGGATATCCTGCTCAGCTCCAGCGAGTATTCATCTGCCCGTGCTGCAGCCTCTGCCTGCAACGATAGCTTCTGCAGCTCATCCGCCTTTGCTTGCAGGTCATTTGCAGCCTTTTGCCTCTTTGCCTTTGCAAGGTCGCGCTCGCGCACTGCCTTTTCAAGCTCACGCGTGGATTCAGTTAGGAGGCTCTCTACGCCTTCGTAGGACTTGATCTTCCCGAGCATTACTTCCGCTGAATTTAATGCAAGGTTAAGCTCTTTTAGCCTTTCCCTGCTTCTTATAAGATCCTCTGATAGACGCAATGCGTTTGCATCGTGCTCGGCAAAGGACTTCTTTTTTGATGCAAGCAGGGCAGCTACGGAGCTTGAATCTAGTTCGCGCTCGCATACAGGGCAGCGGTTTATTCCCATGGACAGCTCCGCAATATGCTTTGCAGCCTCTGACGCTGCTGACTTTTCCCCAGACAGCTCTGTTGATATCCTGTCGATTGACGCGCTGCATTCGGATATCTGCTTTGAAGTGGCGGCCGGATCTATTTTTGCAAGATTCTTCTCAAGCTCTGACTTTTCCTTCATCCGCTTGCCTGCTTCTGATACTGTCGCTTCAAGCTTGGCGAGCCTTGAATATAGTCTCCTTTCGTTTTCCTCTGCCTCGAGCTCCGCCTTCTTCAGCGAATTTATAGCTTCGCCTGCTGCGGCCTTTGCCGCATATGCAGCAGCCTTGCTGGGCAGACCCAAGGACTTTGCCTTTGAAACTTCCGACTCGGCAAAGTTCTTCCTGCCGCGAAGGCCCTCTATCTCTCTGGCGAGCGCGGCCTTCTTTGCCTGCATAGACTTTAGCGACTTGATTGATTCTTCAAGCCTTGCCCTTTCTTCGAGTTTGCCCTTAAGCATTGATGACGCCTGTTCGTATTCTTTTTTTGACTCGAGCAGAGAAGCCTCAATCGCCGCAAGCTCTCCCTTGACCTTTGGTATGTCAAACTCTTTTGATATCCTCTCGTTTTCTGATATCATGTCTTTTATCCTGTTGGCGAGCGTTGTTGCGTTTTCCTGGGCATTGGCAAACTTGTCAAGGCCGAGCAGGCCGTCTATTTGCTTTTTCCTTTCCGCAGAGCGGAGATCGAGGAAATACTCAAGCTGGTTCTGCTCTGAATATATGACCCTTGAGAATGTTTCATAGTCGACCTTTAGGATCCGCTCCACTTCTTCTGTGACCCGCTCTGGCTGGGACTGCAGGTATTTTCCGTCTTTCTCTATTACGGCCTCGGGCTTGCCGCGCACGCCGAATGTCCTAGTTATGGCATAGCTGCTGCCATCGATATCCATTGACAGCCTCACATGCCCTACCTTCTCCTGCGATGGCCTGTTCCTTATCACCCTGCTGATGCTGACATGCCTCCTTTGCATCGCAGGATATGTGCCGAACAATGCGAAGCATATAGCATCTGTGAGGGAGCTCTTGCCTGAGCCCATCTGGCCTATGAGTATGTTTGTGCCGCTGGAAAACTCTATGGAGGTGTCCTTGTGGGTCTTCCAGTTCTTCAGCTCTACCGACCTTATCACAGAGTCACCTGTTCGTTTCCAAAAACCGTATGTTGGACTCTATAAGCTCGATGGCGTGGGACATTGACTGGACTATGTCTTCCCTGAAGTTCTCCTTCGAGTTGAAGAAGCGCTTGACTTCGGCCATGTCTTCCCTAGTGTTAAGGCATGAGAGGTTTTCCAGATATCTTCCAAGCATATGCGTGCCGCTTGCATACATCTCCTTGAGCCTAGGCCAATTCCTTTCCGTCCATTCGAGTATTATGCCTCTTGCAAAGGGATTGGATGAGGCTATTGCCGGTATTAAGTAAGAGTCCTGTATCCTTACGTCATTTGACATTGAAAAGTCCATGGCCTTGCGCAGCAGCTCCGGGCTGCTAAACATTCCCATGGCCCGCAGTATCCTGAGGCTCTCCTCTGGCAGCTTCTCCGATGCAAACTTTTTCCTGAGCAGATTGTACGCGGCTTCGCCCTCAGACCATGCGGCAAGCGCATATACCGCGCCTTTTATATTAGGCTCTATCTCCTTTCCTTCGCGCATGGACGAGTAAAACATTCTTGAAGCCGTGTCCAGTGTGCGCTGATTCCCTGCAAGCCCTGAAGAAATTATGGCCTGCGACCTCATAGTTGTGTCAAAGCTGCTTTCCTTCGGATCCCTGTTCCAGCCCAGCTTGTCCAGTACATTTCCGGAGTACCTAAGCAGCAGCTCCTTTGCCTGCGCGCTGCCTATTGGATGAAGCGTGTTGTTTATCCATGAGAGGCTTGATAGTATGTCTGAGTTTGCAGGATACCCAACATTCATGCAATATGCGCTTACAAAATCAAGATATTCTGCAATTCTGGATCTCCCTGAGCGTGACTTTGAAAATAGATCGTGCGCTATTCCCCATGCGTCTACATCGCCGATGCGCCTGGCGCTTATCAAACTGCCGAGCCTTTCCGTGTCTTCTTTGCTGTAATACACCCTGTAGAAGCCGTTCTGGCCTTGATTTATCTTTATCCAGTCGTCCCCGCCTGCGGCTATCTTGACGGACTTGCTTTCCATGAGCAGTTTGCGTTCCTTGCCCGAAACGGAGTAGCTTAAAGGTATTGGCCAGGTCGGGCTTGTCATTTTGCTTTGAATGAGAAGATACCTCTCCTGCTTAAGCTCAACGCAGTCCCTGCCGCGCCTTGCCCATATAAGAGGGTATCCCGGGGTGTCTATCCATTTTGAAGCAACCTCATTTACCTTTAATTTCATGTGCTTTTCCCTTGAAACTTCGTCTATTGCGCCCCATAGATCGGATTTTGTTGCGTTTGAATACGAATGCGCCTTAAGATAACGGTGCAGTCCTTCCCTGAAGATCTTTGGTGACACATAATCTTCTAGCATATTAAGCACGGATCCGCCTTTTTCGTAGCTTATCCTGTCAAAAAGCTGGTCTATCTGCGCTGGCGAATCTACATGAACGCTTATCGGATGTGTGGACTTAAGCTGGTCTGCGGCTTGGGCTGTTGCTATAACATCATCCTTATACTTTACTTTAACCTTCCATTCTGGAAATACTGAATCCATCGCTTTGGTGGCCATGAAAGTTGCAAAGCTCTCGTTAAGCCACAAATCGTTCCACCACCTCATTGTCACAAGGTCCCCGAACCACTGATGGGCCAGCTCGTGCGCTATGACCTCTGCAACGCGCTGCCTGAGCGCAACTGATGATTTACCGTCAAGCAGAAGGGCCGATTCTCGGAATGTTATTGCGCCCCAGTTCTCCATCGCCCCGGCGGCAAAATCTGGGACGGCTATGAAGTCTATCTTTGGCAGTGGGAATTTTATGCCAAAATAGTGCTCGTAGAACTTCAGGAAGGCCTTTGCATAGGTAAGCGGTATCTTTGCCATTTGTTTGTTTCCTGGCGAGGTTATCACGCTTACTTCTGTATTGCCGCACATGCTCTTTATTATATCGTACTTGCCAACGCCAAGGTATAGCAGATATGTTGACATTGGAGGGGTTTCTTCGAACCTGACCTCCTTTTTGCCCTTCCCTGCATCTATAACCTGCGAAGGCGGCATGTTGGATATGGCATGCATGTCCTTGTCTATTACAAATGACACGCTGAACCTGGCCTTGAACGCAGGCTCATCGAAGCACGGGAATGCCTTTCTCGCATCTGCGGCCTCGAACTGGCTGCTTAGGGAATATGATTGCTTTCCATTCTGCTTGTACCTGCTTCTGTAGAACCCATACATTCCGTCATTATTGGTTCCTGAGAACTTCATCTTTATCTGCGCCTTTCCCTTCACAGGCCGTTTCAGCACCAGTGTTATCTTCTGTTCATCCCTATTCTCTTTTATGGTTGCGCTTTGCTCTGTGTTCCCGGATATTACAGATGCGCGGCGTACTTCGAGCTCTGATGCGTTGAGGGATATCTCTTTTGTGCTGCTTAGCACGTTTAGGTCTATTGCCTCGCTCCCATCATACCTGAATGTCTTGAAGTTAGGCGTTATGGCTATCGAATACTTATATGGCAAAATGCCTGTGCCAAGCGACTGATGGTCAGCGCTTGCTCCATCCTGTTTTTTCTTTGTTTTTGCGTGCATGGATTGACGACCCGCTTTAAGACAATATCTTGCTTTGCTCTCTGCCTGCCTTTGCTGGCAGTAGATTGCTGGCGCTTATATCTCTTTTGTTGCAGCTTGCGCTTTTATACCGCCAGGGCTTAGGTTCTCAGCTATGATTTTATAGGTTTGCAAAGTTATATAATGATGCTCAGCTTTTGTGGTGTTTGCAGTGCCCTCAATCATAGAAAGGTTATTCTTCAACTCGAAAAAAAGGGATAAAAAGGTCAGGATAACTGCGGTAAATGTGAAGTTCATGGGAGTATCCCATGCGCTTGCCGGATTGGATGTGGCAGGAAGGGAAGCTGAATTGAAGATACCATTCCAAAACAAGATGGGGAATAACCTTCTGCCAGATAACCTGAAAGGCCCGAAGGCTGAGATAAGCAAAATATCGGTAATGCCGCCATTCACGCTTGAGAGCGTATCGCCTGCGCTTCCTGTTCAGGTCGAATTCATGTCAAGGGTCGTCTTCACAATTAAAATAGGCGTGCCTGACATGTCTTACGAGGGGCCTCTGCAGATAAATTTCGGTAATGAAGCTGCGAACAGCATAACTATAAGCATAAGGAAGGTTACTCTTCATCGCGGAGACAGGCACGTGGAACTTGAGGAATCCGGAGTCACATCGTCAATGCAGAAATCACAGCTATTCAGGCAGAATGTACAGGCGTACAAGGTCCTCTCGTTCGGAGACCAGGTTAAAAGCATTGCGGTGAACAAGCCTTTCGAAATAGTTAGCACGGACCCTAAACTGCCTTTCACTGCAGACAGAAAGGACAGCTACATAATAAGCCTTTATATGAAGTGTCCGGAGTTCAATTATGCAGGGGACATGGATATAAGCTTCTCTTAGGTGTTGATTTGAATTACATAGTGTCTGTGCCGTTTGACGAAAAGCTTGCGGAATTTATAGGAAAGAAAAGCAGTGAAGACGGGCTTGTATTCTACAATAGAAAACTCGACAACGATGTGATAGTTGCGGTAATGCCGGCAAACCGGGAGGACAAAGTGTATTATAGCATCGCAGAATCTATGCTGATTGCTGCGCAGATAATTATAAGCACCTCGTCTGTGGACAGGCAGCTTGGCGAAGCGGTAGTCGCGGCTTCGCTGCTTGATAGGAGGATAATAATTACAAATGACAGTGACATATCTAAAATGGTAGGGGGCGTGATAAAGAACTTCGTGATCTGCGGAAAGGATGAGGTGCTAAGCCGCATAGTGGAATACGGAAAAGCGAGTGAAGGAAGCACAAGAATAGACATAGACAAGGCATTTCCGGTAAAAGGCATAGGGACTGTCCTTCTTGGAATAGTTACGCGCGGCACCGTAAAGGTCCATGACACGCTTTACCACAGCTCAGGCAAGCAGGTCATGATAAAGTCGATACAGAGCCAGGACGTTGATGTTGAAGAAGCAGGCTATGGTACGCGGGTTGGGCTGGCAGTTAAGGGGCTTGAGCATGACGAGGTGGAAAAAGGCGACCTGCTGACGGTCGGTCAGTGCAACAAGGCCAATGCTATTACTGCCCCGCTTAGGCTAAGCGCCTTTGCTGGAGAAAGAGTTGAGGCTGGCAAGAGATATGTTTTTGTCTCTAATTTCTCAAGGACTTCGTGCAGGATAGACGATGCGTCATCGGGCAGGGCGATGATATCGTTTGAAAAGCCTGTGCCCATTGCCGCTGGTGACGAATTCATGCTGGTACGTGAGGAAAGCCCAAGGATTTTTGCCGCTGGCACAGTGTCAAGCGTTTCCTAGAACTTGTCCCACATGGCCCAGAATTGGTCCTTGAGCTGGCCTATATCACTGGCGCTTCGCAGTATGCTTATCTGCTCGACATTTTTGTGCGTTCCTTTGTAAGTCAGGTTCACTGACCCCACTATTGCCATCGTGTCGGATATGTACATCTTTGCGTGTATGAATTCGCTTGGGCATTTTAGTACGACATTTGCGCGCTTCCTTCCCTTCGCAATGCCAAGGCCCAACGGTATTGCAGAAGGCACAAGGTATATTCCGCTCAGACCGTAATGAAGGGGCAGTATTAGCAGGAATAGGAAGGCGAGTATGCCTGCTGGCAGGAAGAGTCTACTAGGCTTTGAATTAAGCATTGACTTCGCTCTGCTCTCTATGGAGGAGGAGATGACGTAGAATCGGCCGCGGCGGTGCCTTCGCAGCATGGCGCGAGCATAATAGGCGTCTATATACGGCGACACGATCAATATGTCGCCCCTGGAATCCAGCAGCTTTTCTATGTACCTGTGAGTGTCGTTTCCAGAATATGAAGATGACCCACCAGAAAAGCCAGGCAACATGATTATTAACAGGCAGTAATGGGTTTAAGTTTATATGCTTTTCCGGAAGATATACTTTGGTGGGAACATCAGAACAGACATATTTTTGTTCATAATCGCATTTGTTGCGGTGCTGTCCATGGCAGCTATCGTAGCGCTTGCCGTTTTGGAACCGGCAGGAGCAGGCAGCGGTTACTCCTACATAACCGTTTCGGCTTCAGGCGAATCGTACGGTTATCCGCAGGTGGCAAGGCTTTACGTGTCCATGAATGGCACCGGAAGCACAGCTGCGATAGCATACTCCAACCTTTCGCTTACTGCAAGCACGCTCAATTTCACAATGCAAAAATACATAGCGGGCAATTCAAGCAACATGAAAACAGAGGCATATTCGCTGCAAAAAGTATACAATAAAAGCTACTATGAAGCAAGCGAGACTGTAGTGTTGTATATACCACAGGTGCAGAACGTAACAGGCGCAATTGATGCGCTTTCCCAGGTGCCTGGCGTTTCATTAAATCAAGCTTCAGCGGAACTCTCGAGCCAGCAGGATGCGGAGCTTACGCAGAGTGCATTGCGCGCAGCATTGAGCAACGCAACAGCACAGGCGGAGACATTGTCAGGGAACAAGACCCTCGAGGTGAATAACATAACGGTTTCAAGGACGTATATTTATCCGTATATACAGTTTTCCGGGGCTGCAGACCAGCAGTCTGGTCAGTCATTCTTCAGCGGAATTGATGGGGTGCAGGAGCAGATTACAGTTGTATTTTCTTACAGATAGCCTAGGGGACTGAAAGGATTAGCATGCTGCAGGAAATGACCATTGTAATTGCATGCTGCATGTCGGGTAAAGCCGGGGGTTTTTGGTGACTGCTTGCGGATTGTGGTTTTTGTAAGGCATGGCGAAAGCGAAGCCAATGTAAGGGGCATAATATCAAGTGATCCTGAAAAGTACGGGCTTACGAAGAGAGGCGTCAGGCAGGCAGAAATTGCTGCAGAGGAACTATCCTGTTTGCGTGAGGTGGGGGAACTGTACTCCAGCCCTGTGCTTAGGGCATTGCAGACGGCAAAAGTGATAAGCGAAAGGATTGGAAAGCGGCTTAAGGTGGACAAGAGGCTTGCCGAGCGCAGCTTCGGATCGCTGGAGGGCAGGGCAATGCCCCCTGATAACAGATGGAAACTTGAGAGGAACAAGGGAATATACGAATGGTCAAAGCTTAGGAAAGACATGTACGGATTTATCAAATCATTGAAAAGCGGGACGACAGTGGCGGTTACACACGGCGACAATATGGCGGCGGTATGCGATTTGGCGGACCGCATGGGAGAACAGGTTCATGCGCTCAAATGCCCGGCAAACTGCAGCTTTGTTGTTATAGATGCGGAATCAATGACACTTATTGCAAATGGAGACTACAAAATCCCGCAGGGGGCATTTGGATAACGCCGGGTGTCTTTGCAGCAAGATCCTTGGTTATTTCACGTAAACAGAAATTTTATAAAATGCAGCAGGCATAATAATAGCGGTTTGGATGTCGCTTGGAATAGCAAATGCAGTTATTTCTGAATTTGTTGTGATACTGCTTGCCTTGCTTATACTTTACCTTATATTCAAGCTCGGCAAAGCACTTATAGGCGTAATAGCAAACATAGTTCTTGGATTCATCTCCATATTTGTACTTAATAGCTTGTTCGGCATGGGCATACCTTTTGACTGGATTGTTATAATAATAACCGCAGTGCTTGGGCTGCCTGGAGTGGCAATAATAGTTATACTTAGGCTATTTGGTATAGCCCTTTGAGCCTGGACTGGCGTCAAGTGCATGCTTAAGCGCGCTTATGCTTTTTGCCATATTACGCGACTTGAAGGCATATGTGCCTGCAACGACTTCGCCAGCCCCTGCAAGAGCGGCTTTTGCTCCCCATTCAAGATCCACCCCTCCATCAACTGCTATGGTCGCTCTGCTGCCTATGCGATCTATAAGCTCTTTTGCCTGTGATATCTTTGCCAGAGCACTTCCAATAAACTTTTGTCCGCCAAATCCCGGATTTACAGACATTACTAAAAGGGTGTCTATAACACCCAGATATTTTGAGACGACTTTTATAGGGGTTTGCGGGCTTATCGCTATGCCTGAAAGCGCGCCCTTTTTATGTATCAGGCTTAATGCGTTGCTGATATTCCCACTGGCTTCCGCGTGCACTATTATTATGTCTGAGCCGGCATCTGCAAATGCACTTATATAATCCTGGGGCTTTTCAACCATCATGTGTGTTTCAAAGGGCGTCTTGGTAGCGCCCCTTATGGAAGACACAACGGCCGGGCCAAATGATATATTGCCCACGAAATGCCCATCCATCACGTCTAAATGTATCCTGTCTGCTCCGCAGCGCGTTGCGCGCCTCACTTCCTGCCTAAGGTCACCGAAGTCAGCAGATAGAATGGATGTAGAAACCATTATTTTTCGCATTTGTTTACCTAATGCCTTATAATCTCTGCGTTTTCACGCATCCTGTTTCCTAAAAAATAGGATACAGTGGATAGCATTGCCGCATACGACCACGCAAGGTCGTCTATGGGCCTGTTTCCGTTATTTGATAGGTATGGGTCCTGAGCATTCGGACTGGCAGGATTTACTATTTCCTGCTCTGGAAGTTTGTCCCCATATTTTCCAATAATATAGTCCACTATGCCCATGGCGCGCGCATCGTCTCCTTTGCTTAGCAGATACTTGCTGAACTCTGCTCCTACGTTTAGCCACCTGCCTCCTTTGAAATACTCGTCTCCAATGAAACGTATTGGCAGCATGTTGGATGAGAAGAGCACTTTGTCTATCTCTGACATTGTTGCAGCTTCCACTCCGGGCATCTTAAGCACTTTGTCGTTTATGCCAAACATTGTAAACAGATATATCGCGGCTATGTCAACGCTTTTTGATATGTCCGGATCGGCTGCGAATGAAGCTTTTTCGCGATATATTATGTTATCCCTTATAAAGAACTTTTTCAGGAATTCTATCGGGCCTCCGGGAAAATATGCGCTTGAAATCGAATCTATTTCTTGACGTTTTATCTGTATCAGGCCCTCATCGGACATCTTCTTTGCTATCTCAAATGCTGAATATATTGCAGCAACATCGTATGAATGGATAACGTTAGTTTCCATCTCCCACATGTTGGCGCATTCGGTAAAATAGGTTTTGCCCAGGTAATGCAGCAGCTTTTCAATATTCTTTCCGAGGAACTCCTTCTCTGTTTTGTCGAGCCCGAAATATTTGTGCTCGGTGTAAAGTGCGTGCATCATCAGCGGTATTGAATCATATTGTATAAGGCCGCTTCTGCCTTCCTTTTGATAGCTGTCATTTATGGCCGAATCGGCGTAATACCCGCCATCCTGCCCTACTCTTGCAGGGACGTGGCTTTTCAGCTTGAAAAAGTCTGGATCCTCAAGCCTTGTCCTGATTGCGTTTTCTATTTCTGGCATATGCTTTTCTATAGTATTGCAGTGAAAAACGTTTATTCGATGCGCAGCTGACTTGGCGCTTTCCCATTCAAGGCCAGAGTTCCTTGAAAACATTGCGTAATCCAGCAGGCCTATGGATACGAAAGAGGCATCGCGTATCCAGTGGGGGGCGTATGGTGAGTATGTTGCGGAGGCAGAGAGGAAACCGTTATCTCCTATGCGGCTGGTAAGAGACTTGGACCATGAGAGCATATGGTCCAGATACGCCTTTTCAGTGCTTGTTCTGGCTGCCTTAAGGGCCATAAATATAGCTTGCTTGGCAAGATTTAAATATGTGGCTGGGATTTTTAACTCTCAAAGGATGCTTAGAGAAAATGCTCCTGCTACCATAATGATAAAACCTAGAAGCTGAATGCGGGTCATCCTGTCCCGGTACAGCGCAAAACCAAGGAAAGATACGGCCATTGGCTGAAGCGCTATAAGGGCCGCGCCCAGCGCAAGTACATTGCTGCCTATTGTTATCCCGAATATTGTATCGCCTACGGCATCTGCAAACGACGCAATAAGCGTTAGTATAATGGGTATCGCAAAGCAAGGATTGGACAGGATGCTTCGCAGCCCATGGCCGCCTCTCTCTCCGTTTGCCGCAATTCCATATACAAAGTAGATGGCTATAAGGGGCACGCCTGCCAGGCGCGATATGAATATTGGCAATGCGAAGGTGCCGGCCGAAGTTACAGCATATACCATTATTGTCCAGTATATGGACCATGAAATAAATGACAGCAGCGCAGGGAGCAGATTGATGTTTATCCTTAATTTTTCTGTGGTTATTATCAGCAGGGCGCCTGCAAAAATTATTGCTATGCTTGCGGCTTGTAAAATGCTTATGCTCTCGTTAAGCACGACGATGCTGAGAAGGACGAGGAAAGCCGGCTGGATTTCTGCAAGCGCGGATACGCTTGCCAGCTTTTCCGTCTGCAGCGCCTTGAAGCCCAGTATGAAGCCGGCGCCTAGGAACAGTCCGGCGGCTGCAGAAAGAAAGGTGCTATATGCTGATATCGAATAGTCCCCCACCAGGTATACTATTATGAGTATCGGGAGAAGGCTGAAAGTAGCATAGATGAGCGAAACTGTCCTCCCTCCGAGATCGCTGCTTATCTTTTTCGCAATAGTGCCGGCGAATATCCATAATACGGTTGAAACTGCTGCGGCAATAAGTGCTGGTTGTGTCATATATATCTAAGTCCATGCCGCTGGCATCTTTATAAGCCATCAGCCTTAGGAGGGGATCGAACCCCCGACTTCCAGTTTACAAAACTGGCGCTCTACCACTGAGCTACTAAGGCACAAAGTAGATTAACACTGCAAAGTTTAAAAAAGTGATTCGGGTGTTTGGCAGGAATGCGACTGGACTTTATTCGGCGCTCACGCTATGCAAATATTTTATATCGGATGCCGCAGCTGTCAGTCGCTGCTGCGGTTTGCATAGAATATCTGGTGCTTCTTTGGCTTTAGCTCCTGCACTATGTAATTGAATGCAGCATATGGGTCTGAATGCTCGCCGCATGTGAATATGTCAAGTGTCGCATAGTTATACTCGTTCCACGTATGCAGGACCATGTGGCTTTCGGTTACTAGCGCTATTACCGAAACCCCTCCTTTCTTTCCGCCGAATGACTTTGCATCTATGTTTACAAGCGTCATCTTTGCCTTGTTTACAGCGCTTAGTATAAGCCCCTTGAGATATGCAACATCGGAAGCCTTGGAAACGTCCAAGTCATAAAGGTTTCCGAAAACGTGCAGTCCGACTATCCTATCATCTGCTTGCTTAGGAACAGTTACCTGCAATTCTTTGCTCTTCCCCTTCGGTTTCGCGTATTGTTTTAAGACGGTAGCCATTGCATCGAGAACCTGGTTTCAAACCAAACCCGTAGCTTTTTTAACTTACAATCAGTATTTATGTAAGGAATACTAATTTAAATATATTCCCCAAATTTCGCTACATTATTACGCAGATTTTTATGGATATAAAGGATTTGAAGGGCAAGGTGCCGCAGGAGATGATAGATTCCCTCGTGAAAAGGGGCATATCCAGCTTGACCCCTCCGCAGCAGCTTGCTGTTGAATATGGGATAACCGACAACAAGAACTTCATTGTTG
Organism: Microcaldota archaeon; assembly: GCA_027365725.1. Taxonomy (GTDB): domain Archaea; phylum Micrarchaeota; class Micrarchaeia; order Micrarchaeales; family CABMGC01; genus JAJZNA01. The sequence goes on along the minus strand of DAHXMA010000025.1, from coordinate 93,670 downwards.
CGGCGCCAACGGCAAGCGGGAAGACTCTTGTTGCCGAGATAGCCATGCTCAATAACGTGCTGTGGAAAGGAAAGAAAGCGGTGTACATAGCCCCTATGAAAGCGCTTGTGAGGGAGAAGTACATCGACCTCAAAAAGGATTACCCGTTCCTGAAGATAGCAATGTCCATAGGCGACCTTGATTCCCTTGACAAATGGCTTGCAGAATACGACATAATACTTGCATCTACGGAAAAATTCGACAGCCTGATAAGGCACGGACTGGGATGGCTGGAGGAGATAGGCTGCATAATAGTAGACGAGGTCCATATGCTTGATGACCCGGGCAGAGGGCCTACGCTTGAGATACTTGTATCTAAGCTTATGCGCATCTGCACAGGCGCGCAAATAATAGCGCTAAGCGCGACTATAAGCAACTCTAGGGAGCTGGCTGGGTGGATGTCTGCAGAAGTTGTTGAAAGCAACTATAGGCCTGTCGTGCTGGAGCGAGGTATAGAGCTCATGGGAAATGTAAGCTATGACAGCGGAAGGGAGGAGAAGCTTTGCAGCAATAGCAGCATACCGGAGATACGCATAGCCGAGGATACCATTGCAAAGGGCAAGCAGGCCATAGCTTTCTATAGCACGAAGAGGAATGCTGAGGCTGGTGCTGAGAGGCTTGCAGGGATGGTATCTAAAAAGCTGCAGGTCGAGGACAAGAAATATCTTGAAGAGATAAGCGAAAAGGTTCTGGGCGTGCTTGGAAGGCCTACAATGCAATGCGAAAGGCTGGCCAAGGTTATAAGGCAGGGCACGGCATTCCATCATAGCGGGCTTGTAAGCGGGCAGAAGGAGCTCGTTGAAGAGGCATTCAAGGAGAATAGGATAAAGGCGATATGCTCCACCACTACGCTTGGGCTCGGAGTTAACCTTCCGGCACAGACCGTAATAGTCAGGGATGTCACAAGATATGGTGAAGCAGGCGGAAGCAGGTACATGGGAATAAACGAGGTGACGCAGCTTTTTGGGAGGGCTGGAAGGCCGAAATACGACAGCTCAGGAAGGGCGCTGCTTATAGCCAGGTCAAAGGCGGAGGCGCAGGAACTCTACAACAGGTATATGCTCTCAGATATCGAACCGGTGACTTCTAAACTTGGCGTGCTGCCTGCTCTTAGGACCCACGTGCTTACATTCATAGCCACAAGATTCCTTACCAGCGAGGAGTCAATAATGGACTTCATGTCAGGCACGCTGTACGGATATCAGTATTCGGACAGGAAGAAGATGCGAGGCATAGTACATGAAGTTCTGGAAGAGCTTGAGAGGTGGAAATTTATATCCAAGACCGCAAGCATATACAGCGCTACAAGGATAGGGAGCAGGGTAAGCGAGCTCTACATAGACCCGCTTTCTGCAAGGTGGATGCTGGACGTGATGCCAAAGCTTAACGATGAAATATCCATATTATTCATGATATCAAACACGGCGGAGATGAGGCCGTATGTCAGGGTAACGGCGGATGCGGAAGAGAAGCTTATGGATTACATAGCAATGATTGAATCTTCGGAGTCTGCACATGAAGGCGCAGGCCTGCCTTTCTATGACCCTGTGAAGCCATTTAGCACTGCACTTATGCTAAATGACTGGATCGGGGAAAAGATAGAGAGGGAGATAATAAAGGACTATGGAACCACGCCTGGCACGCTTTTTGCAAAAGTAACCAACGCGGACTGGCTGCTTTATGCAGGCATTGAGCTTGCAAAGCTATCAAGGATGAATACGTCAAAGCTGCTCGAAACCAGGATAAGGGTAAAGTACGGGATAAGAAAGGAGCTGCTCGACCTGGTCAGGCTTGAGCAGGTGGGGCGGGTGAGGGCTAGGACAATGTACAGCCATGGAATAACCAAGGCAAGGGACATAAGGAGACCTGAGGCGCAGGAAGCCATAAGATCGATGTTCGGCAGCGAGATTGCAGCCAGGATAATATCCCAGGTTATTGAAGGCGGCAGTGTGGCAGGGAAAGATGCTGGGGCATGACTTTGGCGCTGCTATTGCAGTTACTGCTCTAAGTTTTGCATGCCTCGACGGGCAGAGTTGCCTTAGAAAGATTTATAAGAATGATTTGAGCACTAATAGATAGTCGTTAAAGGCGACAAGTGATTTAGATGGGAGTTTTTTGACAAGCTTGGCCAAGCTTTTGGATCCAACAAAGAGATAAACATAGAGGAGTATATGAACTCTGTAGAGATGGAGAACGTAGACTTGCTGCATGAATCTGCAGATATGTACGTTAAGCCGGTTTCTATAGCAAGCGAGGAGGAAGTCAAGGCAATACAGGACGAGGTATCGAAAAAGAACATAGTGCTGCTTGACATAACTGAGCTTAGCAAGAGGCCAAACACGCTTAAGAACGTTATTGCCGCTCTAAAAACATACGTTGAGAAGCTTAACGGGGACATCGGCCAGATAGATGCCACTAGGATACTGATAACGCCTGCGAAAGTAAAGATAATAAAGCGCAAGAAGCAGTAGATTGTTCACTTTAGCGCGGTTATAAGTGCATGCAGCTCCTGCGGACTTGGCCGTGCCGCGCGCACGATCTTCTTGAATATCCTTAATACGGCCTTTTTGTTCCTTATCCTTTTGTTTTCTATGCTTTCTGCGAATACCCTGAACAGGTACTCTGATTCTGTGCGCTCAGGGGATTGGACCAGGCTAGGCTGCTGGTGCCTAAAGCCATTGGACTTCAGTGCGTATAGCATTATTGCCAGGGCATGCGATATGTTCAAGACAGGGTACTTGGGGCTTGTTGGTATGTAAGCCACGATATCGCACTCGTCAAGCTCTTCCTTTGTCAGGCCGATATCGTCCCTGCCCAGTAGTATGCCTATGTGCTTGGCGCGTTTTGCGGCGCGGGCGCTTTTCAGGGACTGTTCAAGGGACATTATGTTAGCGGCGCGGCCTGCCTTGATAGGCACGCCGGTTGTGCCAATTACTATATCGCAGCTTGCTACGGCTTCCTTTAAGCTCTTGAATATCCTTGGGTGCTCCAGCAGCTCGCGCGAATGCTTTGCGAACATAAGTGCGCGTTCTCCGATAATTGTCCTGGGGTTTACCAGATAGAGCTGCCTTATGCCGAAGTTCTTTGACACCCTTGCTATATATCCCAGGTTTATCTGGTACCTTGGCTGAACGACGATTATCTTGAAGTCAGCAGGCCCAGCCATAGCTAAATTCCACCGATAAGTGCCAACACTGCAAGCGAATTGACAAGTATGTGCGCAACTATTCCTGGATATATTGATTTTTTCTTCTTGAACACATATCCAGCCATTGTGCCGAATATGAACGCGGCTATGACCTCTATGCCGAATGTGGAATAGTATGAATAATGGGCAGCGCCGAATATGAGCGCGCTTAAGATGACGCCAAGCCTAGGCACTAGGAATCCCCTGAACATTATCTCTTCGTTTATGGGCTCTATTACAGCAGCGAAGATATAGAACCACATGGGCGCTCCGGCAAATACAAGGTCAGCGTTTGTGTTTATCGGCACGTTTGTAGCTGCGCTTGCAAGGCCCACTGCTATCTCAAATGCCAGTATGACTAGGAATATCAGGATGCCTATTGCTACATTTGCTGCAATGCCTTTTGGCACAAAACCCAGAGCCGACTTTATTTTTTGCAGGCTCATGCGCTTGTACAGGCGCATGTATACAAAAACGGCTATTGAAAGGGGAAGCAGTGCTGCAACGTCCAGAAGGAAGTTATAGTTGTTGTACCCGATGTACCCGGATGCATAAAGAAGATACACGAATGCGGTAAGTAGGATGGATAGCAGGAAGTATATCGCTATGAATATGAGGAATGAAACCGCTGCCCTGGCAAATATGCGCGCATTGCTTATGCGCTTGCGCTTTTTGTAAGGCATCGGCTAACCTTTTGAGCCGGTGAACTCTGTGTATGAACACCTGCCGCATGCATACCTATCCGAATGCGCAGCCATTCTTGCCCCGCACTTGGGGCAGAACTTCTTTGCGGGAGTATACTTGAATCCTGGTGCGCTTTTCTTTTTATCCTCTGCCATATTATCATACCCTTATGCGCTAGCCGTTGCGCCGCTTGTGGCCTTTGGCTTTGCCCCTTTTGCCCCCCTCTTCTTTGATAGCTTATCCATTGCCTCCTTGCTATGATAAGAATATGCGGTTATGTCGCTGGCCCTTAAACCGTATTGCTGCCGGATTTCCCGTATCTCGACAAGGTTCGGGTCAAGGTTTAGCTTCTTGCACAGCTCTTCCTTCACCTCTGCCTTTGCAGGTGTCTTGTCCGCATATGATGCATGCGCAGTTATTTCACGCCTTGAAAGTAGTTCGTTGTCCCTATCGCTTGTTATCTTAAGTTCCATTCAGCCGCCACCCATTACTCTTGATATTGCCTTCCTGTTCATGCTCTCCATTACCTCGACTTCCGAGCCCTGCTTTAAAGACGCCTTGAGCTCTTCGGGTATTGGCACCTCATAGGTCTCGTAGCTGTCAAGATCCATGAGCTGTGCCATATTCTCCGTTATCGAAACAACCTGCGCCTTCTTCTTGTTTATGACAGGCACCTCTATGTCTGCTGAGCTAGGCTTCAGCAGCGTCTTCTTCTGCCCGTCAAATATGCCTACAGCAGTTATGCGCATCTTTGCCGCGCCATGCTTGCCTGGAGAGGATACATCTATCTCAACCACCCTGCACGGGACCCCGTCTATAAGCAGGAACTTTCCCGGCCTTAGGTCCTTCATTGAGCCGTATGTTATCTCGTCTGGCAACAAATCACGTTAATTTCATGCAAATTCAAATTTAAAAAACTTACTATGCTTAAACGGACTAAGATGCGCTAAAAACAAGAAAATGGCCGTGCATTTTGCGCGGCCGATCCGAATTAAGATTGCAGCCTCAGTAGATCCGCTCTATTGTGTCTATGTTAAGTGCTGTCGCCCGCTCCTCGCGCTCCTGCCTCTCTCCGAACTTTGCCTTTACTCCGGTTATAACAGACATGACGCGTATCTCATCCTTAAGCTCAGGAAGCATCCTTGCCCCGAATATGACATTGGCATTGCCTGCTACGCCGTCTGTGACGCCTTCGCCTATTAGGGTTGCCTCGCTTATGGTCAGGCTCGTGCCCCCCACTACCTGTATGAGGCCACCCTTTGCCCCGTCATAGTCTACTGATAGGAGAGGATGCGTCCTGGTCGACCTTATCGCCTGCTCAACCCTGTCTGATCCCCTTCCATACCCAAGGCTTATTACCGCAGTCCCGGTATTTCTTACCACATTCTTAAGATCCGCGAAATCAAGGTTGATAAGGCTTGGCAGAGTTATGCAATCGGCTATTCCCTTGACCGCATTGCCGGTAACATTGTCAACGACCTCGAATGCCTTTTCTATTGGAAGATTTGGCACATATGACAAAAGCTTGTCATTTTCAACCACTATAGTGCAGTCTGCTTCCTTGTTAAGCTGCTCCAGCCCCCAGTCTGCCTTGAGTCTCCTGCTACGCTCAAGTGAGAATGGATATGTAACGGTTGCAACCACTGTGGCGCCAAGCTCCCTTGCCACTCTTGACACTATTGGTGCGGCTCCCGTGCCCGTGCCTCCGCCCATTCCTGCTGCAACAAAGACAAGGTTGTACCCTTCGAGAGCCTGCTCTATCTCTCCCCTGCTCACATCGGCGCACTTTGCGGCCACTTCAGGAAATCCTCCGGCACCAAGGCCATTTGTTATGTCCTTGCCTATCAGGATCTTCTTGTTGGCCTTTATCATGTTCAAGTGCCCTATGTCCGTGTTCACCGCTATCGTATCCGCGCTTTTTATTCCGTAGCTGAACAATCTGTTCACTAGGTTGCTTCCCTGCCCGCCTACTCCAACAACAGCTATCCTCGGAGTGAAGGAGTCGTAGTCAAACTGGTCTGTCATACTGGTCACCAAATATAAGGCAAGGACATCATATCATGTCCAGGCCACCATACCTTACCTGCTGCGGGCTGTCGGCAAACTTGCCGACAATGCTCGAGCCGCGCACCCCGGTTACTATGGCAACTATCTCCAGCTGCCCCTCATAGCCCGGTATTATCCTAGCGCCCCATTTTACGTTAGCCTTTGGATCCATCCTTTCGGTTATGATCTCTCCGGCCTTTATCGCGTCTCCAAGGCTAAGGTCAGATGCGCCGGATATGTGTATCAGAGCGCCTTTTGCATTCTCGAAATCTACATCAAGGAGCTTGTTTTTCAGCACAGATTCTGCTGCGGATCCCACCTTGTCGTTGCCCTTTCCAGTTCCTACTGAGATGAAGCCCACATCACCGCTTCCCATTATGGACCTCACATCGGCAAAGTCTATGTTTATCAGGCTTGGCTGGGTTATCGTCCACACCAATCCGCCTATTGCCTTTGCGAGTATGTCATCTGCAACTGCAAATGCCTCATTCATTGGAAGGTTAGGAACAAGCTTTACAAGCCTGTTGTTGTCCAGCAATATGACGCTGTCGCTGAATTTCCTAAGTTTCTGTATTCCGTCCTCAGCCTTTACTTTCCTTACCCTTTCAAGATCGAATGGGTATGTTACCATTGATACTACTATCGCCCCCTGCTCCTTTGCTATCTGGGCTATGACAGGTATTGCGCCTGTGCCGGTGCCTCCGCCCATTCCTGCGCAAAGGAATACGAGCTGTGCCCCGCTCAGGACCTCTTCCAGCACCTGCCTGTCAGCTTCTGCCGCCTTGGTCCCTACTTCTGGGTCGCCGCCTGCGCCTAAGCCGCGTGTAAGGCTCTTTCCTATAAGTATCTTTTTTATCCTGTCATCAACTATCTTGAAGTGAGTTACATCAGTATTTACTGCAACCAAATCTGTTCCCTTCACTCCAACCTTTAGAAGCCTGTTTATCGTGTTGTTGCCGCCGCCGCCAACGCCAACTGTAACTATCTTTATCTGTGGGGAACCGCTTGCTCCCTCCTCGCTCTTACCCTGGAATTCATTTCCAAATTCTACCATGTTATCGCCTAATTAAGAGTTAACACAAATACGTTTAAATAGCTTTTCTAAAGTTTTTAGTAGAGAATAGCAGTAACTGTATGTATTATTTCATATATCAGAGTAAATAATATTGACTTTTAGGATATGAAATTTGGCAATAAAATTGCATTTAAATGCAAATTGCTTGCAAAATTAATTTTGCTTATTTCAGGTTTTTGGCCCTGCCTGCAACAGTATATTAAATTTCCTTACATAAAATGCATCATGAGCGTGTCAAAAAAGGCGGCCATTGAAAGGCTTAGAAAATTTAAGATAAGCAGGTTTGAATTTGACGTGCTTAGGGCAACCCTTGACATACCGAGGGGGAAGACAAGGACATACAAGCAGATTGCCGAGGCAATTGGCAAGCCTAAGGCATTCCGTGCGGTTGGCACTGCCCTTAAGAATAATCCGCTGCCAATCGTAATACCGTGCCACAGGGTTGTGCGCAGCGACGGCGATATTGGCAGCTACTCTGGAAGCAGCGGGCGAGGAAAGAAGATTAAGGCAGCCATACTTAGAAGGGAAGGCGCAATCTGATTTACCTGTCGGATATTTCTATTGATATGCCTCCGAACTTAGATGCTATGAAATTGTACAGGATTGCTCCTACAGCGCCGATTATAAAGCCGAATATGCCTGCAAATATTGCGGATACAACTATCCCAAATACCCCTGCAAATACCAATAGCGGGCCTAGATTAAGATTAGGCAACGGGACTGGAAGCGAAGGCAAGGATTGGGATGGTGCAGTGCTTGCAATACTAGATGTTACTCCGGACAGCAAAGCTGCAAACAGGCTGAAAACTATTCCAAACAGTAGCCCTAACACTGAGTACACTATCGCTGCCATTTTTCCCATAGATATCGGATCTATTCGTTTAAGTACGGCCATTTACACGCCTTTGAATGCTATTTGCTCACTCTGACTTTACGCTGCAAATTGAACATCTCTATTATCTCTTTTGTTGTTGTGGCATCCTCCGCGGACTTGTCAGTTCTTATGCCGTCGCTTACAAGCCTTGGGAATCTGAGTGCATAGCCTGCATCGGATTGCTGCGTCTTTCCGCATGTATGCATCGGAGAGCGGGTTATCTCGTCGGCCCTTACAGTGACGATGTATTTGGGCTCGACCCAAAAATCTGGCGCAACTACGGACTCAACCCTTGCCGGCATCTTGGTAAGCCGTATCGCCCTTAGGGATTTTCCAAGGGACGACATCTGCTTCTCGCTAAAGCCTGTGCCTATTTTAGATACTGTCTCAAAAGTATCCTTGCTTTCGTTGTAAACGCCTGCAAGAAGCCCTCCTAGGCCGAACTCCGTTCTCTGGCCTTTCCCAAGATAATAGCCCAATATGACAAGGTCAAGGGTATCTGAAAGCTCTCCCCTGTAGCTCCTTTTCAGCTTTATCCAGCTGAACTTTCTGGCCCCGGCCACATAAACGGAGCCCATATCCTTTGCGACTATGCCTTCCAGGCCCTGCTCGACAGCATTATTGAAATATTCCTCTATCTGCTTGGCCGATGTCGCAATTATCCTGTTTGAGAAACGTATGAGCCCGGCGCCGCTTACTGCAGATTCTAGCCTTTTCCTCCTTTCTTCATACGGTTTTGCCATAAGGTCTTCTCCGTCAATGTACATCAGGTCGAACGCGAAAAGATGCACTGGAAGCTCCTCGCTTTTCTCCTGAACGCCGTGCTTTCTCTTTCTCTGGATAGTCTCCTGAAAAGGCCTAAATTCGCCAGTAATATCATCATAGGATATCGCTTCGCCCTCCAGTATTATGCTGTCCGCCTTGATTTCAGAAAAAGCGGCCTTGCATATGTCAGGAAACATCTCGGTTATGTCCTCAAGATTCCTGGAGAATATCCTGGCCCTGCGCCCGCCGCGGCTCATATGCACCTGCGCCCGAAGCCCGTCGTACTTGCTTTCTACTGCACACTTACCGCCCATCTTTTCAAGTATGTTTTCTGCGGTAGGCAGGCGCTCTGCCAGCGCAGGTCGAATGGGGCTGAACAGCGTTACTCTTATTTTGCCAACGCCAATTACGCCGCTTTTGCTTGCAGTTTCACCTACTTTTCCCAGATCGCTGCATATGTTATATGCATTCTCGAATATGGGCTTTGAATTTCTGCTGCCTGCATATGTTTTTGACAGCGCCTCTATTATGGTTGCATCGCCTGCGCCTAGCCTTAGCTTTCCCAACGCGAAGCGGATTATGTATCTTGACTCGATTGGGGATGACGAAGTCAGCATTTCGACTAGTATCTTTATCTTTCCTGCCTGGCTTCCTGTGCCGGATGTGTTTGCTATCTTTAGCATTGACCGGAAAATATCTACTACGCTAAGCTGCTTTTTTGAAAGTGAACGAAGCTTGCTTTTTTTAATAAATTCTTCTGCGCATAGTCCCAAATCGCCGCTTTTTCTGAAGGCCTTTACAACATCTTCTGCATGATACCCGCTTGCCATTGCTATTGCAGACTCTGCGAACTTTTCAGCAACGCCGACCTGCAGGCCCTCAAATGAAGGACCCAGCACGCCCTGGGTTATATAGATAATGCTGCTTATTTCTTCTGGAACTGCCCTTGAAAACATGTCAGAGAGTATATCTACCATTTCGAGCCTGGAAGACGTTTCCTCAAGTTTCACGTAATATTGTGATAGTTCATCGAATAACATGCACTGCGCCGCCGCATCTTGTGCGACCAACTACTACTCTGGCGTGAAAGGTATATATTTATGACCAACAAGATAAATGGCATGGAATATGAAGGGCTTGAAATACTTACAAATGAGAAAGTATATGACCCTGCAGAGGATTCCATCTTATGCGCAGAGGTAATTTCGGGGGAGCTTGAGAAGCTTGGAGGGAGTGTCAGGGTCCTGGATATGGGATGCGGCAGTGGCATCCTGGGGCTTTATGCTGCATCCAAACCCAATGTTTCAGCAGTAGTTTTTGCTGATAAGGATGACAATGCAATAGAGCTGTGCAGGAGGAATATAGAAACAAACAGGGACATGCTTTATGCACAGTGCGACGTGGTCAAAAGCGATCTTTTTTCAGATGTGACTGGCAAATTCGATTTGATCCTGTTCAACTCGCCTTATCTTCCTGAAGGAAAAGGCGATAAATTGGCCAATGCCTGGTACGGAGGCGAGTCTGGGGTGGAAGTTGCAATAAAATTCGTTAAGCAGGCGCCTGGATTCATGGAGGAGGGCGGGGAAATTGTGCTTGCAGTAAGCTCAGTTGGAAATGTTGACATGCTTGTGGATGAAGTAATAGGCGCTGGGCTGTATGTTGCCTCGGAGCGCAGGAGCAGCATGGATTTTGAGGACATAATAGTCATGGTAATATCAAGACAGGACTATATAGGCTCATAGGCAATCAGGCGCCTATTCTCAAAACCTTCTTTACCTTCTCTAGCGCATCCACTGCCAGGTCGATCTCCTCTTTCTTGTTGTACAGGTAGAAGCTCATTCTTGTAACTGCGGGCTGCTTGAGCACCGAATTAACAAGCGGCATGGCGCAGTGGTGACCGGCCCTTACCGCAATGCCCTCGCTGTCAAGTACAGTTGCTATATCGTGCGGGTGCGCGCCTTCCATACCAAACGATATGGCGCCGACACGCTTTGAAAGATCCTTCTCCCCCGGCCCGTAGAGCCTTATGCCGTCTACTTCGGAGAGCCTCTTAAGTGCGTATCCCGTAAGCTCTAGGTCGTGATTGCGTATGCTATCCATGCCTATTCCTTCGAGGTACTCTATTGCAGCTCCAAAACCTATTCCGCCCTCTATGTTTGGCGTTCCAGACTCAAATTTCCATGGCAGCTCGTTCCATTCGGCAGACTCGAACGTAACAGAGCGTATCATGTCGCTGCCCACTATTGCAGGGGTTATCTTCTCCAGCAGATCGCCTTTTCCATACAGTATCCCTATGCCAGAGGGGCCGAGCATTTTATGGCTTGAGAATGCCAGGAAATCGCAGTCTATGGATTTGACATCGACCTTCATGTGAGGCACGGACTGTGCCCCGTCGAGCAGGACAGTGGCGCCGTATTCGTGTGCCATTTTGGTCATTGATTTGGCGTCGTTTATTGTGCCTAGCACATTTGACGCGTGGGTGAATGCCACCATCTTTGGCTTGAGCTCAAGTTTTGCCCGGAAATCTTCCATGTCGACGAAGGATTTGTCAAGCAGGCGGGAATGGTCGAGTATTGCGCCTTTGCGGCGGGCAAGCATCATCCACGGGACTATGTTGCTGTGGTGCTCCATTTCCGTTATCAGTATGTGGTCTCCCTTTTCTATTAGGGGCTCTGCATAGGAGAGTGCAGCTATGTTTATTGCATCTGTGGTGTTTCTGCAGTATATCATATCTTCATATGAATCTGCATTTATCAGCTTTGCCGCAAGCTCCTTTGATCTCTGGTACGCCTCTGTGGATTTTACCGATATTTTGTAAATGCCGCGGTGTATGTTTGAATTATAAGTCCTGTAATAGTCGCCAACTGCTTCTATGACGCTTAGCGGCTTCTGCGACGTAGAGGCGCTGTCAAGGTATACCAGCGGTTTGCCGTTCTGCTTGGTGCTCAGTATCGGGAAGTCCATCCGTATTTTATCGACGTCAATTGATGTCATTCTGCATCATCCGTCCCGTATCCCGTCTTCTCTATATCGGCAAGAAGCTCTTTTCCCCCCTCCCTGCCAATCCTGCCGTCGTCCATCACGTGTATGAACTGCGGCTCCATGTAGTTTAGTATGCGGCTGTAGTGGGTTATGAGCAGCACGCTTGACCTGTTCTTTTTCCTGAACTCGTTTATGTTCTCAGCCACTATTTTGACCGCGTCTATGTCTAGGCCAGAGTCCGGTTCATCGAGTATCGCGAGCTTTGGCTTAAGCATTGCCATCTGGAGTATCTCCATCTTCTTCTTTTCGCCGCCGGAGAACCCATAGTTGAGCGACCGCCCCAGGAGGTCGTCCCTTAGCTTAAGCCTGTCGGAGTTCTGCTTTATTTCAGACATGAATTCTTTGTAGCCAATCTTCTCCTTGTTTAGGGCGCCCCTTGCAGAGTTGAGGAAGTTGACAATGCCTAGCCCTTCTATCTCAACAGGGTTTTGAAATTCTAGGAATAGGCCCAGCTTGGCCCTCTCGTTGACAGGCATGTCATTTATCTCCTTTCCGTCAGCCGTTATGCTTCCTCCGGTTATCCTTACCTGAGGATGTCCCATTATTACTTTTGCAAGGGTGGTCTTGCCTGAGCCGTTGGGCCCCATAAGCACATGCAGCTCATCTTCGCCAATCCTCAGATTGAGGCCTTTAAGCACGCTACGCTTCTCCACTTCTGCGCTCAAGTTTTTTATTTCCAGTATCATGCATTTCGCCTGCTTGATATCCAAGCTCCTTTTGTAGTCAGGCTTGGCATTGCCGTGTAAGGGCTCTTGTCAAGCTTGTTTAGCATTATTGACATTGCAGCCTCGTGTGGCACTCCTCCAGCCATGCCTGCAACATATTTTCCAAGAAAAGCTATTATGTACATGCTGCGCGCCTGCTTTTCGTCAAGTCCGCGAGATTCGAGGTAAAACAGCGCCTCCCTATCTATTGGGGCAGTTGCCGCGGAGTGTGTCGCTTTTACCTCATTGCTGTAGTCTATAGCCATGTCAGGGAGAGCGTCTACGCGCGCGTCCCTGCTAAGAAGTATGCCGCGCTCTGTTATTTTTGACAGGCATCCCTTGGCGCCGTTGTCAACCTTTGCAAACCCCTTAAGCATGCAGTGTGACTTTCCCTCCAGTGCGGCTCCGGATTCTAGTCTTGCAATGCTATAGGGCTTTGAGTTTGTTATGAATGTCGTAAGGTCGAATTTCTGGTCACCGCTGCCGTATGCAAGTTCGCTTATGTCCACGCTGCTTTGCTGGCCCGCCGAGTCCGCAATGTTTTTAGTCTTTGTATTCCTTCCGCCAACATATACGAAATTTGCCCTGAACCTGGATTTCTCATCTGTACGGCATTTGCACAGGCTGACTACATCGGTTCCCTCGTTCTCATTGTGGATTGAGTTTATCTCTATTTCGGATTCCTTTGGCACCACAACTTCGCGAAGAGTTGACGCAATGCCTTTGCAGTCCTTTGAAGACACATGCAGCTCGAACAGCTCCAGCTTTGAACCTGGTGCAACATTGAAAAACACCTGGGACGAAAGGTTGCAGGTGTTCACGAAAAGCATATTTAGGCCTTGTTTATTTGCACCTGCTCGTTCTATAAATATGAAGTGCTTTGAGCTGGCGTTTGCAAATGCGGCAAGCTTATCCTCGCTGCTCTTGAACATCTTTGACATGAGCGCATCTTTGTCCACGTCGTCAGTTCCGTATATGCGCACCTCTGGGCTGTTTGATTTTGCGTAATGGCTTGATATTATTGCATCGAATTTTATTTTGGTGGCAGATTCGATTTCTGAGCATACTGAGTCCGCTTCGGCTGCGTGACTCTTTGAGTCTGATGGCAGCTCTGCTTCTGCAAACCTGAGCGGAAGGTCTACCTGATACTTCTTATATATCTCATTTGTCTCGTTTGGCAGGGACTCGTAATGCGACATGGCGTCTGCCAGGAACTCTTTGTGTGAAGACATTTGTTTTACCTTTTTTGCACAGTGCTGTGCTTATCCTACTCCTTTGCTGGTGTCCAGTTTTATCAGCCTTTTGAGCTCAAGGGAGTACTCCACTGGCAGGACCTTTGTCAGGTCTTCTATGAAGCCCAGGACGATCATGGCTGTTGCATCGTCCTCTGATATTCCCCTTGACATGAGATAGAATATCTCGTCATCGCTGATCTTGCCTACCTTTGCCTCATGGCTTATCATGGCATCATTGCGGTTTATCTGGTTGTATGGGTAGGTGTTTGTTTTTGCATTTTCGTCAAGCAGGAGGGCATCGCATGATACGTGCGATTTGACATTCTCTGCATCTTTTGCGACGTGGAGAAGACCCCTGAAAGTAGTTACGCCGCTGCCCTTTGAAACGCTTTTGGATATTATCTTTGACGTGGTGTTACTTGCAAGGTGATATATTTTGCCCCCTGAATCCTGAACCTGTGACTGCCCGGCAATTGCTATTGACAGCACTTCGCCGCTTGCTCCCTCGCCCTGCAGAAATATGCTTGGGTATTTCATATTTATCTTGCTGCCTATGTTTGCATCTATCCACTCCACCTTGGCGTTCTTGGCGACGTGTGCCCTTTGCGTAACGAGGTTATACACATTCTTGGACCAGTTTTGGATCGTAACATATCTTATGTGGGAACCTTCAAGGGCAATAAGCTCTACTACTGCGGAGTGCAGTGCGTCATGGGCGTATACCGGCGCGGTGCAGCCTTCCAGGTATGTCACGTCTGCCCCCTCATCGGCTATGATCAGCGTGCGCTCGAACTGGCCGGAATTCTTCGCATTTATCCTAAAGTAAGCATTCAGCGGCATGGGCACCTTTACGCCTTTTGGCACATATATGAAGCTTCCGCCGCTCCATGTGGCTGTATTCAGCGCGGCGAACTTGTTATCTGACGGGGGTATAACGCTGCCCCAGTATTTTTTCATGAGTTCTGGGTATTTCTTTACCGCAGTATCTGTATCTGTAAATACTATTCCTAATTTTCCAAGCTCCTCGTTTACGTGTGAGTACACCACTGAGCTGTCGAACTGAGCCTCTGCGCCAGAGAAGAACTTTCTCTCTGCTTCTGGAACGCCTAGCTTGTCGAACGTCTGCTTTATGTCTTCCGGAACGTTTTCCCATTTATTGGACTCCTTCGCCTTTGCGCTCATAAAATAATAAAAATCATCAAATTTTATTCCGCTGAGGTCGGCTCCCCATTTTGGCATGGGCTTGCTGTAGAAGACCTTAAGCCCGGTAAGCCTTTTTTCAAGCATCCATTCTGGCTCGTGCTTGAGCCTGGATATCTTGCGCACTACATCTTCTGAAAGACCTTTTGGGAAATCTTCGTATTCAACGTCCTGATAGAAGCCGTATTTTTCTACGTACTCCTTCCTTTCGACCACTTCTTCCAAGCCTTCGTTTGTCATTTGCTCACTTTTGCGCCTTGCCGCTCTTAAATGAAGAGAAACTGCATCCAAAATCATTTATCGAGCAACATATCGAACATATGCACATGTTCAGCGATTTTGTATCTCCTGCAGCTATCTTCTCAATATAATTGGTTATGTTTGAATCGCTTATTCTTGCGTATAGCGCCTTTGTTACTTCGGATTGCCTGCTGTTTAGGTACTTGCTTACCGCAGCCTGGGCTATTCCCAAAACTGCAGCTATGCGGCACTCTGTCATGTTGTATTTTTCGCTCAGCTGCCGTGCTATCATTGCGCGTGCGGCTGGCACAATTTCCTTCGCTGCTTTTTCATAGTTATCCATTTGTAGACCTACAAGTATGCCAATGCATATTCTAAGATTATAACAGAGTTATATAATATCAAACATTTTTATAGCCATATGCCGTATGGCGCTACCTGCATACCCGAAACCTGCGCGTTTGGCGAACTCTGTTTTTGGACGGCTTGTTTATAATTTTTTCGCGGCAGATTATCCTTGGTTTTGTGAGAGACTTACAAATTAGAAGGCAGGGAGGATTTACAAGTTTTTCGGCACTGCCAGATAGATACAAGGAGCTGCTGCTAAGCGCAAAGGAGGCCATAGAAAATGGATACAATCCGTACACAAAGACAAAGGTTGGCGCTGCAATACTTGCAGCAAATGGGAAGGTCGTGTCTGCCGCAAACGTTACAAATAAGGCGAAATGGAACAGCATATGCGCAGAAAGGGCGGCCATAGTAAAGGCTAACTCCGAAGGCATGCGCAGATTTATAGCAATAGCGGTAATAGGCAGAAAGAAGCACGATGGGCAAACGCAGAAGAGATATATATTTACGCCGTGTGGCCCATGCCGCCAGTTCATATACGAATTCACAAAGCCATCTAGGAGAGACATCGATGTGATAATGTCAGACATGCGGATGAATAATATACTTGTTATGAAAATATCCGAGCTCCTGCCGATGGCTTACGATTGAAGGCGGCTTTACTTTAGCCCGAATTCCTTCTTTATCTTTGACACTTTTGGCCGGATTACGAACATGCAATACGGCTGTAGAGGGTTGAGCTTGTAGTAGTCTTTATGGTAATCTTCAGATGGAAAGAAATATTCCAGCTTCTTGACCTCGGTGGCTATTGGCTTGTTGAAATTGCCAGATATGCTTTTTATGTAAGCCTCTATTATCCTCAGGTCCTGCTCGTCTTCGTATAGTATTATGGAACGGTACTGCGCCCCAATGTCATCTCCCTGCTTGTTGACCGAAGTCGGATCATGCGCAGCAAAGAATATCTCAAGTAGCTTCTCTAGGCTTGCCACGCTGGGGTTGTATTCCACCTTTATGACTTCGGCGTGGCCCGTTTTACCGCTGCACACCTGCTCGTATGTAGGATTCTTTGTATGGCCTGCGGCGTACCCGGGCGTTGTCTTGACAACGCCCTTGAACATGTCAAATATTGCCTGGGTGCACCAAAAGCATCCTCCGCCGAGCACTATTGTCCTATTTTTACTGTCCAAGTCAACCAACGGTTACGGTGATACGTCCTTTCCCTGATATGTCTTCTTGGCCTGTTTCCATACATCACAGGCAGCAGCAAACCGTATTATCTCAATCTCGCTGCCTGTTGTAGCCTTTTCTAGGGTTATATTATACTTCTTTTCCATGTAATCCAAAAACTCTTTGTCATATTTCTCCATAAAGATCTGGTTTGTTTGGCATTATATTCATTGTGAATATGGCGTTGGAATTTTATTTGGATATATTGCCAGGTGTGCCGCCTTTTTTTGTTTGCACGAACTTTAGGGAAATCGAATTGACACAGTGCCTTGTGTTTGTTGCAGTTAGCCGCTCTCCTACAAAGACGTGGCCCAGATGGGCGCCGCAGCTTGCGCAAACTATCTCGGTCCTTATCCCGTCTGGATCTGGAAGCCTTTTAACTGCTCCTGCAATTTCCTTGTCAAAGCTTGGCCATCCGCACCTTGCATCGAACTTGCTTTCAGACCTGTAAAGCTCTGCTCCGCATCTTTTGCACACATATACCCCTGGCTCAAAAAAATCATCGTACTCTCCTGTAAATGGCCTTTCTGTGTGCTTGCGTACTATGACATCTTCCTCTTCTTTGGTAAGTTTTGAGTTTTCCCATTTTTCAGATGAATTTGCCGCCAATATGTAGTTGGATTGGGGGTATTTGCTAAGCATTGTGTCCATAATCTTAATTAGCAGCCTGCATTTATATGCCTTTTTTTTGATACTTTTTATTTAGCCTTGACATAGGGGCCGAGCTTTCCAGCTATGATTTTATAAATATTAATGAATAATTGTTTGATTGGATCTGCAGTTGCAGATGCTATTTTGTAGGGGGTTGAATGGAAATTGAAAAGAAGGAAATTAATTATCATAGCGCTGGGGCGCAGATAAGGGCGTATTTTGCCGCGCCCAGAGGCGGAAGCAGGCTGCCGGGCATCGTTCTTATACATGACATATTTGGCCTGAGCGACAACCTCAGAGACATAGCTAACAGGTTTGCTTCGGAAGGGTATGCTGTTATCGCACCGCACCTATACAGCAGGCCTGGAAACCCCTCCCCAGAAGAGATAGAGAAGTCGATGGCTTTCATCATGTCGATACCTCCCTCAGAGCAGAGGAACCAGGATTTCGTAAAATCGAAGATGGCAGATCTTCCAGAATCCGAAAGACAGATGGTGCAGCGCACATGGAGCTGGATGACAAACAGGAGCTATTCTACAAACATAGAGGACCTGAAAGCTGCTTTTAGATGGCTTTCGGAAAATGAAGCGGCGGACAGGAACAGGATAGGATGCCTAGGATTCTGCATGGGAGGGACGCTTGCAGGAAGACTTGCATGCAGTATTAGGGAATTAAAGGCATCGGTGATATTTTACGGAGAAAATCCTCCCCCTGATAAGATTGCTGATATACGTTGCCCTGTGCTTGGCCTGTACGGAGGGGAAGATCACAGGATAACGGATAAGGTTCCTGAGCTTGAGAAAGCGATGAAAGCTGCAGGGAAGAGCTTTGAATACAAGATATATCCTGGAGCGCACCATGCATTCTTCAGCAGTGTTGCAAAAAGCTACAATGAGAGTGCGGCAAAGGATTCCTGGAATGTTGTAATAGGATTCCTTTCTCAGAAGCTTTGATTTTCGGTGGAATTTATACAGGCGTTGCTCCCAGGAAATGACCTATTAGATACCCTACTATTCCGGCAGAAAGGCCTATTGCAAGCATCTGCAGGCCGCTGCGCCATAGCGACCCGACAGTAACTTTTGCCTCGTAGTATCCTATAATGAACAATACAAATCCGCTCAGAATTACAGAAAATATCACATCGTATAGAATGTTACCTGAGACCAGGAATGGTATTAGAGGCAGACTAGAGCCAAATATGGTTGAAAGCAGTACTGTGGTAAAGCTGTACCTAGCTTCTGATTTTGACACAGGCGAAAGCTTCAGCTCAAAAGCCATCATGAACTCTAGCATTGCCTTGGGATTTGAGCATATTCCTTCAGTCATGCTCTTGAGCTTTCTCCCGGCATATCCCCATTCACTTAGCACGACTTCTACTTCTTTGCGCTCGGCTTTCGGCATTTCCTTCATTTCGCGTTTTTCACGCTCCACCTCCTTTAGATAGTGCTTGTGTCTTGCCAAAGTTGACGTATATGCAACTGCGCCCATGGATATTGACTCCGCTGCAAGTGCAGCTAGGCTGCCTACTATAATCAGCCTTATGTCAGTGGTTGCCGCAGATAATCCTAAAAGTATGCCAAGTACATTCACCAGGCCGTCCTGACTACCTAATATGAAGTTGGAAAGGAATGTTGGATGAGAATGCGGCTCTATGTGCTTTTTGTATATGTTATTTAGTTTCATAAATATTTCATATATATTTTGAACAACTGAATTTATAAGCCTGCTTTTGAGCGATGCAATATGAAATAAAACCGCTGAAGTCACTTCTCTAATATAGCTGCTTTTGCAAGGGTTTGCTCTTGTGCCTGATCCGTGCCTTTTTGCTGGGCATTGCTATTTTACGCTTTGCAGGCAGGGCGCGTGCGGGCAGCGGGCACCTCATTCTAAGGCTTAGGCGACAGGGTTTATTAATTTTAAATAGCTATTAGCTCTTGCCTGACTTTGAAACAGTTGCGCGGTAATCTAGTGGTTGACAAATTAGCAGCAGACCCGAGATGGCTCATGCTTGGCGGAACAAAGAACCTGGTAAATCTCGATGGCGTTGAATTCAGGGAATACCAGCTAAATATAATAAAGTCGATATATGCGCACGGCAACACGCTTGTGGTGCTGCCTACCGGGCTTGGAAAGACATTCATAGGCATAAGCATTATAGCAAATACGTTGTCCTCCGGGAAGAAATCGATGATACTTGCACCAACAAAACCGCTTGCAGAGCAGCATTATGCAACGGTGTCAAGGTTTCTTAAAGTACCAAAGGAAAATGTATTGCTTCTCACAGGCACTATAAGCAAAAAGCTAAGGTCAGAGCAGGAAAACAGTGCGGAAGTCATAATAGCTACCCCGCAGACAGTGGCAAATGACTTAAGGAAGGGGCTTTTGTCTATTGACGGATTCGGCTCGGTTATTTTCGATGAATGCCATAGAGCAGTGGGTAAATATGCGTACACGTATGTAGCTAATGAGTGCATTGTGCGCAACGTCCTAGTGGTAGGGCTTACTGCATCCCCAGGAAGCAAAAGGGAAAGGATAAATGAGCTTGTAGGGTCTCTTGGAATAAGACATATTGAGGCTAGGACATCATATGATAGAGACGTTGTCAATTATGTTATGCAGAAGAATATACACATTGTATATGTTGACATAGGGGATAGGATAAATGCAATAGCAGGATTGCTTAGACCGGAGATGGACGCAAGCCTTAAGACCCTGAACAGCATGGGCCTGCTCAGGTTCAAGCTCGAATTCATGCCCAAGGGCAGGCTCATCGACCTTGGAAACCAGATAAGGCAGATACAGGCGCCAAACTATAGGATGGGAGCTATGGCCGCATATTCTAAGCTGCTTAACCTCAACCATGCATATGACCTTGTGCTTACTGAAGGAATAGGCCCGTTCCTCAGCTATATGAACGGCCTATATGCCAAAGACAAAAAAAGCAGGAGCATTGAATCCCTGCTCAAAAGCCAGCGCATAATCGCAGCCAGGGAACTTGCAATCAGGGCGATCGGCGCGGGCGAAGAGCATCCAAAGGTTTACGCGCTCGTAGAACTGCTTGAGAAAAATGCGGGAAGAAAAGCGATGGTGTTTGCGCAATACAGATCCACGGTTAAGATGCTTACTGAGCATATACGCAAAAAGGGCATAAAAGCAGAGGCATTTGTTGGAAAGAAGGAAGGGGTTACGCAGGAGGAGCAAAAAAGAGTCATACAGAGTTTTAGGGAAGGCAATTTTGATGTTCTTGTTGCTAGCTCTATAGGCGAGGAGGGCATTGACATTCCGGGAGTTGACATTGTGATATTTTACGAGCCTATACCCAATGAGATAAGGAACATACAGCGAAGAGGCAGGACTGGAAGGTCGGACGTGGGAGAGGTGTATATAATTGTTGCACGTGGCACTCGAGACCAGATATACCTGCGCATATCCCAGCAGAGGGAGGAAAAGATGATGAGCCTTATAAAGATCGTTAATGCAAGCCTTGAGGCTAAACTTGGATCAGAGCCGAAAAAACAGTCAAGGCTTTAGCGGCGACATGCTATTTCAGCCGTTCCAAAATTCACATCTTAATTACTGAAAGCTGAATAGCGGAACTTTTGATAAAATAGCACAAAAGGTTTAAATATCACTGAACCATAATAGATATGGGGATGGGGATGGACCAAAAAACAATGGCTAGAATGCAGGTTTTTCAGAGAAGCGAAGAGCCTTTGGGCATTACATGCGGCCTTGAGGAATTTGCTGTCGCATTTCCTGAGTCGAGGCAGGATGTCCTTGAAATGCTGGAAAGTTTCTCTGGCAACGAGGAAAGACCTGAAAGTGCCCTAAAGGAAACCGCAGAAAGGATAGCTGCGATTGGAATGCTTGAGATCCTTTGCGGAAAGTGATAGGTTCGGATTAGTATCCGCCTATACTGCAATAGGGCTCTGCAGCATTAGCGTCATTCATCTAAAATCTCTAGCATCTGCCCTTGGCCCAATCCGGAAGGGAATTCATCAAACTTTACTATTACGAAAGGGTCCTCTACCGAAATTATTGTTCCGGGCCATATCTTTTCGCTCTTGTCTACGTACTGGACTTTTTTCCCTATAAGGCTCTCCAGGTCAACATCTTCGTTTGGAGTTGCTGACAGGTGGTCACGGTCAAGTGACGTAACTATTGCATATATCATTTACTACACGTTTCCTATTTGATGCGCAATGCTTTAAATTTCAATAGTTTAGAGGTAATATCAAAATATATGAAATTATTTGGTGGCTCAGTGAAAAAGAAAACAGCATATGTTGCAGTTATTGCAATAATTGTTATAGTGTTTGCAGCACTTGCCCTGACAAGCTTTTCAGGTCAGAGCAATGCCTCTTACATAAATTCAGAGTTAGGAAAACCTGTTTCGCAGCAGGCAATGTCCCTTCTTAATGTTCCAAGCAGCGTTAGCGATAAGATAGGCATTGGCAGCGTTTCTGGGTTCCCCACGAGCATCAGCGCGCCGGCGCTAGAAAGTGGAGGGAAACCTGAAATCCTTTATATAGGGGCCGAGTATTGCCCGTATTGCGCAATAACAAGGTGGGGTATGATAATAGCCTTGATGAGATTCGGCAATTTCTACAACCTGCATTACATGGCTTCGAACGCATCAGATGTGTTTCCAAATACGCCTACATTCACATTTTACAATTCAACATACACAAGCAATTACATAGTATTCGTGAGCGTAGAGACAACGACTAGAAGCAGATTCCAGAACCTGCAAGAGCCTACTCCTTTAGAGAATAGCATTTTTTCAAAGTATAATCCGGGTGGCGGCATACCCTTTGTAGATTTCGCAAACGAATCTATACAGCTTGGCGCGCCATTGGACCCGGAGATAGTTGCAGGATACACTTGGAATGGAATACTTTCTAACCTTACAGACACAAACTCTTCCATATCTCAATCCATAGTAGGATCCGCAGACGTATTCACGGCAGAGATATGCAAGATTACAAATGATACTCCAGAAAGCGTGTGCTCGCAGCCATATGTAACCGAAACGCTCAACGCGCTTGGATCTAAAGGTACCTGATTTGAACGCAAAAACTGCGGCGCTGTCAATGTCAATTATAGGCATTGCGATTAGCGCTTACCTTACATTCATAAGGTATACGTCAACCCCAGTGGCTTGTCCGGATACCGGTATAATAAACTGTGGCACTGTGCTTTCAAGCCAGTATTCCACCATATTCGGTGTGCCAAACGCAGTTCTTGGCATCGTTTTCTTTGCTATAGAGATAATTTTTATATACAAGTATTTTGGCAGGGAGCAGATGCTTCTGCTTAACGGAGTAGGGCTGGCGTTTGTACTTTATTTTATATCAACTGAGTATGTGCTCAAAGCAATATGCGTATATTGCACTGCGGTGCACCTGTGCGTAATAGGCCTGCTTGCAATATCGTTGAAGTACCAAGACAAGGTTACTTCCTAGAAAGCCTCTTTTCAATCTCCAAAAGCATGTCTAATATAAGGCCGGCTATTACGAAGAGGACACCCAGTGTAACAAGCATGAATGCTACGAGGGCCCTGCCAGTCTGGGCGAATATTCCGGTGGACAGGTAATTTGCAAGTACGCTGATTCCGAGCACGGCGCCTATAACTGCAAGTAATATGCCTATGCCGCCGAAGATTAGTAGCGGGCTGTAGTCTCTAAGCTGGCGCAGCAGATGAGATGCCACATTTACACCATATGCAAGCTTTGACCTTGTCAATTTAGACTTTCCATACCTCCTCTTATAATATCTTATGTCTACCTCCCTTACCTTGCATCCAAGCCTTGCAAGCTCGATTGCAAAAAAAGCTATGCCTGCCCTATATGGCGTTACGTCCCGTATCAGATCAAATGAGTCCCGCCTCATTACGAAAAGGCCGGTAAGCACGTCGTGTACCCGGGCCCTGTACAGTTGGCTAAATATCCTGCTTATTGCATAGTTTCCTGCCATTATGTAGAAGTCCATGGCGCCTTTTTCAATTCCGCCCATACGATTACCGAGCACTAAATCCGCTTTACCGGATTTAATCAGCGCTATACCCTTTGCTATTCCGGATATATCGTGCGTGCCGTCGGCATCTATGCTTGCCAGTATTTCGCCGCTTGCCTTGCGCAGACCCGTCATTATCGCATTCTCAACGCCCCGATCGCTCTGTCTTATTACAATGGCACCGGTTGAAAATAGCCTTTCATGATATTCTTTGCTGCTTTTGTCAACTATTATTATCTCTATGTTGCGGCCAAGGGAATTGCGCAGATCTTTGACAAGATCGAATACGCTCTCCTCCTCTATTGTGGGTATTATTATGCTTATGCTGTGGCTTTTCACGCTATTTTATTGCTTAATAATATTATTAAGTGGCATACCTGCCGGTCCTGGAGCCGGAGCTGCAGGCCTTGAATGCATAATGGCTGCATTCGCTCTGTGGCGCGCCTGGCCAAGGGTTGGAAGTTGGCAACGCACAGCGGACGGATATTGCAGGAAGGTTTTTATAGCTAAATGGTTGATTACTAAACTAGTTTAAATTTAATCTAGTGCTTTGAAATGAAGGCTTCGAGAGGCTTTGCTTATCCGGACAAGGAACTTAAAAACGGGGTATTAAAGCTGATGATGCTTAGTTATATAAGAAGCCACCGCACGTACCCCTACGAAATTATGAAGGTAATAAAATCGCTTGAGAGCGTGCATGGATATGGAATATTTGGCAATGTCAGCAAAAATGACATATACAATATGACTTCTTCTCTAGAAAAAGGGGGATATATTAAAAGCCGCCCTACCGTAAAGGGCAGCAAGATAAACAAAGTATTTGCCATGACAAAGAAGGGCAATGCTGTTGTAAGGAACAAGGACAGAATATTACTTGGCATGATAAAGGAAATGAAAAGACTTGTGAATGAGGAATTCGATGACTGAGTACGTACTGCAAATAAAGGACCTTGTCAAGAAGTTCGGCGATTTCACTGCGGTGAAAGGCATAAGCCTTGAGATCAAACAGGGGGAGATATTCGGTATACTAGGCCCAAATGGAGCAGGCAAGACCACCACAATAAATATGGTGCTGGGCCTCCTTAAACCAACTTCGGGCAGGATAGTTATAAACGGGATGGGGATAGAGTCCGGCGGAGAAAAAGTAAAAAGCAAGATGGGTCTTATGACGCAGGAAACGGTGGTTGACGGAGATCTCACTGCAAGGGAAAACCTTGAGATTGCTTCGGAGCTGTACCATGTGCCTGCAGATAAAATAAATGAAAAGGTGAACCTGGCGCTTGAAGAGGCTGAGCTTTCTGACTTTGCAGATAAGAAGGCGGGCACTTTCTCTGGAGGAATGCAAAGGCGACTTGCGCTGGTAAAGGCCATGATACAGGATCCCCTTTTACTTATACTTGACGAGCCTACTACTGGCCTGGATATCCAAAACAGGGTAAGCATGTGGAACCATATAAAGGACCTCGTTAAGATGGGGGTCACGATAATACTTACAACGCAATACCTTGAGGAAGCAGATGCGCTTTGCGACAGGATAGCCATAATAGACCATGGAGTAATACGCGCAATAGGCACAGCGTCAGAACTCAAAAAGATGGTTGGCCAGGGAAGGATCATGGAGATTACAATGGAAAACGAATTGCAGGCGCAGAAAGCCGCAGCTATAATAAAAGCCCATTTTAAGGCAAACCCCACTGTAAGGGGAGACCGGGTAGACGCAGTTATGGGAAAATGGGATCCGAAGACGCTTACTGAAATGCTTACTGCTCTTGACAAAAAGAAACTGCTGGTAGCTTCGGTCAACGTGCATCTGCCCACATTGGATGATGTTTTCATAAAGCTGACTGGATCGGGCATGCGTGATTCTGCAAGCGCGGAATACACTTCTGCAAGGTCAAATATAATGCGCAGATGATTTCATGGGGCTTGCAAGGGAATCTAGAACTCTGTTCAAGAGGGAATTACTCATATTCAAGGCAAACCTTAGGACGAATGTTATGAGGTCGGTGATATTTCCGCTGGTTATAATAGTATTTTTTGGCAATATCGGCACTGCGGTAAGGAATGTTCCAATAGCGGTTGTAAATTACGCAAACAACGCCCAGTCCATGCAGTTTATAAACAGCCTGCAGGCAGATCAGACGTTGCAGATAGTTTCTGCGACAAACGAACAGGATGCGCTTAGCATGCTGCAGATTGGCAATGTGCAGCTTATAGTGATAATACTTCCGAATTTTCCCAGTAAAACCGGCAGCAATCCCGCAGTGCAGGTCTATTATTCTAACACTCAGCCTACGGTAATAAGCGAGGTCCTGCCAACGATAACGCAGGATGCGCAGCATTTTGGGGAAGTTGCCACGGCGGCAGCCATTGGACAGGTATCTTCAACGGCAGCCGCTGTGCCGCAAAAAACTAACTCCGAGATATCATCAAACGCGCTTTATTCGACCACATCAAGTTACTTGACTTTTCTTACAGGCGGCTTGCTGGCAATGGTAGTGGTGTTTGCGGCCCTTTTTGGAGGAGGAGTAGCATACCTGTCAGATAAGCAGCTTGGGATAATAAAGGCATTCCTTATAACTCCCATAAACAAGAATGCGATAGTAATAAGCAGGATGCTGTCAAGCGCAATGCAGGGGCTTATATCTGCGCTTCTGGCATTGCTTATAGGGATGCTTTTTGGAGTTACGCTTGCAATGGGAGTCGTTGCAATACTGTATATAATAACAGTGACGGTCATAATAGGCCTCGGCTTCGGTGCTTTGTCAATGGTAGTTGCCTCACGGGTATCGCGCGTAGACGCGTATACCATATTTGCCCAGGCAGTAGGGCTTCCGCTGTGGTTCATATCAGGGGGCATAACACCAATATCCAGCCTGCCTTCTTGGCTGGCTCCTGTGTCAGCAATAGACCCGTTGACTTATGCCACAGATATTAACAGGGCCGTGATAATGCAGGGTTTCATATCTACAAGCCAACTGATAACAGATATGGGCATACTCATAATATTCACGCTTGCGCTTGCCGCGCTTGCATTCAAAACATTCAAGCCTACTATAGAATGATATGATTAATATGGTGAAAAAATGAAACACATGAATGCGTTTTTGGCAGTTATGGCTACAGTGCTGGTCTTGCAGTTTGGGATTGCTAGTGCGCAGTCCGGCGCGCTTTCGATAGCAAACCTTGATGTTACTCCGCAACCGGTGTACGCCGGAGGCAATGCCACTATATCGTTTCAGCTCTACAATTCGTACACTTCTGAGCTTACCAATGTCAATCTTGAGCTCACTGGAAGCTACCCGCTGCTGAATTATTCCCCTGCGATGACGCAGCTGCTTACAACTGTGCCGACAGGGATGTACGGTGGGACATACCTTTTCACATATACGCTGCATGTGCCAAAAGATGTAAAATCTGGTACATATTCTCTTGATCTTGAGGCGACGTACCAGACGACTTCCGGCAATAGCAATGTGCAAGAGACCTCTTCTGCATCAATGCCAATATCGTTTTACATAAGAGGCGTGCCGGATTTGAATGTTGCGGCAAACCCTACAGAAGCCATATCTCCAGGGTCAGAGTCTGCGGTTGGTATAAGCATAATTAACGTTGGAACGGATAATGCCACAAATACAAGCATTACATTGAGTAACTCAAACAATTTCAGCATAGCGGGAGGTGCGAAATTCAACTTGGGTACTATAAGCCCTGGCAGCACAGCCGTGGCCTCAGCAATGCTGCTTGCAAACACTACGCTTAAGGGAGGTTATGCAGACTTGCCGGTTATGCTTACATACCATGATCAATATGGATCGGAGTATACATACAATGAAATGGTGCCTATAAGCGTATCCATCGGGTCCCCAGAGATTGAAATTGGGATAGAAGATGCAAGCCCGCCAGCATTGTATCCTGGCACGAACCAGACGCTGCTGCTTTCTTTGCAGAATATAGGCAGCGGAGCGGCTAAAAACGTTACCATATCTGCGCTTAGCAACAGCAACATAACTGTAGGCGACTCGGCTTCAAGGGAGCTGGTAGGCTCTGTAAACGCTGGTTCTTCGGCATCCGCATCGCTATTCATAACTGCGAACAAAAACGCAAACAGTAGCAGGTATTACCTTCCGGTTTCGGTCAGCTACCAGAATTCTGACTATAATAAGACATTTACCAAAACCGAAATGATACCAATAACATTGCAGCCGATAGCTCAATTCAATGTTACTGAGGTTGCGGGAGGCGTGCCAGTAGGAAGCACTTATGTGCCTGTAACGCTTGATGTTAAGAATACTGGAAACGAAGAAGCGCAGTCGATAGTATTTAGCTTGCAGACAATATATCCGATATCGCAAGTAAACCCGAATGCGTACGTAAGCGCGCTGGAGCCGGGGCAGTCTACTGCAATAACTTTTTATGTGAACGTCAATACGCAGGCAAGCCCTGGGCAGTACCCGATAACATTGTACGAGCAGTGGTCGCAGCCTTCTGGATCTGGCAGCCAGCAGTACTCAGGCTCGCAGAACTATTACATAAATGTTTCTGGGCAAGGTGGCAGCTATTTGACTGACATTTTTATTTTTGCTGTGATAGTGATTGCGGTCTTTGCAGTTTACCGCAGGAGGAAGGCCGCTAGCGCAGCGGGCAGGCATGGATCATTGCATCGTGAGAAGAAATAGACAGGGCATATGGCAAATTGCACAGGTCTGCCAAAGGGCTTTGGGCTTTTGTGTTAATGCGGCATGGAGCGCGCAGCTGAAACTGTAATTGAATATGCTTGGCACTTTGCCATGACAGAGCAAAAGGCAGGTTGTAAGCAAACTTCTGAAAACTAGCAAAAAGTTTTACGTTCTATGTAATGACAGAAGTTGCCTTTTGAGCCTTTCTAATGATTTCCTTCCTTCCTTTGTAAACTCTGACGTATCGAAATATATCGACAACGCCATTAGATCGCTTTTTTGCTCAAACCCTGCATGCACTGTGAATTTGTCCGTGCTGAAACTGCAAACTGCGCGTGCTATTGGCCTTACGCCCTGCCCCGATATACGCGATAGTAGCCTTTTTTCCCCAGCTTCTACAAGGCCTTCATCATCGCGTACAGGCACAGCAGTTGACCGATCAGCCCTGCCCCAGCCATCTACCTCTGTTATGAAATTCGTTAGAACCACTATATTCTTTGGCGTAGCCTCTATTATTACGCGGCCCGTGTTTTCAATGACGTTTTCAGGATATATGAATAGGCCTACGTTTGGGATTCCTACCGCATGCGCAGGTACGCTTGAGGCAGGCAAAACAAATGTTCCGTTTTTATCTACCACATCAATTCCGCTGCGGAACGGCTCGCCTATTGCAGTATATGCAAGCACATTGCCGGTCCAGAACCACCTAGGCCCTGTCCAAGATACGCCATTATTGCCTCGATCAGATATTAGATCGTCGATTGCTAGGTTCGAAGCTATGCCGCCGCTATTTCTGAACAATTTTTGGGCGTCAACCCATTTTGCACTCGAAGTAGATTTGTCTAGGATTACTGGCTTGCCCTTTATTTGCAATTTCATCGCCATTCTATCTCACCCTTTTCAGGCGTGATAGCCTTAAGTGCAGGTTCTGCAACTCGTCATCCAAACCAAAGTTGATTGAAGATACATTAAGAGGGTCTGTGGCGCCTAAGTCTGCATTTACACTTTCCTTCCACGGACCCCTGGATATTGGTATTACTCTCTGGCAATTTGAACGGTATATATTGCAGTTTATGGCAGTTTTGACGTTGCCAGTTTCGAAATTTTTTTCAGCATTAGGAACCAGCGGGATTCCGGTTTCTGGATCTTTGACCCCGCTCTTGCCGGACTTTTGGATAAATCCTGATAGAATGCGCATAGTCCCGGGGGTTGGCTCTATGACTACCTTGGAGTCGGTTACGGTTATGTTGTAATAATCCATTAATATGCAAATGCGTTTGTCTTGGGATTCGAAAACCTCACCTGGCAGGCATGATGCAGGCAGAACCCATACCCTATCTTTCGGTATGGAATCTATTATATCCTTGCCTTTAATGAAAACGTTGCCGCTTTCAGGGTATGCTATAATGCTACTCGTCCACCACGAGCGCTCATCAAAGTTAAACGGTTTGTTATTGTCGCTAATTGCATGCTCAAATTGTATGTTGGTAGGCAGCCCGCCTGCCTCCTTTGCAAATTCCAGTGCGGCAAGCCACGGAAGAGCAACGTCGAGCTTCTTGATTTGATGGCTAAGCGTTTTTGTATATGTCATTAAAAAAAGAGGCTGCATTCTGGTATATTAATGTTGCTGGGCCGCGGCAATTGGGCAGCAATTTACTAAAATAGCAATGTGGCTTATGCGTTTTTGAGAGATGTTGCGCGCTTGTGATGGCCATAGGAGCTATTTGGTTTTTCTACTGGTGAACTGTCCATTTTATTATGTTATATTCGCCCTTCGTGTCGATGCTCCTTAGAGGCAGAGCTCCGAGTATTACACGCTCAACGCAGCCGTACTCAACATGTGCCTTGTGCCTTTTCATTATGTCCTTGTACTGCAATATTGCCTGCTTGAATGCAACATCATAGCTGTCGAATATGCCCATGTTGAAGAAATCGTAGCTTCCCACCAGTTGGGCACACATAAGGTATCTGCTAATTAGCGGATAGTCCGTGCCGCTTGTTGTATACACTTTCCGTATTCTTCCCGCATCGTCTTCGAACCCGTCCGAGAGAATGTACTTGCTGAAAAGCGAGATTATGGTAAGGTCTTTTGGAGGGCTTATTGCTATTGTGAATCTCTTTACCTTTCCTGAAGCCATAAGCTTGTTGAAATTATATGCAACTGTATTGAAGTGCATGCCTATCCGCTTGGATATATCGCTGAAGGTTATGCGCGCGTTGCTATTTATCAGCTTGAGCATCTCCTTGCGCTTTGGATCCATTTCTAGCCTATCTATTAGCTCGTTTCTCAATGGAAAGTACCCTAGCTGCTTGTGTGCAACGTCAGAAGGGTGCCAGGATACGCCATATTTGGAAAGCTTTATTTGAGTACTCTTGTCCCAGTAAACGTACTCGGCGCTTGTAACAGCATTTGCATATATTAGCAGGTCATATTTTCCCTTCATGACAACTGCAAGCTGCGGAACATAGGATGAAGAAAGTATGCGGGATACCTCGTCCCAGTCCGGCTTGTTTGTAAATTTTGCCAGTATGAGGTGGGGGTTTGTCAGGTTAAGCGCATTTTCATTGAATTCGGCTGTGTATTTTATGCCAAGGTCCTTCTCGGCTCTTATCAGCCTTTCCCTTACCGTTCTGCGCGAAACGCCAAGGACATTTGAAAGCTCAAGTATGGGGGCTCTTGAATCTTCGGATATTAATCGTATAAGCTTTCTAGTAAGCAGGCCATACCTTTTGTCGAATTCGCTCTCGAACGTGTAGCCGGTATCGTCCATGCTGTCATATTGCCTGAGAAGATTTAAATATAGTAGCAGAATAACAGCGCATTATATAAAAATTGTAGATTTTTGTAAGGTATTTAAATCGATATCGCAAATCTAGAAGCATGGACATGAAAAAGAAGGCATATGCGCTTCTGCTAATAACGCTGGTGTCAGGGGCGCTGCTTCCCATATTGCTTACTGCGGCAAAAACCACGAACATATATGATTTCTTCTTTGGAGTGTACGCAGTGTCCTCTGCTGTATCGCTTGCATTTCTGGCATACCGCAAAAAGACCGGCGAGCTTGCAGACATACTCAAAGACTACAGGAAGATTGCAATAGTGTGCTTCACCGGCATAGTAAGCTATTTGCCGATAGAATTTGGGATAGCTTATGCTGAAAAATTCATAAGCGCTTCCTTGGCAACTGCGATATTCAGGATGTCGCCGCTGCTGATGCTGCTTCTGCTTCCGCCAATGCTCAGGGAGCGGCTATCTAGGTATCAGATTGTTGCGCTTGTGCTTGCGTTCGCCGGCATATATATCGGGATAAGCGGAGGCAGCCTGCTAGGCATATTCCAGAACAGCAATATTGGGATAATGGTGTTCCTTGTTTTTATGGCACTTGGATATGCGCTTTCGATGATACTGATAAAGAAATATGTATTTGACATAGGCGCGGTTATAGCGCTTTCTTCGGTTACCATGCTTGTGCTATTTGCTGTGCTTGCTTTGCTGTACGGCATGCCTTTCCCGCAGTTTAATGCGTCTCATATCATTTCAATGCTTTACATTGGGGCTTTCTTCAACGTATTCAGCTTTTTCATGTACTTTATAGCCCTGCGGCCTGTAAAAGCCACGGTAGTTGCGAACATATACTTCTTTTCGCCGTTCATAACATTTCTATTTGCAGCCGCATTCCTTGGGGAAGCAATACAGCCCTATTACATAGCAATAGCATTGCTCGCAGGCATTGGAATAATAATACAGAGATTTGACAGGGTTGGAGGGAGATATATTGCTAGCAGCAAAAATGGCGATATACGGCGTATGGCAATATTTGATGTTACAGGGATATTCGCTGAGACAGGCGAGGTTGGAATACGCGCTGCAATAAAAGACGGGGGGCGCGTCCTTGCGATAAAGCTTGGCGGGGAACATGCAAAAAATGTCGCAGGCGCATATAGCGACAATGATTCATACGGGCTGTATACAGATTCGCACGCTGCGATATCTGAAGAGTCCAAATATGTAAAGGATGTCCTTGGGGTTGGAGACGGCGAATTTGTTGTTATGAAAGCAGGCAGGCTTGATGAATGCGAACAGTTCTTTGAAGGCCTTTACAAAAAAATAATGTGAGGGTGATCGGCCAGGCGATCGCGCCTTGGGCCTGAAGCGGCTTTGGGCATTTTTGCGGATGCTCTGCGCAGTTTTGCTCTTGAAAGAGCGGAGGCAGGGCGTGAGAAAGGATTAAATACCTACTTATTTATAAAGCTCTTTGCCTATGGATTAATTCATGGATTATAATAACAGGAATATAGTCCTTAATGAGTTAATAGGGCTTAAGGCAAAGGTAATAGGATCCCTGGACAGAAAGCAGAAGGGCATTTCAGGAATTGTGATTGACGAGACGAAGAACACGCTGCTGATTGACACCGGCGGTGAAAGCAGGCGCCTGATTAAGCGCGTGTCCTCATTTAGGTTTTATCACGGCTCTTCGCATTTCGACGTAAAAGGCAGGGAGATAGGCTTTAGGCCGCATGAACGGATAGAGAAATCTATGAAGTTCTACAAGGCAAGGAAGGTGTAAAATTGGAGTGTTCAGACGCGAGATGTCCCGTGCATGGCGGGCAGAAATACCGGGGAATGCAGCTAGAAGGGCTAGTTGTAAGCGACAAGGCAAAGAAAACCGTGATTGTTGAGGTAAATTACAACAGGTACGTATACAAATATGAAAGGTCTCTAAGGAAGAGATCGCGCATACCTGCGCATAATCCTGAATGCATCTCAGCAAAGCAGGACGACTTGGTAAAAATAGCCGAGACAAGAAGGCTGAGCAAGACAAAGTCGTTTGTCGTTACCGGAATTATAAAAGGGCGGATTGAATGAAAGGCGTATCCTCAAGAATACTTAAAACGCTTGTTCCTGGCGCAACTCTTACTTGCGCAGACAACAGCGGGGCTTATGAGTTTAGGATGATACACGTGATAGGGAAGACTGACGGCAGGCACGGAAAGATGAGCGCTGCAGGCGTAGGGGACCTTATCTCTGCAAGTGTGAGGAAAGGCACTGCGACATACCTAAAAAAGCCAGTGAGGGTGGTCGTCATAAGGCAGCGGGCTGCCATACGCAGGTCAAACGGCATGAGGATCAGGTTTGAGGACAACGCCGGAATAATGCTTGGGGACGATAACCTGCCGATAGGCACAGAGGTAAAAGGCGCTATGGCAAGGGAAGTGGTGGAAAGGTTCGTCAAGGTTGCCGGGGTTGCCTCGAGGATTGTGTGATTATTATGATAAAAAGCTCGAAACCTAGGAAACAGAGGAAGTTTAGATATAATGCGCCAATGCACATAAGGCAGAATTTTGTAAATGCGCACATTGCTAAGGAGCTGATTTCCAAGCTTGGCATACGCAGAAGGAGCATTGAGGTGCGCAAAGGCGATACGGTTAAGGTTATGGCAGGATCTAGGAAAGGGGCTTCGGGAAAGGTTCTGTCTGTGGACCTGGGCAGGGGCACAATAGCAGTAGATGGAATAGTAAAGAAAAACGCCAAGGGCAAGGAACTTGCAATACCTATAAGCGCATCTAGCGTGTACATAACGGATCTCGACCTCTCCGACAAGCTGAGGAAGGCCAAGGTGGATGCGGCAAGGATCTCGAAGTGATTGGATGGGCAACAAAGGAAACAATAGACACATTAAAAGGCTGGCTTCGCCGAGATATATGCATGTTGCTAAAAAGGTAGATGCATACATAATCAAGCCAAATGCCGGAAGGCATACGCGCGCAACCAGCATAGCTCTATCAACTGTGCTAAAGGAAAAGCTTGGCATGGTTGGCAGCAGCAAGGAAGCGCGCAATGTCATACGTAGGGGCAACGTAGAGGTAAACGGCAAGGTTATAAAGGACGAGCGGTTCCCTGTAGGATTTGGGGACGTTATAAAGCCGAAGAGCGGAAATGAGACTTACTTAATAAGCGTGGGGAACCGCGGAATGATGAGCATAGATAAAAGAGGCTCCGAATCGAAGCAGGTATTGAAGGTCGTGGGAAAGTACATTTCAAAGGGCAATAAGGAAATGATAAGACTGTACAATGGCGTAGTAATGCAGTCGCCTGGAAACGTGCACGTAAACGATTCGGTGGTCATAGGGAATGGGAAGGTTGATAAGGTTATAAAGCTCGAGGCCGGGGCAAAATGCCTTATAGTTAAGGGAGTGCATGCCTCAGATACGGGAACGATAAGCGCAATAAAACCTGGGACCGCACTCAGGGACGCTACGGTGGAGATAAAGGGCAAGAGCGGAACCGCGGAAACGCTGCTTGACAATGTAATGGTAATAGGTGACTGATTATGCCTGGAGCTAACCTTATGGAATCCATATACATAGATAAAGTAGTGCTAAACATAGGGATAGGATCTAACGAGGACCTTTTTCAGAATGCTAAGATGCTGCTTGAGAAGCTTTCCGGATGCAAGCCGGTAAAGACCGTATCTAAGAGGAGGGTGCCTGAACTTAAGATAAGGAAGGGGCAGACGATAGGCGCTATGGTAACGCTAAGGAACGAGGATGCAACGAAGATGCTGATGAAGGCGCTTGAAGCAAACGACGGCGCAATCGGTAGCTCGGCTATATCGAACAACTCCCTGAGCTTCGGAGTGAAAGAGTACATATACTTTTCAGGAGTAAAATACGACCCGAAGATAGGCATGCTGGGGCTTAACGTGAATGCATCGTTCACAAGGAAGGGAAGGCGTGTGGAAAACAGGAAAAGGAAGAGGTCTAAAATGGGGATAAAGCATAAGAGAATACCTGACGATAGCATAAAGGCCTACCTTGAAAAGAATTTCAATGCAAAGGTAGGGCAAGAGTGATGATGGCATGAAAATTAACTACGACTCTCGTTTCAAGGGCAGGGGAAAGCGCAAGTGCAAGATTTGCGGATCTTCGCGTGCGCTTATAAGGTCGTACAGGCTCGTGCTTTGCAGGAGATGCTTCAGGGAAGTGGGCCCGCACATAGGCTTTGATAAATATGGGTGATTGCAATGGTAGATGTATTTGCTGATGCTATAAACAAGATAAAAGTGTATGAGAATGCAGGCATGTATGAGTGCACCGTCCAGTCAACCAGGCTCATGCGGGCAGTGCTGGATACTATGAAGTCAAACAACTACATAACAAAATACGAAGAGGTAAAGGAGGGAAAATTCAAGACGATAAAGATAACTCTTTCAAAGAGGATAAATGACATCGGAGTGATAAAACCAAGGTACCCGGTATCTGCTAGGGAGCTGCAGAAATACGAGATGAGGTATATTCCGAGCAAGGACTTCGGCATACTGATAGTATCAACCCCGCAGGGGATAATGACAAACAAGGAAGCAAAGCAGAAGAATACGGGAGGAAGACTGATAGCATACGTGTATTAGTGGTTTTGGATGTACGAGATTGAGATACCAAGCGGAGTTAACGTTTCTGTAGATGGAGAAAATGTTATAATAAAAGGCAAGCTTGGCTCTGTGATAAAGCGCGCCAATACAAAGTTCGTTGCAGTAAAAGTTGAGGGAAACAAGATAATTGTTGACGGAGTTAAGGTAAAGAGCCTGGTCAAGAAATCGTCATTTGCATCTACTGCGCTTAAGACAGAGATATCTGACGCAGTAAAAAGCGTACAGGAAGGTATTGAAGTGAAGATGAAGGTGCTTTTCGCACATTTCCCTATGTCAATAGAGATACGTAACAACAAAGTTTTACTTAAGAACCTCTTCGGAGAGAAAGTTCCTAGGGAAATAGACATAGTTGGAAGCACAAAGGTTGAAGTAAAGGGGCAGGACGTAACTGTGAAGGGAGTGGACAAGTATGAGGTAGGTCAGACAATCGCAAACATACGTAAGGGCTGCTACGCACGTGGATACGATACGCGTGTGTTTCAGGACGGGCTTTATGTAAACCTTGAGGAATGATTATGGAAAAAAGGGAAAGACCTAAATTTAGGGTTCCGAACTTTGGTGCACCGAATAGGAAGAGAGTCAAGGCCAGATGGAGGCATCAGCGCGGAATAGACAACAAGCGCAGAGTTAAGAAAAAGAACAGAGGACCAGTGCCAAAGATAGGATACAAAAACAGCGACGTGCTTAGGTATTCCAGGCAGGACGGCTCATTTGAGATGCTTGTTCATAACAGATCTGAATTGCTTGCGGTTATGGGCATGCCAGGATATGGCGCAAGGTTTTCGCACGACATCTCTTCTAGGAAAAGAGCTGAACTTTCAAAGCTTGCGCAGAGCAAGGGAATAAGGATATTAAATTGATGATTTTATGGGAGTTGCATTTGCAAAACGCGCTGCGGCGCAGATTCTGAACAGGGGCAAGACCGCCATAAGGATAATGCCAGGCTCTGTGGCAGACGCAGAGAAAGCGCTCACCCGAGACGATGTGCGCAAGCTGATAGAGAAGGGCAGCATATATGCAACAAAGGAAAAGCACAACGCAAGCTCGAGGTCCAAGATGCTTAAGCTTGCAAGGCAAGAAGGCAGGCGCAGAGGTCCGGGCAGGCGCAGAGGGACTGCAAACGCAAGGTCCGGAAGAACCTGGGAAAAGAAGATAAGGTCCCAGCGCAGGCTGCTATCGGAACTCAGAGGAATGGGAAAGATAGATTCAAAGACTTTCCAGAGTTTTTACAGGCATACAAAGGGCAACGAATATGCAACAAAGGCCAATATGATACTCCACCTGCGTGAGATTGGTATTGAAGTAACGGATGAAGAAATTAAAGCCATAAACGAAAAGATACGTAAGGAATACGAGTGACCATTATGAAGAGCGCTATAAAAGATATTAAGTTCAGGAGAAGGGCAAAGTCAATTACGGACTACAAGAAGAGGCTGGCGCTTGTTAAGGGAGGAATTGATAGAGTAGTTGTAAGGAGAAGCAACAGGCGCATAATAGGCCAGGTTATCAGGTATTCCCCAAAGGGAGATATTGTAATTGCGCACGCCGACTCTTTTGAGCTGGAAAAACTTGGATGGCCAAGCCATAGCAACAGGCCCACAGCATACCTGACAGGGCTACTTCTTTCAAGAAAGGCGGGAAAGGAGGCATCAAATGAACATATACTCGACATAGGGCTTTCATCGCCGGTAAGGCTATCTGTGCCGTTTGTCTTCGCGAAAGGATGCGAAGATGGAGGGCTTAAGATACGCAACAGCATAAGCATTGATGAGAAGGTTTACAATTGTTCTAACACTGAGTATATATCTAAGATGAAGGCAAAGGATGCGGCAAAGTACAAGAACCATTACTCTTCGTATAAAGACATAGGTGGACTTAAAAAGTCCTTTGAAGAGGCAAAGTCAAACATATTGAAAGGAGCAACGCTATCGAGTGATTAATTGGCATATTATAAAGCACAGAGGAATGAAGAGGACCACAGATCCAATCTGGCAGAGTGGAAGCCGCGTACAAAGATAGGTGCCATGGTTAAGAATGGCGAGGTCACAAGCATAGAACAGGTCTTTGCAATGGGCAAACCCATAAAGGAAGTAGAGATAATAGATGCCCTTCTGCCGGAGCTTGAGGACAATGTTATAGAGATAGCTTCAGTTCAAAGGATGACAAAAAACAACAGGAAGCAGAAATACAGGGCTACTGTAATAATGGGGGACAGAAACGGCCATGTAGGAATGGGAGTGGGAAAGGATGTAGAAGCCAAACCGGCAATACAAACAGGCATACGCGATGCAAAGAGGCATATGGTTTCAGTTGGGCTTGCCTGCGGCTCGTGGGAATGCAACTGCGGCACAAGGCACAGCATACCGATAATTGCAAGGGCAAAGTGCGGAAGCGCAGAGATCATATTAAAACCTGCACCAAGAGGGGTAGGGATAGCTGCTAGCGCTACAGTAAGGTCGGTCCTGGAACTGGCCGGAGTGAAGGACATGTGGACCTTCTCCAAAGGCAGGACAAGGGATAAGTACAATATGGCAATGGCTACGTACAACGCGCTTGCAAGCCTTAGCGGGCTGAAGAATGCCGATGCGATAAAGTCCTGACAGTCAAAGTGCTATCTCCTGTGCAGTATTGCGGCCTTCTCAAACTCTTCCTTAACCTGCGCAGTTGACAGCGACAGCAATTTATCTACGAGCCCCATTTCTTTTGCCTTGAACTCATCTTCTTTTGTAATTACGCGCAGTGCCCTGGCTATCGAATTCAATTTGTATTTTGAGCTATCCGAATTGAAAATTGATTTAATCTTCGGGTTTACTTTGGCATACATGTCCATTGCCAATATGACTCCGACATATACGTCACGCTCATACGGATATGACTCCAAGCGTTTGTTACCTGTAACTATATTGCGTATGCTGTCTACGAATTTCAGAAGCAAGTTTATATCATTTGCATTTCCGGGCGCAAGCATTAGCTCTGCGCATATAGGAATTGCCTCTCCGTCACGGCCGGCGTGGTTATGCATATGCGCTATTTCGTGGACGAATATAGGCGAAATATTCTCGCGCAGAGCCGAAGTGTTGTCCATCTGGCTCCCCATGAAAAGTTTTAGCACAGCGGGGAAATTGATCACAACTCCAAGTCCGTCGTTCCCGTAGTCTGCAAAATTATATGGGCTTACCATTGCAATGACCCCGCGTGGCATGGTGCTTACTACAATCCCACGCGGCTGATGCTTCCAATTGTAGAAGCTTAAGGCTTCGGCATAAGCTTCTACTAGCGCTTCGTTAATCTTCTTATATATAAGAGGGTCGTTGATTATCTTCTTAAGCACATAATCCGGAACTTTGCCGAAAACGCTGCTATCGTCATTTTTAAGCAATCCTGCTTCTTCAAGATAGTCAATGTGGTTTTTGATATATTTTCCGTAGTCGCTAAACACCCAGATTACATGCACATTTTGAGGGGAAGGCTCCAGATTTATCCTATAAAGGCTTACTAGACTGCGTATGTCTTTTACTGGGAAATCTAGTATAGTGCGGCGATATATGCGAAAGTGGGAGGCCATTTTGCTCTCTTCTTCGATTTCAGTAATCCTGCTTGAGCCGCTTGCCCTTAGATCCTGCCCCAATACTGATGCCCTGTCCCTTAATATCCGGCTTAGGTCCCCATATTTTTCGTATGTGCTAAGCTCCTTGCGATGCGGCCGATGGCTTGAATTTTCCATTGTTAAAGGATTGCTGCGTGATTTTTTAAGTGTTCTCTGCAAAGCAGCGTATAGGCCCATACCCTGCTGGGCTTTTCGGGAAAGTAATAAATATGTGAGCGCAATAAGTTTGGGCTTGTAGATAGAATGGCTTTTAGGAGGAGGAGTAATTCGGAGATGAGGGTTAGGGATATAGAGCTGTATTACGCAGCATATAATAATGATGTGTTGAAGGCCCGAATTGCAATAGTGTTGGGGGCAGATGTAAATTGCAAGAATTTGGAGGGGTATACGCCGCTTTGCATAGCGTCAAAAAAGGGCAACTCTGACGTCGTTTCATTGCTGATCTCAAAGGGAGCGGATCCTAATGTTGCAACAGCCAATAAATTCACTCCGCTTATGTTCGCAGTTATGAACGGAGATATGCATATGGTTATGACCCTGGTAAATTATGGCGCCCTTACCGGCCTAAAAAACATTGGAGGATATGACGCATACGAACTTGCCGAATCTCATGGCAAAGAGAATGTTGCAAAATATCTAAAGCGATTTCACCCCGAGCATAAGAAGCGGCTTCAGGAAATGGATTTGAAGAGAGGCTCAGAGGCGCTTATGCGGCTTAGAAGGAATATCGAAGGCTAGAATGCACTAGGTTAAATACACTGCACAGAGCGCGCTTGAATGATGTTTATCTTCAGCAAGCCCTGCTACTTTTGCAGCTGCGATGCTCGGAAAGGAATTTAAATACCAAACCGCTTTATATTAAAGGGCAGTGGGTCATCCGATGGATAATGCAAAACCTGACGCGTTTGAGCTCAAGGTATTCGAGCGGCTTGAAGGCCGCCTGGGGAACATACACAATGAAGAGGACATATACAGATATATAGAAAGCGTTGTTAAGGCCCTTGACCCTGCGGCTGACAGGCAGAAAACGGATCAGGTAGTAAAAGCTGCAAAAACATTTGA
The DNA here is from genome assembly GCA_027365725.1 of Microcaldota archaeon. Lineage (GTDB taxonomy): Archaea > Micrarchaeota > Micrarchaeia > Micrarchaeales > CABMGC01 > JAJZNA01. The sequence goes on along the minus strand of DAHXMA010000025.1, from coordinate 53,560 downwards.
ACCAATAGACAAATACCTGTACGCCGACAACGTTGAAGACATAATGGTAAACAATACAACAAACATATTTGTATATGAAAGCACCATAGGCACGCAGAAGGTGCCTGAACGCATAAATTCTGCAGAGGAGCTAGAGCAATTCGTAAAGAAGCTTAAGATTTATGCCACCAGCGCCGTTGCAAACAGGCACATATTCGACGTCCATCTTCCAAACGGATCAAGATGCAACATAGTCGATTCGCCTCTCGGTCAGGACATTACAATAAGGAATTTCAAGCCGAATGCATACAGCATAGTAGATCTTGTCAACTATGGCGAGCTAAGTTTCCAGCTGGCTGCAAGGTTTTGGCTGTACGCAGAGGGGCTTGGAGTGCGGCCTGCGAATATGCTAATAGGTGGAATGCCTGGAAGCGGAAAATCCACCCTGCTGAACGCGATGTTCAGTTTCTTCAGGCCTGAGGCAAGAATAATAGTGCTTGAAGAAACATACGAGTTGAACACGAGCACCCAGGAAAACTGTGTCAGGCTTGAGACGAGCCCTGAGGTAAACCTTGAAGACCTGCTCAAGAATTCGCTTAGGATGAGACCGGACCTTATAATAATAGGGGAAGTAAGAGGGAAGGAAGCAACAGACATGATTACTGCAATGAGCATAGGCAAGGCGGTTATGAGCACTATGCATGCCCACACCACAAGGGATATGGTAACAAGGCTGGAGCGTGACCCTATGCGTATAAACAAGGAAGTTATACCGCTTGTTGATGCCTTTACAGTGGTATCACAGGTAAATGCCGATCATAAAAAAATGAGAAGAATCACGCAGGTTTCAGAAACTTCAGGGGTTGAAACGCAGGTTCTCATGTCTGACCTTTATACATACGACTACAAAACGCACACGTCTTCAGACATACTGCCGAGCGTTACATACCGCGATGTGCTTTCAAAAGCAAGCGGCAGGACCCCTTCCGAGATAATCGCTGAGGAAAACAGGCGGGCGCAGGCACTGCGAAAGCTTAACGAGCTGGGAGTGCGGGATTTGCACAGCATAAACGAGTTTTGCAGGGACTACTACGACAACCAGAAACGGGCCTTGCATAAACTTGGCCTGGACAGCCTAGGGACTCTGGACTAGCCAGCTGCTTTAGTACTGCTCTAATTTCTCGTAGCTCTCCTTTTGGGAGCTTTCAGTAAGGCGTATGAACTTTGCGTTCTTCCTAAGCTGATCTAAATTCGACGCGCCGCAATAGCTCATCCCTGATCTTATGCCTCCTACAAGCTGTGACACTACTTCTTTTACAGTTCCGCGGTAAGGGACCGAAGATTCCACCCCTTCTGGAACTATCTGAGTTATCTCTTCTGGGTCTATGTCCATCTTATCCAGCTTCTTACGTGATATGTTTGCGCCAAGGGAAGCCATCCCGCGGTACGCCTTGTATTTCACGCCTCGCCTGCTTACAAAGTATCCGGGGCTCTCTTCAGTACCTGCAAATAGGCTGCCCGCCATAACCGCTGAGGCGCCTGCTGCAAGCGACTTCGTTATATCTCCCGAATCCTTTATTCCGCCGTCGGCTATTATGCTTATCCCTTTGCGCACTGCGGCATCGTAGCAATTTACAATTGCGGTGAACTGAGGCATTCCGGCGCCGGTAACCCTTCTGGTGGTGCACGCTGCGCCTGGGCCTATGCCGACCTTAACGCAGTCTGCACCGGCAGCTGCCAAATCGTCTACGCCTTCGGCTGTCGCAACATTTCCTGCAATAAGTTTGACTCCGCCTATTTCGCGTTTTACTGCTTTAATCGCGGATATTACACTGTCGGTATGGCCATGGGCTACATCAAGCACTAAAAGGTCCGCACCGGCATCGCATAAAGCCGTAGCGCGTTCTATGTAGTCGCCTTTTATCCCTATGGCTGCGCCTACAAGCAACCGGCCTTTGCTGTCCTTTGCGGATATGCTTGATTTTGTGTGCTTGTATATGTCTTTTGATGTTATTAGCCCTACGACCTTATTGCTGCTATCGACTATTGGCAATTTCTCCAGCCGGTGGGAATCTAGGGTTCTTACTGCCTCTGCTATGCTTATGCCCGGCTTTCCCACGATGAGCCTTGATCTCTTTGTCATTGCCGTTGAGGCTGCGGCCTTTTCGTCTTCTGCAAAGCGTATGTCCCTGTCAGAGATTATGCCCATTAGCCTGTTGCTTTTGTCAACAACCAGCAGGCCGCTTACCCCGTGCATTGACATCATCTCCCTGGCATCGCCTATGCTTGACGTTGCGGATATACTGTAGGGCTTATCTATCATGTATGCTTCTGCTCTCTTTACCCTTGCCACTTCCGAAGCCTCTCGCTCTATGTCCATGAAGCGGTGTATTACGCCAAGCCCTCCTTCCCTTGCAATTGCTATGGCCATCCCTGACTCGGTAACAGTGTCCATGTTTGCCGTTATTATTGGTATCTTTATTGTTATTCCGCGCATAAGCCTGCTCTCGGTGCTTATCGCGCCCCTTGACGCAATTGCTGATCTGCGCGGGACAAGAAGCACATCGTTATAGCTTAAGCCTATCTCAATGCCGCTCGTTTTCATCATATACACCACAAAAGCAATATTTTGCAGGGATCCTGCAGAATAGGTGTTTTGCATTATTATTTTGAGCTTAAGTATTAAATAGGGTTATACATTAAGCAACCTGGCCGCATTTTTCCATAATATCCTGTCCATATCCTTTTTGCCAAGCCCGGACTTCATTACTTTGAGAAGCTCTATCTCCTGGTCCGAATATGGAGCGTCGGATCCGAAGAGCACTTTGTTACTGCCTATCTTCCTTGACACGTGGTTTATAAGATAATTTGAGGAAAATATTGACGTCTCTACAAAAAGGTTTTTCCTTTTCTGGATTTCATCGAAAGCTACATGTGATGCTGCAGCGAAATGCCCTATTATTATATTAAGATTGCTAAAGTGCCTTGCAAGCATGACCACCCGGTCAGGGTCAGAATTTCGGTTCTTCTCCTTCCTAGTGTGAAATAACAAGGGTATGCCATGGTCTTCTATTACTTCATAAAGAGGAAAGTAGCGCTTGGAAATGGGATTGAAATCCTGGCTCCTTGTATGCAGTTTCACTCCGTAAAAATCATTTTCATCAAGTAAGAGCTGGAGTTCGCGCACACTCATCGTTTTAGGATCGAACCTGAGGAATGGCAAGATTGACTGGCTGCTGTGCCGCAGTATGCGTAAGCTCGCTTTAACTAGGTTGCCTTTTTCATTGAAAGGGAACACTATTGCTTTGTCTATGCCGTATTTGCGCATGTTTGCCTGGAGGCCGCTAAGATCCTGGCGCTGCATGTCTAGATCTGCGCCGATGTGTGTATGTGCGTCTATTATCATCGCATTACCGTAATCACATTGCCTTTAGCCTTGAATGCTTTATCAGCTTTTCTATTCCATCACGCCTTAGCATGGCTAGCGATTCTGCTGCAGGATTGCGGCCCCTGCTAACGCGCTCGTACAGTGGCTCCAGAGCAGATGCATCCTCGCCTATCTTTGCAAGCCCTGTGCGTGATATGTCAAGCATGTCGCGTACCATTGTAGATATGGGCTCTTTTCCTACCTTTGCAGACATTCCGACTTTTGCCGCGTCCCTCCTCGCTGAGACAAGATCGCTATGCGATACATAGGATACACGATCAGAAGCGCTTTCCATGTTGGCCGCAAGGCCAAGGTGCAGGCCAGCCAACGCAATTATCGAGCTGAAGTCAGGCTGCTGCGATGCTGCCCTGATTTCCACAGTGCCATATACGCTTTTCAGGCGGGCTTCCCACCAGACTGTACCTTCCATGAAATATGCATCTACAAGCCGCGGGCTTATTTGGAACGTGGACTGGGTGTCAAGGGGCGATGAAACTGTTGCATTGCCGGTTGAAAGGAAGTCTGAAAAGCGCTTCGTGTCGTGGAACATTATGTATTTACCATCGCGCAGGGTCATTATTGGTGTGAATTCGGATATGTTGTCCAGATATTCGGATATGCTGTGCATTCTTGGCGCTATGCCTTTACGCGACTGGTTCATTTTTCCAAACTTTCTCAAGTTTACCAGATCCCACGCCCTTACGCGAAAATCCTGATATCCTGAAGGCTTTCCCTCCTTTATTGCTCCGTTGCCTGCAAGCGCTATTAATGCTGGGGCAAAGCCATTATACATGTTCATGGCCTCCAGCGCTTTGCAATCATCAAAGCTTATGTGGACTTGATTTGCAGCAGTTATAGACTGCAGATATACGCCAGGGTGCATCACCTCTGTAAGAACCTTGTATCTCTCCTTTTTCATCATTAAATTTGGTGCGGCATATGAAAGTGGACTCGTGCCAAGACCCAGTATAGTTATGCCGCATGAGTCTGCAGCATTAATTATCGGAAGCAGTATGTTATTTAGCATACGCATTCCTTCTGCTAGAGATTTTACAGGAGGCAATCCCAGTTCAATTGTGCCGCTGCCGAAATCTGTGCCAAGCGCAACGGTATATCCGCCTAATTTCATCTCCAGTCCGTACCCTCCTTCGGTCTTCTGCCATTTGCTATCTGATGCTGCTACAGCGTCCATAAGTCTTACTACATCATCGTGCCTTATCGAATGCCCAAACATGCCTGCATTCTTGCCCTTGTCAGAGTAAACTGCGACGTACTCGCCCTCTAATCCTATAGTAAAGCCTTTGGACCTGTTCTTGCTAAAACCGTTTATGTATTCTCTCTTCATTTCGTCGTAGTTCATATTTTTCACTTTTGAATCTAAGCATATTGTAATTGCATGGCGGCCTTGAAAGCGTTTTTATCCGGCCGCTATGCTTCTATGGATATGCCCAATATCAGGAATGTCTGGGCAAAGGCTCTTAGAAATAGGGCAAATTGGCGTAATGCTTGGCTTGAAGCGTATGGGCTTTCGTATCTCATGAATATCAACATTGAATTGGCCTGATTACCTGACAAAGTATTTGAGAGTTGCATGATATTTAAACCTTTTCTTCACTTTGGCATTATGCATACACGCCAAGTATAATTGTGCGAAAGGGGCCTTGGCAAACCTATTTATATCATATTTGCGCCTATCTTCCTTATTCGAGTTGCTGGCGATTTAAATGGAAAGGGTTCAGGCCGTAGAGGGCAAAATTTCTGAAAAGTCAGGTGCTAAAAATAGCGAAGAGGCGCATAGACGCACACTTAAGAATATTTTTAGGCGTGAGGGCGTTTCTAAGGCAATAAATTATGCAAGCATGGCAATACCGCCTACACACCATCTTAAAAGCACATTCATTTACTGGAAAAACCACCCAGACAGGCCTCTTGCCAGGCCGGCAATCCTGCTTATGGAGAATATTGGAGGGTATACGCTTGTTGGAGTCGGGCTTGGAATAAATACAAGCCCGGATTTTGCTGCTGGCGCACTTGCCGCTGTTTATTGCGCTGTAGGCGCACTTGAATGGCGGATGATAAAAAAGCACCAGGCCATTGGTGGGCAAGAAAATAAAGAGCAGGACGCACCTAAACACCATATGCTGAATTGGGATGCGAATATAAGCAGGCTCAATTACATGGTCGCCCAGTATCAGGTGCTTGGCTACTCAATGATAGGGTATGCTGCTGCCCACTTTATTCGCTAGTTAAGCGCATTGCATTCTGCAATTTTCTGCTACTTGAACCGTATCGAGTCAAGGTCCATTGGCGCTCTTGATTCAGCGTGCATTATATTTCCAAGCGTCCTTGACAGGTCTTCACACTTGGACTCCTCCCCGTGCATTGTAAATATCTTGCGAGGCGAAGGCCGCATGTTCCTGACGAAGTCTATTATCTGGCGCCTGTCGCTGTGGCCGGAAAACCCTTCAACCGTGCGTATCTGGCAGTTTATCTTAAGCTGCAGCATCTTGCCGTCTTCCCCGGGTAGGGCTATTTCGCTTAGCTTGTTTTGGATCCTGCGCCCAAGCGAGCTTACGCTGTTATATCCAACGAATATCACCATATTCTTCGGATCTTCTGCCATGCACTTGAAGTATTCCAGGCTTGCGCCGCCGTTGAGCATCCCCCCGCTGGCAAGTATTACAGATGGCCCTTTGTCCAGTATCTCACTCCTTTCGCCCTTGGCGACCTCGAATATTTCGCTTTCGAATGGAGAGTTGTTGCTAAGTATCCTCTGCTGTATGCCCATGCGCAAATACTCTGGGTACGCCGTGTGTATTGCGCTTGCCTCAAGTATCATGCCGTCTAGATATATTGGCACATCAAGCTTGTATTCTGGATTGTTAATCATGTAGCTTTCAAGCACAAGCATCAGCTCCTGACTCCTTCCTACCGCGAAGAGAGGTATCAGAACCTTGCCGCCTGCCTTGACTGTGCTCTTTATAGCGTCCATGAGCTCAAGCTCTGCCTGCTTCCTGTTCGAGGTTATGTCATTCGGGCCCCCATATGTGCTTTCAATAAATAGCGCATCAACTCGGGGATACCTCACATCGGCATCGTCAAGCAGGCGGGTGAAACCGTACTTCATGTCCCCGGTGCTTACTATATTGTACATCCCTTCGCCTATGTGCAGGTGCACGGTTCCGCTTCCCAGTATGTGGCCGGCATTATGGTATGTAAGCTTTATCTCGTCTGTGACGTTTGTCACCTCTCCATAGTCCCTTGTGATCATGTGCATTAGCATTGTGCGTATGTCCTTTTCCCCATAGAGCGGAGAGCCGCCCATCTTCATTACTAGCCGGTTATAGTCGTAGAGCAGCAGCGCAGCAAGGTCCCTTGTCGGCGGAGTGCAGTATACAGGTCCCGTGTATCCGAACTTGAACAGGTATGGCACAAAACCCATGTGATCCATGTGGGCATGCGTAAGTATGACTGCGTCTAGGTCGTTTATCGTTATGTTCATGCTGTCCAGATACGGATATGCCTTGTTTTCTCCGGATGAATTTGCATCGCTTCCCTTTATTCCTGGTTCAGGGCTTATACCGCAATCTATGAGTATCTTTGACCTGTTTGTCTCTATTAGCAGGCTGCTGCGGCCCACTTCCCTGAATCCGCCAAGCGCAGTTGCCTTTATCCACTCGCTTTTAGTTCCGATGGTGTTTATCTTGTTCCCTAGCGATCCCAGGAATTTCTTCCTGAATGCGCTCTCCTTGAACATGAGCTGCCTCACTCCCTTTATGACATCGCTGTTCATCGTTGGGAGGCGAAGGACCCTTGGCACCCAGTTGGTGTCGCGTATTATCTGCATTAAAGTAGATCCTCCTTTACCTATCACTAATCCGGGCTTTAGCGCCTCTATGTACACTTCGCAGAAATCAGGCATAAACCTTATGCCTTCCGGCTGTACGCCAGCATCTGGAGGTATTAGCGCCTTTATCTTTTCTAGAGCAGCCTCAGGCTCCATTAGTTTTGACGGGTTGCTGCGGACTATAAGCCTTTTCTTGACCGACGCGGATATATTTTTTATTATGCTCTCGTCACGGTAGATTGCAGCCATATTGTCTACATACACTGCAACGTCTGGGCCCTCAAAGTCGACGCTCGAAGCGCCTGCATCTGAAGGGATCATGCTGCTGACTTTATCAAGTATTTCTTTGTTATACTCTTCCTGGTTCACTATATCACAAAATACGCACGGTTGCTTAAAGATGCAGTCTGGTTGTCATGTAAGCAGTTATTTGACAAGTTTTTCTATTTCTTCTCTTGAAAATTCTTTGAATCCTTTCTTTGTTATGGTAATTATCTTTGTGCTGTCGCCTGTCGCGGAGTCCCTTTTCATTGCTATCTTAAGCGCCTTTGCTATGTGCTTTGCAGCCTCTGACGTAGTAATGCCGCTTTCATATATGCCTTCTAGGTACCCTAGCGCAGTAAGGGATCCGCTGCCGGTTGAAGTGAATCTTGTTTCCTTGGTGTACCCGCCTACTGGATCAATGTTATATATCTCATTGGAACCCTTGCTCATTCCGCCTATTACCAGCTGCACGTAGAACGGGAATGCCTTGTTCTCCTGCAGTATTAGGGAAAGGAGAGATGTTGCTGAAGCAGGCGTAAGGGGTCTTTTCTCTTCCATCGTGTATATCTCATCCTGCATCTTCAGCAGTTTGACCAGATACTCTGCGTCACCAACCCCGCCTGCAATTGTCATTGCAAGCCCATCGTTTATTCCGTATACTTTCACTGCTTCGGAGCTGGATATGAATGTGTCCATTGTAGCCCTTGAATCTGCACCCATCGCAACTCCATCAGAGCAAACTATTCCAACTGTCGTCGTACCCTTTTTTATAGCGTCGTAGAAGTCTCTATTCACCATTAACACACCACTGAATCTAGAAGAATAAAAATAAAATTAAATATAAGGAATTCTATATTATTAGAGTACCATTACCTATAAAAGGTTTGCTGTTATCTATCGGCTCTGCGTATGCAAAATTCTTGTGAGTATTTGTTATGCGCACCTTGTACGTCTTGCCAAGCCTTGGCTTTGTGTTCCTGATAAAGACTACCATGTCGTTTATCCTTCCGATTCCTTCTCCGCGCGCATCTTTTGCCGCTATTCTAAGATCGTAGGTTCCACCTACGACTATGCTATCAGTTCCCATTCTATTTACCCAACCCACTTACTTAACCCAATTGTGGTCGCAATTATACCTTGATATTGTGTATGTATTTAAAGCTTATCTACGAAAAGGTCGCTCCTAATATGACGCTGCGTTAAAAGGGCAATTGAAATTTACTGCCAGCATTACGCCACTATTTATAAAAATGTAGCGGTGACTATAACGTATAGCTATTGCTTGGTAGATTTCTTGGAGCTATTGGATCAGCAGTGGACTGAAAAGTACAGGCCGGGCAGGCTTGATGACATAATCGGCCAGAGTGCAATAGTGGATCGGCTGAAGGCATTTGTTAAAGAGAAAAGCTTCCCGAGCATGATATTCTCCGGACCTGCCGGAATAGGTAAGACCACTTCTGCAGTGGCAATGGCAAATGAGCTGTATGGGGATTCTATACGACAGGCCTTTTTGGAGCTGAACGCAAGCGACCAGCGCGGGATAGACGTAATAAGGACGAGGGTAAAGGATTTCGCAAAGACCCTTCCGTTGTCAACAGGCATGATAAAGATAATATTTCTGGACGAGGCCGATGCGCTGACATCTGAGGCGCAGCACGCACTGCGAAGGACAATGGAGAAGTATTCTTCAACGACGAGGTTCATACTCAGCGCAAATTATGCAAGCAAAATAATAGAGCCCATACAAAGCAGGTGCGTTGTCCTTAGGTTCAGGCCCCTCAAAGAGGAGGAGATGCGCATTTACATAGAAAGGATAGTGAAGGGAGAGAATATTTCAATAGATGAAAAGGGCATAGAGGCGCTCATATATGTAAGCGAAGGTGATCTGAGGAAGATAACAAACACGCTGCACGGCGCAGCCATACTTAACAGCAAGATAACCGATAAATCGATATATGACATAGCTTCTAAGGCAAGGCCCAACGAAGTTGTTGCTATGCTAAGATATGCGCTTGATGGCAATTTCTCAAGGGCAAGAGATGAGCTTAATGTGCTTCTACTGTCATACGGCATGAGCGGGGAGGACGTGCTTGTGCAGTGCCACAAGGAGGCCCTTAGCCTCGACGTTGACGATAAACTAAAGCTGAAGCTTATAAGCAACATAGGGGACTATAATTTCAGGATAGTTGAAGGCGCAAATGAGAGGATACAGCTGGAGGCAATGCTTGCCAAGCTTGCGCTTATAGACAAGGCAAAATGATCCTTGCTCAGGTCGCATTGTAAGGGATTGTTGTTGTAAAATTGAAGGTGTAGTTATAGGAAGGGCTCTGTGGCAGCACCACGCGGCTTGACACTGGACCCGTGTTGGCATTCCTTCCCAGCGGCCCTGATATTGTAGGGAAGGCAGTTATTGAAGTAAGGAAATAGCTCATGTTGCTTGACTGTGAATACGTGCCGTTCATCCCTGGATACGAATTAAAAGATGTGCCATTCTGCTGCGTGACTATGTACAAGCTTGCAGAATACTCGAGTTTGTTTGCGGGGGTAATGGGGCATGAGAATATCAAGGTTAGCTCTGAATTTTGATTTACGGTAATATTTACAGGTTTATACGAAGATGCATTTGGCGCCAGGAACGCGTTCTGATAGGAGTTGCATGCAAGCCCCAGGATCCTTGCAGGGCTTGTCTGTGCTGCGGATGGCGTTGAATAATTTCCATATAGCGATCCGTAAGGGTTTTGCTCAGGTGACAGTACAAGCCTGAGCCCTCCGGTGCTATTAAGGTCTACAGACTGGCAGGAATAGTAATATGGGGAAAATGAGGATTGGTAATTCATTGGATCTATTAGCAGGTTCTGGTTTGAGCAGGTCCCGTTTATTATCGGGTACGGAGGATTGGAGATAAAAGAATACGGCTCTGGCGCCCCTATGGAGGTCGCATTTCCAGAGATAGATAAGCTGACGTTAAAATTTGATTCGGAAGAGGAGTATGAAGATGCTTTATATTCGATGTTTGCCGCAATAGAAACGCTAAAGTTGTACACTGCTCCTGACGAGGGAGATACGCACGCCGAGTACGGTCCGCTTAATTCGAAGGTATCACCGGAGGCGCTTGAAGAATTTTGAGACGTACTATTGTATAAAGAGGCAAGCAGTGTGCCCAGATTAATCGTGTTGGTGTGTATATGCCCTGCAACATATATGCAGCTGCTGCCTTTGTAGGTTGAATAGCTGGTCTTGCTGGCATTGATATACGTGTTGTTGCCTACGTAGTTTATCAGCAAGTTTAGGGTTTTCATTGAGCTTGAATTTAACGATGCTAAAGGCGATCTGGAGAAGCTTGATAGAATGCATTTGTAGTCAGGTTTTTCGGCAGGCGATGCGGAAGAGCCCGAGCCAGATATTGCAGATGCAAGGAATGAGTATGACTGATTTTGATTGCCACATAGCAGCGTCTCGCTTGGAGTGGATATGTATGTGCCAGATATATTTGTGCCGAGCGTGTTCAGCTGTATTGCGGTTCTGGAATAGCTTCCGTTTGCCTGCTCTGAGGCAGTGTATCTGAAAGGTATATTGAGGTTAATGCCACTGTATACAACTGAAGCGCCTCCGGAGCCGGAGTAGTTTGCATTCACGCTTGAATTTACTGCGCTGCTTGGAATTAGGCTTACGTTTAGCAATTGCAGCACTTTGCTCAGTGTAACCTGCTTTCCAGAAGAGAGGGTCTCAGCAAGCAGGGCATACCTTGAAACTGATGCAATGTGGCTTCCCAGCAGCAGGTACGCTGCTATAAGCACTATTGCTATTATAGCCACTGCCACTCCTGCGATTAATAATTTAGGAGAGGCTCGTCCGCTGGCAGGCTGCCTTCGTTGAGGTGCAGGGCTAGACGCATTGCTGGCATCAGCAGCGGCCTGCGATGGATCAGCTGCATCTGGCATACGTGCATTATGTTATAAACATTTAAATTGATTACGCAGGAAATGGCCTTTTAGGCAAGCGTTAGGACCTGTTCGGATTAACGCCTATTTGCCGCTGAGCTGTATTTTTACGTGCCTGTCCTCTCCGGTTATAATTGTCTGGATTAGATAGGATCGTTCGTACGGCATTGGGTGTTGTTTTCATTGCGCTAGCGCTATTGTACGGTGGGCTGCTATATATAGTTCTGGGCATATTGGGAGTGGTGTTCATATTAACTTCCGCAGTAAACTCCTGTCCGATATACAGCGCGTTGGGAATCTCGACAAAGAAATGAGCAGCTTTAGTTCAAGCGGATGTGTTTTGTGGTACGCCACTTGCGGGCTTGCCGCCTAAATTTCCCTCAGCTTCTTGATAAAACTTCTTTTTAAGAAGTTTTGTGGACTCTGCGGGATTCGAACCCGCAACCTTCCGCCTGCAAAGCGGACGCTCTACCGTTGAGCTAAGAGCCCGTGGCCGTATATGAAGTACTGGCCAACGCATTTGAGATATAGGCAATAATGCTTATAAATTAATAGCGGTGGCACAGGCGGGAACGTATTTTGCATATGCTGAATGCATGCATAGCGCAGGGGCATATTGGCTGGTAACGGCCGTAAAATGCAGATATGAATAGGTTTAAATAGTTTTCTAATAAAACGTTGCTTAGGTTATTATTGGTTGATAAGAATGGCCAAAGAAGACTTTGACGAAGATGATGCAGAAGACGAAGAGGACAGCGACGACTTCGACGAAGAGGAATTTGAAGACGAAGACGACGATGTTGAAGAGTGACTGGCAAGAAGCCTAATTGGCTAATTGGCATCCTCTAGTTTTTTTATCTTTTCCCTTGCCATCGCTTTCAGGTCTTCTGCTTCCTTGCTCTCCGATCTGCTTGCTGCATCTATTGCTTTGGCATAGTGTTGAAGCGCTTTTTCCTTTCCTCCGTTTGCAATCAGGGCATATTCATCTGCAGCATGAATGAGTAGTTTTGATTCCTCCTCCGGCTTTGATGCTGAGAGCAATGAGGCCCTTATATATAGCGATGCGGCCTTATTATGACGTTTGGCATTTGCTTCTGCGCCTGCTGCCGCCTGAATATTATCCTGCTGCCTTTCAGTATCTGCCCCTATTCCTGAGAGCTTTGCGGCTTCAAGATAGTGCCTCTTCGCTTTTGACATGGTTCCTCCTGCCATGAACTCGCTTGCCGCGCTTTCGTTGAGTTCCAGCTTTAATGACATTATGTCCTTCCTGAAACCATGCAGTACGTCAGCAGCGGATGGAGATGCTGCTTTTTCGTTTTCAAGCCAGCTTATATGCTGCAGCGCGCTTTCGTATGCTTTTCCTGCCCTTGAATGCTCGCCTGCAGCAGCAAGCGCAGATGCCTGCATTACAAGGTTGTCTACGTATTCCTGGCCCCTTTGCAGGCCGCTTAGCTTATCTTTTAGCTGACGGGCCTCAATCAGGTATTCCGTCCTTGTTTTATTGCCGTCATTATCGCTTACAGGACCTGCGCTGAGCATTGCAACTTTGTTTGCATCGTCAATTACTTCAGACCTGCCAGGGCCTAGGCCTCCGATGTCTCTGAGTGCGGATTTCAGGTCTACGAACTTGGCTTCCATTTCGTCGAAGTCTATTTTCGTTTTTTGAAATGCCGCAATTACGGATTCCTTCGCTGCATTTTCCAGGTTTTTAAGCACTGAGCCCATGTCGCTTGGGTCAAGGACGCTGCCGGTTATATGCGCTTTTACCATTGATATCTCAGATAGGTCATGCCAGCTGATATGATTACCGGTACCGTATATGTCTTTGGCGCCGTCTGTCATCATCTTGTTTAATTCCCTTATCATCGAATCGGCCATGCCTGGCGCCAGGAGCTTGTCAAAAGACCGTATCAGCACGCCCACATGCCTGGCCTCTTTGTTTATATCGTTTTCAAGCGCCCTTGCCTCGTCTGTGCTTAGCCTTCCCTGCTTTGAAATGTCAGCGAGCTTTTTAAGCCCATCATTTATTGCGCTAAACGACGTTAATGCCGTCTTCCTTACGGCTTCCTCGATTGCAGAGTTGCCAAGCTGAGCTACGCCCTGCTGATTTTGTGATATTGGCTCTGCCGCAGACCTAGCACCTGCCGCACCCGCCTGGGGCCTTTTGCGCGTCGCACCATCCGTATTAATCACCTGTATATAATTGGGCTTTTCTGATTATTAAATCCTGTTGTTACGCATGGACCGGCGCCTTTGCCTTCTGCCGCTGCTCTTCTTTGCGCCGTACAGTATTATTGCTGCGCCTATGGCAAGCACTAGCACAGGCAGGTATTTTATGCTTCCCAGGCTGAGCAGGAGCGACCCTGTCTGTACAGGCTCCGATACCTGGACCGGAGTCCATGAATAATTCACGGTCTTGAAGCTCAGGTACTGCGATGATGAAGGGTCAGCGGAATATGGAAGCGCAGACTGGCTAGCGGATATGGGCTCTGGCGCCGGAGTGCCGAAGTACTGCGCTATTATTGTAGCCGAAGCAGATCCGCATGCAACTATGTTTGCATTGAAATATCCCATCGAATTGGTAGGATATATGCCTATTAGGCCAAGCTGGGAAGTGCAAATTCCGGTGCCGTTGTGATAGAGAGGATAGCAGTACTGTGTGTTGCCCTGAGGGCTTGCCGGGCAGGTGTTGTCTATATTCGCATTCGCTGCCGCAGATGCATAAATATTGCACATTGTGTATATTGCATTTATAGGCTGCAGCAGGCTGTTCGCAGGTGGAGAGCAGTATCCATGGGAGTTGAACGACGGCTTGTATGTTATGACATTTGCGCTTATGTATGGCGTGCCGTCAGGATATAGGCCGTTGTTTAGGAAGCATCCTTGGCCAATGCATCTTGTGCCGGATATCGCCTCTGGAAGGCTGCTGTTGTACTGCAGCCCGGTCCACACCGGATTTGCGTACTGGCATGCGCCAGTATGGTCTGAAGTGAATGCGCATAGCGTTGCCGCTGCGATATCGGTTGGATATTTCTGGTCCACTGCATTGTATCCTATGGAATCTAGATTTGTATCATAGTACAGGTATATGTCCCCTCCCTTGAGAGGCACTGTGTTGGTAGTCAGCGGCACAGTCCAAAAAGCCGTGCCGTTTATAACTATGGTTGTTTGGTTTACGTTTATGGAGTTGACGTCTGGAGTGACATTCAATGCAATCTCTGTAAGATTGGCTATGTCAGCGTCAAGAGGCATGTATACTGTGTTGTTGAAGCGGTCATTGTACACAAATACCAGCCTGTGGTAGCCATATGCTATGTCAGAGCTTCCTGGCAGAGTGCCGTTCATTTGCAGCGAAATTGCCAGGTTGTCTACAGGCAGCCTGAAGAAGTTGAACAGGGTTATGAGAGACGGGTTCGAAGGCACTGTTGAAAATAGGTTTTTGACAAGGTATGCCTTGTTTACGTTTGCCAGCGGCGCTGCGCATTTGACTCCGCTGCATGCAGGCGACAGCGGCTGCTGCGTGAATATTTCGTACCCGGGCAGGGCGCCTTGGCTGAACATGTTTGAGGCATATGTGTAAAGGGTGGTCGCATTTACGATCTCCTGCTCGTTTGTCTTGGCATTGATTGTGCTATTGACATAGGTTTTGCCAAACAGCCTGCTGTTTATTATGTTGTAGAGTATGTGGCTCGGAATTATTATCGAATACAGGCTCGCATTGTAGTATTCTGTTGTATTTAGCCCGGATCTTGCATAGGAAGGCCCTCCCTCTATGGATGCTTCTTGGTTGCCTGATTGCTGCTGGTTTGAAGCAGTTGAAGCATAGATGGTCTGTGTGGATGTTTGAGGTCCCTCAAGGTTCGATACAGATGAAGGTATGTTGTCGCATGCCAACGGCCCTACAGGGCTTATGTCGCTTATGTACCAGCTTAGCTGGTATGTGTATGAGAATGGAAGCACTGCGTAGCCGGTTATCACGCTGTTAAGCGATGTTGCATAGCTCTGCTGAAAGTTCTGGAGCGAATTCAGGTTGGTAAAGCTTGTGCCAGATATCCCTTTTACTGTGCCGCTGAGCCCGTTCAATATGCTGTTTGAGTATCCGCTCAGGGAGCCGCCGCTGCCTATCTGTGAGCTTGGCCCTGAGCCGCCGGAAAATGCGGACCCGTAGATTGCATCAAGCGCCAGCACCTGGTATCCGCCGAAGTTTGAATCGAACTCGAATGGGTTTGATGCCAGATATATAGGCCCGGATAGCTTTGGTGTGTTTGGATCATAGGAACACTCTGCCTGCGAAGTGGCTGAGCTTGACATCTGGGAATCGCCAGTATAGCATTTGTAGTTCAGCCCGTTCTGGAAAGGTATCGGGCTTGCCGTGCCTATCTGCTTGGTGTAGTTCTGTGGATTGAGGTGCGCAAGGATCAGCTCGGAGTTCTTGTTAGAGCTGCATCCTGGATTCTGTATGTTTGCGCTTGAAGGGATGTATATGCTTGCGGTGTTGTTGTAGTTGACAGAGAATGCAACGTCTGAAGCCCATATCGCAGACTGGCCAACGCCAAGGAAGTTGCATGTGCCGTATGCTTTTAGCGGCGGCCCTATGGGGAGCAGCGTGCCGTAATAGTTTGAGGGAGGGTTGCTGCACTGGCTTGCGTCTCCGGAGCACAGGCTTATGAACGGCGGCTGGGGCCCGGCGAATAGTCCGAAGGACGTTACCTTCATCGCACTTACGTTTGCAGAAAGTATCCACCCGAAAGGAGGGTAAAGGTTGTTGCTGTTGGCCGTGAACTTCTTAAGTGAGTATTGGTCTGAGTTTGTATAGTACCAGAGGTCATTGTAGTATGTAGGCACTATAGGAACATCAACTCCGCTGGAGTTTATGACCCTCAGATCCAATATGTTGAAGAGTATTCCGCCTGTGTTTGTCAAAGGCGCGCAGAGGCCGCCTATATTGAAATTGCAGGATAAGCCAGTTGTGCCTGCCCAGTCGTCTAGCACATAAAGGTAGCCGTTTATATCCTCTATTCCAAGCGGATGATGGTAGTTGTTATTGGAATTTCCGCTTGGCCAGTCCACCTGGTCGAGCTGATCCTTTACCTGGCTGTATGATTGGGTGGACTTATAAGTATTTATTATATCCTTCATCTTGTTGTCATCAGATGTGCATGCAGGCTGGCCGGATCCGCCGCAGTCGGTTGTTATATTGTACAGGCCGCCGTTCTGGAAGTAGTCTATTATGTTTGCAGCCACGCCCTCTGACGGGCCAGAAAGTAGTGATGTATAAAGGGCCTGGTCGTTGTTGAAGTCTAGGCTGATGTACGTCGAGTATGCCAATGTGCCTCCGTTGTATATCGGGATGTATCCAGATGAGGAATTTGCTATGTATACCTGTGATCCTGTAGGGGAGACAGCAATTTCTGGCCAGGCCCTTGGGCATATCTCACTTGGCACGCTAGACTGGCCTGACGGGCAGAGCGGAGCCGCGGATACCTCTATCGGGCCGTTCCCCAGAGTGTTTGTTATCTTGACAAGCCATGGGGAATACGAGTTTACTACTGTAGAGAACCGCCCTACGGTGTGAGATTGTGCAGATGCCTCGCCGGTGATGTATATGTCACCGAAGGAGTCGCTTGATATGTTTATCGGGGAAAAGTCAAGGCCCTGCGTTGACGGGGATGATGCAAGTAGCTTTGTTATGGAGATTACATTCACAACATATAGGCTCTGGGACTGGAGAATCTGAAGGTTCGACCAGTACTGATTCCAGTTTGTTGCGAATGTTGAAGGGTCAGTTGCATTCGGCACGTCGTTTGGCTGGTATAGTGTCGCATTGTAATATCCCGGAGGTATTGCCTTTAGCACGAATATGGCAGTGCCAGATGTGGATATCTCAGAGAGATATTGCTGCTCTGGGGTTACTGCCGTGCTTGAGGAAGGAGGGGGAGGCGCCACAGCAAATACGTTTTGCGATGTGGTTTGATTGAACTCAGCAGCAGACAGGCCTATTTCATTTGATGGCTGCGTTGCATAACCTTGATACGGAGATGCCGCTGCGCCGTTGCTTCCTTTTACTCTGACATAGCCTGCAATGCACGAAATGCCGCAAACTCCTGACACAGAACCTATGTATACAGTATATCCTGTCTGCGGAGCCGCAATCATCTCTGTGCAGCCTACGTTATAGCATATGCCTACGTGGGATGGCTGGGGACTTTCCCCTGGAACATTGAAGAAAACCAGATCGCCCGGAAGAGCCTCTGCCTGCGTTATGTGAATAACACTTGAGCTTGTGAATTCTCCGGTGGTTGCAAGGCCATGTGTGCCTGGAGAATAGGTGCCGAAGACAGGCAATCCGGCTTCTGAAGTTGCCCAGTCTACAAGCCCTGAGCAGTCAAATCCTCCGGATCTTCCAGTCACTATGCCTCCTGTTCCGTAAGGTGAGCAAAAGTCCGTATATATCAATGGATCTGAGCCCCTTGGGGACTCTGCGCCATAACAATACGGCACGCCGAGCTGAGTTAATGCTTCTGCGCATATTTGATTCTGGTTGCATGAGCTTGCACCTGGGGAAGGCCCGCTGCCTGCTTTGCCTGCGTTGGGGTTGGTGCCTAGGACGAATATGTACCCGTTGGGATCTGCAGTTATCGAATTTGGATTTATGGTTATAGAGTACGTGTCCTGCCCCGTAGTTCCGGTGGTGCCTGACTGTGCGAATGTGCTTATATGTGCAGTTATTCCGGATGCCGAATTGGATGGCATTGAATAAACATATCCGCTAGAGGTCCATGAGCCTAAGTAGGAAGGTATCTGGTTCTGGTCTACTCCGCTGCATGGGACCGTTATTCCTCCTGCCGGGTCGGTTACTCCGGTAAAGCCGTTTGGAGCATATTTGCAGTATGCGCCTGTCTCATAGCTGCCCCAGAATGGATAGAATCCCTGGTCATTTACCTCGGCATGCGCCCATTGGAATGCGCATGTCGGATTGAAATATACTCCTGCCCAGCCATATTGTGCATATGTGCTGCATGTTAAAGGGCTATATCCTGATATGAATGACGTTGATTCGGGGTACGGGCAGTTGCCATGGCCCTCCTGCAATATTCCTGCTGCGCAGTATACTGCTTCCATGTCTCCAGGCTGGAAGCTGCTTTCCTGGAAAGCCATTGAAACTATTGTAACAAGCTCGCCTCCTGTGAATCCGGCATTGCTTGCGCATGCTATGACCTGGGACAATGTCAGCTGGTGGCCGGGGCCAGAAGGGCTGTAAGAAGGGGTGTAGTACTGGTTAGGGCACTGGCCTGACGAGGGAGTTGTCGTGCTTGATGATGGGATTAGTGGCATAAGAAGGCCTATGTTTGAGTCTGCGCTGGAGAGGGTTATTTGCAGCTGGTTCTTGTTGTTCATGTATGATAGATTGCCGTTGTAGCCGGTGAGGAACAGGCTTATTGAGTTTATGCCGAATGGCTCTACAACGCCTTTTGGAGCGTAGTAGTTCTGCGGGCTGTAGATGTCGTACGATATCTGGTAGTTGAACTCGTTAGACGGCATTGGATTGACTACGTTTGCATTGTACACAAAATATGGGAGCATTCCTATGTTTATCGTTGCGCTTTGCGCGCCTGAGAATGGCATGTCATAGTTCTTTATGCTTTCGAGGGTTGCGGATGAGTATAGGGAGTAGGTGTATTCGCATATCGCATTGTAGTCGTACACGCCCTGCGTGTTTGCGTATGCGGTTATTGGAAGCTTGCTGTCGAGCTGCGAAAGCTGCGCGTACATGCCATACCATGTCCATATGCCCTGCTGGCCGTTCACCGGGACAAGGTGGAAGATGTATGTGTCGGTATTGAAGTCGGTTGATATGAAATTGCCTGTGGGGGTTACAAGCTCTGGGGAGAAGCCTATGTTGCTCAATGACAAGTGCGTTGCGCCTGTCAGCATCACGTTTACGCTGGAGGAGTATGATGTTGGCAGCGACTGGGGCGGAGGGGAAGTTACAGTATCGGTTATCTTTACTGATACAGGATACGTGGAAGATGATGAAGGCGCTTGGCACTCGTTTCCTGCAAGGTACCATGCTCCAAAGACCTGCGAGCCTGTTGTGCTGAAAAGCTGGGGGCTTGATGGGGAGCTGCTTGGAGCATTCGGGCAGGTTATCAGATAAAGCGCATCTGCGTTGTTATATTCATATACCGGCTTTGCAGGGGAGAGTGCATACGGCTGCGATGCGGATTGTGAGAACTGCGCTGACTGCGGAGTTCCTGAGAAGGTGAGGTATGCAGTTGCTGAAGAAGACCCTGAGCTTTGCGAAAGAGCTATGGCGATTGGGACGACTATTAATAATATATAGAATATGCGCATCCCTTACCACTGCATGAATAACCTTTAGTATGTAAAGTCTTATATTTATATTTAGCATTTGCACGCGGTCAGGATGTTGAATTGTATATTATCTTGAATATCTTGGTATCCGAATTGGCGTATACAATCTGAAGGGATGCCTTGTTGTTGTCCCATGCGCAGTAGTTGCTTCCGCATAGGAAGAGGGTCTTTACAAGGTTGCTCTGGGATATCGCGGGGCCGAACACATACGCAGTTGTGATGTTCAAAAACAGGTTCTGGCGCGGCACCTGCGAGTACTGCACAAAAAGGGTCTCTCCGTTTGTCTGGTTTATGCCTCCCTGGTCTACCACGGTTACATTGTTGTTGGTGAAGTCTGAAAGCACGACCCTGCTAAACGGCGAAGTCTGTATCTGGCTCTCCTGCAGGTAGCCGAAGAGCGATGCAAGGGTTCCGTTGGGGTTTGAATAGCTAAGCTTGAGAACTGCGCTTGGGTAGGTCTGGCCTGGCGTGGGGCTCATTACGATGGCCTTTGTTGTAGAATTCAGTGACTGCTCTGAAAATGATATCAGCGAGGCGTAGCCGTACACGCTGCTGTTAGTGCCTATGTTTGCCTCTGTATATATGCCCTGCGTCTCTATCATCCACGGCGACCTTACCAGCAGGTAGTTTGGGCTTCCGGCGATCGAACTTGTAAGGAAGCTTGGGTCAGGGGAGGAATTGAAGAGCCATGCAGCAAAGGGCGTGGCCTTGCTTCCGTTCTCCGAGCCGACGCTGTCCATGACACTTGTCCTGTTAGCCACTCCCTCTACTACAGAGCCGTCGGGCCATAGCGTTAGCACTACGCTCGATGGAGGCGAATTCGCTTTCAGCCACATCAGAGCGGATATGAACTGCGGGTTTATGCTGTCAGCAGGGGACAGGGTGCTGGAATATACGGCGGCGAAGTAATACAATTGATAGAATATGTATGCAACAATTATCGCCATCGCCAAAAGCGCAACATATCTGCCGTTTGGATAGAATAGCTTGGTGCCGTTAGCCATGAGAATTATCCAGTACAAAGTGTAGGCGCTCACTATCGCAAGCGGGATGGAAAGCAGGGAATTGAACCTTATTGCATGCATTTCAAGATATGCAGTTATTATGAAATATGTCATTATCACCAGCATCGGCGCCTCGATGCTGAACATTATCTTTGGCTTGCCGCCAAAGAACCCGGATGAATCATATACCTGCATAAACAGGTAAGGTATGAATGTTATCAGCAGCAATATTATTCCAAGTGCCCCGTATGCCACTGTCCATAGCGAATAAAAGGATCCGGCAGCAGTTCCGCACTGCAGGCCGCTTAGGGATGATAGCTCCATCGCAAGGTCTGGCAGCGACGTGAACATGTTTATCCCGAAGCTCGTGTACAGGAATTCGCATGTCGGCGGCTGCAGCTCCTGCGTTGTTGATGCGAAAGACCCTGGCGCAGCTATGAATCCGTTGCCGACAAAGATGCTATATACCGCGCTTGGCTCCAGCACAGCGAAAAGTATTATGCCTATTAGTATTATTGCTACGACAACCCCGATCCTATATTCCAATTTCCGCGATGCGTCTGGAAGAACCTGCGGCAGGTAGAGTAGTATAGCCCAGAACGCAACCATGACTGCAAAAATCGGTATGAACTCCGGCCCTGTCTATTGCTGACCAGGTATGAACCCCGCTGCCCTTGACGCATTTACAAGTATGTACCATATTATTATTGAAAGCAGCATGTACTTGCTGCTCTCAAAAAGCTTCTCCTTCCTGAATACAAATGCAAATGCCGCTATTACGAAGAATGCGCTTATGAAGGTCGCATCCGCAAACGATGCGCCGTTCCATACAAGGTTGCATCCGAGCAGGGCAATGCTTGTTGCTACGGCTAAAACTGCCTTCTTCCTTGCATCCTCCTGCCTTAATGTCTCTATAAGCAGCACAAGGGCTATTGCAAGGAAAAATGTAACGAAGCTGTCTCCCCTGTATATCAATGCACTTGTCCTTGCGGCGTTGCCCATACTAAGTGCCACGAAGAAAAGCACAAATGCCCCGAAAAGCTTGTCACGGCTAAGGTATCTTGACAGGAGCCATGCAGCAAGCATGTCAAGGAGTGCGAATGCAACAGGCATTAACCTCATTATGGTATAGTAGCTTATGTTGAACGGGGAGAGCAGAATGTAGGGTATGAGGGTGAGCCAATATATCCCGTGCGCCTCGGCTATCGGAGCGTGCTGGGGATACCCGGAGATGGCGAGCAGAGGGGGGAATTTGAAGCCGTTGTTTATTATGGCGCGCATTGCCGTGAAATAGTAGTAGCCGTCAGGCTCATAGAAGCCGTAGGTGCTAAGCATCGTGGTCCTGAACTGTATGCAGAATATTACGGCTACCGCAGCCAGGACTATGAATGCAATATTGCCCTTTGTGAGATGCTTCTTAATATTCAGAAAACCGACCGTATAGTTGTATTTGCATTCCTTATATTGAAAGGAAGGGTTTAAATTGATTGGGATTTTTTTGCAAAAACAAGGTACGCAGTGTGCCATATGCCCTTTGTTGAAGGCCTTGTGCCTTCGCTGCGAACCATGAAGTCCCTGACTATCACTTCAACAGTGTGTATGTCCCAGAACCCAAGTTTCTCAAGGCGCGCGACGAATTTGCTTACCTGCTCTGTGTGGGGAAGGTACCCGGCCACCACGCCTCCTGGCTTGAGCGCCTTCCTTGCGCTTGATAGGGCCTTTTCCGAGCCGGGCATATCAAGCGCAACCAGGTCCAGATCCTTCTGCAAAATTCCCTTCGTGACGTCCCTATTTATGAATTCCAGGTTGGCAAGGCCTAGCATTGCCCTGTTCTTTTCTGCTATTGCTATGAAGTCGCTGCGGGTGTCGTAGCTGTATACCTGCCTGCATATGCGCGCAAGGCTTACTGCAAGCCAGCCGCTGCCAGTGCCTGCGTCTGCGCATATGCTGTCCTTTCCTATGCCAGAGTATGAGATTATTATCCCTATGTCCTTTGGCAGTATTACCTGCGGCCCGCGCTTTAGCTTCCTGTACATGCTCGGATATATGAACATTGCTACACCTTGGCCTCGGCCTGGGCAGCTTTTTCTGTCCCTTTTGCCTTCTTTGCAGCTTTTCCCTTTCGGCTTGCTGCAGGCTTCCTTTGCTTCACATGTGCCTTGGCTTTGCCAATATTGGCCGGCTTGCTTGCTGCTGGCGGCTGCGTTGCGTCGACATGCTGCGCCGCCTTTCCCAATTCAAGGGCAGTCTTAACCTCAGGCTGCTTGCCTTCTGCTGACGCCCATGCCTTCTTAGTTTCGCAGCTTGGGTCAAGGTCCATCTCGAACGGCCTTCTGCCCTTCCTGAACACCTTTATCTTTGGTGTATGGCAGAGCTCGCACACTTTTCCTGTCGCTACTATCTTCGCGTTCTGCGGCACGGAGTAGGTGTTTGTGCATTTTGGATAATTTGCGCAGCCTATAAATGTCTTCCCGGCCTTGCTGCGCCTAAGCACCAAATTCCCCCCATCAACCTTGCATATTCCTATAAGGCTGGAGTTCTCACTGCCTTTGAGCCCCTTCATAAGCTCCTCGCCTATCTGCTGCTCCTTGCCCCTGAATTCGGACACAAGCTCGGTTATTATCGATTTTCCCTCGTTTATGACCTCCGCCTTCCTGCGTTCGCCTTTCTGTATCCTCTCCATGTCTGACTCAAGCTTCTTTGTAAGCTGCTCGGAAAGTATGTTTGGGCAGTATGCTGAAAGGGCATTGTATATGCTTAGCCCGAACTCGGTCACCTCTATGCTGGAGCCTTTTATGTAGTCCCTCCTGAAAAGCGTGTCTATTATCTCCGCCCTTGTGGCCTTTGTCCCGAGATCCTTGCTCTCAAGGAGCGAGATCAGGCTTGCCTTGGAGAAGCGCTTTGGCGGCAGCGTCTTGAGGCTCTTGAGCTCTACGGAGTCTGGAATCACTGCCTCGCCCTGCTTGAACTGCGGCATCTGCAGCTCCTTGGGCTTGAAGTAGCGGTATTCCTCTATCCATCCCTTGCTGATCATCCTCTCGCCGCTTGCTGCATATTCGTCTGTGCCTGCAAGCAGCCTTACGCGGGTTATCTCGGATTTTGAGTAGTCGGCAAAGCACGCAAGGAATCTCCTTGATATTAGGTCGTATATCTTTGACTCCTCTTCGCCAAGGGACTTGGGCTCTTCGCCGGTTGGGTGTATGGCAGGGTGCGCCTCGTCGTCCTTTGATCCCTCTGCAGGCCTGTACCTTGATTGCGCCATAAGCTTTTGCGCAGTTTCTGCGTATGCCTGCTGCCTTGCCATCGAAGATATTATGCGCTGCAGGTTTAGGGTATGCGGCAGCTTCTGCGAAGATGTCCTGGGATAGGAGATGTATGAGCGCTCATAAAGGGCCTGCGCCACTGCAAGAGTCCTTGAAGGATCTATCCTAAACACCCTGCTTGCCTCTAGCTGCAGCGAAGTCAAATCGAACGGGGGAAATGGCCGCATTGAGCGCTCCTCAGATTCGACAGATGCAACTGATACTGGGCCTTTGCGCGCCGTATCTAGCTTTTTGTCCGCGGCATCCTTCTCGAATGTCTCCTTGTCCTTTGCCTCAAATCCTATGCCCTTTGCGGTTATCACCACTTTCCAGTAAGGCCGCGGCACGAATGCACGTATCTCGGCTTCCCTTTTTGCAAGTATGCCAAGGGTAGGGCCCTGAACCCTGCCTATGCTAAGCGTCTTCCTCAGGCCTTTTGAGGCTATGGCGCTCATAAGTGCCCTGCTCAGGTTTATTCCCCACATCCAGTCAAGCTTGTGGCGCGCCTCTCCTGCGTCGTAATTCAGCCTGTCAAATGCCTCAAGGTTCTCGTATGCCTTGACAAGGTCGGCCGTCGTCGTGGTGGAGAACCTCATGCGCATTACATTTTCAGTGGGTATTTCGGAGTTTACGTTTTTGTTGACTACCTGCTTTATTATGTTGGTCCCTATAACGGTTCCCTCTATGTCATAGTCGCATGCATTTATGAAGAAGGAGCAGTGCCTGCCAACAGACTCTATCGCGTCGAGGTATTTCTTTGTGAAGTAGGAGGACTGGTTAACCTTGTACGAGGCAACCCACTCTATCTCGAAGACCGGAGTCTGGTCTGGCGCAGACTGTTTGAGAGTGAACAGGTGGCCTGCTGCAGCAACTACGAATATCTGGTCCTGGCCCTTTTGGATGACAAAATACCTTATTCCGTTTGCTGATTCTGAGCGCGGCTTTGCGTCGCCTAGCGACATGGCTATCCGGATAGCTACGCTTGGCTTCTCAGCGATTATTAGCTTGTTCATCGGCCACTACCTGGACTTTCTGCGATGGTGCTTTGGCTCTTGTGCTGAGGATTTCGAAAGGCTGTGGGTCAGGTAAAATCCCAGTATTATTGCCAGTATGGCTGAAGCGTAGAACAGTATGCCTGCGCCAAGCAGGAATAGGGCTATGGCTAGCATGCTGAAGAATACCACTCCAACGGCAACAAATAACAGGGTTTTTTCATCGTTTCCGGGCATCTTAACGTATTTATTTAAAATATGAAAAGTAATATAATGGTACTATTTACTTGGATCGGGATTTAGAGACAAACTTAAAATACCAGATAGGGCTCCTTTCATATTTGATATGTGTTAGCTATGACGTTGAAAGCTAGATCCGGATTGGCAGGTCTTGCGCAAATGCCTGAGGGACTGGGCGCAGACATTGCCGCAAAGGCGGTAGAAATTGCGCAGTATTACGACAAAAAGATAGGCCGTGCCGGGAAGTATGTGACGCGTGGAGCGGAATTCTGCCGTGCTGTTTCTGAATTATACAAAAGCTTTGGAGACCAGGACATGATACGCAGGCTGGTTGAAGGTTCGGGCAGCGATTCGTATGAGGATAGGTATTTTAGGACGGCCAATTTGTACAGGATTGGCAAGGCATGCGGCGACTACGAGCTTACGCAGGTATTCCTGGACGTGATAGAAAAGTACAGCATGGAATCGATGCAGATTATGCAAATGCACCTGCTTGCAGAGGCAATGCACGCGAAGACTGAAAAGGGCAAAGAGCATGCAATGATGTTTTGCAATGTAATGAAATCTGAGGACATTTCCAAGGTTATGAACCGCCTCGCTTCTGCCTTGAACAGATATGACAGCCTGTGGACGCGCCAGATATTTTATGATGCACTAAATATAGCTTCTAATGGCCACAGCACTGAAACGATTATAGCCGCAGTAAATTTCATGGCAGCTGGCGCAAGCAAAGCGCATGAAAGCGAAAATGCACCGTTTTTTACATATGACATATCAGCTGTAAAGGAAAGGGGGAAACTGCTTGAGACAGCTTCGTGGGCCGTTGATGATGAAGGGATGCAAAGGCTGATACGGCTTTTAAGCTCTATGGATAACGGGCTTGTGTCGGAATTTGCATCGCATTTCGACTTTTCGAAAGCCTCCAGATCAAATATGTCAAGGCTTATTTCTGGGGGATTCGACAGGATGATAACCGGTCAGAAAAGCCTTACCGCGGTTATGAACTATCTTACATCGCCTGTGAAAATACCTCCGCCTACGGCAGAGACCGTGGAAAAATACGATTATATGGGTGCGGTGTTTGGCGCGCTTGCTGCCCAAGGCATATTGCTAAACAGCAGCCAGGCGTCAGTGCTTATGGATTCGAAGGTTGGTGCAGGCATTGACCTTATAAAGATGATACGCGACGGAGCGGAGCGGGATGTAAGATACTACTCGCTTTATTCGGGGGAAGACATAAGCAGCCTCAATCTCAGCAGAGCGGATATGGAAAGATATGCGCTTTCTGCCCTTTACAGGTCTAAAACTAGGGAAAGGGATGCTCAAGCCGTGGATATTTTATGCAGTATTGTTGGGGCTGGAACTGTTGCAAGGGCAAGGAGCGACATACAGGAGGCAAGGCCAGAGCTTATTGGCCCAATGTCATCGATACTTAGGGACATAAGCATTGGTGAAAGCGAAAAGGTAAGCCGCTGCCTTGAGCTGCTAATGAAAACCGGTTCGGAGGCGGTAGCTGCAGTGGTAAGCGCAGCTGATTACATTGACATGCCTGCAGGTATGGCGCAGGTGAGGGCTGCAGAGTCAAAAAACCCGCTTGACTATGACGGCAGAATACAGTATGCATGCGTATACCTTCCAAACGCAGCGCAAAACGGAATATTGGAATATTGCAGGGACAGGAACATAGTGCTTGTGAAATACGGCACAGCCGAAGTTGCTCGAGCAAGCGCAATATGCTATATGGAAAGGGACATTTTCCTTGTGGACTCGGTTGAAGGGGATAACTCTATGAAAAAGAATGCAGTGTTCAATATTATATACAGGGATCTTGAACACAGGGCAGCATCCCATGGGGCATCAATGCTTCTTTTCAATGCATCTGGGCAATTCAACATAATGCCTAACAAGTTCAATAAGTATCTTTCGTACTCTGGGCTGAAAAGGATAAAGGTGCCTATGGAGCTCAAAACTTCCAGCTATATTGAAGCGAAATCCCCGGTAGAGGCATTTGCCGTAGAGCTCCGCGGCAGGACAATAGGCAGCATAAGCCGGCGCAGGGATTTATAGCTTTGCGGCAAAAGGTAATTGTATGCTAGGCATAGATTATGTAATTGCAATAACAGTAATTGCGGCTGCAATAGTGGCCTTTGCCCAATATCTATTCAAGAAGAACATTACAAAGTTCAGCATGAATCTCTCCGGATTTGTCGGGATTGCGAAGAACAGGGGAGTTGTTGCAGGCGTTATTGCATACGTAGTGGGCCTGGTTTTTTACCTTTATGCGCTTGATTCGGGCCAGCTCTCTTTCGTCTACCCTGCATTCGCAAGCACGTTCGTTTTCGTTGTCGCCATAGCGCGCTTCAAACTTGGGGAGAGGGTTGGATTGGCAAGGATTGCAGGGGTTATAATGATAATACTGGGCATAACGCTTGTTGCGTTCAGCCTGTAGTGGATCCATGAGAGAGGGAAAGAGGCTTTTCGCCGGCGCGCTGCTTGTAAGCACCCTTATCGGAAGCGCTGGGCAGCTGCTCTTCAAACTCGGCGTGGATTCTGCAGGCACATATGCATTAATCGCATACGTGCTCGCAGGCATGGTTGCATACGGCATTGCCACGCTTATATACCTTTACATACTGGGCAGGACGCACCTTAGCTGGGCGTATGGGTTCGTGGGCTTTAGCTACATATTCACAACCCTGCTGGCGATTGTTGTGCTGCACGAGGCGGTAAGTTTGCAGAGATGGGCCGGGGTCCTTATAATAGCAATAGGCACTGCAGTTATAGGTCTAAGCTGACTGCATGGCTATTTCTTTGCCTTGGCAGCATTTATCTCATCGATAAGCGCCCTGAACACCTCAGACTTTAGCTTTGAAAGGTTCCTTTCAGGAGTGCTTAGCCGCACAGTAACCACATACAGCGACTGGTGCAGGTATTCGACTGAAATCTGGTGAGCGTCTACCTTGTGCGCCTTCATCGTCTTTTCTATTATCTTCTTGAGCCTGCTGAAGGGTATTGATATGTCCACATCAAACTGCAGCTTTCGCATGTGCTCCTTCGCCCTATGATAGTTTATTACAAGCGCCTGGGCCACTATGTTGTTTGGTATGTATACCGGTATGCCGTCTTCGTTTATCACCTTGGTGTACAGGACGCCTATCGCCTCCACGGTGCCGGATATGCCCGGTACGAACTTGTCATGGGGGTAGCTCTGCGGCTGCATCGAGTACTGCCATGTATTGAATACGACATTGTCATCCGGCTCTATGGTGTTGCTGGCTATAAGGTATATGCCCGCAATGAAGTTCGAAAGGGTTGCCTGGGCCGCAAGACCTAGTATTATGCCCAGGAACCCTGCGCTTACGAATAGGCCCCCAAGGTCCTGGTATCCGAAGATTATGTAAAGCACCAGAAGCAGCACAAGGGCATATCCAAGTATCCGGACTATGTTGCTCAGTGTGGCTGCCTCGGCCTTGTGTATGTCATTTATCATGTAGTAATAAACTATGCGGGCCAGTATCTCGCATATGGTTATGCCGAATATGAACACAACTGATGCGGAACCCAGCGTAGAAGATGGTATTACCCTAAAATAGGACAAGACAGCATATACTACCACGAGAAAGGCAATAAGCGCATACAGGTATTTTATAAGCGTCCTGTTCCTTGCCCTCCTGTGGTCCTGCACTTGAATGCGGTCTTTTGCTTCCATTCATTATCACTTTAGCTTTTCGGGCCGTCAAGCCTGCTGCCATCTACCTGGATTGAAGGTGGACAATTTGCGCAATTCGGCCGGCATGGCTGCAGGAGGAATTCCGCAAGCATAGATTGAAGGATACTAATATGCCCAGCAATATTTATAAAACTTAACATTAAAGACTAATCTTGCGTTTAGAGAATCTTCTATTTGTCCTTCCCCACCCTCTAAACGCAATTTTTCTAATTGCAGTTTGCACAGGCTGCCGATATGGTTTTATAAATATTGGTTGAGTTAATAGAATCCTAGATTCTGGTATTTATGAAGAGATTCAATACCACCGACGAGATTAAGATACCTGACGCCCTGGTTGACCAGGTCATAGGCCAGGAGAAGGCGGTGAACATAATAAAGAAGGCGGCGAAGCAGCACCGTAATGTAATGCTGATAGGAGAGCCGGGCACAGGAAAGACGCTGCTTGCGCAGGCCATAGCCGAGCTGCTGCCGGTGGCGGACCTTGAGGATGTAATGGTCTACAAGAATGTTAACGATGAAAACCATCCCCTGGTAAAGAGCGTTAAGACATACCCGAAAGTGGAGCAGGGCAAAGCGCTTGGAGACGGGCAGGGAAGGCAAATGGTGCAGAAGGAAAAAATGAAGAATAGGCCTGATTTTGGCAGGGGCGGGAGGGGAAGCATAGTGACCCCAATAATAATGATAATTGTAATACTGCTTGTTGCGCTTTCATTCACTGGTATAATAACAGGATATCAGATAATACTTGTAGGCGCACTTATACTTGGGATAATGATATTCGGGTCTGTGTTCCTTTTTGTAGGCAGCTTTCGGAGGGCCGGCATGATGCCGGGATCATTCGACAGCAACGAGCCCAAGCTGATAGTTGACAACACTGGCATGACCCACGCGCCATTCTATGATGGCACAGGCGCACGGGCAGGGCACCTGTTCGGTGACGTTAAGCATGATCCGCTGCAGAGCGGTGGGCTTGGCACCCCGGCGCATCTTAGAGTGGAGAGCGGCTTGATACACAAGGCCAACAAGGGGGTTCTGTTCATAGACGAGGTGGCTGACCTTGAGCCAAGATCCCAGCAGGAGCTTCTTACCGCAATGCAGGAGAAGAAATATGCAATAACAGGGCAGAGCGAAATGAGCTCGGGCGCCCTTGTGCGCACCGAGCCTGTTGCATGCGACTTCCTCCTCGTTGCCGCAGGAAACCTGCAGGACATACAGAAGATGCACCCGGCGCTCAGGTCAAGGATACGCGGATATGGATATGAGGTTTACATGGAGTCATCGATGGCTGACACGGAAGCAAATAGGGAAAAGCTTGTGAGATTCATTGCACAGGAGGTAAAGAAGGACGGCAAGATACCGCCTTTTAGCTTTGGCGCGTGCATGGAGATAATAGACGAGGCAAAGAGGAGGAGCGGGAGGAAGGACAAGCTTACGCTGGCGCTCAGGGACATGGGAGGCATAATAAGGGCTGCAGGGGACATGGCAGTGGAGAGGAACCGCAAGGCAGTGACGGCAGATGACGTAAAGGACGCGCTAAAGCTCACAATGCCGATAGAGGCGCAGTACGTGGAGCAGTCGCTTGAATACAGGAAGGACTATAAGATCTTCAAGACTTCAGGCTTCGCCATAGGCAGGGTGAACGGCCTTGCCATAGTAGGGTCCTCGTACCTTTCGGCGGGCATGGTGCTCCCGATAGTGGCAGAGGTTACAAAAGCCAGCTCGAAGACGGAGGGCAAGCTTATACCGACTGGGAAGCTTGGAAAGATTGCTAAGGAGGCAGTCAAGAACATAAGCGCAGTGATAAAAAGGCACATGAAAAGGGACATGGCAAGCTACGACATACACGTACAATTCCTCCAGACCTATGAAGGGGTTGAAGGGGACAGCGCAAGCATATCCGTAGCTGTTGCTGTGATATCCGCGCTTGAGGGCATGCCGGTAAACCAGGAATACGCAATGACAGGCTCCCTTTCAGTGAGAGGGGATGTGCTGCCTGTAGGCGGCATAACAAACAAGGTTAGGGCAGCGATAGAGGCGGGCATGAAGTATGTCATAGTACCATACAGCAACGAAAAAGACATATACATAAGCAAGGGAGAGCTCAGGAAGATACATGTGATTCCTGTCAAGAACATAGCAGAAGTCCTGCAAAGCGCCATAAAGAAGAGCAAGAGGAGGGATGAGATGGTCGGCAAGCTCAGGAAATACATAACAACGGATTTCAGGGAGAGGGACCCTCTGCTTGTTGATGAGGCTGTCGAATGAACGGAAGCGATACGCGCACAAAGCTAGAGGAGATGGCTGGCGGGATGGTAAGGTCGATAAAGGCAGGAAGGAACCCTAAGTTCGTCACGCTCGCAAGGAAGAGGTCAAACATAATATTCGACCCTAAGACAGGGTATCTGAAGCTTGGCAGGGCGAAGGAGGAGCGCGACTTTGTCAATGTGGCGCAGGCCAAGAGGTTCATGCAGACTGTGGCAGTGGCATCAAAGTGCCACAAGTTCGTAAGCGAGGGCCTGCACACTACAATAAGAGGCTTGTATTACCAGCTGAAGTATTCGCTTGGTGATGACGTTGACGAGAACATATTCAGCGAGCAGGCGGAATCTAACCCGCTCATAGAGGACATAGAGGTATCGCTTGACACCACAAGGGAGAACCTTAACCTGAACGCCAACAGGAAGGGGGTGCTTGCAGGGAACATGAAGGTGATGGACAGGTTCGGGGACGAGATGATAGAGATAGACTGCAGCAAGCAGGGAAGGAGCGGGTGGGCGATACCTAGCGACGTAGACAACGACATAAAGTTCGTGGACATAAAGGCAAAATATGCAATAGTTGTGGAGAAGGATGCCCTGTGGCAGAGGCTTAATGAGGACGGCTTCTGGAAGAAGGAGAACGCCATACTCATAACTCCGCAGGGCCAGGCCGCAAGGGGCACACGCAGGCTCATAAGGAAACTTGCGGACGCGGGCCTTCCGATCTACGTGTTCACCGACTCTGATGCGTGGGGCTGGTACATATACTGGACAATAAAGACCGGCAGCATAAACCTTGCCTATATAGGCGGCGCGGTGGCTACGCCTGAAGCGCGCTTCATAGGGGTGACCATGTCGGACCTGGACAGGTACGAGTTCCTTAACAGGCTTACGATGAACTCGAGCGAGGTCGACCTGAAGAGGGCGCAGGAGATGCTTGGGTATGAGTGGATAAAGAGGAGCAAGCCATGGGTATCTGAGCTGGAGCGCATGATAAAGTCGCACAAGAAGCTGGAGCAGGATGCGTTGCAGGGGCCAAGGCTGACATTCGTTGACGACTACATAAAGGAGAAGGTAAGGGACGGGGACTTCCTGCCATGACGCATAGCATGGTGTAAACGAAATATCTAGGGTTTGCCGGGCCAGGGGAGCTTTTCGAAACATTTAAAAGATTGATAAGGATAGTTTAATCGGTTGGTTTGAGTGAAATACAACATTGTCGGGATAACGGCGCTTATGGTCATATACAACGCGCTGTTTGCGTATATTATAGTGAGGTTTACATTCGGTACGGTGAGGCTGGTGCTGCTTGCCTTAGTTGCCCTTGATTATATTATAATATTTTACTTTGTTGTAGGGATAGCCAATGAGCTTAGGCTTTCAAGGGCGCGCAAGAAGGCAAGGAGGTAAAGTGGGATAGAACATGAAGCTTATAAACAAGGTGCTTTTCATACTCCTCGTTGCAGTAAATGCTGCGCTTGGATTTGCATCAAGATACACGGGACTCCCGGTAACGTTCGTGGTAATACTCGCAATTGACCTATTTTTGCTGTTTTACTACGTCAGGACGCTGTTTAGGGAAAACTACGGGCTGATGGAGTTCGAGAGGATAAACAGGGACAAGATCGTGAAAGCCCGCAAGGAATTAGAGGAATACGGATCAAGAAAATAGGCAGCATCATTACGCCCGTGACATCCTCCCTCCAGTAAACGGTGGGCTTACCTTTCACATGGTTGAGCCAGCTGCAGCATAATTTATCCGGGCAGGTCGGATGCGGGCTTTGCGCCGTATGTCGCTGCTTGGGCAGATGTCATTCAATGCGCACCTGTAGCATTCCTTCTTCCTCGCCTTGCACGCATCCCTGCCGAGCTCTATGAGAAGATTTGATGCTCTTCCCCAGTCTTTCGCAGGTATTTTGCGAAGAAGGTCCTGCTCCACCTTGTTTGCGTCCCTGCTCCTTGATAGGCCTATCCTGCGCGCAACCCTTCCGGCATGGGTGTCAACGGCTATGCCTTCATTGATTGCATATCCCTCGTTTAGTATGACATTCCCTACTTTCCTTCCCACGCCTGGAAGCTCTGTGATCTCGGCCATGGTGCGCGGCACCTTGCCGTTGAATCTCTTGAGTATTATGCCGGATGCCTTTTTCAGGTTCCTGGCCTTGGTTCTGAAAAAATTTACGCTTTTCAGGTCCTTCTGCAGGTGCCTGACGTCTGCCCGGGCATAGTCCTCGAAGTTGCGGTATTTCCTGAAAAGCGGGCCTATGGCCCTGTTTACCTGGGCATCTGTTGACTGCGGCGATAGCAATGCAGCAACGAAAAGCTCTCGCATGTTTGCGTGAAACAGCTTTGTCCTTGGATTGCTGCCGTACCTGGCGGACAGGCGCCTCAATACCTCAGCCACGTATTTATCTTTATCCTGCACAACAATATTTAGCTGAGCGAAATTAAAAGGGTTGGCATGGACAGGAAGCCTGCTGTAGCAGGCGTTTTTTATACCGGGAATAGAAATGACCTAGCTTCCCAGATAGACGGCTTTTTGGGCAGAGCAAAGGCCGCTTGGCCATTGACAAGAAAGGCCGTTGCATATGTCGCGCCGCATGCAGGATACGCCTATTCAGGCGCCACTGCAGCCTATGCCTACAAATCCATTTCAATGAATTCTGGGCTCAAAGATGTTGATACGTTCGTGGTAATAGGGCCGAACCATACGGGCATGGGACGCCCCGTTTCTGTCTCTGCAACAGATTGGATTACCCCGCTTGGTAAGGTGGCTAACGACAAGGAAATGTCAATGGAGATCGTGGCGCAGTCAGGCATTGCGGAGATTGATGAGCAAGCGCATAGGAAAGAGCACTCGGTTGAAGTGCAGCTGCCTTTCCTGCAGCGCGTGGTAAAAAAGCCCGCATGCTGTTTTGTATGCATGGGCGACCAGTCTATGGATTCCTGCACTGACATTTCAGGCGCTGTGCTTAAAAGCACAAAGCGCCTTGGCAGGAACACTGTTGTGATAGCAAGCTCTGATTTCAACCACTATGAAAGCGCGGAAGTGGCAATGGAAAAGGATATGCCTGCGATAAAAGCGCTAAATGATATGAATCCTGAGCTGTTTCACAGGAAGATAGAGGAACTTGGCGACAGCGCATGCGGATTCGGTCCTGTGACCGTGGCAGCATTGTTTGCAATGGCGAATGGGGCAGAAATGGGAAACCTGCTGAAATACTCAAATTCAGGAGAGGTTACTGGCGATTACGGCTCAGTCGTAGCTTATGCAAGTATGGCGTTTTGGTAGGCACAATGCCGCTTTGCATGCGGCCTGCGGCTAGCCTTTTGAGAAGGCTGCGGTATTTTCCGATCATCTTCTCCTCTGTAAACTCTCTGCTTATGCTTTCTGATACTTTTACTGCGGCCCTGCGCATTGCCGCATCCTTGTACATGCGGATTATCTTTTCCCTGATTTCGGCAATATTATTTGGATCGAAAGACACTATCCGTCCAACTGCTCCGGTTTTCAGATCGTCTATGTACGCGTTTCTTGAAATGATCATTGGCAGGGAATGGGCCGCCGCCTCGAGCAAAGTAAGGCTGAATCCCTCCCAAATTGAAGGCAAGGCGAACAGGTCCGAAATTGCGTATATAGCGTCTATCTCTTTCTCCTTTGCCGGGCCTGCAAATATTATGCGGTCGTCATTTCCTGCTAGCCCTGCGTAAAGCGGCAGGGATGGGCCATCGCCCACAAGCAAAAGCCTGAGCCTCTTTTCAGAGGTCTGGGTGAAAGCCCTTATCAGGGCGCTTACGTTCTTCTGCCTGTCGAACATCCGCCCTATGTACAGCACAACGAAATCGCCGTGGCGGATGCCTAGGCGCTTTGCAAGCAAGGCAAGCGCAGCTTTGCTTGGCTTATGCACTCTGCCGATGCCATTAGGTATTAGCGCAACTTTGTCTGTGAAATTGCACATGGCCGAAAGCTGGCCTTGATTGAGCGCAACATTGGCGTCGTAGAAATTGAAGAATTTGCTTTTTTTGCGTGATAGGGAAATGGAGTCCAGGCCGGTGCCGAATGTGAGGGGTATGCCTTCTTTTGACATATATCCTGCTATGCTGGTCGAGACGCTGCCATGGTCTATGTACACAGATTTAAAGTCCATCCCGGACCTCTTGAACAGCCTTATTAGATTTATGTCCTGTATCGAGTTTGCTATGACTATGTCAGGTTTTATCTCCCTGGCCCTCCTCACAAGCTTCTCCCTGTCAAGATCAGCCATGCGGCTTACTACGAGCAGATTGTAGGCAAGCCTTGGTATTCTCATTTCGCTTATAGGGCTCTTACGCGCAGATATGCCTATCCTGCCGCCCCGGCTGATAAAGGTCGGGTTTTTCATGCCATGCGAGTAGCTTGTCTCATAGCCCATGTAGAAGGTGGTAAAGCCCCCATTAAGCCGCTTGTTGAGAGTGGCTGCCAGTCGGGCCTGCCCCCCGAACAGGTTGAATTTGGACCCAAGGTCTATGATCAGCACTTTTATATGCATTATACATTACCCTTGTGCTTTATGCCAAAATACCCGAGTATTATCGAAGATACGTCGCATACTCCGATTTTCTTCGGCTTTGGTATTGACGCGTATGGATAAAATCCGAATATTCCGTGCCTTAGGTGATCCCCGCTCTTTGCGCCTTCCGGCTTCATGAAGTTTGTGGCTGATGAGTAGTTGAACAGATCTATTGTGTACCCTTTCGCAGCCTCGATAAACAAGTCCGGGGCCATGAACTTGCTGGTCTTGCCGTAATATTCCTGTCCGTCTATTATTTTGACTATCAGGCGCTTGCCATCTGGTGTTTTTATCTTTTTAAGGTCTGATATCAGGCGAGCCTTTATTGCGCGTTTATCTTTCTGGGCAACAGTAGGGCTTGCGAACCTGCTGTCGTTTATCCATATTGTTGATACAGGCTCATTGGCTATAGCTGCGAATGCTATGGTGCCATTCATGTCCATGTCAAACAGGTGCATGCGCACATAGTCGCCTTTTTTTGATCCGGATAGTGCAGTGCCCATTGCCTTGAAGGCAGCTTTCTTAATCTCGTATGGCATCTTGTCATATACCTTCCTGAGCTTGGTCTTCATCAGCTTCTCACGAAGTGTGTATTGGATGTCCTGCCCTCCGCCCGGAGCGGCAAGTGACTTTGCAAACGAGGCTTTTAGCTTTGCGTATCCGTTGTTTACCATCCATGAGTTTATAAGAAACTTCGATTTTATAGGCTGCATTCCGTGATCCGATACTATTAGCATTGCGGCCCCTTCTTTGTCGGCTTTGGCTGCGATGTCTGTCATGAATGACCCTATCTCATGGTATATTGGCGCTAGGTAGCCGTTCCTTCCTGGCCTGCCCATGACAAAATGCTGCAGCCTGTCGGTTTCGGTGAAGCACACGAACACAAAGCCATATTCGTGCCTTGACATCATCTCGTTTGCTAGGGCTATGCGGGTCTGTATGCTTTTTGAGAATATCTTAACGGCTTCGTCTATGCCCATCTTGCCTGATTTTATGTCCGCCTCTATGTCCGGCTCGCCGCAGAATTTGTATTTCTTCATCAATGCCTCCAATTCCTTGCTGTTTGTCTTTGCATGCAGCGGAAATCCGGTTAGCATGTCGATATTGCTGTATGTTGGAAGCCTTATGTCTGTTGCAGGAGTTATTACCAGGCATCTTTTGCCGCTCTCTGCGATTTTTCTCCATAAAGGAGGGACTGCTGTTGAATCGTAGTAGACTATGTCAGGAGTATAGTCCTTTTTCATTACGAAGAAGTCAGGAACGCCATGCTGGCTCGGCTTTAGGCCGGTGTATATACTTGGCCAGGCAGGCCCTGTCATTGGAGGCAGGGTTGATTCCATATCCATAAGGGTGCCTTGCCTGAGCATCTTGTCGAATATTTCAAGGCCTTTCTCATCCCTGAGCTCCTTGAGTATCCACAGAGGAACCGAATCGAGGCCTATAAGATATAGTTTCTTCATTGATGTCACTGGGTTGATTTTACTATCCCTATTCCTGCAAACTCGCCATTGCTGTATAATACGAACCTTCCAAGCTCCATTGTAGTTTCGAATTCCTCAATTGGCAATTTCCTTTCAAGCTTAACTTCCGCATCAACGGCATTCAGAATCTCGAACTCATTTGCCTTGCTTTTTATTCCGGTAGTTGTGTCTATTTTATCAAGCACCTTGATTTTACGGCACTTTATATCAATGCCATTGAATTTTATCTGCATGTTTTTGGCGATTTTGTTGGTCACAAATATCCTCGCTTTTACTGTGTCGGTAAGTATTGGCCTGTTCCTTGATTCGCAGATAACCGTTCCCCTAAGCTCAAAATTTATCTTTTTATCGAGTTTTATTGCAATGTTGTCTCCGGCATTTGCCGCGCTTACTTTTTTGCCATTGGCGATTATTTCCTTTGCACGTGCATTCTCGAGGTTTGGCATAATGCATATTGCTTCTCCTGCCTTAAGCCTGCCGCTTATGATTTTGCCCCCGATTATATTGTTGTTTGCATCTATGACTCCCTGGATTATGGCCCTGAGATGGCCGGTTCGGCCTGGATTATCTTTATGCGCATATCTGTAGATGGCATCTATTAGCGTCCCTCCTTTGTACCATCTCATTTTCCCGCTTTTTTTGACAAGGTTTTCGCCGTTATATGCAGATATTGGGACAAAACAGGTGTCCTTTATTCCAAAGCCTATCTTGTTTATGAATCCGCTCAGGCCGTTTTCTATCTCTTCAAACCTGCCTTTATCATATCCTACGCTGTCCATCTTGTTCACTGCAACGATTAGCCGGCTTATGCCCAGCATTCTTGATATGAATAGGTGTCTTTTTGTCTGTTTTTTTATCCCTTCATCCATCTTTGCAGACACCAACAATATGGCAATCTCGCCGTACGATGCCCCGCTTATCATGTTCTTTATAAGTTCTTCGTGCCCTGGCACGTCTATGAAGGCAAATGCGATGTTCTTGTATTCGATCTCGGCCCTTGTTGTATCATATGTCATCTCCTGCTCTCTTTCCTCTTCCAGGCTGTCCAGGATGAATGCCGGCTCGAAGGGCTTGTGCAGCTTGCGGCTATACGTCCTGGCTTCGTTTATCCTTACTTGCGTGGCTGCGCCGGTCTGCATAAGCATACTGCCTATTAGCGTGGATTTTCCGTGGTCCTTATGGCCCAATAGCGCAATATTTTTAACAATCATGTCGCGCGCCTGGAGTAATTCCTTGTGCATATCGTTTGGAGATGGCATACCTTATGCCTAGGGCGGTTTTTTGCTTGCTTGTTTTCTGGTTTAGGATGAGCTTTCAATAAATCACTATAGATATCCAAGTGCCCTGAGTTTTTGCATCACATACTCCCGTTCTTTGTCCATGTTTCTTCCGGATCTCTCTTCGTCAGTTGTGGTCTCTAGCTCTTTTATTATTTCATCAATATTTTTTGCGCTTGATTTTAAAGGCACGGTGCAGTGGGTGCATCCAAGGCTCCTGTACCTATACCCATTTCTTGAGAAGTACAGGGGGTTCACAGGTATGTGCTCCTGCCTAGTGTAGTTCCAGATGTCGATTTCATTCCAATCCAGAAGGGGATGGACCCTTACGTGGCCTTTGGCATCGATTTTTGAGGAATAGTCATCCCAAAGCTCCACCGGCTGGTTTTTGTAATCCCACTTGAAGTTCTTGTCCCGCGGGCTCATGTATCTCTCTTTGGCCCTTATTCCATGCTCGTCCCTTCTTATTGAAACGATAAGGGCATCGAACCCGTATTGATTCATAACTTTCTTTAGCGTGTCTGGCTTGTTCTTGCCGCAGCAGGCGGCTCCGACGAGGTCCGGCTTTATCTCGCTATCTGCAACTATAAGGTTAAGGCCCCATTTTTTGGCAAGGTCCTTCCTGAATTTGTATGTCTCAGGGAAATCAATCGAATTGTCAATGTGAATGACTGGAAATGGCACTTTGCCAAGGAATGCCTTTCTGGTTAACGCAAGCATTGCCGTAGAGTCTTTGCCCATGCTCCACAACGCGGCTACATTTTTGAATTTGAGCTTTGCTTCCCGTATCACAAAAATGCTCTTTTCTTCTAAAGTCTTCAAATCCTGCTTTATCATTTCAATCAACTCCATTGGCAACTTGCAGCCCTGACAGGTATATTGTCGCGCCCCTTATCCTGTTCTTTTCTGACTTGAATATTGGCACCTTTGTTACAAGCTTATATCTCGCATCATACAGCTCTGCAAATGATTTTGTAAGATCCTGCATCTTGTTCAGATGGCCTTCATTTGCAAACATAATCCGGTAGTATCTTACGTTGCTATTTTTCAGGGCTGCTCCGAAGGCTTTCCAGTTTTTCTCGCTCTGCTCTGACCATAGCGACTTGGCAGCACCCTGCAGCTTTGAATTGTTTTGCATAGCATCACTCAAGATATCCCAGCGCCTTTAGCTTGCTGACAACGCTGCTCTGCTCCCCTCCCTTGCGCTTTGCCGCGGATATGTCGGCGAAGGTCTCGCGCAGTATGTACGTGGCATAGTCAGATACCGAGGAGAATCCGGTGCCGGATATGCGCTCCTCTAGCTTTTCGAAAAGCTTTGT
Source organism: Microcaldota archaeon (assembly GCA_027365725.1). Lineage (GTDB taxonomy): Archaea > Micrarchaeota > Micrarchaeia > Micrarchaeales > CABMGC01 > JAJZNA01. The sequence goes on along the minus strand of DAHXMA010000025.1, from coordinate 13,573 downwards.
GGGTATTGTTATTGTGGTGTATTTACGCTTTGCGGGCTTTGCGCGTTTCATGGCAATTACACTTGTATTTTAATGTAATAACATTATACAACAATATATATAAACCTGCCTGTCCGCGGGCAGATTAAGGCGGTGGGATAAAAAGATATAAAAATGCTGATTTTCAATTATCGTTGTCAATGGTGCTTTATTGAAGATACTGCAGATGGATGTGAATAACATAACCTATGAGCCTATCGCCCCGGAGGCCAGCATATATGAGGATGCACAGAGGGAGAAGGTCTCGCTTGACAACGTGCTGGTCATATTCGTTAGCGTTGAGAAGGGGGACACTGAGCAGACTGCAGACCAGGCGGCAAGGGATACTGAAGAGTTTATGGCGAAGCTTGCGCGGGATAGGGTGCTTGTGTATCCGTTCGCTCACCTTAGCAACAACCTTGAAGCGCCTGCAGAGGCAATGCGCCTGCTTGAGAGGATACATAGCAGGCTTGCTAGAAACCATGATTCAGTTAAAGCGCCTTTTGGGTGGACAAAGAAGATGAGCATCGATATCAAAGGCCATCCCCTGGCTGAGCAGTCCAGGAGCTACGGCCCAAGTGAGCAGAAGAAGGTTTACAGCAAGGCAAAGCCGGTCGAAGCTAACTTGGCCATGGTAAAGAAGAGCGATTGGTCGGGGCTGCCTGAAGGGGACCATAGGACAATAGGCGAGCGGCTAGACCTTTACAGTTTCCAGGAAGTGTCGCCATCTATGGTATACTGGCACCCGAACGGAAGGGTGATATATTCTGAGCTGGTGCGTTTTATAAGGGAACTGGAGGACGAGTATGGCTATGAGGAGACAAGCACTCCGGTAGTCTCGAATACTGCCCTTTGGCATCTTAGCGGGCATTTTGACCACTACAAGGACAATATGTTCATGTTCGACACGGGAATGGGCCAGATGGGCCTCAAGCCGATGAACTGCCCTTCAACGATACTCATATACAAGTCCAGGAGATGGAGCTACAGGGACCTGCCGTTTAGGACTGCGACGTTTGACAAGCTCTACAGGAAGGAGGTGAGCGGCGCGCTTACCGGGCTGTTTAGGGTCATGGAGCTAACGCAGGATGACGGGCACATATTCCTTGCAGAATCCCAGGTTGAGCGTGAGGCCGAAAAGTTCCTTGAGCTTGTGAAGAGGGTATACGATACGTTCGGGCTTAGGTATACCGCAAAATTATCCACCATGCCTAAAGACCATATGGGAGATGATGAATTGTGGGACAGGGCCACAGGATCGCTCAAGAGGGCACTGGAAAAGGAGGGCATGGAGTACGAGATAAAGGAAGGCGAGGGCGCATTCTACGGCCCAAAGATAGATTTTGACATATATGACTCAATGGGAAGGGCGTGGCAGTGCGGCACACTACAGATCGATTATCAGATGCCAATTAAATTCGGGCTAGAGTACACTGCAGAGGACGGCAAAGAGCATACTCCGGTAATCCTTCATAGGGCAGCGCTTGGATCGCTTGAGAGGTTCACTGCAATACTTGTTGAACATATGCATGGCAAGTTTCCGACGTGGATTGCACCTGTGCAGGTGGCAGTCCTTTCGATATCCGAGCAGCAAAGCGGATACGCGGAGCAGGTATATTCAAGGCTCAGGGAGGAAGGGATACGCGCGTTGCTTGACGTCTCTGACAGGACATTGCAGTATAAGATACGCGACGCTAAGATGAAGGAGATACCCTATACGCTGATACTTGGCAAGAAGGAGGAGGAGGCTGGGACGGTATCTATACGTATGAGGAACGGTGAACAGAAAAACCAGCAGAAGATTGATGACTTAATAGCGCAGCTAAACGATGAAATAAAAGGAAGAAAAGGCTAGGATTTGTCCGGATTAAGGCCTTGGCGCGGACCATGCCGGCTCTTTGTCATCGTATGTACTTGCTTAGCTGGGCAAGCCGCTTTATCGATACCTTCTTGCTATTGGGGCCGTGGTATCTCCGGTCAAGGTACATGATCTGCTTTGGCACTATCTTGATGAATATTCCGCCTTCATTGCCAAGTATTTCTGCTTCCCTGGGGCCTATGAAGCCCTCCCTGTCCATTGCGCTTCTCTTCATCTTCTGGGCGTATATCTCTACAATGTCCTTGTCAGATATCTTTGATGCCCTGCCGGCAATCTGTATCCCCACCTCGAAGCCGTTTGAAGAGTCAGGTGGCATAACTATGGAAAGGCAGACATCAGGGTTATTTTTTATGTCATTGGCCGGCCTGCTCCTTGAATTCGTGATTGCATAGAAATTGAAATCATTGTCGTGTATGAAGTACACTGGCATGCCCCATACGCTCTTCCTGTCCTTTGTGGAAAGGACAGCAAGCGGTGTTGAGTGTAGGCATGATATGACATGCTTTGCCACCTCAAAGTCTTCCGCTTCGGACATGGTACCTGACCTTGCACTTTGCTTAGGAGATCTTGCCCTGCTCCTTTGTGTAGAGCGTTATGTCGTGGAATTTCCTTGTAAGGGGGTTTGCCTTTATTCCGTATATCGCTTTTATGTTTTTCTGTAGCGCTATTTCGACAAGCCTTTGCGTTATGACCCCGTCAAGCACAATCGCATATACGTTGCTTGAGTAGTCTATCTCGCCCAGAAGCTCCCTTATAGGTATCTCCTTTATCATGTTGCCTGCATTGTCGTAAAGCCTGCTCCTAAGCGTACCGGAGAGCTCGTCTAGGCTCGATGCTATCTGGGCCATGACCTGCGCCTCAAGCACCGGCGCCTGGGCAGCGGCATGCGACTGCTTTCCGAGTTTTGATGCAGGCTCATAGCTTTCAGGTGATATCTTTGGAAGTATCGCATCGTCTTCAGGCGATTCTGCATCGATTGCCGGCTTTATAGGGGGCTGCGGCTGCGCTGGCGGCTTTGCAGCCTGAATAGAAGTTGTCGCCTGCTGCGGCCTGGGCGCTGAGAAATGCTGCGGCTCGCTCCTCTTCTGGAACCTCTGCGGCGCATTGCCGCTGGTTCCCAGGCCCTTGTACTGGTCTACGGGTATCCTTGTCCTTAGCGACTTTATTATCTCCTTGCGGGTGAGGTCCTCAACCTCCTTGCCGTCAGGGGCTTTTGCTATGAAATCTGCTTCTGCCATGTTAAGTATTGATCTTGCGATCATGTCGCCGCCCCTGTCTCCATCTAGGAACAATGTCGCCTCCTTCTGGTTCACAAGGTCTATTATTGTCTTTGGAATGTTGCTTGCCGCGCCGCCTACTGCTATTGCGTTGGCTATATCATTCCTTAGTAGGTTGAGCACGTCGGCTCTTCCTTCCACCACTATTATCTCATCGCTTGAGGCTATGTCTGGCCCTGCCGCTAGCTTCTCTGGCCCGAATTCAGTTATCTCGCTTGCCCTGACATCTGACTGCACCATCTCGGATATCTCCTTGCTGTCAGGTATCTCGGTTTCAAGCAGCCTCTTGAGCAGGTCCTTGGCCCTTGAAAGTATCTTCCTCCTTTTCTCTGAGCGCGTGTCCTCGACTTTTTCCACAGCGAACTGCGCCTCATACGGCCCGACCCTGTCAACCGATTCCACGGCTGCTGCAAGTATGCAGGTCTCTATCCTGTCAAGCGATGCAGGCAGGTGCAGCTTGCCGAATGTCTTGTTGGATGACTGGGATACGTCTATCTCTATCCTTCCTATCTTTCCGTTCTTCTGCAGCTCCCTTAGGTCAAGCTCATTCCCCAGCAGGCCCTCTGTCTGCCCGAATACCGCGCCTATTATGTCAGGCTTGTCCACAACTCCGTCTATGTTGAATTTCGCTTCGACCATGTACTTTACTATTTCAAGATAAGTCTTTGCCATTTTTACACCATTTTGATCATAATATCCATTATCTGCGCTAAGGATTCATATGAAATTACACTAAGTCCTATGGCAGCCCCTTTCAAGATAATCGCCTTAAAAAGAATTTATTCTGGGGCGAGGCTGCGCTTGCCGTTGTTTGTGCTTGAATTAGTATAATAATCCATCCTTTCACGCTTTTGACAGTTTTTACATTTTATTTATTGTGTAATAAGGTTAATAATGCTTCCTTCTAAGCAAGGCTAGCTGAAAAATCGCTGCTTGATTACGAAGGCAGAGTGCAGTTTTAAGCCACAGCTATTATTGCTATGGTAATTGCTGCAAGGTACATTATCATTATTGATGCTACAAGAGTTATGTTTGATATGTCCCTTACCTGCCTGCGGTACTTGCTCTCGGAAGATTCCTTTTTAGATGCAGCCTTTTCGCGTCTGCGCGTATTTTTTGCCATCCTGACACCGATTATATATGGGTTCGAAGGTATTTAAACCTATTTGTGCCCTCGGATCTTGCTGCTTGAAAGCTGGTTTTTATGCCGCTGCAAGGATATTCAAAAGAATATTTATATATTCCAATGCGCTTAAGTATCTGGTGCCTTATTGCAAAGATATATCAAGGGTGCAAGGAGCGAAAGGGAGCTGCTCTCGAAGTTCTATGACCTGGGGTATTCCGTTGTGAGGGCGGCCGGATCAGGAGTAAATGCGCTTGGGCCGGACATAATAGCAATGCGTAGGGGCGTCTCGTTTTCAATCGAGTGCAAGGCATGGGACAGGGGAAGCCTGTCGCTTGAACCTGAGCAGTACATGAAGCTTGTTGAATGGGAGGAGAACACCGACAGCCGCACTTTTGTTGCGTGGAAGATAAAAAACAGGGGCTGGTACTTCATAAGGCTTAGCGAGTTCGAAAAAGGAGAAAGCAACTACAATGTCACAATGAAAAGGGTCTTTGAGATAAACCGGGACTTTGGAGCTGTTATTGGATCAGTTGCAGATGGGGATGCGGCAGGCTCTGAAAAAGTGGCGCAGCTGCGCTACATTTCGCAGGAATAAGCCTGCAGGAGCTTCAGCCAAGGTCTATTGCTATAGGGCAGCTTGCCATGTACTCGCTATTGCCGTACACGTACATGCGTGTAGGGCTTATAGCTATGCTGTTTGACTGGCTGTAGTTTAGGAATATCGATGGCTCTGAAGATGCAACGCCTATGCAATAGCTTGCGTTGGAAGTTGCAAGGGCAACGGACCCTCCTAGTCCTGTAGACGAATATGTGCATGTGGAATTGGATGCGTTTATTATGAAGAAGTCTATTGTTGAGGCTTTCCTTGAATGGGCAAGGACCTGGATTATGGACGTATAGCATGGAGTCTCGTATCCGGACTGGGTGGCGTTTGAAGATGAAACAACCAGGCCGACCCTTGGCGCGCTTGACAGTGTGGACTTGAATGTTGAAAATGGAACATCATTGCCGCCGTATTGCGGGAATACGAGGACGAATATTATTGCTGCGGCTATGATGATTATTATGGCAGCGTAGATGGCCTTATAGCTTGGCCTGCTTGCATCATGCCTGGCTTTCTGGGCCTCTTTGCGGCTTGCAGGTTCCTTTGTTGCCTTTCGCTCTGGCATGGCCTCACCGTAGCAATACTGCAGCAAGGCACTCTGATGTGAAACCAGGGCCTCCGTTTTGGCTTAGTATTGTCCCGTAAAAGGAATATGCTGACATTGTGTTCTTTGTGCTGTTAGTGAGTATTATTACCGGTGTTCCCTCATATGCGAACTTTGCTAGGCACTGGTCAGTGGTTGATATGCCTGAGCCTGTCCTGCAAGCATCGCCATTTATCGTGAATGATGTCACGTTCTTTGATTCGTTGGAGAGCTCGGAGACTATCTTTGCAGAGCATGACGCAAGAGCGGGGTTTGATGTGCCGTTTATCGCAACTGCAACGTGCTTTGCCCCGGATATTGCAGATGCAGCCACCTGCAAAGGAGCGCCTGAGTTTGCGTTTACTGCTGACACATAAGAGCCTATTATGTACAATGCAAGTACTACAATCACAACTGCAAAAAGCCTCTTCCAGTTCCTTCTTGTTGACCTGCTGCGGCGTATCTTTCCGCGCTTGCTCAGGTTCCTTGAGAACATAAGCAGCGCTGCAAGTATTGCTGCGCTTATTATTATTGCAGGTATTATTGAGAGTATGGGCGCATAGTCGATTCCTGCCTGGAGAGATGACGGCCCTATTATGGCCGTGGCTATTGGGGCGCCTATCTGCCTTGCAAGGCCCACTGCCGGATTCTCAGGCTGAGGTATGGACTTTGCAGCAGTATTTACCGATTCCAGGCCGCTCTGCACCGACGTTATGTTTGACGGCTTTAGCGAAAGCTCTGCCTCAAGCTGCGCCTGCCTGAAGCTCAGTGCTGCGACGTCTGGCGGAGGCTGGCTTTCCCCTGACCCAAGGCTTAGCAGTATCAGGGTGTTGTTAAGCGAGAGGTTAACTGCATTATTATATGCAGAATCCAGCGGGCCATACAGGGATTTAAGCTCAAGGTATTGGGTTTTGAGCGTTGAATTGAGGAGTATAAGGTTTGCGCTTGCATAATTCTCAAGCAGTTTGGAATAGTTTGCGTTTGCCCTTTGCAGCGCAGCTGAAAGGCTCTGGTTGGTTATGTTTAGCAGAAGCGCAGAGGAGCCTGAAGCAACAGTGTTGTATCCTGAAAGGGTTGTATTGAGTATGACATTCCTCTGCCTTAGTGCCGCCTTTGCAGATGCAAGCGCAGCGTATGATTGCTCAGTTGAATTTATGGCCTGCGATAGCTGGGATATCCTGCCTGAAGAGATATTAAGCAGGTTTATCCGGCTTATGTACGACTGCAGGTTGCTTAGCTTTGTGTAGTTGTATGTGGTTGACTGGCAGAAGCCGTATGCAACGCAGTACCATGGCTGCTGGCTCTGGGGCGTTGAAGGGCTGCATGCCGGCTCGGTCGGCCCTGGGGGGAAAAGGGGATTCTGGTATATATTCTCGGTTATAGAGGCTATGCTGCCTATTGCGCTGTTAAGGTCGGTAATGCCCTCCTGCGCTGTAGAAGGATACTTCAGGTATCCCACCGCGTTGTTGTATAGGGTGATGTTCTGCACAAGCCAGGTGTAGTTTGCCTGGAAATTCTGTATGCCTGTAGTCAGCGGGCTGTTGTATCCTACTATGGAAAGCAGGCTCTGTGGCGTCTTCTGCGGCCCTCCGCATATCGGGACCGCCCTGCACGACTCGCAGAAATTCGCTGCAGTGCATGATGCATTTGGCTGGTTCAGGCCAGTCTCTTCAAGGCAGTCGGTTATCGGGCCTGCAGACGACTGGTTGAAATCGTATAGGGCGCTTGACAGGTATGTAGTATTTACCTGCGTAAGCGATTTTGCTATAAAGTACTGGGAAATTATTCCTGATATCTGCTGCGTGCCTGCCACAAGCGAGTAGCCGTTGGTCTGGTTTATCAGCAGGTACGGGCTGCCTGCGTCATATGCAAGCAGGTAGCTCATTCCCTTGTATGATATGTTTACATAGGAAAGGGAATTCTGCGTGGACTGGGATACGTTTATGCTCTGCAGGAACTGGGCTAGTGGCTGCGAAGGAATAGATGCAAGTGCAAAGCCGGAGCACAGGTAAATTGAAAGCAGCGCTGCAACGGCGTAGAACAGTCTCATCTGCAAAACCTGTATTTAAGTTATGTATTCAAGCTTATAAATATGTCTCTGCTATTTGGCTTTGCAGCGTAAAAATAGGCGGAGAATGAGAAGTTTTCATGGATTTATCTAAGGCGCGTGAAAATAAGGCAGTGGAATAAATAAAAAAGGAAGGAAAAGAAAGATGTGAAGCCAAAAAGGCTTCACATTATGCAATTAAGCCTTTTGCGGTTCAGGTCGAGCTTGCTGCCTGCAGCAGGTCGTTTATGAACTGGTTTCCTGCAGAGACTGTCTGGTTCGCAGTGTATCCAGCCACAAGTACCCTGTTCGTGCCGTATGCCTGCACTATCACTGATCCAGGTCCGAAGCTTGAGTTAAGGTTCGGATTCTGTGCGAATACCTGCGCAGACACCGAGTTAACGTACTTCGATCCTACCAGTATCAGCGTTGCGGCGCTGTTGGCGTTGCTGTCAAGCACTACCAGAGGGTTTGTTGCTGTGTTCAATGAAACAGGCACTACTGCCTGGGACACTGAAGGCGTTGCAGTCACGTTCGCTAAGCCGCTTACGCTGCAGCTTGTGGATGAGAATGCGCATGTTGCATTCACAGCACTTACTGTCAGGTTGCTAAAGCCTGGAACTGACTGGCCCACTCCAACCGGCCCTACTGTCTTAGAGGTAGTTGTCGCATTGACAACAGTGCTCTGAGGCGAGACGACGAACTGCAGCGTGTCAACCGCCTTTGCGTAGTCTATCGTAACGCTTGAAGGCGATATCGAAGCCACTTTGCTTCCACGCTCGGTCATGAACCCTACAGGCGCAGACACTGACTGGCCCTGCGATGACACATATGTCATGTTGTTCCTGGTGCCAGGCGTTGATCCCGAGCCTACAGACTGGTTCAGCTGGAAGTAGAAGTTCTGCGCTCCTCCAGTCGAGCTGTTCACGATTCCAAAGCTCAGTGCATCCTGGAATGATGTTGATCCAGGCACGTTGTACTCAGGCACGTTGACCGTGAAGTACTGCTGCGCTCCAGGCGGTGTTCCGGCATTATCCGAAGGAGTGGTCGACGTCACTGAGAAGCCATTGGCTATTGAAGGTTGCCCATTCTGCTGGTTGTATGTAAGAGCAGAGTTGGATAGCTGCCAATACGGCTTTCCTGCAAGCATGTACAGGACCTCTGGGGTTCCGACAGGCTTGTATGTTGCTATCGTGGTTCCGCCATCTGATACCACTACCCTTATGTTAGGCAATGCAGAGCTTAGATACATGTTGGTTATGTTGTAGAACGGCTGGCTCAGCTTCAATGTGTTCGTGTTTGTGCTAGGCAGCTGATACAAGTCCACTGACGTAGTTGTAGTCGACGTAGCCGTGTTTGACGGATACCCGGTTATAGTCAGGGTTACTGGAGCAGTGTTGACTATCGTGCTCGTGTCGCCATCTGTAGTTGATACTACAACGTTTGCAGGCAACACTGTTGTTGGCAGCGTGCTTCCTGCTGGCGAAATCAGCTCATATGGAGTCAAATCGTATGTAGCAGAGCTGCTTACCTGGCCTGCAAAGCTGAACGCGTTCGGGATCTGGCTTGTTATGGTCAGCTCCTGTGCCGGCTGGTTTGTCAGGTTCGTTATGACAGGGCTTCCCTTGCCTCCGCCTGTGGTTCCAAGGTTCTGCACCCAAAGTCCTGACTGCGTGGACGTTGAGAACTGCACTGGATCGTAGTTCGTGCCCAGGGTGTCGCCTACGAAGTTCACCTTGTATGCAGTGAAGTTCGGTGCAACGAATGAGAAGCTCTGGCCAGGGGTCAGTGTCACAGGTGACGAGTTGTAGAGCACTATGCTCTCCAGCTGGTTAGGCACTGTTCCGCTTGACGTTCCGTTTGTCCAGTAGAGGAATGCCTTCCATCCAGGCGCATTGGTCTGGTTGAAGACCTGCCCGCTTGTTATATTCACTGTATTTGAATATAGCTTGAGCTTTGCCCATTTCTGGTATGCATACAATCCTGCAAAGGTCTGGTTGACCTTCACGAACAGTGAGTGCGTGCCTACCTGGAACTTTGTCAGCGACGGGCTCTTTAGCTGCGTTACGTTGGTCAGGTTGCCCCTGTAGAACACGTCTACTGCTGCAGGGCTTGTGCCTGAATTGTTAGGCTGTCCCAAGTCCGTAAGCTCAACTGAAAAGTTGTTGCTGGTTATGTTGTGGCCCACGTACACTGTCTGCAGAGGTGAGAGCGATGCTGCAAGCTGCAGCTTTCCTCCTACCACTGCATTGCCTGAGCCTACGTTAGGGGATGTCATGAGGCCAAGGCTTTCGTTTGCCGTGTCTACGCCGATTATTGTCCAGTTCTTGCCCAGCAGCATTAATGCATCATTGTTTACTGTGTTGCCTGCTGTATAGTATGGCTCTACTATTGGCTTATTGAACTTCACCTGGTATGCGCCTCCTACATCGAAGACCGCAAGGGTCTGGGATGGCTTTGAGTTCAGCTGCTGGTCATATACCGGGAATCCTGTTATCCACAGGTTCTCTGTCTCCCCGTTAGGGCCCCAGTTGTTCGCAAGCGCAGAAAGCTGCGCAGGCGTTACTTCGAGCAGGTTGTCCATTGAGCTGTTTGTGAATGATGTAAAGCTCATGCCTCCGCCGTTGTTTCCTGAGACCACTGTCCTTACCTGCGGTGCTCCTGACTGCGAGTTGAATGGAGATGATACAGGAGATATCTGCAATGCAACAGGGTATGTCTCTGGGAATGCATAGTTGCTCGACGCAGTAGGGTTCTTTGTGCTTGAAGGGGAGCCAAGCTGCACTCCGCCGTTTAGCACTGATCCTATAAGCGCTGTGAAGGAATATGAGCCGCTAGGGCCTGAGAATCCCCTCTCGCCGAACCAGACCTGCTGGTTTGTCAGCGTGCATGTCGGCGTTGTTACTACGCAGTGCACGTTGCTTAATCCTGACGGCGTTGCAGTCACGTTCTCGCTCGTGAATGCAAGGTTTCCTATTACTGCAGCTATGTTTGCTGCGACCACTCCGTCGCTAGGCGCTGCGGTTGAACCAACAACTACCTGCACAACCGGTTGTCCCTGGTTGTTTATTATCGGTATGTTGCTCCATGTCACACCACCCTGTCCTGCAAAGGCAAGACCCATCAACAAACTTGCTGCGACAGCAGCGATTCTCTTTGCGTTTATGGATTTCATTTCGATCCCTTAAAAATTTCTAAGTATAGTGTAATTCGGAAGATATTTAAATACTTCACATTTGTTTAATATTTAATTTATAGGACATTGCCAAATATACGTTGATTGGTGTACTGGCCTTCTCTTTTAGACGAAGCGCTTCGACGGAAGGCGGATTTGCATGTATTTGATCTATCTTGAAGGCCTTTGGCATTACGTCTTTCTTCTTGGTATGATGGTCATGATAGTTATGACCCGCTTGAAGGCCTTGGCCGCTTATGCTGCTTAGGCCTAAACGACAGGATGTGGCTTTATAGCTTATGTCCCTTGTCATATGCTCATTCCTATGCAGATCATAAATCAGGGCCAACAAGGAAAGTCACCCTGCAATGTACGTTATCTGCGCAGTCGTACGATGAAGAGAAGGTAGTCAAAACAGCTAAGCAGGCCCTATCTAAGCAGATCCCGCATATTAGTATATATAATAGGGTAATGGGAAGATGAGAGACGTGAAGCCGTCGGCTTCACGAATCAACTAACGTCCGTGCGCTTACTTCACTGCGGCTGCCTGGAGCAGGTCGTTTATGAACTGGTTCCCTGCCTGCACTGTCTGGTTTGCAGTGTATCCAGCCACAAGTATGCGGTTTGTTCCGTATGCCTGAACCACTACAGAACCCGTGTTGAAGCTTGAATTCAAGCTTGGGTTCTGCGCGAATACCTGCGCAGATACTGAGTTCACGAACTTGCTTCCCACCAGTATGAGCGTTGCAGCGCTGTTTGCATTGCTGTCAAGCACTACCAGAGGCGTTGTTGCAGTGTTCAATGAGACTGGAACTACTGCCTGCGACACTGATGGAGTCGCAGTGACGTTCGGGCTTGATATTGTGCATACCGAAGTCTTTACCGAGATCCCTCCGCACGTTGCGGTTACGTTGCTCACTGTGAGGTTGGAGAATCCAGGCACTGCCTGGCCTATTCCGACCGGCCCTACGCTCTTCTCCCCTGTGGTGCTGTTCACCACTGTTGAGGATGGACTCACCACGAACTGCAGCGTGTCAACCACCTTTGCCATGTTTATTGTTACACTTGAAGGGGATATTGCTGCAACCTTGCTTCCGCGCTCTGTTACGAAGCCTGTTGGCGCATTCACTGTCACTCCTGTAGACGACTGGTAGGTCATGTTGTTCCTTGTGCCTGTTGCAGACTGGTTCAACTGGAACCCGAAGTTCTGCGCTCCTCCTGTCGTGCTGTTCTGTATTCCGAATGACAGCGCATCCTGGGATGTTGTTGATCCAGGGACGTTGTATTCAGGCACATTGACAGTGAAGTACTTCTGCGAGGTGGCTGGAACGCCATTTGGTGCAGTTGCAGCCGTCAAGGTAAGTCCTCCGCTTATCGATGGTTGGCCATTCTGTTGGTTGTATGTCACAGAAGGACTTGTAGCTACCCACATGTACTGGTATCCGGACTTTGGATACAGAAGCACTGGACTGATTGGCTGGTAGTTTGCAATTACGTTTGTTGTGGCTGTTGGAACTTGTCCTACTACTACGTTTGCAGCCAGGTATGGCAGCGCAGTGCTGAAGTACATGTTAGTTATGTTGTAGAACGACTGGGACACTGGCAGGGTGCTTCCTGGAAGTGACGATACAGTAGTGCTGGCAGTTATAGTGTTGGTTGCATATGATGCCGGGGCCGAATTGTGCGCTACCCCGTTAAATGTCTGCGTTATTGTGGCTGTTATTGAAGGCGATGCAGGGTTGCCTGTCAGTCCTGATAGGGTTATTGCAGTTATATTGTAGAAGTTTCCTGCAGTTGACGACAAGGTCTGGGGGGTTGTTGCTGACGTTATGGAGTAGGTCTGTGTCTGTGCTGCTCCTGGCACTGCGTACACAGTATTGGATGCAGGCGTAGTTATGGAATTTCCTGTTATTGCTACTGAAAGCGGATGTGTTCCTGAAATCCATGAATACGAGCCGCTGAGAGACAATTGCAGGGTGTTAGACCCGGATTCAGTGTCGTTTATTGCGTTGGCAGATATTGAGAATGATGACGATGATGCTACGCTGCCTCCAAGGTTAGATACCTGCACTGACGTAGTTGAGGTCGACGTCGCTGTGTTGGACGCGTATCCAGTCAATGTCAATGTGACTGGAGAGGTTGACACTATTATGTTGGCGTTGCCAGCAGTCGAATATACGACTACGTTTGTCGGCAGTAGAGTGTTCCCTACGCCTACTGAGAACCCGTTGCCAGGTACGTTGAGCTCATATGGAGTCAGATCGTATGTCAGTGTGCTGCCGATCTGCCCTGCGTAGCTGAACGCATTCTGGATCTGGCTGGTCACTGTGAGCTCCTGTGCGGGTTGGTCTGTTATGTTTGTAGGCTTTGAGATTCCTGTTCCTGCAGTGCCTGTGTTCTGTATTGACAGGCCTCCCTGCGTGGACGCAGAGAACTGCAGAGGATCGTAGTTCGTTCCGAGAGTGTCTCCAACGAAGTTCACCTTGTATGCAGTGAAGTTCGGGGATACGAAGCTGAAGCTCTGTCCAGGCGTCAGGGTTGTAGGGGACTGGTTGTATATTACCAGGCTCTGCAACTGTGTTGCCTTGCTGCCTGCCGTTGAAGTCCCGTTTGTCCAGTATATGTATGACCTCCATCCTGGAGCATCTGTGGTGTTGAAGACCCCTCCGTTCGTTATGTTCACCACGTTGGAGTAGAGCTTCATCTTTGCCCACTTCTGGTATGCATAGAGTCCTGCGAAGGTCTGGTTGACGTTCACATAGACGTTGTGCTTACCCACAGAGAATTTGGTTATTGTGCGCGGCGAGAGCTGCGTAACGTTTGTCAGGTTTCCTGCGTAGTAGATGTCCACTGCTGCAGGGCTG
>DAHXMA010000009.1 GCA_027365725.1 Microcaldota archaeon | reverse complement strand
GTACGTTGCGCACGGCGCTCGGGCAAGGGCAATGACCAGGTGCGCTTCGAGCTTACATACTACGCACTAAATCCTGAGATAAAGGTAATATCCCCATGGAAAGACCCGGAATTTCTTGCAGAATTTAAGGGAAGGAGCGATATGATCAAATATGCAGAGAAGTACAATATACCAATAAAGGCTACTAAAGCAAAGCCTTATAGTGAGGATGAGAACCTTATGCACATCAGCCACGAATCAGGAGTTCTGGAAGACCCTGAATACAGGCCGCCTGAGCATGTATTCTCAAGGACATCATCAATAGACAACACCCCTAACAAGGAGTCTATTATAGAAATATCATTCAAGGATGGGAATCCAGTCAAGGTGGTGGATAAGACTGCCAATGTCATTGTAACAAAGCCGCTCGAGCTGTTCCTGTATCTGAACAAGATAGGAAGCGCGCATGGGATAGGAAGAGTAGACATGGTAGAGAATCGTTTCATAGGCATAAAATCACGCGGCGTGTACGAGACGCCAGGCGGTACAATATTATGGATTGCACACAGGGATCTTGAGGGTATAGCAATGGACAAGGAGGTAATGCACATCCGCGATATGCTGATGCCAAAGTTCTCCGAGATAATATACAACGGCTTCTGGTTTTCCCCCGAAATGGATTTCTTGATGAATGCATTTGACAAGAGCCAGGAAGCAATAGATGGCAAAGTAACACTCTCGCTTTACAAAGGCAATGTGAACGTGATAGGCAGGGAAGCCTTTACACCGCTCTATAACCAGAAACAGTCAAGCATGGACGAGGAAGGGGGATTCAATGCGCTAGATTCAAAGGGCTTCATAAACATAAATGCGCTCCGTCTCAAGGCCCATTTTGTTGCGATGAAGGGTAAACTTCCCTACAAATGGGCAAGAGAGAATAAATGAAGGTAAGCCGATGAAGGCAAAAAAGCTCTGGTACAAGGGCTATTCGATAAACAGCGATGTAGAGGATTACATAGCAGGCGAAGAGTACCTGCTGGATCTCAAGATAGCAAAGTACGACTGCATTGCATCCATCGCGCATGCTAAAATGCTTGCCAGAATAGGCATACTGACTCCGAAAGAGGCGTCCAAGCTCTGCTCCTCCTTAAATACAATAATAAAGCTCCTGGAGCAGGGAAAGTTCGAGATCACGAAAGAGAATGAGGACTGCCATACGGCAATCGAGAATTACCTGACTGAAAACCTGGGTCAGCTCGGGAAGAAGATCCATACCGGAAGGTCAAGGAACGACCAGGTCCTAGTTGCACTAAGGCTGTATTCCAAGGAGAATCTCAATTCATGCATATCGCTGGCGAAAAAGCTGACCTCTTCCATGCTTCATTTCAAGGGAAAGTACGGCGACATAAAACTTCCAGGCTACACCCACACCAGGAAGGCAATGCCCTCATCAGTAAAGTTATGGACTGACGCATTCATAGATGCAATCAATGACGACATATCGCTTCTTGAGGCAGCATTAAGACTGATCGACCAGTCGCCTCTGGGCACTGGCGCAGGCTATGGGAGCCCTATAAAGCTCGACAGGGAATATACTGCAAAAGAGCTAAGCTTCTCAAGGATACAGGCAAATCCCATCTACGCACAGCTCAGCAGGGGAAAATTCGAAGCTACTATACTCCATGCACTTAGCCAGATAATGCTTGATCTAAACCGCATATCCGCAGAACTGATAATATTCACCATGCCAGAATTCGGATATTACAAGCTCCCAAGAGAGTTCACAACAGGAAGTTCGATGATGCCCAACAAGCGCAACCCTGATTTCCTGGAGCTTATGCGCGCAAAGTACCATATAATAATTGGCTATGAGTTTCAGGTACAATCCCTTATAGCCAATCTCCCTACGGGTTATAATGCAGACCTGTCCTTAACCAAGGCTCCGCTGATAAAAGGTTTTGAGATTACAGGCACCAGCCTTAAGATTGCCGCACTTTTATTCAAGAACTTAAGGGTCAACAGGCAGAACTGTGCAAAGGCGATGTCTGATGATCTATATGCCACGTCAAGGGCGTACGATCTCGTCTCCAGGGGCGTTCCGTTCAGGGATGCATATAAAAAGATAGCAGACGAGTACGGTAAAAATGTATAATTTGGTACATATTTCTTCTATTTTATAACAAATGTGTCATAAAATATTTATATAGTCCCGCACTTAACTTAATCAAAGCAGAATGGTAAAGATGAACAATAAGATAATTTCTAAAAACCTAGCTGGTGCAGGCGGTGTATGCGAGGCATTGCAACTTGCTGCAAGGAAGCAGGAATCGCCAGTTGCAGCGTGGCCTATACCCGGCGAATCGATCCAGCTTCAGGCAAGCAAGCAGGTGTTCAAATTCATGCTTACAGAACCGTCCGACATCGATGCGATACTCAAGATGGTTCATTCTGCAAACGGCACAGGGGCACTCATCGAGAAAGGACTGCCTGAAGAACTGCAAGCATGGGTAAAAGAGGGAATGTCCTTTGTAGTCAAGCACCCTGAAACTGGGGAAGCAGTCGCACACATGGCAATAGATGCATGGACAGGGTGCTTGGAGTTGCGCACCGTAGTAACACACGAGGACTTCAGGAAGCAGGGCATAAACGGCTCGCTTACCCATATGGTGCTTGATCTCATATTTGCCAAGTGGCCCGACGCTGTAGTCGTCGAAGTGAAGAACGACGCAAGCATGGGAGAGGCATTGCTTAAAAATGCGATAGGCTTCACAGAGATATCTATAGGTGAAATTGAATCGCTTGGCGTTAACGTAAAGGAACTCGACCAAACATGGCATTTCTACAAGCTGACAAAGGCCCAATATATGGCTGGGCCTCTGAACAGCTCAAAGAGGGACTGACGCAGATGCAGTCCAAAAATAAAAGGGGAGCAGAGCAGGGGGAAAAGCTTGAGAAGCTTTTTTGCGATCTTGTTAAGATAAGCTCCCCAAGCGGAATGGAGCTCAATATGGCTATGCGCATAAGCAGTTACCTCTCCAAAAACGGAATCCCGCATCATTTCGATAATGCAAACAAGAAGACTGGAGGCAACACAGGCAACCTCATAGCAAAGCTTGAAGGGAAAGGTCCAACTATAATGTTCGTTGCGCATATGGATACGGTTGAAGATGGCAAAAAGCCCATAACTCCTGTCATTAAAGGAGGGATAATACGCAGCGACGGCACAACCATACTAGGCGTAGACAACAAAGCGTCTGTAGCTGCCCTGCTCTCCGCACTGCGAGAGATCAAAGAGAAGCGCCATTGCAATATCCTGGCTGTGTTCTCAGTTAACGAAGAACAGGGCATAATGGGCGCCAGCAGCATCAATATATCTCCAAGGCCTGACTACACTTTTGTAATCGATGGCTCCGGACACCCTGGGACATTCATGAATGAAGCCCTGGGTCACTCGAGCTTCAAGATAAAAATAATAGGCAAAGACGCCCATGCAGCTTTCGCTCCGGAAACCGGCAGAAATGCGCTCAAAGCTGCAGGGCTCTTAATAGCAAAACAGAAATTCGGAGCATACTCTGATGGCAGCATCGTGAACGCAGGTACGATAAGTGGAGGGTCCCGCACTAACATTATCCCAGGTGCAGTCTTAATCGAGGGGGAAGTAAGGGGCCGGAGCATCAAGTCAATGACCAAGCGGCTTAACGGATTAAAAAGCGCCTTGTCAGAAGCATGTGATGCAACGGGGTGCGGATTTAAGTTTTACGGTGACAAAGACCCTAAGCAGCCGTTCAGTGTAAATCCAAACAGCAAGATAGCAAAGCTTGCAAGCAAAGCCTCACAAGCTGCAGGTCTGAAGTTTGATATTCATGGACTCAAGGCCACCACCGAAGCAAATGTGCTGTGCGGCAAATATCCAAACATACTGATAATGGCAGGCGGAGGTGCAAACCCGCACTCCAATTCCGAAAGCATA
>DAHXMA010000001.1 GCA_027365725.1 Microcaldota archaeon | reverse complement strand
AGCTGCGTTGTGGAGCATGGGAAAGGATAGCACTGTGATGCTTGCCATAGCAAGGAAGGCGTTCCTGGGCAAAGTGCCCTTTCCTGTGATACATATAGACAACAGCATAGATTTTCCTGAGGCTTACGAGTTCAGGGACAGCCTTGCAAAGAAATGGAGGTTAAATCTTATAGTTGCTGAAAGCGCCATAAAGCGGAATCTCATCGGAGCGGCATGCTGCGGAAAAAACAAAACCGAAGCTTTGAAAACAGTAATGGCAGAATACGGCTTCGATGCTCTTATCGTTTCTATAAGGAGAGACGAGCATGGAATCAGGGCAAAGGAAAGGTATATGTCTCCAAGGGATAAAGACTTTAAGTGGGATTACAAGAACCAGCCTGCTGAACTCTGGGATAACTATACTTCCAAACTGGATACAGATGGCCATGTCAGGATCCATCCGCTGCTCGATTGGAATGAAATTGATATATGGAGATACATAAAGCGGGAGCGCATTCCTGTAAATCCGCTTTACTTTTCAAATGGCAGGCAGAGATACAGGAGCCTGGGATGCACCCACTGCACTACACCGCTGAAATCAAAAGCGAAGACCGTTGAAGGGATAATAAAGGAGCTTGAGGCAGACAAAGACGAAGAGAGATCTGGCAGAAGCATGGATAAAGAGCGGGAATATGTAATGCAGAAACTAAGGGCCTTGGGGTATATGTAGCAAAGAGGTTACTTATGGAGATAATCAATGCCGCATTCTTAGGCAACAAGGATCATGGCAAGTCTACGCTGATAGGCAATATGCTTATGCGTTCAGGTTCGGCTACCCAGGCCAGGATAGATGAGGCAAAAAAATACAGCAAAAGGTTTCATAAGGAGTTTGAACCCGCCTTCATATTGGACAGTTTTGCAGAGGAAAGGAGGGAGGGTATGACTTATGATACAACACGTGGCGAAATGGAGTACAGAGGCAGTGCCTTTGCCTTGATCGACGTGCCCGGGCATGAGGAACTGATAAAGAACATGATAAGCGGTGCTTCATATGCGAATTTCGTGGTCTTGCTTGTCTCAGCAAAGAGGGGTGAAGGAGTAACGAAACAGACAAAGAGGCACCTCTTTCTTGCAAGAATGATGGGTATTGAAAAGGCAATCATTGCAGTAAACAAAATGGATACTGTGGAATATAGAAAAGAGAGGTTTGATGAGATAAAAAAGGATATCCGGCCTTTCCTTGAGGAGATAGGATTTGAAGGCAGGGATTTGTTTTTCATACCTATATCAGCTTATTATGCAGATAATCTTTTCGGCCATTCAAAAAACATGAAGTGGTATACGGGCAGGAGTCTCTTTGAAATCATGCGTTTGCTTGGAGGGAATGGAAGAAATGAAGAAGCAGGGCGTCTGCCCCTGCGTATCGCGGTTCAGAGCATGCTGAATGATGATTCAGGAAGTGTAGTTGTCGGAAAGATAATAAGTGGAAAGCTGCAGCTTGGAGAGCAGATAATGGTGCTTCCTCAAGGATTGGTAAGGCGAATAAGGAGAGTATTTGTAGGCGGCAAGGCAGTGAAGGCAGCGCGGGCAGGTGAAAACGTAGCACTTGGCATTGGCAACGTTGAAACGATACCCAGAGGCTCTGTAATAGCAGGAAAACATGACGGCCTGGTTGCGGTGGATCGCATAAATGCGCTTATCTTCTTCTCCAGGAAGCCTGAAAAGGGCATTACGATAAACTTCTGCGGGGCTGAGCTGGGCGCTTCACTGGCAATATTAAACAATATAGATGTTACTACAGGAAAAAGGATAGCCGGAAAGAGCATAAAACCTCTTGGAGCAGCTGATGCGTTGCTGAGAACAAGCAAAAAAATACCTGCTGAACCTTTCGAAAAGAACCATGAATTGGGCAGGTTCACAGTATATTCAAAAGGATTATTTATTGGTATAGGTATAGTAAAATAGGTTGGAGCGATGAACGTACTTGTTATGGAGACTGGATCATTCAAGACTTTCGGAGGCGCGGCCAACGCCTCCTACGGCATATACAAATTCCTTAAAAAATTCCTGAATTACAATGTTTACTACTTTGCCGACTTTTCCAAGATAGACAAGTCCATAGTGTCCGTAAGCGAGATGGAACTGGGATATGATAGTTATGACATAGTGCTTATGAACTCTATAAGGGATGTTCCTTTTGTGACCAGATATATGAATCCCAAGAAAAATAAGAGGACCAAGTTTATTTATACGGACAGGGGCAACGTGCTGCTTAACTTCAGGAAATCAGGAGTAAAAAAGCTGCTGCCTAAGATGCTCGCGCGGCAGTACCTGCTAAATAGCATGAGGAGCTGGCTTGATTGCTATGTTGCTATCTCCGCAGAGCAGTACGAAGCTGCAAAGGGATTTTTCAGCAAATCCACAAAAATATACTATCTGCCCATAGCACCTGCGGAGATTTATGATAGAGTTGATACAGAGAAGGAGAATAGCGCAGTATATGTAGGCAGGCTTGACGAGAGGCAGAAAAAGGTGAGCTTCCTTATAAGGGGAATTGCCAGGGCCAAGGAGCTGCATAATGGCCTGAAGGGGAAGGAACTGCTGAGGATCGCAGGAACCGGTCCTGATAAGGAGGCATATATGAAGCTCGCCTCTTCCCTGGGAGTCGCGGATAATATACGCTTTATGGGATTTGTAGAGGATGAGGAGCTTGTGGCACTTTACAACTCGGCGTCTTTCTTTGTCTCTGCTTCTGAATGGGAGGGAATGAGCAGGACGTTTGTTGAAGCTATGGCCTGCGGACTTCCACTGCTCATAAACACGAATAACAATACACTGGTCAGCCTGAAGCCCAGGGAGTACCTGGTTACTGATGGATACAACGGCATGGTCTATGAGTACGGGAACATTGACGACTTTGCAGCTAAATTCACCAGGATGTACAATGACCGCAGGTTTACCAAGGAGCTCTCTGAGAAAGCATACAAGTATTCGAGGAATTTCAGCCTTGAGAAGAACCTCAGGGGATATAAGAAAATAATGGAGGCGTTGTATCCGTATTGACTCTTTATCCGAGCGTGCCTTGGCGCAGTAT
>DAHXMA010000010.1 GCA_027365725.1 Microcaldota archaeon | reverse complement strand
TGGCGGATCGTCTAAAAGGGCAAAGTCCCTTACTGCAGTGGAGCGCGATATACAAAGAGCTGAGGCGGAAAGATCGGAAGTTGTAAGGGAAAGGGAAGGGAAAGAAGCCCAGCTTAAGGAGGCTTTGAAGAGCAAGGCTTTGCTTGATATGAAAGCAAATTCTATCACATTTGAGATTGGACAGATTGAAAAAGGCATTGCTGCGCTTTCTGCTGCGATTGAGAGCTCGGCTTTGCAGGCTTCTGCGGTTAAGGAGCAGATTGCCAGGGTAAACAAGGAGATTGAAAAAGGAGACGCAGAAAAAATCGAGGTTGCAGCGGTTATTGAAGAGAAGAGGAAAGCGCTTGACCTGATTTATGGGAGGCTATCTGGGTCGGCTTCAGAAAAGGCGAATTCAAAGGCATATAAAGAGCTTAAGGAAGAGACCGATAGGCTCAGGCACGAGGTAGAGGCATGGAAGGAGAATAGGGCATCATTGAACACCGAATCGCAGATGCTTGAGAAAAGGGTTGCAGAACTGTCCGAGAAGATATCAAAGGGCAGGAAGCAAGTTGATATCCTAAAGGTGCAGTTGGAGGATAAGGAGCTGCGAAGGGATGTCCTTGTTAAGTCGAAGACAGAGGCAGAGAGGGAAATAGGCAGCAAAAATGAAGCGGCAAAGAAGCTCATAGAGGGGCAGAATGCAGCATCTGAAAGGATAAATGCATTGAGCGCTGAAATAGGCAGGCTTGAGTCCGAAATTTCGGGCTTTGGCAGGCAGATTGGCGAGCTGAGGATACGTAAGAGCCAGACGGAAACAAGGCTGAATGATATACAGGCAGAGCTTGCCACATATCCAGGCGGAGTCGAACTTGTGAAGGGAAAGCTTGATGAAATGGAGAGAGAGATAATCATACTGCAGGGCAAGGTGGAAGGGATAGGCAACATAAACCTCAAGGCGCCAGAGGTATACGAAGAGATGAAAAAGCAGACGGAGGAGGCGCAGCAAAAGCTTGAAACGCTCGAGGCAGAGAAAGACGCGGTCAAAAGAATGATGGAGGAGATAGACTCGAAGAAGCTACAGATATTTATGGATACGTTCAACCAGGTCAACAAAAACTTTGTCAAGCTTTATAACTACGTTTCTGCAGACCAGGTATCTATAGCACTTGAGGATCCATCCAATCCGCTCGACAGCGGGGTAGTGATAAAGATAGGAAATGGAAAGTCGAATATACCGGTAAAGAGCCTCTCAGGAGGGCAGCAATCAATACTTGCCCTTGCGCTGATGCTTTCGATACATATATGCAAGAAATCTTCGATATACCTGTTTGATGAAGTTGACGCGGCGCTTGATGCAGAAAATGCAAAGAAGCTTTCAAAGCTTATAAAGCAGATAAGCACTGACGCCCAGTACATAGTAGTAAGCCACAACAATTCCCTAATAGTTAACGCTGATACTGCAATTGGCGTGACGCAGGATGAAACAAAGGAATCAAAGGCGATAGGGATAGAGATAGGCAGCCTGATAAAAAACAGGCAGGTAAACCAGTGATCGGTTGGCAAGGAAATACAAGGGCGTGGCAAGGAGGCCTGCAAAGCAAAACCAGTACATTATACTGATACTTTATGCTGCATTGATATTATCAATTGCAGGGTATATCTTTTCTGGAAGCGTACTGGTTGGAATATTTGCTTTTTTTGTTCTTGTTGTTACGCTGGCAATGGAGTTCAAATACAGCGTCAAGGAAGAGGGGCTGAAAAAGAGCATATACGATATCTTCGCAGCGATTGCAATCATAGCCGTACTGTGGATAATATTGATAGCTGCGCTTGGCACATACGAGCCTGTTGACGTAGTTGCAAGCTGCAGCATGCTCCCTACTATGCAAAGGGGCGACCTTGTGCTGCTCCACGGAATACCGAACATGACATCATTCCTTAAGGACAACCACATACCTGTTGTAAACGTTTCCGCAGCAACGATGAATGCGACGCTGCAGAACATGGATTCCGAATTCCTGGCGTATTTTGCCCACGCAGTAGGCAACAACTCTGACATAGGGGAGAGCTTCGCAACGGGCGGGCTGCCGATAGGGCTGTACAATACAAAGTGCATTGACGAGCTTGAAGCGCAAGGCCTTTTTGGCAGGATAGGCACATGCGAAGTGCAGTCGCAAAAGGGCAACCTTATAAAATATTATTATTCCGTCCAGAATGAGAGCGTGGGCGGGAATATGGAGCAGATAGCGCAGACGTCTTCTATAGCCATAAACGGTACAATGATAAACGAGAACTACAGCAATCCAATAATAGTTTACAGGACCACTGGAAACGACTCGTTTTCTGGGGACATAATACACAGGGTTGTTGCTGCAATACATGCAGGAAGCAACTATTACATACTTACGAAGGGTGACAACAATGGCGGCCTTGATATCCAGTTTGTAAATTATCCTGAGACTTCGAGCCAGGTAGTTGGGTATGTTGTTGGAAGCGTGCCATACCTCGGATACCTTAAGCTTATAGTTAGCGGGATGTTTGCCACTCCGGCAGGATGCAATTCTACGATACTAAGATAGGGGATTACTTGGCCAGGAGAAAGCGCGTGATGTTGATGCTGGGCAGCGGGATGGAACGCTCGTATGCTGATGAAATTGAGGAAGGCATTTCGGTAAAGACCAAGTATGGCAGTGCATATGTATCAAGGATGGCCCGGCCTGGTGCTTACTTGATCATGAGGCATGGAAAGGGACAGAGGACTCCTCCTCATATGATAAATTATATGTCAAATATAATGGCTGCAAAGAAGCTTGGCGCAGAATTCATAATCGCAACATCTGCTGTAGGCGCAATAAACCCAAGGATAAGGAAGGGTGCTTATGTTGTTGTAAATGATTTCATAGACTTTACGAAATCCACGCACGGGACGTTTTTCGGAGCTGGAGGGGTCAGCTACACCGACATGTCGCACCCTTACTCAGAAACAGCCAGGTCCGCGCTGATAAAGGCACTTAAGGCATGCGGAGTGAAGAATTTTGTTGGAAAGGGCGTGTATGTGTGCTCCGAGGGGCCAAGATACGAATCTCCAGCAGAAATAAGGATGTACAGGGCGCTTGGAGGAGATGTCGCAGGGATGACAGGAGTTCCTGAGGTAACACTGGCAAATGAGCTGGGGATTCAATATGCAACGCTCTCGCACGTAACAAACATGGGATCTGGCATGCAACGTAAGTTATCGCACAGCGAAGTTGTGAGGGAGATGGGCCTTTCGCTTAAAAAGACAAAGAAAATACTTGATGCTGCACTGGACCTGCTGCAAGGCTGATTCCGATTACAGCCCTTTAATGGCTTCTAGCGCAACTTTTATTGCGTCTTCGATTCCGGCATCTGGCACTAGCTTGTTCGTCAGGTAGTTGTCTATAACTGCAAGCGCAGCGCCGGTGCGTATGCCAAAAAGCCTGCCCAGGGTAAAAAGGGTGGACGTTTCCATTTCAATGCACAGTATGTTTGCGTTATGCATGTCGCGAGAGAGCCGCCTTGAATATTCCGGAGTGTATTTAGCAAAGCTTTTCTTCCCTTCGCCCACGTAGAATGCGTCGCTAGATGCAGAAAGCCCGCTTCTGTACCTAACGCCAAGGGCTGAGGCAGCCTTACATAGCGCAATTATAACGTCAGGGCTTGCGGCTGCAGGGTATCCTTCCTGGACGTATTGGCGGGTAGTTCCGTCCATCCGCAATGCGGCTTCTGCAACAACTACATCGCCAATATTGATCAGCCTGTCCAGTGAGCCGCATGTTCCCACCCTTATTATCGTTTTTACGCCAAGCTGTGCAAGCTCTTCTATCGCTATTGCAGCTGCAGGCCCGCCTATGCCAGTTGACATTACGGTTATCTTCTTGTTTCCGAAATTGCCAGTAAATGTAAGATATTCGCGGTTGGAGCCTATCTGAACAGGATTCTTAAGTTTTGAAGCTACAACCTGCACACGTGCCCTGTCGCCTACTATTATTGCGGTGTCGCCAATCTGGCTTTGCCTGATGCGTATGTGGTATGGCATTCCGTTAAAAGAGGGTTTATGCGCGCTTCCTGCAGGCAAATACTCACCGTATATCGAAGCCCGATTGGCCTACCCTGTAGACAGGTGTGCCTTCCTTTACCGCGTGACCCACCTTTATTCCCACAGATGCGCCTTTCAACGCTATTGAAACGTCATTGTTGTTTATCTGCATGCTCGAGACCCTCTGCCTTATTGCTTCATCCTCATTGCCTATTTCTATCAGATCGTTTAGCTTGAGATCGGAAGAGAGGGATATTGCCGCAACGCTTATTCTGCCAAAGAACTTTTCCACAGTGCCTATTTTTTCCCTGCCTGTGTCGTGCGTCGCGTGTGCAGTGTTCTGTTTAGCTTCCATATCGTCCAAGGCGGCTATAGCGTTGTCCAGGCTGTCCATAATTAGCCTTACTTCGCCTATCTTTATAATTTTAGCGTTTTGTAGCAGAAAACAACAGCTGAAATGCAAATATATAATAGCGTTGATTTTGATATAATTTACTGGGATTGATGGATTATAAAAATGTTATATTTGAACAAAATGGGCCGGTAGCAATAGTCAGGCTAAATAGGCCAGAAAGGCTCAATGCATTGGACAAGGACACATTTGATAGCCTGGAACGCGTTATGGATTATGTATCAGCCACAAAAAGCATAAAAGCGGTGATAATCGCTGGCGCTGGAGAGAAGTCCTTTAGCACTGGGGCCGATGTCAAATACATATCTGGCATAAGCGACCCTGCGGCTTTCGTAGATATGGTGCATGGAGTATTTGATAAAATAGAAGAAATGGATGTGCCGGTCATAGCCGCAGTAAATGGATACTGCCTTGGCGGCGGATGCGAACTGGCAATGGCTTGCGACATTAGGATAGCTTCTTCCACCGCTGTTTTTGGCCAGCCTGAGGTCAAGCTTGGCATAATACCTGGAGGAGGGGGCACATACAGGCTTCCTTTGCTCGTGGGCCCGGCCAAAGCCAAAGAGCTAATATTCTCTGGTGAAAGCATAACTGCCCAAGAGGCACTGCGCATAGGACTGGTAAATGCCGTTGTTTCTCCTGATGCCCTGATTAAGGAGGCGCTTGCAATCGCGCATAAAATTTCAAAAAATAGCGGCAATGCAATAAGAAGCGCAAAATCTGCAATAAATGCAAATGCCTGCAAAGACGGATCTGCAGAAAAAAGCGCATTTGTTTCATCATTTAACAGTGATGATAGGCGAGAGGGAATTGGAGCTTTTATTGAAAAGCGCGAAGCAAAATTCTGAAGTTGAGATCGTGGAGGAAATATATATTGTAGATGCTGCCAGAAGCCCGATAGGCAAATTCCTCGGATCACTTGCCGGAGAGCCTGCAACTTCCCTGGGGGCGCATGTTGTAAGGGACCTTATTGGGAGGAGTGGAATATCTCCCAGATCAGTGGAGGAACTTATAGTTGGGAACGTGATATCTGCGGGGCAGGGACAGAATATAGCCAAGCAGGTAGTAATGAAATCCGGCCTTGCACCTGAAACTCCTGCATACCTGGTTAACATGGTGTGCGCTTCAAGCCTCAAGGCTGCCGGGCTTGCCTATGACTCAATAAGGTCCGGCGACGCCCAAGTCATAATTGCAGGTGGAATTGAAAGCATGTCAAACGCTCCGTTCGCATTGCATGGAGTCAGGCAGTTCCACAAGTACGGCGACGTAGATATAAAATCATTGCTTGATAGGGCATTGGAAAATGGAGTAGGGCCTGAGAAGTTTGAGCTTGTGGATGAGATGCTGTCGGAGGGATTGCTAGACTGCTATAGCGGGTTGCATATGGGTTCCATTGCAGAAAGCATAGGAAAGGATTACAACATAAGCAGGAGTGAGCAGGATGAATTTGCGCTTCAGAGCCACAGGAAGGCGGCGCTTGCGCAGGACTTAGGCAAATTTGACAGGGAGATAATACCTATAGATACAGGCAATGGGAAAATGGTGCGCCTGGATGAAGGGATACGTAGGGACACGAGCATGGAGAAACTTGCGGCGTTGAAGCCTGTTTTTGACAGTTCTGGAACAATAACCGCAGGCAACGCCTCGCAGCTGAGCGATGGTGCATCATTCCTGATCATCGCATCAGAAAGCGCCGCAGGAAAACTTGGTCTGCGACCTATTGCAAAAATCGACTCGTATGCGTCTTCAGGGAGCCTGCCGGAATCATATGGCCTTGCGCCAGTGCAAGCAACACAAAAGGCATTGCTCAAGGCAGGGGTCGGCTTGGATAATATTGACTTGATTGAGATAAATGAGGCATTTTGCGTGCAGACTCTGGGAGTTGTAAAGGCGCTTGGAATAGACATTAAAAAGCTGAATGTTAATGGAGGGGCTACGGCCCTTGGTCATCCGCTTGGAGCAACTGGTGCATGCATACTCTCCACGCTCATTTATGCAATGCTTGACAGGAAGAAGGATACCGGGATGGCCACCCTGTGCCATGGGGGCGGCGGAGCGGTTTCGATGGTTGTTAGCAGGGTGTGATCTATGAAAATAGCGGTAATAGGCGCAGGCACTATGGGTTCGGGAATAGCGCAGGTTGCAGTAAGCGCAGGTTTTCAGGCAGTCATAATAAGTGAGAGCGAGGAATCGGCAAAGGAAGGGATGAAAAGGGTGGCGCTTGGATTTGACAAGGCGATATCTAAGAAGGCTGCAACAAAAGAGCAAAAGGACGCCGCTCTTTCATTGCTTGGGTGTTCAGGCAAAATGGAAGATGTAAGTGGCTCAGATATTGTCATAGAAGCCGTGCCTGAGGATATTGAATTGAAGAAAAAAGTTGTTGCAGAGGCTGAAAGGCATGTGAGCAGCGCAGCAATAATTGCTACAAACACATCTTCGATATCAATAGATGCCCTGTCAAAGGCGTTGAAATATCCTGGCCGCTTCCTAGGTCTGCATTTTTTCAACCCTGCGCCTGTGATGAAGGTAATAGAGATGGTGCGTGGAGAGTCAACAACGCAGGAGACTATTGATAGGGCAAGGTCTTTTGGAGAAAGGATTGGAAAGACAATCGTTGAAGTAAAAGACTACCCAGGCTTCATATCGAACCGCCTCCTGATGGCATTCATAAATGAGTCGGTAAATGCCCTCGACCAAGGGGTTGCGACAAAGGAGGCGATAGACACTATAGCAAAGCTTGGCTTCAACCATCCGATGGGGCCGCTTGAGCTTGCTGATTTCATAGGGCTTGACGTGTGCCGCGACATAATGCAGGCAATATACGCGCAGAATAAAGATCCTAAATTCAAGCCTGCGCCGCTCCTGGAGAGGCTTGTTGCACAGGGGAGGCGTGGAAGGAAGTCAGGGCATGGGTTTTACGACTATGCGTAAGGTCAGTTTTGTCCGGAATATCTTCCTTTTAGTTTCACGTACTCTTTCCAGTTGTTGGTTATCCTTGACCTGTGAGCCGGAGTTATCTTTCTTACAGCCCTTCCTGGCACGCCAAGAACTATGCTGTTGCTTGGTATTTTCGTGCCCTCTGTAACAACCGATCCTGCGCCAATTATGCACCAGTTTCCAATAACTGCACCTTCAAGTATTATTGATCCCATGCCTATTATGCAGTTATTACCTATAATGCAGCCATGGGCTATGGCGTTGTGCCCTATAGAAACGTTGTCTCCAACTACAGTTGGATAACGCATTGCAGTTCCGTGCATAACGGCATTGTCCTGAACGCTTGTGTTACGCCCTATCTTTATGAAATGCATGTCACCGCGCAATACGGCGCCGTCCCATACACTCGAATTTGGGCCTATCCTTACGTCTCCGATTATGGTTGCGCTGTCAGCCACATAGGCAGAGCGGCTTATGCTTGGCTTCTTCCCGCAAAAACTCTTTATAGTCATTTAGATTTCACCTGAACGCCTCGAAATCGCTTCCCAGCACTTCCTCGGCTATCTTAAGCTCCATTATCTCATCCGTGCCTTCGTATATGCGCGTCACCCTGCTGTCGCAGAACAGCTGGCCCACAGGCGATAGAAGGGAGTAGCCAAAGCCTCCGAATACCTGCACTGCGCGGTCTGCGGACTCGAACGCGAGCCTTGAGGCTATCTTCTTTGCAAGTGCAGTGCGCAGCTCCGCCTCCTCTATATTTGCCTTGTTGTTTATGTCTTTCTCGTAATCGGCTCTTTGCAGCGCTGCGAAATAGGTGGGCCATTTTGCCATCTCAAGGTTCTGCCTGATCTCTGCGATATGGCGCTGTATTAGCTGGTGCTTGCCTATCTGCTTCCCGTGCTGCACCCTCTCCTTTGCGCGCGATATGACAGCATTTAGGCTTCCCTCTATTATGCCTATGCACCCGGACGCGACTCCCAGCCTGCCATTAAGCAGTCCGGAATATGCCACCTTCATTCCCTTGCCTACTTCGCCCAGCACATTTTCCTCGGGCACCTCTACTTCATTGAACTCAAGCATTGCAGTATCGGATGTGAATAGTCCTATCTTTTCCTTAAGCCGCGTCCTGCCAAGCCCTGCAGAATGGGCATCCACTATGAAAGCTGTGTGCTTCCCGCCTATGCTTGCTTCCTTTGCGAAGGTTATTATGTAGTCGGCAATTGACCCATTAGTTATCAGGTACTTTGTGCCGCTTAGGATGTACGACCTGCCGCTCTTGGAATAGGCTGTTGACATCGACGAAGGATCGCTTCCTGCCTCAGGCTCGGTAAGGGCAAACGCCAGTGTCTTTTCGCCTTTTGCCGCAGGCACGAGATACTTTGACTTCTGCGCTTCGCTTCCCCAGTGCTGTATGCTTAGCGCACCTAGGAAAACCTGCACGTTGAAGAAGCTTGAGAACCCCAGGCCTATCTGACCTAGCCTCTCCTTTGCAAGTGCTGCAATAAGGTGATTTGAACCAAGTCCGCCATATTCTTCGCTTATTGGTATGCCAAGGAGGCGGTACTTCTTGGCTATTTCTGGAGCTTGCATGTTTACCTCATGCTTCATGTAGCACTCGAATTCTGACGCAGCCATTTCGCCTGCCGCCTTGTCTGCCCTGGCCAGTATATCCAATTCACTGTCGGAGAACCGCCTTAGGCCATTGATTGAATTTATTGACTCTTCAAATAATTTTTCCAATGATTCACCCCGCATGCCTGCCTTCAAGTCGCGTCTTCAAATTTTGTATTATCTGACTTATCTTGTCCTGGCTAAAACGCATGAGTATCTGCTCGTTTACTCCTGAAATTATTCCGGAGAGATTTGCATCTGCATCCCATTCTATTACGCTTGCTGAACCTGATCCGGCAGGGCTTACCTTCAAGCCTAATTCTATGTGGGCTTTGCTGCCAAGGCCATGTGCCTCAAGCGTGTACCTGAAGTTTCTTTTGTCTGATTTTGCAAGGCTTCCGCTGACTAGGAAAGTGCCCCTTATTTGAGCCATGCCGACTTCTGCCTCTATGTCAAATTCATTATCGCTCCGCCGCCTAAAATTCTTTGAGTCGGGTATGCACGATGATACGGATTCGATGTCGGCAAGGAAGGCGGAAACTTCGTCTTCGGTTGCATTTACTGTGACATTGTCTGATATTTTAAGTTCCATTACCTGAACGCCTCGAATCCATTTCCCAATAGCCTTGAGGCTATCTTAAGCTCCATTATCTCATCCGTGCCTTCGTATATGCGTGTCACCCTGCTGTCGCAGAACAGCTGGCCCACAGGCGATAGAAGGGAGTAGCCAAAGCCTCCGAATACCTGCACTGCGCGGTCTGCGGACTCGAACGCGAGCCTTGAGGCTATCTTCTTTGCAAGGGCAGTGCGCAAATCGATTTCCTCAACCAGCGCTTTGTTGCCAAAATCCTTGTCGTATTGGCTTTTACGCAGCGCTGCGAAATAGGTGGGCCATTTTGCCATCTCAAGGTTCTGCCTGATCTCTGCGATATGGCGCTGTATTAGCTGGTGCTTACCTATCTGTTTTCCGTGCTGCACCCTCTCCTTTGCGCGCGATATGACAGCATTTAGGCTTCCCTCTATTATGCCTATGCACCCGGATGCAATTCCAAGCCTGCCGTTAAGCAGTGCCGAATAGGCGACATGCATTCCCTTGCCAACGTTGCCCAGCACATTTTCCTCTGGCACCTCTACTTCATTGAACTCAAGCATTGCGGTATCTGAGGTAAAGAGACCTATCTTTTCTGATAAGTGCATCTGCACTTTGAACCCGGCACTTTTTGTATCTACTATGAATGCGGTTATGTTTTTTTCATCAGAGGAGTCTTTTGCAAATACTATGATGTAATCTGCTATGGATCCGTTAGTTATCAGGTACTTTGTGCCGCTTAAGATGTACGACCTGACGCTCTTGGAATAGGTTGTTGACATCGACGAAGGATCGCTTCCTGCCTCAGGCTCGGTAAGGGCAAATGCAAACACAGACCCGTCCTTTAAAGAATGCGACAGATACCTGTCCTTTTGTTCCTCAGACCCCCAGCGCTGCAGGCTCAGCGCGCATATGAAAGTATTTACATCATAAAATGTGGCAAGGCCTAGGCCCGTGTGCCCCAGCCGCTGGTTGGTTAAAACTGCTGTTATCATGCTTGCCCCGTGGCCGCCGTACTCTTTTGCTATTGGTATCCCGCTTAGCGCGTATTTTTTGGCAATTTTGGGTATTTCTGGATTAACTTCCCTGCTTATGTAATGCTCAAACTCCGAGTTTGCGCACTCTTCTGCAGCTTTGTCTGCAGATTCGAGCAGCTTGAGCTCTGCCTCGGAGAAGCTGTAAAACCTTTCCAGATCGTATATGGACTGCTGAAATAATTTTTCCATTGTTATTCACTACCTGCCGACGCTTAGATTTGTTGGGCCAGAGTATTTTGAATCGGGTCGTATAAGCTTGTTGTTGCCCACCTGCTCGATATAATGCGCAGCCCAGCCAAAGCTTCTTGATGCTGCGAATATTGGCGTATAGAAGGGCTCTGATATGCCAAGCAGGTACATGTATATTGCAGCATAAAAATCAAGGTTTGCCGGAATCTGCTTTTTCTCCCACATTTCATCTTCAGCAGCAACAGCGATTTCGTAAAGCAGCTCGGAGTTTTTGAGCTTGGCAAGCTGCTTTAGCTGCCCTTTTATGAACTGCGCCCTGGGATCCATCTTCTTGTAGATCCTGTGGCCAAAACCCATTATCTTCTCCCTCTTTGAAAGTTTTTGGTCGATAAAGCTTCTTGCCTCATCTGCGCTCTTCATTGAAAGCATGTAGTTCAATATCTCGGCGTTTGCGCCTCCATGAAGCGGGCCTTTTATTGCGGCAAGGCCGGAAGTAACTGCCGCCTTAGGGTCCGCAAGGGTAGATGCGGTGACGCGCAATGCAAATGTAGAGGCATTAAATTCATGCTCCATGTAAAGTATGAGCATTTTTTCGAAATACCTGGACAAAACCCTGTCTTTCTTTCCTGTGAGGAGATAATAGAATCTTTCAGCTGAATTGCCCTTGATGTCTTTTAGCTGCCTTAAGCCGTTCTGGCACCTGTAGCTGTTGGATATTATGCGCGGCATTTTTGCCGATATGCTGAGAAGTAGACGGTCGTTTTCGGTTTCTTTTGTCGGAAGCATTGACACTACCGACCTTAGAATGTCTATCAGGGGCATACCTTTTGGCATGAGCTTGATTATTTTTTCTGTGCTGCTGTCTATGTTCGAGTTGTCAGAGATGAATTTTGAGAACAGGCCTAGCTGCTCCGGCGTAGGAATGCTTGAATATACTATCAGATATGCAGCCTGGTCGTAAGACAGTTTTTCCGCGATCTCTGTGGCCGCATATCCGCGGTATATCAAATTGCCTTCGTTGTCTGTTGATGATATCGCAGTGCTATCAACGATCACTCCGGCAAGGCCTTTCGGCACCTCTATCGCATTTTGTTCCATGCAAATCACTTTTTCTTGTTTTTACCTGAATAAAATAGGTCGTCTTCTGCCTGGTATCCGTAATAGTCTATGATTTCATAGAACCTTTTGCGCGTCATCAGCTTGTCTATGAAACCTTTTTGTGTAAGGTCGCTCTTTAAGGCAGAATATGCATTTTCCATTGACAGCAAAGCTGCCCTGAATCCTGTAAGCGGGAATAGTACTATCTTGTATCCCATGTCGCCCAGGACATCTGCTTCTATAAGCGGGCTCTTGCCGAACTCTGTCATATTGGCGATTAGCGGCGCCTTTACCTCTTTTGCATATCGTTTGAACTCTTCTTGGCTTTCGAGCGCCTCTGGAAATATCACATCTGCACCTGCCTCAAGGTAAAGGTTTGCCCTCCTCACCGCGCCTTCGAACCCTTCAACTGCTCTTGCGTCTGTGCGCGCAATTATCATAAACTTACGGTTTTTCCTTGTGGCTACAGCTGCTCTTATCTTTCTTTCCATGTCCTTTTCGCTTATCAACCTCTTTCCGTCAAGTTGCCCGCAGCGCTTTGGAGCCTCTTGATCTTCGATATGAATTGCCGCAGCGCCTGCAGATTCTAAAGATTTGACACAGCGCACAACATTGATTGCTTCGCCAAATCCGGTATCTGCGTCCACTATTAGGGGC
This sequence comes from Microcaldota archaeon, assembly GCA_027365725.1. Classification (GTDB taxonomy): domain Archaea; phylum Micrarchaeota; class Micrarchaeia; order Micrarchaeales; family CABMGC01; genus JAJZNA01. Next base: position 8,198 of record DAHXMA010000010.1, on the reverse strand, counting down.
AGTTTTGTCACTGCAACAACTCTTTGAGCCTCGTCAGCAACCTCGCTTAGGGTGGTAAGGGATAGGTCTGGCAACCCGGATCTGCCTGCTACTCCGGAGCCGGAAAGGTAAAGCGCGCTAAAACCCGCTTTTTCTGCAAGAATTGCGGATATTCCATCAAAAACCCCCGGGGCAATAAAATATTTCCTTTTCATTAGCTTTGACAGCGCTTCTGTGCCCCCGTTTATATTGTCTTTAAGTATTGACATTTGACATCAGCTCAAACAGCTCATGGACGCTTTTTCTATCAAGTCGTTTACCAAGCGCTATAAGATCATCCACAAGCGACTCATCTGGGATTATTGACATGCCCTTATGCTTTAGATCGCTCCAGCTGTAAGGGTCCTTGAAATGGCCTTTGGGGAAAAGCACTTCTTCAGAAAATCTGCCTTTGCTTGTGGTTATGGATATCCTAACTGGCAGATATTCCGGGTATAGGGAATTGTACTTCTTTGACACTATGAACTCCATCTTGTCAACCAAAGACGCCATTTTCCTGTCGTTAAGAAGGCTTCTTGTGTACGACAACTGGGTTGGAGCGCCATGCAGAATGGTATATGCGATGATATAAGGCATGCTGTGGTCTGCAGTCTCCTTTGTCTTGGGCTCCAGCTTTTCTGGGCCTTTCACTATTATATTGTACGCTGTTAGGAAGGTTTCCACTGTTATGCTTCTTATTTCCCCTTTTATCCTTCTCCTTAGCTTCAATGCAGCATCTACCGCACTCATTGCATGATACTCTACAGGATAATTCTTTATCATTGTCTTTGTTATCCTGCTCTTGCTCAGGTCCAGCTTGAATTTTCCGGATACCTGGTTAAATAGGCCCATCTCCCCTTCAAATATTGGCTCCGGGCCGGTAAGGCCGTTTTTAGCCAATATTGTGGCGAATATGCTGTTGCGTGCTGCATTTCCGGCAGTACATCCCTTCCACATGCTAAGCTTTCCCACGCGTGTCTGCCGCATGCTTATGTTGCTGTCTATGGACAGGCTCAGGGCATTTATGAATGCTTCCTGTCCCAGGGACATGAGAGCAGATATGCCTGCAGCCGCGGATATGGATATATAAACGACGTGGTCCCAGCCGCGCGACCTTATAGAAGCGGCATCGGATAAGGCGCATGATATCTGGTATGATATGCTTATGGCATTTATTGCCCTTTTGCCTTCCATGTTCATTGCGTCTGCGCAGCATAGTATGGGAGGTATATTGTCCGATGGATGCAGAGCCTCCTTTGAAAGGTATGTATCATTGTAGTCCAGATACCTTGTCATTGTGCCGTTTATGAATGCCGCAACATCTACAGACGCCTCTTTTTTAGAGAAGTATATTCTAGAATTATACTTGCCCTTGCTTGGAAGGAGGGCAGCCTTTGCTATCATGACCGGCTCTGCTTTTGCTGCACCATAGGCCACAAAAACAGAGTCGACTATGCGCTTTTTGATTGCATCTTCACTTTGATGCCCGCTTCCGCGGCGCATTGCGTCTTCGGAATAATAATATATTTTTTTTGATATATCCATCTAGATTTTGCCCCAACAACAAAACATCATTTTAGTATCTCTGCATAGAAATATATAATTGTGATTGTACGGGCATGTGCGGGGCTGATGCTTGCGTACAAACGTTTTCTAGGCTTGATTAGCTTATGCCGTAGGATAATTTGAGTATTGCATGTGCTTCTAGTAAGTGCCAGGGCCATGCCTGGCTTCGACTGGCTACAATATATTACTAAAACGCAGCGCGTTTAGCCCTGTTTTGGCCAGCAGAAATGCCCAATAGTGGCATATTCCCCAGTACATTTTGGTCCGTTTCATTATGCTGCGGTGGCTTAGAGGGTAGCCATTTATTGCAGTGCTTATCGGGCAAGAGGATTTTGTTGGCCCCATGTCCCTCTTATTTTCATAGGTTCGGTCAGCAATATAAAATAATGCCATATTTGATGCGCTGCAGATAAGAACGCCGTGAATTTGAAGCCAAATTAAATTCAATAATTTAGCTTTAGCAAGACGGAAATGGTTGGATGTACGCCGCAGCACAGATGTGCATGATGGCTATACGCTATGAAAGCGATGAGTCTTTCCGAAAGTCCTTACTTCACTGCGCTTTGGAATTGCAGGCTTGGCCTTGTACCCGGCCCGGTTTCTGTACAGCGTCTGGCGTATGGCATACGCGATGGCCGCAGCAACGCCAAGGCCGAATGCAATTGAGAGTCCTTCTCCGATCAGGTAGAAGAGAAGCATTCCTATGCTTGCAATTCCTAGCACTGGCACTATCCAGAATGCCCCTGAAAACACAAAGCCTTTCTCTGGTTTTGGCTTGGTTTTTAGGGAAAGGTTAAGTGCCGCTATGTCAATTATTCCATAAGCAGCAAGTATTGCTGAGTTTGATGCCTCAACTATTATTCCGAATGAGACAAAAAGCATGAAGCATATGCTCAATGCTGCAGTTATGATTATTGCATTCGTAGGTGTTGAAAAACGGTCTATGCTGCCCAGAAAGCTAGGGAGTTCCCTGTCTCTTCCCATCGCAAAGAATACTCTTGATACGCCAAGTATGCCAGTAAATGTGACTCCGGCAGTTGCAGTCACTCCTCCAAGCGCTATGACTGCGCCGAGAAGGTTATTGTGTAACACGGCTATTGCTACTGAAAGGGGTGATGATGCATGCGAAAGCACAGTATATGGAACAAGCCCTACTGCGACAAGCGCTATTGCTATGTACATTGCAGTTGATATAATTATAGAGATAATTATTGCCCGGGGTATGGTAGATTCCGGATTTATCACTTCCTCGCCTATTGTGGTTACCCTTGAGAACCCTGTGAAAGCAAAAAATATCAGCGATGCGCCTAGCAGTGTGCCACCAAAGCCGTTTGGAAAGAGGTTGCCGAAGTTTGCAATTTTGAATGCGCCTATGCCAAATGCTACAAAAGCAGTTAGCACCAAAACGTTGATAATTACCAGAAATGTTATGGTCTTTGCTGAATTTTTAATTCCATATATGTTGACTACTGCAAAAGCCGCAATTGCTCCAATTGCAAATATTATTACCGGAAATGAAGTGCCGAGTAGCACATTTGCGTAGCTGCCAAGGCTAAGGGAAACGGCGGCTATGGCTATTATATTGCCAAGCATCCACATCCATCCTCCTATGAAGCCTGCGAATGGGGACAGCGCCGTTTTGGCGTATTCATATGTGCCGCCTTCTTTGGATACTGTCATGGCTATTCTGGAGAAACATATTCCTGTAAGCAGCGCAACTATTGCTGATATTATTATGGAGAGGAATACGGATGGTCCGGCATCGCCGATGGCAATGCCGATGATCACGAATATTCCTGCGCCTATTATTGCGCCAAGGTTTATCATTATTGCATCGAACAGCGTTATTGTGCGTTTCAATTTGTACATGACCTGACCCATCTGGCACCGATAATGTTATACCGTGCAAAGCTTAAACAGGCTTAAAGTGCCTGAAAGCTATTTATCCTAAATTAAACTATATATGATGCAAATATTAAAGTGTCTACTATTTGGGCTTGCGGAAATGTGCCGCGTGGTTTTTACTGGCCTGAGCGGATTGGCATTGCTGAAAATAGCATGCAATAGAACGGATTGAATTTACAGCCTTGCCCGGCACGCACGCATCTGCTATGGTTATGGATTGCAGTGAAACCTTGATGAATATTTTTATAAGCTATACCTGACAAGATAGATAAGGGAAGGGATTGGTTTTATGACAGGTTTGTATTTTGATGGTTTTCAAAGCAGGGCAGGCATTATATCCTCTGCAATTGGCAGGGACATAGAAGGGATCAAAAGATGCCTGGATGCGGGAGAGAGTATTGACTCAAGGGATAATAGTGGAAAAACTGCGTTGATACATGCATCATTCAATTCAGACATAGATATAGTCAAACTGCTTTTGGAAAGAGGAGCAGATGTAAAAATTACGGATGAGTATGGAGACACTGCCCTGTCTAAAGCCGCAACTAAGGGGAATCTGGACATAATAAAATTGCTGATAAGTAATGGCGCGGCTGTGAATTCCTCAAATAATTTTGGAAAGACCCCGTTGGCCAACGCATTCAATAACAACCATTTTGAAGCGGCGCTTTTATTGATAGAAAATTGGGCAAACATTAAGACGGTTGATAAGCAGGGGAATAACCTTTTAATTACTGCTTCTATAAATTGCGATGAAACTGCATTGGCATTCCTTTTGGAAGCTGGGATTGGGCTTGAGGAAAAAAATGCCATGGGACAAACAGCCTTGATGGTTGCGGCGATAAATGGCAACAAGAACGCGATAAAATTCCTAATTTCGCGTGGTGCTGAAAAAAATGTCTTTGATGCTGGAGGCACGCCCATAACCATAGTGGCATTTAAAAGCCATGACGCTACTGCTGCAAAGCTGCTGGTAGAAAGCGGGGCAGAAGTCGATGCTAGGAATAAGGATGGTGATACGCTGCTGATAATTGCAGCAGCTACCAGCAAGGTAGATTTTATAAAATACCTAATTGAAAAAGGGGCAGATGTAAATGCGGTGAATCGCAATGGAAAGAGCGTTTTAGAAGTTGCAAAGAGCAATGCGGAAGTGCTGAGCTTTCTTACGAGTTACATTGCAAAAATAAATAAATTTAAGGAAATTGAAGCACGGGGAGCGAAAAGGCTTGAAAGGCTGGAGCGAAATATTGGCAGAAAGAAGGTAAAATTATGATTCAGCAGGTATACTGCGGTTTTTTGGCAAATGCAAAGAATTGCAGAAAACTATTAAAAAGCGCATATTTCAAATAAATCTGATTTGCATGGGAGAAAGAGTGCGTTCAAATAGAAGCAGAGTTATTGGAAAGGCCACAATGGACAGGCTTAGGGATAACGTTGGTACTACTGCAACTATATCATATACCTTGCACGGGCATCATGAAAGCGTGACAGGCACGCTTAGGGGCGTAGAGGACTTCATAAGCGTAACGCTTGAGGTGGCAGATGCAAATGGAAGGCTTCGGAACTCAGAGTATCCTTTTGTTGGGCTTAATCTCGCAGTGGAAACTGTATGGTCTGGGAGTGGCAAGCTGCTATATAACAATAAGAACAATGTAAAAAGCGGCATGCTCATAGTTACTCCTGAAAAATCACATGCACTGCGAGTACAGAGTTTTGGCAAAGATGCTGTTGAAAGGGCTGATGCTGAACAGAGATCTAGACTGGGATTGAAGCCCAAGGCTGTGGAAGGGGCCAAAGCAGATAAGGATAGCACTTTTGCAGATGTATTCTTTAGCTCGATTAGGAGATGGTCTTGATGCACCAATGCAAATATAAAATGCATCAAGTTGGAAAAGGCGCAGATTAATTATAAAATGGTAGTATAATGAAGGTTGCTGTAATTGGAGGCGGGGGAGCCATGGGCTCCGGGATCGTTGAGCTGTCAATGCTTGCAAAGCACGATTCGGTGCTTATAGACAGAAGCAGAGCAGATGCGGAGAAAGGCCTGGCGCGTATTGCCAGGGATTTTGACAGGGCAGTGTCTAAAGGCCTGCTTACCCCTGAGCAGAAAGCCGACCTAATGTCAATTGTCAGGACTTCGGATAATATAAAGGATGCTAAAGGGGCAAACATGATGATAGAGGCAGTGCCAGAAGACCTTAACCTTAAGCTATGGATCCTGGGGGAACTTGACAGGCTGGCGGAAAGAAAGTCAATCGTAGCTACAAACACATCGTCAATCTCGATAAACCTGCTTTCTAAGGGGCTTGGAAACCCTGAGAGTTTCATAGGACTGCATTTCTTCAATCCCCCAACGGTAATGAAGCTTATAGAGATGATAAAGGGCGATAAAACTTCCCAGGACACTGTTGATAAATCGAGGGAGTTTGGAGAGAGCCTTGGTAAAACTGTGGTTGAGGTGAAGGACTGCGCCGGATTCGTATCCAACAGGCTCCTTACAATTTACCTTTCAGAGGCCCTTCACCTGCTTGAACAGGGAATTGCGACAAAGGAGGCGATAGACACTATAGCAAAGCTTGGCTTCAACCATCCGATGGGCCCTTTCGAGCTTGTTGACTTTGTAGGCCTGGACGTATGCAAGGACGTGATGAATATGGTATACGTACAGAGCAAAGACCCTGCCTTTAAGCCCTCCCCCATACTGGAAAGGCTTGTTAAGGAGGGAAGGCTTGGCAGGAAGTCCGGGAAGGGCTTTTACGATTATTAATGCATTAGGGCTTTAAATCGCCATTTGCATCTGATTGGGAGCAGCTGGAGCAGTTTAGGAATATAACCTGAATATAGATTTTATTTGTTGTAGAAAATAGGCCTGCTCTGACCGAGAGCGTACCGTCCAGTTGGATCCCTCCTTTTGCTCGCCATTGTGGCGTTATGACAGAGAGATTATTTAAGGCCCGTTATCTGATTTTTGAGCCTTTTCGGTTTTCCCTACCAAAAAGATGTCCCAGCAGCAATTAGCCCTACATTTCAAGCCGCTTCTTGTATTCGTTGACAATCTGTTTTAGGGTTATGCAGCCAACATACTCGTTTCCATCCTCCACTGCAACCCATGTCGTTTTCATTTCTGACATTACATCTAGTGCGACTCTTCCGCTGCTGCCTAGTTTAACCATTCTAATATCCCAGGTGGCTACTGTCCTAGCTTTTTCTGAATGGATGCTGCCCATATTAAGTAATGCTATCATCCCTAATCGATTTTTCCTTCGCGTTTTGTCCACAACAGGTATGGAAGTGATGCCCAATTCCTTCATGCGCTTGATTGCATAGGAAACTGGAAGGCGCGCATCAACTGAAATGTCATTTAGCTGAAGATCTCTTAACTTTATATTTTCAAGTATTGGCCTGTGATATTCATTCGTGTGAGCGGGCGAGTCTTTCCTTGTGGCTACCTGCGAGCGGTAAATTGTGCTTTGGCCTGATATTAGGTATGACATTGATACTGCGATCATCGCTGCGGGCAAGAGCTGAAGGCTACCGGTCATCTCAGTTATCATGAGCAATACTGATATTGGGATTTTCCCTGCTCCGCCCATCAACGCTAGCATGCCTACTATCACAAAAGGAGCAACCAAGGGGACCATGCCAGGGAAGATCATATGGAACAGCATGCCAAAAAGAAGTCCTACCGAAGCCCCTACGAATATTCCTGGTGCAAATACGCCTCCACTGCCCCCAGTACCTATTGAGAATGTGGTTGCAACTATCTTTGCAAATGGAAGAAGGACTAATATAAGAAGTATTGGAAGGCCAAAGGTGGGAAACGAAGAAATACTGCCATTTACCATGAACTGGACCCATCCATATCCAACACTCATTATTTCAGGGAATAGAATCGCTATAATGCCGACTATAACTGCTCCTATGGCGGGTTTGTAGTAATTGCTTATTTTAAACGACTTGAATTTATCATGAATGTAGTAGAAAAATTTTACATAGATTATTGCGAAGATGCCTGTTCCTATGCCCAGCACAGCATAGAGTGGCAGGTTTAATGGGTTGAATACACCGAGATAATATCCGAAGATTGGCTGGAAGCCAACTATGGATCCGAATATTGAATATCCAACTGCGCTTGCAACTATGGCTGGGAACAAGGCCGAGGTCTCGAAATCCCTTTTGTATGGAACTTCTACGGCAAGCAGAGCGCCGCCTATCGGCGCTTTGAATATAGTGCCTATCCCTGCTCCAGCACCAACCAATATTGCAATTCGCTTCTCTTCTTTAGTGAGTTTTAACAAGTCAGCAAGAAACGCTCCTATGCCAGATGCAATCTGCGCGGTGGGCCCTTCCCTGCCTGCGCTGCCGCCGGAGCCTATGGTGATCGCAGATGATATCGTCTTTACTATTGGTACCCTGCGCCTGATCTCGCCATTCTTGTTGTGAAATGAGTTTATTATGGCATCGGTTCCATGGCCTTCTGCTTCAGGAGCAAACTTGTAAACAAGAAAACCAGAAAGCAATCCGCCCAGTATTATGGAAACTGGCACTAAGAGGAAGTTGCCTTGAACGAATCCTCTGCTGCCTTCTCCGGATGCCGTAGGTACAGTCATGCCAACGATTCCGCCAAGAAAAAGGCTCTGCACATATATTATCAAATAATAGAATATTATTGCGCCTATTCCTGCTGCGACTCCTATTATTATTCCTAG
>DAHXMA010000026.1 GCA_027365725.1 Microcaldota archaeon | reverse complement strand
ACGCCCTGGCCGGGATTCGGACCCGGGTCGCAAGCGTGACAGGCTCGCATCCTAACCACTAGACGACCAGAGCAGACACGTATATTGAAGCCAAAAGACTTTATAAGCATAGCTAATTTCCTTGATCTGCAGCGCCGCGCCCGCATTGCGCCTGCCAGGCCGTGCATTTTCAGCAAGGCTACGTGGGATGTTTTCCCGTTGGTGTGAGTCGAACACACAACCTGTCGGTATCTACTTGCGGACCCTAATCCACCAAGGCTTTCAAACTACAGCCGACCGCTCTGCCATTGAGCTACAACGGGACCGGCCACACGCACAGTTACTGGCACTAGCATTAATAATAATGCTATCTATTTATATATTAAGATTAATTGGGATATCGGGTATGCCAGACACTAGCTCGACAAAGAAACCGACCTCTAGGGGGAAGCTGGACATCTCGTTCAAGAAGCCACAGGAAGAAAAACAGGAGAGGTACAGGTACTCTTACGTCCCAATGACGTTTTACTGGATAAAGGACATTGTGCGCGAGTTCCTGGGCCGAAAGAATTTCCCTGACGCCCTGGCCATAATGTTTGCAATTTTCAGCGTGTCCATAGCGTTCCCTTTCTTCCCGTACGTCATACTGATTCCACTAATTGCAATCACGTTCATAGTCGCGATGCTTTCGCCTCTTGGCGGGCTCATGATGATGCTCTTCGAGTTTCTGCTTATGGTCGCATACCAGGCGCCGCTGCTTGCGTGGATATTGACAATCCTTGTGAGCATATCCCTGTTCCTCGGATACAAGCACTACCGTACAATAACATTCATATACGTGATGATGATGCTTCCGCTCTCATATTTGGGGTTCATATTCGAGATACCTGCCTTCATAGTGGGCAGCCTGTTCCTTGGTTTTAGAAGGGCGCTGGTTTCAGGCATGATAATATTGCTGCTTGTAATAATCCTTTCCGGAGTTACGGGAATACAAAATAGCGCGCCCATAGTATACGACGGCGTTGGTGCCCATGCCAAGATAGTGCCTACTTCGCTGTCAGGGGTACTTACGCCTGCAAAGAACGCCACCACCCTTCTGACTTTTCCTGCAGCGCTGGGAAGCGCAGTGGCGGGGCTGTTCGGCCACCAGGTTGTAAGCAACCTTTTCGTTGGATTCGGAGTTACTCTGCTTTCGATGGCTTACATGCCACAGTACACCATAGTGCAGATTGCAGGCTGGCTTTTCGTAGTGTTTGCAATGTCAAATTTTGTGATAAGAAGCAGGTCCGGATTCAAGGGAGCGGAGGCGAGCTTTTTCTCATTCATCCTGCTTGGGGTATATGCCCTGCTGTCTTTCCTTGAAAAAAGTCCGATCAACAAGCTTGACGTGCTGAGCTTTGCGATCGCACCTGCGCTTATCTTCATTCTGGAGCTCAATAACGTTGAGGTGGTAAAGGCGCTGGCAGTCATGAAGCAGGACTTCCTTGGCAAATTTGGCGAGGCGTTCCAGGATCTCACAAGCGGCACAAAGGAAACGCTAAGTGACGTGGCAAACTATGACGAGACGAAAAAGGAGCTCAGGGAGGCGGTGCTTGCGCCAATAGAGCACAGGGAGATATCCGGTGCATACAAGGTAGCGCCGACTAAAGGCATACTGCTCTTCGGGCCGCCGGGAACAGGCAAGACGCTGATGATGCGGGCGCTAGCAAATGAGATACGTGCAAGGTTTTTCTACGTGAAGACGTCATCGCTTCTGTCGCCGTTCCAGGGAGAGAGCGCCCAGGCGCTCTCGAAGATATTCGATACCGTAAGGAAAAACACCCCGGCCATACTGTTTTTCGATGAGATAGACGGCATTGCGGTAAAGAGGGAGAAGCAGGAGAGCGATTCCAACAGGCAGCTTATATCGACTCTGCTCGGGGAGATGGACGGCTTCCAGAAGATAGACGGAGTGGTGGTGGTAGGATCTACAAACGTGCCGCACATGATAGACGAGGGGCTGCTAAGGCCGGGAAGATTCGACAAGATAATATACATGCCACTTCCTGACAAGGCAGGGCGGGCCAAGATATTTGCCTACTATTTAAGCAAGCTGCCTGTCGGAGATGATGTTGACTACGCAAAGCTCTCAGACATGACTTCAAGGTTCAGCGGCGCGGACATAAAGAACATATGCAATGAGGCTGCAAGGCAGGTGGCTGACGAAGCTGTCAGGCAGAGGAAGGTGCTCCAGATAACCATGGCGGACGTAGCTGGGATAATAAAGGCTACAAAGCCGTCAACATCACTTGCGACGCTGGAGAAATACAACCAGTTCAGGATAGACTATGAGCGCAGGTCGCATCCAGAGCTCATGGAGGATGGAAGCGAGGACGATGTCAAGCTTGACGATGTTGTAGGCCTTGAGCAGGCCAAGAAGGCGCTGTACGAGGCCGTAGAGATACCCATACTTCATTCGAGCCTGGTCAAAAAATACGATGTAAAGAGCATAAAGGGCATACTGCTCTTCGGCCCCCCAGGAACAGGGAAGACAATGCTCATGAAAGCCGTTGCGAACGAGCTCGAGGGAGTGCGCCTGCTTATAATTTCAGGCTCTGATATCTCCAAGAACGGGCTGGATAACGCGCTAGGGCAGATACGCGAGACGTTCAACAGCGCAAGGGAAAACGCGCCATGCATAGTATTCATAGACGAGATGGATGCGCTGCTCCCTAGCCGCAGCGGCTCGAGCGAGCTGGCAGTGCACATGACCAGCGAATTCCTGCAGCAGCTTGACGGAATAAAGTCTTCGAACGGCGTGGTTATTGTTGGTGCAACCAACAGGCCGGATAAGCTAGATCCTGCGATACTCAGGCCTGGCAGAATGGACAAGTTCATATTCGTAGCCCCGCCAAATGCGGATGAGCGGGCTGCGATGTTCGAGGAGAACCTCAAAAAGTCTCCGATAAAGGGGAAAATGGACTACAAGTCGCTTGCGGCTGCATCTGAAGGGTTCACAGGGGCAGACATAGCGAACGTGTGCAGGCAGGCAAAGCTTGAAGCCCTGGAGGAAAACATATCCACCTCTAAGGAGAAGAAGATTGATATTGATGGGCTGCTTAAGATAATAAGATCAACGAAGCCGTCTGCGCCTTCAAGCAGCCTGGGCGCGTATATGAACTTCATATCGCTGTATGGTGGGAGATAGATGTCGTACCTGCTGACTTTGATACTTGCCGCGCCTTTCGCGTTCCTTGCACCAATGTTGCTGCTCAATAAAAAGCACGCCTATTCCGTATCCATAATTGCTTCCGCTGTTGTGCTCCTTCTTACCGCATATGCACTTTATTACTCGTATGTTAATGGCACTGCGTCGCTGGCATCATCCAGGATATACATACCCTCCCTTGGGCTTAACTTCAGCCAGGCGCTTACGCAGCCTTCGCTCATACTCATTGTAATGACATCGGTTGTCTTCTTTGCAGCGTCGATTGTGGGCAAGTACTTCATAGGTGAGCGAGACAGGATGTATAACATTATTTTCCTGCTTGCGGAAGGGGGCTCGCTTGGGGTGTTTCTCTCTGCAAACCTGTTCTTCTTCTACGTATTCTGGGAGATTGCAGAAGTGATGATGTTCTTCATCATCTTCATGTACGGTGGGTACAACCGGCGTTATTCTGGAATAAAATTCATAATATACTCAATGGTATCAAGCCTGCTTTTGCTTATAGGCATACTTTTGCTCTACAGCTCTGTAACGCCGCATACATTCAACATATCTGCTCTCATGAGTGGCGCCGGGGCCATAAGCCCAGGAACGCAGCTGCTAATAATGCTGCTTCTTCTTGTGTCATTCATGATAAAAATGCCGGTGTTCCCATTCCACAGCTGGCTCCCCGATGCCCATACCGAAGCGCCTACAACCGGGAGCATGATACTTGCAGGTGTGCTCCTGAAATTCGGAGGCTACGGGCTATTGCTTATGTTCCTCATCCTGCCGATAGCTGTGCACTACGCAGCGTACATATTTATGATATTTGTGCTGTCGACGCTGTATTCTGCGTTCGTGTGCCTTAGGCAGACTAATATAAAGAGGCTAATAGCCTACACAAGCATAACAGACATGGGCGTTGTTGGCGTCGGCCTGGCTGCCATGAATGCATTTGGTTACAGCGGCGCAGTATACGCGATGTTCAACCACGGCATTGCGATAGCGCTTCTGTTCCTTGTAGCAGGCACGCTTGACAAGGTGTACGGGACGCTTGACATAAGCAAGATAAAGGGAGTGGTCAAGAACTTTGCAGGGATGACCTACCTTTTCCTCATAGGCGTATTTGCAGCGCTTGGAATACCTCTTACTGCGGGATTCGTGGCTGACATACTTATTTTCATAGCTGCGATTCATGCCTTCGGCATTGCAGGTGCGGCTCCTTTAATAGGCATATTGGTGATCGGCGTAGCTCTGTTCTGGCTTATAGAGCGCGTATTCATGAGCTCTGCAAGGGCCACGGAGCCGTATAGTCCGCTTGGCAGGGAGGTAATTGTGGCAGGGACATTCCTGCTGTGCACTACGATATTCTTCGGGGTCTTGTCTTCTTTGCTTCTTGGCGTGGCATAAAATGGCAAAGACAGTTATGCCCGCATTATTGCAAGGAGCAGCGTAAGCACGACAGACACGGAGAAATTGTCATCAATCTTTGTCTTCAGCCCTTCGACAATGGCGCCGACCAGCCCGACGAGCACTCCGGCAGCGCCTATGAATATGAATGCTATCGCAGATGCCACGATGAAGTATGCGGCAGTGCCAACTACGCTCTTCTTTCTGTTGTATGGGAGCTTCGGGCCCTTTGAATATATTCCGGCTATAGTGGCAACGGGATCGCCTATGAAGATTGCTGCGAATACCGCTATGACATTTGGCGTGCTAAGAAAGGATACGGCAAACAATGACCCCATTGCTAGCCAGAGCGCGCCGTGACCTAAGGAAGCGCCATTGCGCTCGAACCTGTATATTGACCTGCCAATGGCATTTTTGTTGAATATCTCGGTTGCAGCTATCACGAATATGCCGCCAAGTATCATCAGCAGCTGTATCGTGACTGCCACCGGCTCCTCAAAAATCAGGAATACGGCCATTAGAAGAATGCCTGCGCCTATATGAAACAGGTCGCGCCTGACCTCCACTTTCTTGTCTTCCACACTGTTGCGATATTCTTTTATTTTGGTGATGCTGCTCAATATACCTAGCAGCATTGCCTGGGCTATGGCAACGAATCCTATCCAGTGTATTATTGCAATGTATAGGGTGCTTGTAGCTACGTAAAATATGCGGCGCCTTGGCTTCTCTGCAGAAAGCATGCCGTTGAAGTTCAATATGCCTATTACAAGCATTGCAGTTGCATAAATCGGCACGTGCTCTGCTGAAAACAGCATGGCGCCCACAACTGCGGCTGCTGCGACAAACTTTATGCTCTTCTGGCCGGCTATACGTCTTAGTGAAATGGCAAGGAGCAGTATTGCAGCAGCAAGCGACGAATATAGATACAGGGAGTATGGAGTTATTGTCATTGCAAACAGCTAAATTATGTATATTACCCATGCCGCAATTATATATGAGGCTGCTATGACGAAAGGCACTACCTTCTTTCCTGTGTGTATTATCTCCATTCCGACCTTGTTAAGCAGGTCCTCGGATCCGTATCCCCAGGTCCTGAACCTCTCAGTCTTTATGGAGCTGCGCTCTAAGTGAGCAGGTTCCATATCGTTTTTTGCAACTTTTATCATCTTGTCAAGCAGCGGCAGTATTTCGCTTGGCTTCGAATGCCTGCCAAGCGCGTTGCTTGCTGACATTGCTATTGAATTTACTGCGTGGGTGTCTGTAGTGCATATTTCTGCGTCAATTTTATGCTTTGATCTTATGTGCTTTAGCACGCTTTTTCTGAATCCGGGCAGCATGTTATTTGCATCTATATATATCATGCAGAACCTGGTTTTGCCGAACGAGAATATTCCGACGCTTGAGTATCCTGGTCCAAGATCCGGCCTGCTCAGTGACTTTGAAAGCTTGTAGTGGGCAGAGCCGAACTGCAACGTCCTGCTTTTCGAAGGCATGGTTGCAGCCCGTATGGCATTCTCGTATTTCCCGATATACCTGCTGTGCTGCCATATGCCCTTTAGATCTTCCGAGCTTGCGCTCTCGAACCTGGAATTGTGAGCATCTATCAATATGGTCTTTTCCGAGCCTGCGCTTGCAAGCTCCTTGAACCTTATGCCTACGCTGCGGTCTATGTCCTCTGTAACTGACGGCGCCTTTGACAGGGTCAGCAGGTTGGTGCCGTTTATTCTTATGTTTATTGCCCTGCACGGGTAGTCCGTGCCCTTGCCTATGAAGCCCTTTGATGCTGCAGCGGCATTGCCTTTGAAGGACCCTATATGCCTGCTTATGCTATTAACAAGCCCGAAAACCTGGTTCGTGTTCATTGGATTGTCCTCAAGGTTGACTGCGCTGTGTATTATGAATGGCGATGCGTTGTATTTCGAGACTATGGCGTTGCCAAGTGCTTCGGTGAATATGCTCCCACCTACATTTCCGAAAGGCCCGTAGTGTATGTCAGGGCTTATGAATGCCGCCTTCATCTTCCCGCCTCCGGATATTACGGCAATATCGGTTGTCACTGTCCTTGTCACTCCGCCCTTGCCAAGAACCGTGGCGTCTGTTGCAAGGTCGTAGAGCCACTGGCCGACCATGCTGCTGAAAAGGTCCACGCTGCTCACGGAAAGCTTCTTCTTTGCCGGCCTGTCAAGAAGATATAATATTATGTAGCCCATGGCAAGGAAAACAAGCATGCCGGAAAACAGCTTTAGTAGCACAGTGGCTATTGGCGCGTAAGGCCTTAGAAGGTATTCGCCGAATGGAAAGAATATGAGCACGTTTAGTATGGGCTGCACCTCTGCTGTTATTACCGCACTTCTCTTCTGGCCAACTGCAATCCTGTTTATTATGAACCAGTATCCGTATATGCTTGAATTGAAAAGCAGGAGTAGTATATATGGCAGGGCGTTGTTTCGTAGAGCTGCGTAAATTGCCGAGTCAAAAATAATGAATATGGAGTATGCAACTGACACGGCAAGCACTGCGAAAAGGGCGTGCTTCGTGCGCATCCTTCTTTTTACTATGCGCATTATCATTACGGTTATCAGCGCGGGCGCGCTTATGACCAGCAGCCCTTCCGCAGACCCGGTCAGCAGCATTGGAACTATGCTTGTGCCAGGGTAGTAGTGGACTATAAGCGCAGATATCTCTCCGGCCATCACCCCAAGCAGCAGTATCATTGCTATTTGGGTTATGCTGCTTGGTATCTGGAGCGAGAAATAGCTAGAATATTTTGTAAGGTCCCTCTTAGGCGCCATGCAAACACATTACCTTCCGAATCTCCTGCTGCGTTTTCCGTATTCGGCAAGGGCTATGCGCAGGTCCGCTTTTGTGAATTCGGGCCAGAGCTTGTCTGAAAAGTATAGTTCAGAATAGCTTGTCTGCCATGGCATAAAGCCCGATAGCCTCTTCTCGCCGGATGTCCTTATTATGTAGTCTATTTCCGGAACCTGGTACGAGAGAAGGCTCTGCCTGAAGGCTTCGGCCGTAATGCGATATCCCTTCTTTACCATTCCAACTGCCTTTTTGGCGGCGAAGAGTATGTCATCCTTGCCTCCGTAGCCAAGGAGCAGGTTTATGACCCCGTTCCTGTTGTTTTCGGTCCTCTTCTCTATAGAGCAGAGCAGCTCGTTAAGGTCCCTTGGAAGCAGTTTCCTGTTGCTTATCACATTGAGCCTTGTCTGCCGCTCCTCGAGCTTTGCTATTATTTCCTTGTCCTTTGCAGCCTTGCGATATATGTTGAACAGCGTCCTGACCTCATTGGGCGACCTCTTTATGTTTTCGGAGGACAGTGCCCATACGGTAAGGTTTCTTATCCCGTAGGAATAGCACCAGTCGCTGAACTCGATGAACTTTTTCACCCCGAGGGAATACCCGGATAGTATTGAAAGCTTGTGGCTGAGCGCCCATCTCCTGTTTCCGTCCGGTATTAGAGCTAGAGAATTTGGTATAGACGAAAAGGCCATCAATCTCGGTGTAGTTGGTGTTTATTTATCTATTTAAATGTTTTTGTTTTGCTTTCAGTGCGCTTGGCTGGACATTTTACAAACGCGGCTTACTTCGACTCAATCTCCTCTATTCTCTGCAGCTCGTTGAGCTTTGATACTCTTTCGCCTCCAACTATGCCTGTCTTTATAAATTTGGATCCGAAGGCAACTGCAAGATGGGCTATGAAGCTGTCGGTCGTTTCCCTGCTCCTGTGCGACACTACAGTATTTATGCCGCTTTTGTGGGCAAGTTTTATCACGTCAATTGTATCACTAAGAGTGCCTACCTGGTTTACTTTTATCAGGATGCTATTTGTAGCTCCGCGCCGGATTCCCTTCTCGAGCCGCTTTTTGTTTGTCACATAAAGGTCATCCCCAACCACAAAGCGTTTCCTGCCCACCCTTTTGGTGATCTCCGAGAAGCCTGAGAAGTCGCTGTCGTTCATCGGATCCTCTATGAACTCCATGTTGAAATCCTTTGCAAGGCTTATGACAAAATCCACGTTTTCTCCAGGTGACAGCCTCCTATCGCAATACCGGTAGGCTCCGTCGCTGAAGTATTCGCTTGCCGCGAAATCCGCCCCTATGCATATCTCTGCGCCGAACTCCTCTGCTACCGTCCCGGATATTTCCTTGGCAGTTTCTAGATTTTCTACATCTGCAAGGCCGGTTACCCACGCCCCCTCTATATTCACCCCGGTGGTAATGCCAAGCTCGCCGGATATGTAATCGCCCAGCGCCTTGTGCACCTGCGCGTTGAGTCGTATTGCCTTTGCAAAGCTCACGCCTTTTGGAGACACCAGTATCTCCTGTATTGCCATCTTGTTACGCGAATGCGCGCCTCCGCCTATGAGGTTCCCTATGGGCCTTGGTATCGATTTTTTAATTCCTGACTTTTTCATAAATGAAGCATGTATGTATTCATACAGCTCCTGCTGCGCGTGCTTTGCCGCAAGCTTTGCGGCTGCAATCGATACGCCTGCAGCGATGTTTCCGCCTATCACGCTGAACTTTTCTCCACCTATTTCATGCAAAAGATAGTCTATGCCATCCTGATCTGAAGGGTCCATGCCTATGAATCTTTTCTTTAGCGCATTGAAGTTGGATATGCCGAGGCTTACGCCGCCCTTTGGGAAAGCGAACACTTCGTGGGATCCGGTGCTGGTGCTGTTCGGTATCATTGCGCTTGCGTCATGCTCTCTTGAACTGGCTATTGCTTCAACAGTGATGCCCCCTCGAGAATCTAAAATCTCCCTTATTCGTATATCTTCAATTAATTTTCCCTGCATCTTCTCTCCTCTTTAGTAATTTTTTTATCAGCTCGATGCCGTTGAATACGCCCATGGATCCGCGGCTGCCTATATCCTCATCAAAACCCATGCTGTCTGCTGCCTGCCCCCTTATCCTTGCCATAACCGGGACAGGGTCCGAGGAATGGGATTTCAACGAACATGGCGTGGCGTGGTCGCAGGTCACGCAGATGTCTGCTTTAATTGCGGATATTTTTGAAAAAAAGCCTGAGTCTATCTCTTCTAGTATCTGTTTCTTAAGCTCCCAATTGCCGTCATGGCCAGGCTCATCTGGGCCCTTTATATGGACATATATGAACCCGTATTTCCGGATGTTCTTTAAGACCAGGCGCGCCATTGCTGCATATCGTCTCTTCCTGTCAGCGTACTGCTTCAGCTTTATGGGCCGCATCCCAAGCACTTTTGCTATGCCTGCCTCAACCGGCATCTCTGCAATAAACGCGCTTTCCATCCCGGTCTTTGAGCTAAAGCTCTTCACTAAAGGGAGCCCTTTACCAGCATCCCTGAGCAGCAGGGCGTTGGCTTTTTTCATTCCGGATTTCTCCCTTGAGGCATTTACCCTGGACGACTCCAGCCTGCTTATTGCAAGGTCTATGAATGAATTTGCTATGCCTGCTGTATATTTTGCCTCTGCGGAGCTGTCAAGCGGAGCTACCTTTGGCAGCTTCCTGCCGCGCTGCTCCTGCGCCACAGATATGTTGCCCCTGCGCACATATCCTATATCTGCATTGGATACGTTGCCTGAAAGCGCCTTGCTGCTATAGAAAACACATGCTGCCCTATGCCCCACAGTTGACTTGAAACTAAAGCTTACGCCAGGCATGCCGAGGTTTATCTTTTTGATTTCGCGCTCAAGCGCCTTTGCCTCGTCAGTCTCTATCCTTCCGGCGCGGCGATCGAGTATGTTTCTCCTGTCGTCTATCGTGGCAAAATTGCACCTGAAGGCCACGGAATTGTCAGTGACCTTTAAGCCAGCCCCGAAAGCTTCAAGCGGACCCCTGCCGGTGTAGGCAGATATATCGTACCCTAGTATCGAGAAAACTGCTGCGTCAGACTCTGGCGCTATTCCTAGGCCGATTGGGTTCATCATGCCCTTTGCAGATTCTGAAGAGATGCGTGATAGGTTTGGCATGCTGGCGGACTGGAGAGGGGTAGACTTTGACGTCCCGCTTTTCCTGTCTGCAGCGCCGTCCAGTATGACCAGTAGTAGAGGCATTCAAAACACGCTGCGGTTGGTACAGCTCTGCATCTTATTCTATTCAGCAAGCTATAAATAATCTACATTTCAGATTACCTTGCAAAGGACTGCAATCCGGAATCTGCGCTGCGCAATTGGTGTGGTGTCTTGCATGGTACCAGAAGACATGAACGAAGAGCTGCTTAAGCGGCTGAAGGGAGGGATAAGGGATGTGCCAGATTATCCCAAGAAAGGAATAGTTTTCAGGGACATCACCCCGCTACTTAAGGATAGGGAGCTATTTAGGGAAAGCGTCTTGTCGCTTTCCGGAATGGTGGCAAGGGAGGAATTTGACTATGTAGCCGGCATAGAAGCCAGGGGATTCATAATAGGCGCTGCGCTTGCTTACACTACAGGAAAAGGTTTCATACCGATAAGGAAGAAGGGCAAGCTGCCGTTCCGCAAGGTCAGTAAGGATTACGATTTGGAGTATGGAACTGAAACGCTTGAGATTCACAGCGACTCGGCTGAGAAAGGGAGCAGGGTACTTGTTGTAGATGACCTTCTTGCTACAGGCGGGACAGCGCAGGCTGCAGGAAGCCTTATAGCAAGCCTTGGAGCCATGGTCGCAGGATACGCTTTTATTATAGAGTTGGAAGGGCTTGGCGGCAGGGCCAGGCTTAGTGATGGCAAAATATTCTCTCTTATAAAATACTGAGCGGCATAGGCCGCTGAAAATTTAATAAACCACATCATCGTTTTGGGGCCTGCATTGAGGAATACGGTCTTAATTTGCCAAAGGAAATTTTGTCTCGCGATACAGCTCAAAATATAAACTACAAGATCTCCCAGGCGTAAGATTTATAGCATTTGGATTATTTTTATTACTATTATATCTGCTTTTAACCTAATCTCTAAAAAAATAGATCTGACGAGACGCAGCGGCCCAGAAAAACAGGCGAATCTGTTGAGATGACCTAAAAAACAGACCTTAAATGTGAGGAAATAATAGAACCCTGATGAGTTCCTTAAATTTTTAAGAAGAGAGGGCATAGCTGAAGGAAGCGTAAAAATGGTGCTCAATACAGATTCATATCTGGAAGCTAGCCGCAGAGGAGTAAAGGGATACCTTATCAGGGCATGATGCGCAGCTTTTTTGCAGTGTTGATGCATATTACATATTTTGGATTTATAGCCCAAGGCGGGCAAAATCTTACACGTCTTTAATATTTGTGGGATTTTAAGGTAACGCCGGCCTAGTGACAGAAAACATTTTCAACTGACCATGCTGGGCGCCATAGTCCACTCCATTTTTTAAATATGTATTTTCAATAACCAAGATATGTCAGGGGCAAAGACGAAGATAATAGCAACATACGGGCCTGCAATAGAGCATGGCGGCGTGCTTGAAAAAGCTGCGATGCACGCAGACATATTTAGGATAAATTTCTCGCACGGCAGCCTGGCCGAGTGGAACGCTGCGATAGACAATATACGTGACGCTGCGGCTTTACAGGGAAAAGACATTGCAATACTTGCAGACCTGCCAGGTCCCAAGCTAAGGCTCAGCCGGATTGGCGAAGGAATTGACGTGAAGAAAGGGGAGGTGGTAAGGTTCAGGTATGGGCGGGAAAGGTCAGGATACATACCGCTTGAGCAGGACATACGCAGGTACCTTGGAAAAGGGTCTGTGATAGTGCTTGGCGACGGGTACATGAGCTTTGTTGTCACTGGATTTGGGGACGGGATAGAAGCCAGGGCGATTAACTCAGGCAAAGTGATGGGAAGGAAAGGCATAAACATAAGGAAGGGCCACGTCACAGCCGCACCGCCGACAAGCGAAGACATAAAACTGGCATTGTTTGCGAAGAAGCGCAGCCTTGACTACATAGGGATTTCCTTTGTCAGGTCTGCTGATAACATATCGAAGCTGAGAAAAGCCGTAGGCGGCGCCTTCATTGTGGCAAAGATAGAGCGCGCTGAGGCAATAAGGAATATAGGGGAGATAGCCATGGAAGCCGATGCGCTGATGGTTGCAAGGGGGGATCTTGCCTTTGAAGTGCCAGTCGAGACAATACCCGTGCTTCAGTCCAAAATAATAAGGGCCGGAAACGCGGCGCTCAAGCCTGTAATAGTTGCCACCCAGATGCTGGCGAGCATGGTCAACAGCCCAATGCCCACCAGGGCTGAGGTAAATGACATTGCCACTGCAGTTACAAGCGGAGCAGACTGCGTGATGCTTAGCGAGGAGACTGCGGTAGGTAAATATCCGATCGAATCGCTTAAGGTCCTTGCAGCCACTGCCGCGAGCGCGGAGAGCATAGCAATTGGCAGGAATGATTTCAAGATACGTGGAATAAGCGACAGCATAGCCTTTGCTGCGGCGGAGATAGCCGACAATTACAGGACCGAATGCATCTTTGCGCCCACGCAGACTGGCAGCACTGCAAAGAAGCTTTCTGCCCTAAGGCCAAGGTCAAGGATAATAGCGCTCAGCAGGTACGATAGCGTCAGGCGTATGCTCAGTTTATACTGGGGAGTGAGGAGCAGGAGGATAGACAAGTATGATACGGTTGACAGGATGCTCAATAAGGTGAAGGAGATAGCCTCAAGGGAAGGGATGAAAAGGTACATAGTGGTTTCGGGATCGCCTAACAGGGCAGGGACAACCAACACGCTAAAATACATGGACTAGCTGGGATAAAATGCTTCTGGCCACAATTACAGTTGCGCAGGTCTTTTCAGGCACATATTCCAGCATAAGCGGCCTGATTGCCTCGTACAAATATGCGGCAATAATAATACTGATGGCACTGGAATCGGCGTCGCTGCCTATACCAAGCGAAATCGTGCTCCCGCTCATAGGGGGGATGGCAGCTGCAGGAGAGATAAATTTCTATGCAGCGCTAGTGGCCACGCTTGTAGGCACTGCCATAGGCATAACTGTGGATTATATGATTGCGTACGCGGTTGAAAAGGAGATTTTTTACAGGCATATGGGTCTGTTCCACGTTAAGAGGTCCTCAGTTGAGGCGTTTGATTCATGGTTTCTTAGGAACGGGGCGTTCGCAGTGTTTGTAGCCAGGATACTTCCAGTAGTGCGCGGGCTTATAAGCTTTCCAGCAGGGTTCGCAAAAATGCCGCTGAAAAAGTTCTATGCATATTCTATGGCAGGATCATTGATATGGAATGCCGCGCTTATGGCATTTGGATATAAGCTGTTTTCGGTTTCAAGCATACAGGCTGCTTTTGTAGCAATAGGCGCGCTTGCGATTGTGCTTTATGCAGTATACCACCTGTCAATGAAAAGGATACGCGCATAAATGAGCGCAAAGGCGGGGCTACTTTGGCTTTGACGGCTCTAGTATATAGCTCTTCACGATCTTTATTACCTGGTCTATTGCCCTCTTTATGTCTGCCTCGGTCTTTGCCCCGGTGCATATTATCTTGCCGTTCTTGAAGAGAAGAAGCGCGGTCTTTGGATCATGAATCTTGCATATTGCCCCTGGAAACTGCTCAGGCTCATAGTCAACGTCAGGGGAGGCCTTGGCTATCCCGTAAAGGTCAAGCTCCACCCCAAGGTCTGCGCTTGCAACTATGTTTTCTATCTTAAACTTCGTGTTCAATTCAACGCGTTTACCAGACTTCGTCCTTGCGACCTCCGACTTACCCATCTAAACCACTATTTAAGCTTTGTCACTGAAAGGTATTTATATATGTATATAAAGAAGTAAAGGGAGCAATTAAACATTGCTTGAACTTAAATGCCGCTGATTTTATGTCGCAAAGATCCCATGGCCTCTTCGTAGGCAGGACAAGGCAGCTAGCAAGGCACCACAAGCCTTCAAGGCTAGGCATAACCACGCTTATAAAGAACTTTGAAATTGACGATCGGGTTGTAATAATGCCCAAGGGCAACTTCAAGGACATACCCCATCCGAGGTATAAGGGAAGGGTGGGGAGGGTTGTGGAAAGGCGCGGCGACGCATATGTGGTGCAGTTCAACGTATCAAAGTCAATGACAAGGAAGCTGATAGTGCCGCAGATGCACCTTGAAAAGGCCTGACTCCTGCAAAAGGCGCGTGCCGTTGCAATTGTGGTTTTTCTGAATTCTATCTTCTGTCTTCTCTAATATGTATACTCTCTTGCAGGCGGCTTTGTGAGTATGTAGAACCTGCTCTCCCCTTTTAGTTCGAGTACGACCCTGTCGGTGAGCAGCTTCACAGGATCCTGCAGCAAAGTGACCCGCGAGGATATGTCTGCATAGCTTTCGAACGGCTTCTCGTCGCGCGCATCCAGTATCGCGCTTAGGTGCTTCTTGCCTATGCCTGGAAGCAGCTCGAGCGAGTGCATCCTTATGTTTAGCGGCCCTGCGCTGTTGAATATGCCAACGAACTTCTTCTCATTTGAGCGTATGACATTGGATATTGCATTGTTCAGCTCGCTCTTAGACACCTCTGTAAGGTCGCTATATGACAGCCTGCCCTTTATTATCGCTATCTTATCCCTTTCCCCCTTGCCTATATACACCCGTTCCTCGATCTTTATTTCCGGGACTTTTGGCACGGCTTCAAGCAGCGTGAACTTCTCCTCCCCTATCATCTGCACTATTGGCTCAGACCTTGCAGATGAAGACCTGCCTGTAGGAAGGTAATCAAGGACTATTGCATATTCTTCAAGATTCTCCCGTCTAGGCTCAAGCACAAACAACACCAATAAGAACTATTTGGAGTAGCTTTTTACTACTTCGATTATCTTGCCAACAAGGCTGTCATCTGCCGGCTGCCTGTTTTTGTCCATTGCCAAAATAAGCCTTACAAGGCCCGGGTCTTCAGGCATTGCTTCTATGAACTTGAGCGACAGTTTTTGGTCTATTCCGAGTTCCTCAAGCGACTTCTGCATCTTTGCCGCATCTGACTTGCTCAGCTTTGAAAATTTGCTTGCATACTCGTATGTAAGGCTTTGCTCGTACCCGAGCTCTCCTTCTTTCTTGCGCTCCTCCAGTATACTGAGAACTTCTGGCATTGAAGCAAGCCTTTCGTCATACCTTTTTTTTCCTGCCATAAAACGCACCGTGCCCTTAACTGCTATATTATGATAAACGCCTAATTTAAACCTTTTGTATGTATGCTTACAATCAGCTTGGTATATGCACAACCTGGCTCATCAGGCTGGTTCTTTGGTTGGGTGCTTTGGCGCCGTAAACCCTGATCTATGTAATAGCTGATGCAAAGGTATATGAAAATGCATAGCAAAATATGATAAATGGGCATTTTGCCGGCATGCTGGAATGGGTGTTGTTTGTTTGGATGCTAAGAGCGCATATCAGGAAGTTGAAACAGAGCTAAGGAAGCATATTGCTGGAAATACGGACACTATAAAGATGCTGTTTATAGGGCTTGTTGCAAACGGCCACATACTTCTTGAAGGGGTTCCAGGAGTTGCAAAGACCACGATGAGCAAGTCGCTTGCTGACACGATACAGGCAGATTTCAAGAGGATACAATGCATGCCTGACCTTGTTCCTGAGGACATCGTAGGCAAGGCATACTACGATGAGAACAACAATGTAGCAGTAAGCAAGGGGCCTATATTCACCAACATACTCCTTATGGATGAGCTTAACAGGGCCCCTCCGAGGACCATGAGTGCATTCCTTGAAGCCCTTGAGGAGAGGCAAGTCACACTATCCGGGGTAAACATAGAGCTTCCAAAGCCGTTCATGGCCATAGCTACGCAAAATCCACTGCGCATAGAAGGCACTGAGCCGCTGCCAAAGGTGCTTGCGGACAGGTTCATAATGAGAGTGGAAGTGGACTACCCATCGATGGAGGAAGAGGAGAATATGCTTAGGATAAAGGAGGCTGAGACAGCATCGGAGACTAAAAAGGTACTCTCCACTGCAGACATAATAGAACTTCAAAAGCAGTCAAAGTCAATAACGCTGCCAAAGGACGTAAGCGCGTACATAACAAAAATTGTTGATTCGACAAGGAAAGACATGCATGTGGTAATGGGCGCAAGCCCAAGGGCAGACATATCATTCCTTCAGTGCTCTAAGGCAAAGGCTCTTATAGAGGGCAGGGTGGAGGTTACAAAGGATGACATAAATTTCCTTGCAAAGCCTGTTCTGAGCCATAGGATAGTCGTAAGGTCTACTGGCGGCATCGGAGTTAATGGCATAATAGACGGAATAATAGCAACAATAAACAGATAATGCCTAGTTCTGCAAAGAGCGCGCAATAGCTACGCGCCGGGATAAGTTTTTGAGATTATGCCAGTAAGCAGCTCGTGGCTCTTGAGGGCGTCGGACCTGCTGACCACTATCAGGGTTTCTGTGTAGCATGAAACGAATTCTATTATGTTTATGTTCTGCTCCGCAAGAAGAGAAGCAATGAATGCCACGAATCCGGGAAGAGATTCCAGCCTCTCCTCAGAGTGCATTATTATTGCCGCCGCATCCTCATGCAGCTTTATCAGGCCGCGGCTGCGCTTTAGCTGCTTTAGCTCCTGGCGGTCAGTCACGAGGTAAATGTAATAGTCGCTGAGCTTTATCTTGCCGCTGTTCCTTACAGATGCATCTGAAGAAGATATGACCACGGATATGCCGCTTTGTATGGTTATCCGACTTGAGGCAAGGATGGAAAGCGCATGCCGCTCTATGCTTATGTCGTTCCTTCGCAGCTCCTCTGAATACCGCCGTAGCGCTGCCTTTATCGCGTGATAATTGCTTATCTGGAGGTCCTTTTGTATTATCCGGGCTAGGGCACTGTAGTTTACTATGTCTCTGTCAAGGGACTCTAGAGTATATGGCTTGTTTTTAAGGTACATTCGGACTATGTCGGATATGGTAATTGCATCACCTGATACATTTAATATAAAATATTATACTTGCAAATAATATATAAAGGGTAATCTCTTATAAACTGTTCGGTTTAGGCTGCTGCTCCGGCAGAGATAAAATGGGAGGACAGTATTGGCGGCAGGGTCAGTAAATATTGTATCAAATGATACAATATTTGTTGTTTTTGTATTAAATATGCCATAATGTTTATATACGAATTCGCAAATATTATATCGTGTTTTAAATGGCATTCGCTTGCAACGTGGAAAAAACGGGGTCTAATGCGCTGAAGTTTGACGTATCGAAGGCTACGGTCAATGACCTGAAGGGGATAGTGGAACTAATAAACGCAGAAGCAAAGAAGTCTGGGGCGGTACTGCTGGTTTCAGAAAAAGAAGTGGGCGTCTGGATAAAGTCTGGCCTTGATTTTGTCGCAAAGGATGAAAGCGGAAAGATAATAGGGCACCAGTCCGCAGCAATATGGCCTGAATCAGGATGGATAGAGCTGCGTGCCGGGGTTGTGCTTCCTGAATTCCGGGGCAACGGAGTAAATTCCAAATTGAAGGTCGCAATAATCAACGAAATAGAATCGAAGTTCCCTGGCGCAACCATAGTTTCACTGAAAAACAATGTGAGCGGAGGGCGTGGCACTGTCGCTGAGCTTGGATTCCACAAGGTGCAGCAATCCGAAGCGCCGGAAGAGCTTTTCAAGATAGGCCCGAAGGGAGAGAATTACGACGTATATGTTTATACAACCAAAATTGCTGAAAAAGGCCTTTTGCGAAGTTAGCTTGGGGTTTTTAATTGCAGACGGACTTGCTCTCGCTTTTCTGCAGTTTGGTGCGTGTACCTTCTCCTAGTGGCAGGGAGCTGCAAGTGTCGAGGAAGATATATACATATCTTAAGGGTCACGGGATAAAGGCACACTATGATGGAGCCGGCAAGCACACAGGTGGAAATTGCGGTAATTTGGTAGCAGAAATAGATGGCAAAGGACCGGCAATAATGTTCATTGCGCATATTGATACGGTTGAGGATGGAAAAACTCCGATAAACCCGATAGTTAGGAATGGAACAGTGTATAGCGATGGCAAAACTGTCCTTGGCGCAGATAACAAGGCAGCAGTTGCAGCGCTCATGTCTGCACTTTTGGAGATCAAAGAGCTTGACAAGCGGCCGCGGGTAATAGCTGCATTTACGGTAAGTGAAGAAAGCGGGGTTATGGGGGCCTCATTCCTAAGGCCTCGGGCCAAGCCTGGCCATGTATTCGTAATAGACGGATCGTCAAGGGTCGGGACTTTTATATCAAGCGCTCTTGGCGATACCTCGTTCCAATTGAAATTTATCGGCAAGTCGGTTCATACGGCTTATGCGGAACGCGGCATAAACGCAATGAAGGCTGCCGGCATTATGATTGCAAGGCAAAGGCTCGGTAAATACGGCGATGAAAGATACGTGAATATAGGTGGCATAATAAGCGACGGAAAGGACAATGTTGTGCCTGGAAGCGTTTCGCTTATAGGCGAGGCACGCGCTCTTTCGAAGCCGAAGATGGACGGGCTTATGCGTGAAATAGAGAAGAACGCGAAGGAAGCTTGCAGGATGACAGGGTGCAGCTACAGGCTATACATAAACAAGCGCAATTCAGTTCCACCGTATAGTGCAAGGCTTGATAAAAAAACGATCCGCATGGCGCGCAGCGCATCACGCTCGGCAGGCCTTAAGTTCGGGCTTGTCCAGGTTAAGGGAACTATGGAGACCAATGTCCTCCAGGCCAGGTACAAATCGGTAATAGGGATATCGCGCGGTGGAAAAATGCCGCATTCAAAGGAAGAGAGCGTTTCGGAAAAGGATATGCTCAGCCTTAGGAACCTGGTAATATCCATTGCAAAGTCCGCAGTTGAATAGGATCTGGCGGCCACATTGCCTGTTGTGAAACGTTAAATAATGCATGCGGTTAATAAAATACTGCGATGCGGGTCTGTAGCTCAGCTTGGATAGAGCGGAACCGTCCTAAGGTTAAGGTCGCGGGTTCAAATCCCGTCAGACCCGCTTGTGTGAAATCTGTACTCAGCCATGGCGCCAGGCTTGAATTTGAATCGCATGCTGCTTGAGCAAGATTTATATTATCGAATATGCAATTTGGTATGAACAACATGCCTAAATTGAGCAGGAAAATCACAGAACCGAGCATACTTGTAAGGCCTGTTTCGAGGTTTGGAGGCCTTGACAACATCCACATAGCACTGATAGCCCTGGTTGTTATACTAATACTTCTGCTTCTGGCGGTATCGTACACGACAAAAATAAGCGTCAATGTCACATGCCAGAATTGCACTGCAGCGGCAAACGCAACAAATTATACTGCAGGGGCGCAGCATACTCCTGCTCAGGTAAAACTCCAGGCAGAAAAGATACTTGCCGGGTATGCCACACTGAATAGCTCTTTGTCCATACTTCCGTACATCGCAGATGTAAACGAAGCTTCCGTGTCGTATCTGAAAAATTCCGGGGAGTGGTATGTATCGATACCTTATACCGGACCGCTGACTGAAAATACCTATCTGTTTTCGCTGGAGATAAATGATTCCAACATGACAAAGTTCAGCGCGCTTGCCCAAGTTACGGCGCAGCCAAAAATATCTAAAAACTATGTTGTTTCTCCTGGAGTAATAAAACTATATGGGCAGACAGCGTGCACTCCGGCAGGGTCGCCGCTGTTGGTATACTGGTTCATGGACCCATATGCGCCGGGTGCTGTGCAATCCCTTGTGAATGAGACAAACCTTCAGAAAAAATTCGGAGGAAACATCAATGTAAGCATAAAGATATTGACAACACAGTATTCTGAGAGTGTTGCAAAGGTTTACGGAATGAACAACACGCTGCAGCTTGGTAAATATATATTATGCGCTTCTGGCAAGCCTGGCTTTGGTAATTTTGTAAAAGAGCTTAATGCGACATACCAGGGCAATTATGTGCCGCCGTACGTGCTACAGGAACTTGCCGGGCAGGCTGGGCTTAATGTTTCATCGGTTGAGTCGTGCGTATCTTCGTCGCAGGGAGCGATAAATGGCCAGTTCATTGAGGCAGAGCACTACAACATAACCTCTTCATCATCGGTGCTTACGAACTGCGAGTTCCTATCCTTACCTGAAACAGCATATAATGCGATATGCTATTCCGATAGTTCTATTTGCTGAAAGTTTACCGCGCGACCTAGAATTTTGCAAAAACCTTCTGCGCGGCGGATTGCAGGCAATGCTTATTAAATTGGAGCTTTACTATGCTTTCATTGGTTTGCGCAGTATGCGATGCTTGAATTAATTGCGCAGCATAGGTTGTGTGATGGCTGATATCATAAAGCGTGCTAGCAGGTCTGCGACATGGCTTGAAGCAATGGAGATGATGCGGGACCGCGGAAACCTGCTCTCAAATGCTCAGCTTGATGAGCTACTAAGAAAACAATCGCTCAATAGCTACTTCACAGGCAGGTGGTGGTGGACCAGCAATGTGCTGGTATATCCAGAATCAGGTGGCGTGATATTTAGCAAAAGAGACATAAAGGATAGCGAATTGGACAGCAGCGGACGCGAATGGGTGCTGCCGGCATCAAGCGTGCCTGAATATGCGTGCAATGTGCAGGGTGTTGGATTGCTTATAACCCCTGAAGAAGTGCATAGATATTCCCAAAAAATCGTGATAGAAGCCGATATGAAAAATGTGATTGTGCTATTCGGGATCCCTCAGGTCGACAATGGGGTTGGAAAGGCTGACCCTGGCACGCGGATGCCTATTCGCGTATCGCCTGAAGAAGAAGCCACGCTTAAAGATGAGGAAAAAAGGTGGCTTATAAGAAAGACCGCGCCAGGGGTAAGGCCTGTTGTAAGATACCTTGGGATGACACGCGAATGGAGAAAAATTGGTGTGGAAACGAGCTGGGATTCTTTAATTTGCGTTGCTAGCCTTGGCGTAAATGAATTTCCAGATAGCGGAAAAAATGCCCTTTTAAGGTTGAAGCGCAACATAACGCAAAATAAGCGCTAACTGAGTAAGTGCATGCACTGCA
>DAHXMA010000015.1 GCA_027365725.1 Microcaldota archaeon | reverse complement strand
TGACCCGCAATGAATTCTCAGAAGTTAAAGAGAGACTTGCCAGAAGGGGAAAGTAGGTCAGCCTTGCCGAATCAACATATTCTTTTATCCTTGTTGTTAATTTCATAGTATATTAACTAAATGTTAATATATAAATATTTTGCAAAAAGATCACTTTGAGATGCGAGGTAAGAAGTTTTTTAGGAACTTGGCAAACTCCATAGTAAAAGTACTTATTCATAGGCTCAAAACGACTAATGGTGAGTTTTACTAGGGAAAACGACCTAAAAGCCTGCTGGAAAGGGTCAAAAAACGCCCTACGTATGGCCAAAACACCCCCTACGGCCTGTTTTCATGTAGAGTTGCGTTCCGTACAAGGTGGGCCCAGTGAGATTTGAACTCACGACATCTGGCTTTCTTACTTTGAAAAGGTATAAGACCAGCGCTCTAACCATGCTGAGCTATGAGCCCGCAGAGATACTCTTATATCCAAAATATTTTAACCTTTGGCATTCGCATATGGAGCATGCATTGGATGCGGCTGGCGCTGGATGGAAAGCCATATCCCTGCCTGCGCATTGCTGTTTGTCGCTGGCATGAGGAGCCAATGTGCGGCTGCGGACCTCTTTTTTGCCCAGCATCAGGATACATATACCGTGCCTGTGCCTGTGGTGTTGAACAGGCCGGACATGCAGGATGTGCTTGATGGGCAAAGCTCGTAGCCTATGCTAAATGAAGGGTTGAGCTGTGATCCTCTTGCAATCGTGGCTCCCTGGAGGTATGCTGAGCACAGCACCTCTGCCCCAGGCGCAGCGTATCCGGAATATGTGACCGCATTTGAACTTGAGCCGGAATTTTTAACCGCTTCGCAGCTTCCTGTGTATTTTGCGCTTGATATCATTATCGTGAATCCCTGGCCTGGAAACTTGATGCCGGTCGAGCCGGTGTTGGAGAATTCCACCTGCGCCTCAAGTGTGTTGCTGCTTATTGACATTGCGGAGCACGGAAACTGCGGAGTTATGTAGCATGAGCTTGGAGTCGGAGTGGCAACGCCCCCTGACGATCCGCCAAGCACGAGGCCGAAGACGTTGAATACAGAAAGAACGTATCCAACCACTGCCAACGAGAATGCGTACACCATAAAGTACTCTATGCCTATTTGAATCTTCATTGTCCCAATCCCTACCTTATTCTCATTTTTCAGCTATTTAAAGATTTTGAGGAATAGTGGAATTTCATGACGACAAAACTGTGCGCAGCATGCAGTTTTATTACGTGTTTTTCCATCCATATGGTATTATGCGAATGGGTGTTCGTCGTTTTATTTTCTTGTGCAGAGGGGCAGGGGCGCTTGGCGCTGCGGCGCGGCGGCTGCTCAAGCTATAAAAACCTCCTTTTGCCATTAGATATGCTGACAATATGGACCTTGGCGAGGGACTAAGGAAGGCAATGGCAAGGCTGAGCGGCAGCACGGTAATAGACCTTAAGTCGATAAGGGAGTTCAACAAAGAGCTGCAGAAGGCGCTCATATCCTCTGACGTTGAAGTGGGCCTTGTGTTCAGCCTGACCAAGAGGATAGAGGAGGCAGCGCTTGCAGGCAAGCTTCCCAAGGGAGTCAGCCAGAAGGACTACATCACCAACATGGTCTACGAGGAGCTTGTGAAGCTGATGGGGGAAAGCTACGAGCCGGACATTAGGCCAAAGAGGATACTCTTGGTGGGCATATACGGCTCTGGGAAAACTACAACTGCGGCAAAGCTTGCCAAGTTCTACCAGGACCGCGGGCTTGGGGTTGGGCTCATATGCTGCGACGCTGCAAGGCCTGCTGCATACGAGCAGCTTGAGACCCTTGCAAAACAGGTAAATGCAGGGTTCTTCGGAATAAAAGGGGAGAAGGACGTGAGCAGGATAGTCCATGAAGGGGTTGCTGCGCTTAAGGGGAAGAAGGTGATAATCTGCGACTCCAGCGGCAGGAGCGGCATGGATGCTGAACTGATAAAGGAGCTGAAGGTTATAAACAGCCAGTTGAAGCCGGACGAGAAGATACTTGTGATAAATGCGGACATAGGCCAGGTTGCGGGGAGGCAGGCTGCTGAGTTTGACAAGGCCATAGGAATAAACGGGGCGATAGTTACCAAGATGGACGGATCTGGGAAGGGGGGCGGGGCGCTTAGCGCTGTGAGCGCATCGTCTGCGAGGATAATGTTCATAGGCACAGGGGAAAAGATGAATGCCCTGGAGCTTTACGATTCTAAGCGGTTTGTAGGGAGGCTGCTTGGAGTGCCTGATTTGGAAGGCCTGCTGCTGCATGTGAGCGAGGCGGTCAAGGCGTCTGAGATGAAGCCTGAGGACGTGGATGCAGAAGACCTTAGCTTCGACAGCTTCTATAAGCAGATGAAGGCCATGTCCAAGATGGGGCCGATGAAGAACGTGCTGGGCATGATGGGGCTGGTGGACGTGCCCAAGGAAGCCATAGAGACCGGAGAGACCAAGCTGAAGAAGTACGAATGCATAATAAGCTCCATGACCAGGGAGGAGAGGAAGGACGGCAGGCTCCTTAGGGAGCCTGGGAGGATATCCAGGATAGCAAAGGGCAGCGGCACTCAGGAGAAGGATGTTCGGGACCTGATAGCCGATTTCAACAGGATGAAAAGAATGGCCGAAGCGCTCAAGAACAACCGGGATGTGAAGAAACAGATGTCAAAGTTCATGCCAGGTCTTGGGACCTGATTCTTGCGCTTTGGCTGCCAGGCGCTGCGCTTGCTATTGGCTTTGCGTGCCTCTCCTTGCGTTTAGGTATTTTTTGGCTATGAAGTCAACCGATTCCCTTGCAGTGCCTATTCCTGATTCAGGGTTGCAAAGGGACTCGATCTCTTCTGCGGAGAGCATGGCAGAGACCTTGCTGTCAGCGCGCAGCAGGCTTGCGTATGCCTTCCCCGAAGAAAGCGCCTGCCGTGCGTGCTTTTCGGCAATCGCTCTTGCCTCGCTCCTTTGCATTCCCTTTTCAACCAGCTTGCTCATCACAAGCTGGGATGCAATGGCACCTCCGAAATGGCCTAGGTTCCGATCTATGCTTTGGCGCACCGGCCTTACCCTTTCCATCAGGTTGGCAATAAGATCGCAGGAATAGTCTGCAAGCACAAACGACTCAGGAAGGGCTATTCTGTCTGAAAGCGACGCTGATAAATCCCTTAGGTCCTCCATTGAAATTGACTCGAGCGCGGTTGATGCATGGCTGCGCACGACCCTGCCTATCGAGATGCATCTTTCCTCTATGAATGGATTGCCCCGTATGCTCTTGTGCGGCATTGCCGAGCTGCCAACTGTGTCCTCGTCCTGGGGCTCCTCAAGCTCGGAGATCTCTGTCCTTTTCAGGGTCTTTATGTATGAGGCTACTGATGCGAGCCTGCCGCACAGCACAGCTACGTCAGATATGATGTATGCTATGCCCTCCCTTGGAGGCGTCTGCAGCGATATCTCCGCACTTTTTACCTTAAGCTTTGATAGCACTGCGCGCTCCACTCTCCTGCCGTCAATGCCCTCGCTTGAATGCACGTCGTATGTGCCTATTGCGCCGGAGAGCTTTCCCTCCACATGCCTTGACAGGTCGTATTCTAGCCGCTCGATGCTCCTTTGGATGCAGTATCCGAAAAACGCGAATGGGAAGCCGAAAGATGTGGGTATGGCGTGCTGGCCGTGCGTCCTTGAGATGCATGTTATGTCCCGCCAGTCCTTTGCGCGGCGCAGGGCCGCGTCCCGCGCAGCGGCAGCGCTTTCTATGAGCATTGACAGCGCCTCTGATATCTGCATTGCCTTTGCGGTCTCCACTGCGTCTGCAGATGTCATCCCGAAATGCACGTACCTGCCATCCTTGCCCGCCTTTGCTGCCATTACGCTTATCAGCGCTGCCATTTCGTGGTGCGTTCTGCGCTCTGCATTCCTTACTTCCCTTGGCCGTACAGCCTTGACGCTGGCAATCCTGCGTATCATTGCGGCTGACGATCTGGGGACCTTCTGCGGATACAGCTCTGAGAGCGCCTGCGCATTTGCGGCCTCAACGTCAAGCAGCGCCTGTATGTAGCTATCATCGCTGAAGACTTTGGAGATTCTGGTGGTGTATCTTGTGCCAACTGGCGATATCTGCTCTGGCTCTGATGAGTATGAAACGTCAAGCTTCTTGGCCGGAGCTTTCGTCACTTTCCATCCCCCCTGCGCCGATCTACCATGTCCATCGCGTCCTCGCCTGTGCCTATAAGGGAGATTGGCACTCCGATCTTGCCCTCTATATCCTCTATCCATTTCCTTGCATCTGCTGGCAGCCTTTGGTATTCCCTCACCCCATGCGCATCCTTGAACATCACGTCAATCTTTGTTATGGCAACCTGGGTCGCCGAATTTATTCTTATTGCTTGCCTTGCCATGGCTGGATCGAACGGAGCTGCGCGCCTCTGCCGCCCGGTCACTGTCCCGAACTCAAGGTATCCAAGGGATTTTGCCTGCTCAGGGCTTATTTCGCCTTCCATCGGCCCTGCGCCGACCCTTGTGGTGAATGCCTTGAATATGATTATTATATCCCCAACGTACTTTGGGCCTACTCCGACCTCGCTGAGTATGCCGGATGAGGTGGTATTGCGGCTGGTCACATATGGATATTCGCCATGATAAAGGCTGAGAAGATGCCCCTGGCTTCCCTCAACCTGCACCCTGCCTCCTGCCTCCAGGCACTTGACCGTCTCCTCCGGCACGTCTGCCATGAATCGCGATAGCTCCTTGTAGCCTGAAGCGAGCCTTAGGCTCCTGAGCACCCTCTTCGACTCTGCGGCTCCAACGCCCTGCTTTGTGCTGCCGACCTCGCTTGAAAGGAATGCGCTGGTGCGCTCCTCCTCCTGCTCTTTCTCGGTTATCACGCCTGCGTGCGGATCTATCATGAGCCTTTGCCCTGCGCCGGTCTCAGCAAGCTCCTTGTCTAGTGTGCTGATGCTGATAAGCGCGCCTGGCGGTATTGCAAGCTTTGTCTTTGGGTTTATGAATGCGGAGGGCACTGACCTGAGCTTGTAGGTCCTGCCGCCAAAGACCGCGGTGTGGCCTGCGTTTATGCTCCCGGTCCTAATCGCCATTTCCGGTGAGTCCTTCATTGCTAGGTACGATGCAACCTTGCCCTTGCCTTCATCGCCAAAGAAGCCTCCTACGAGTATGTCCAACATGTTTCCTACCTGGCAGATGCTTATTGCAGCCAAGTATTAAAATGGTTGCGCGATAAATCTTTGGTTGGGCGTCGGCGGATGATAGACAAGGCTTCAGGGCAGAAGAAGATAGAGGAGCTCCAGGAGCAATACTCAAAGACGAAATACAACAAGGCGACGAACAAGTACCTGGGCATACTAAGGGCCAAGATAGCCAAGGTAAAGCATGAGATGGAGAGCCGCGGCAGGCGCAAGGGAGCGGGCTACTCGGTGAGAAAGAGCGGCAACGCCACAGTTGTGCTTGTAGGGTTCCCGAATGCGGGCAAGTCGTCTCTGCTAAAGGCCCTCACCGGGGCGCAGTCGAGGGTCGCAGACTATGCGTTTACCACGCTGGACGTGATACCTGGAATGCTTGAATACAACGGCGCAAAGATACAGATACTCGACCTTCCGGGCCTGATACAGGGAATGCACGTTGGCAGGGGAGGCAGCATGAAGGTTGTCAGCGTGATAAGGATAGCTGACATGATACTGTTCGTCATAGACATAAACCAGCACCAGCAGATATTCCAGCTTGTGGAGGAGCTTAACCTGCTTGGCATAAGGGTCAACAGGAAGAAGCCGGAGATAAGGATAGAGGTGCGGCAAGCAGGGGGTGTGCATGCGGAGCCTAACGGCCACCGAGTCCCTGATCCGAGGGTCGTGCAGAGCATACTCAACGAGTTCAAGATATTCAATGCTGTGGTGAGTTTTTATGCTGACGCATCTGACCAGGACTTTATAGATTTCGCTGCTGGCAATTGCGTATACCTGCGCGGAGCCGTTGCGCTGAACAAGATAGATACAGTAGACCAGAGGAAGGCTGCCGCTGTTGAGAAGGAGATACGGGCAGGGACCGGGATGGAGGTGATCCAGATAAGCGCAAAGATGGCGGAGAATATAGACATGCTAAAGAAGGCCGTGTTCGACGGGCTTGGCCTGATCCGCATATTCCTAAAACCGAAGGACGGCCAACCGGACTTCATAAATCCCCTTGTGCTTGAAAAAGGCTCGAATGTGGCTGATGTGGTAAGGAAGATAAACACCAAATTGGCCGGCAGCATAAGATATGCGATGGTAAGCGGCCCGAGTGCAAAGTTCCCAAACCAGCGGGTTGGAGAGGATCACAGGGTAATGGACGGAGATATAGTCACTGTGATATTCAGCTAAAACAAGGTTGCCGAGAAGTACGATTTATAGTATTTGTGCCATTTTATATTAATGTATCTCTGCTTTTCATCTAATCTCTAAAAAGATAGCGCTGGCGAAGCGCAGCGGCCCAGAAAAAACAGGCGAATTTGTGGACAGAACCTATATAAGCAGGTCTTAAATATGAGGAAATAATAGAACCCTGATGATTAAATGGCAGGAATTTCTGTGCAAAAACATTCAGAAAGCAAGTCAGAGTCAGTAGCAGCTGATGTGGCAGCAAAGTACAAAGGCTACGCTGCAGCGGAAGTTGCACGAGAGCTAGCAAACGCTGCACGGATTCTCAAAGACAAGGACGCTATGGAAAGGATTGTACAGTGCTTATCGGCAGATGAGGTCGTTCGGGCTGTGGGCAAGTACGAAGGCTACACTGCAGTGGAAGTTGTACGAGGGCTGGCAAACGCTGCATGGAATCTCAAGGATAAAGATGTTATGGAAAAAATTGCGCAGACAGTGGGCAGGTACGAAGGCGGCGCTGCAGTGGAAGTTGCACGAGGTCTGGAGCATGTTGCAAGAGATCTCAAAGACAAGAACGCTGTGGAAATGATTGCGCAGGTGGTGGGCAGGTACGAGGGCTATGCTGCAGTGGAAGTTGCACGATGTCTAGCATCTGCTGCAATAAATCTCATGGACAAGGATGCTGTGGAAAAAATTGCGCAGTGCTTATCTTCAGATGAGGTTATTCGGATTGTGGGTAGGTACGATGGCGAAGCTGTAGTGGTAGTTGTACTAGGGCTGGCAGAAGCTGCCCAGATTCTCAAAGACAATGATGCTATGGAAAGGATTGCGCAGGTTGTAGGCAGGTACGAGGGCAAAGTTGCAGCGGGAGTTGTACGAGGGCTGGCAGAAGCTGCATGGATTCTCAAAGATGCAGCTATGATAACGAGATATATGAACATGCTTGACACTGTAAACGGAATGGGGATGATTGACAAAATGGACACAAAGCAGGGAGTAGCAATTGTAAAGGAAGGTCTTGACACACTTGTTACTGGCAGAAAGCAGCTGTATGCCTGCCTTGCATATGTAAATAGCAATTGCAGGCTCCCTAAACCCACGGCTGAAAACATGGGCAGCTACCAGTCGGTAGCAAATGATTTTGTTAGCCGAGAATACGGAATCACAGTGCCGCTTTCTTTAGACCACATTGGACTTCTTTTTTCGCTGGATGCGGACATTTCCAGACGTGCTATAGAATTTATAAATGCGTCTTCAGTCCAAAATGAAAGGGTGTACACCATCAACGGAGGCATGCATGCTGCGGGATTTGAATCTGATGCAGAAAAGACGCCGGAGGAGAAGAAGCGGCTTGCGATAATCGCGATTGTGGGATCGAAGGACCCGCAGCGATTTGAGGAGGCGCAGAAGTATATTGGCGCTGTCGTAGGCTACAAGACGGCAAATGCCGCATTTACCGCATTCAATGGAACATGCAAAAAAGAGCACCCCGGCCTGAAGGCGGATGTTATAAAGCTGTTTAATGAAGGCGATTATGACGGCGCATTTGCCGTACTGCGTAAGACCGGTATAGAAGCAATATCAGACGTGACGTATGCAGCAGAGGGAGTAAGATCTCTTGGGCCTGCGGCTTTGGGGTCGCGAAAAATTTACGCCTATGAAACCAAAAACCCTCTTGAATACGACAGCAGAGTGCTGCTTGTATGCACCTGCATCAATGGAATTTATGCAGAAAAAGGCATGCTGAATTACTGCAAGGACCAAAACGTGATCCTTGTTGCATACTCCTTTGGCGGGCAGGCATGCGCTAGCGCAATATGTTACGTTGAGGGCACAACTTTTCTGGTGGATTCTGTTGAGGGAAGGGAAAGGATAAGAAATGACGCCTTCTTCGGCGTGGTAAGAAAGGACATTGAAGAGAGGGCAAGGCTGCACGGGGCGGATACCATTATCTTTAGTAAAGATGCAGGAAATAAGACACCTAATGAGTTCCTTAAATTTTTAAGAAGAGAGGGCGCAGCTGAAGGAAGCGTAAAAATGGTGCTCAATACAGAGTCATATCTGGAAGCAAGACGTAGAAGTGTAAATGGATACCTGATTGGAACCTAATGCGCAGCTTTTCTGCAGTGTTGATGCATATTGTTTAAATATGATGGGACTAACAACGAAGTGATAAAATGGCTAAGGTCATGGAGAACCGCAGCGTAAATATGCACGCAGGTAAAACTGTAGAAATGGCACATGCAGATACTGTGGCACTGAACAGATTATTGACAGAGGTCTCACGAGAAAATAATATAAAATCAAACAAAGAGCTGCCTAGATATAGAGGCTCTCAAAAATTATAGCAGTATGGCCAGGGTAGTATCTGTGCCTCAAGAAAAGCTAGGGCTCCAAGGAGCAGCTAAAGGCGCCGCTCGGCCCAAGGCATAGCGCTTGCTTCTCATAAAATTACGATATGCTGCAAAAGAAAAAGAAAGGAAAAGCAAAAAAAATCAGGGGTATTATCTCCTTGATCTTTTTCTTGACATTCTGCCGCGGCGGTTCATCTTAGTCCTTGCGACATATCCTGACTTGTCTATGAAGTAGAGGAACCCGTCCTGCCTTTGGACCCTTTCGCTAGTTACCTTTGCCTTCCTGCCCCTAGGGTTGTTCTTCATAGGTGTCTTCCAGACGTATCCATCTCTACCAAGGAAGTAAAGATAGCCATCCTCTCTTTGAACTCTTTCCTGTCCAATTCTTTCTGCCATTTAATCACGATATTATTTGAACGTATACATTTTTATATTCATCGTCGGTTTTACGAGAGTAAAATACTATGCATTATATGCGACGTATGCATCTACTTTAAATATATAATATGAACAATTTTAGCGTGATTGAATGATTGAAATAAGGCTGTTTAAGAAATATGAGCTTGACGGATATATACTAATAGACGCGTTTCCTGGGGTGGGACTGGTCGGGCCTATGGCCGGAAGCTACATGATAGAGAAGCTTAAGATGGAATATATAGGATATATAGAAAGCGACCAGTTTCCGCCTATTGCTGCCATACACCACGGTATGCCGATGTTTCCCGCAAGGATATACAAAGACGATAAGTACAAGCTTGTGGTGGTAATGTCGGAATTCGTGATACCTGCAATGGCCGTGTTCCAGCTTTCTCGTGAGCTTATAGACTTTATAAGAAAGAACGGTCTGTCTAAATGCATATCCATAAGCGGCATGCCTTCTCCAAAGCCTTCGGATGTGGCTTATATAACGTCACCTAGCCCAACACTGCTCAAGGAAGCGACAAAAGCTGGACTTAAGACCATAAATGAGGGGGTTGTCGCAGGGATCGGGGCAGTCATCATGGTAAACTCCGTGCAGTTCAAGATAGAATCAATGAACATACTGGTTGAAGTCAATCCGCAGGTGATGGATCCGAAATACGCCGAAGTTGCCATATTCGGATTGAATAAGCTTATAGGAATAAGCATAGACCTAAAGGACCTCGAGGAAGAGGCCAAAATAGTGGAGTCTAAGATGAGGGAGCTGCTAAAGAAGGTTAAGGAGACCCCGGAGCACTATAACAAAGCAGCTGAAGCTACGGGCCCTTCGATGTACGCATAAAATGCAGGGGTGGCAGAGTCTGGTCTGGCTGTTCGGCCACAGAAAAACGCGCAGGACTTAAGATCCTGTGGCTTAGCGCCTTCGTGAGTTCAAATCTCACCCCCTGCACATTAAGACTGTTGGGAAGGTGGGAAGCGCCCGCATTTATATATTTCTGTGCAGGATTCCCTACTGTGCCTCTGTAGCTCAGTGGTAGAGCGCGTCCTTGGTAAGGACGAGGCCGCGAGTTCAATCCTCGCCGGAGGCTACGTATCATAATTCATCTTCTTGTACTTAAAGTAGCATTGCGCGGCTGGAGTAATTTTATTGGTCATCATTTGCATTTTTAGGCTCAGGCTTTACCGAAGGGAAAAGTATGACCTCCTTTATTGATATATTGTCGGTTAGTATCATAACAAGCCTGTCTATCCCTATACCTATACCTGCCGTAGGCGGCATACCATACTCTATCGCGTCGAGAAAATCTTCATCTAGCGGGGGCATTTCGT
Source organism: Microcaldota archaeon (assembly GCA_027365725.1). Taxonomy (GTDB): domain Archaea; phylum Micrarchaeota; class Micrarchaeia; order Micrarchaeales; family CABMGC01; genus JAJZNA01. The sequence goes on along the minus strand of DAHXMA010000015.1, from coordinate 21,444 downwards.
CATCGCCCTTTTTCCTTTCCTGAGCCTGCTCCTTGAATTTCCTCCTCTGCTCCAGCGGGTCTGTTAATTCTGAGTATGAATTGCTTATCTCCTTGCCGCATACATACATCTCAAACCTTTCGCTCAGTTTGCTGTTGCCCCTCTTGTCTTTTGTTAAATGGCACATGTATCCGGGATAGTCAACTATGAAAGTCGGGTCCCACAGGTCAGGCTTTATATATTTGTCAAATAGGGCATCGGCTACATGGAAGCTGTTCTTTATGGGTATGCTGAGCTTTTCCTTGGCAGCTATATTTGCTGCATCGCCGTCGCTCATTTCTGATATGTCTATTCCTGAAAGTCGCTTTATTTCATCTACATATGATATCCTGCGGAACGGTGGCTTGAAATCAACTTTTCGTGACTGGTAATCGAACTTCTCTGAACCTTTTATCTTTATTGCAAGGCCGCTTAGCAGCTCCTCGGAAAGACGCATATAGGTATTGTAATCCCCGTATGCCTCATAGAACTCCAGCATTGTGAACTCTGGGTTGTGAGTTGAATCTATGTCCTCGTTCCTGAAATCCCTTGAAAATTCATATACCCGCTCAATGCCGCCAATTATAAGCCTTTTCAGGTAAAGCTCGTCTGATATCCTTAGGAATAAATCGGCGTTTAGCGCATTGTGGTGCGTCTTAAACGGTTTTGCATTTGCGCCGCCGTATACGCTCTGCAATATCGGCGTTTCGACTTCAAGGTATCCGCGGCTGTCAAGGAAGTTGCGTATGTATGAGATTATGTCCCTGCGTGTTGCAAATATCTTCCTCGTATCCTGGTTTATTATAAGGTCGAGGTGCCTCTTTCTATATCTGGTCTCTACATCAGAAAGCCCGTGGAATTTTTCCGGGAGTGTTGACAGGGATTTTGACAGCATGGTGATTTTTTCTGTGTCTACGCTAATCTCTCCCTTGTTCGTCTTCATCACGTGGCCCTCTGCCCCAACAATGTCGCCTATATCAACAAACTTTAGCATCTGCATCGTAGAAGGAGCTGCAGCGCCTTCGCGCACAAGTATCTGTATGTTTCCGCTGCTATCAAGCAGGTCTAAAAAATACAGTTTGCCCATGTGCCTTAGCCGCATTATGCGCCCTGCTACAGAGACGGCCTTTCCTTCGAATTTGGCAAAATTGGTTTTTATTTGCTCAGAAACGTTTGACTGATTGAAGGAATAGGGATATGGGTTTATTCCGAGCAATTTAAGCGAATTGAGCTTTTCAAGTTTTGATTTGTCTACCATCAAATCATTCTGTTTGACAAATTATATAATATTAGCAGGCATTTTTAACAGTCATGTGATTTGAGCTGCATATTCACTGTATGCTCCCAAAAGATACAGTTGGCATTACGCCATTTGGCGGGTATGTCCTTTGTCTTATCCAGTAGGTCGGACCAAGGGTTCCTGCAGAGGTGCCTATATTATCAAAACCTATTGTCTGCGGCAGGGTTATTAAGGTTGATGAATACGAAATCTGGCTGCCGTAGTTTACCATAGCTGATACATTGGTCGGCTGTTGGCTCGGAATTATTATCGAATACACAGAAGGAGAACCTATTTCCACTTGACCTTTGTGACCCACTGTGCAATAGCTGTTTCCAACGGCAAGGCCATTATAGGCAGGGTCGGAGAAGGCCCCTATTGCAATTATATTGCACGTATCGTTTGAGGAGGGGTTTAGAAGACCTATGGCCTGGTAATGCTGCTTTGTGCCGTTCGCAGAGATTGTTGTATAGAAGTCTATTATTCCCTGACCGAAAGTAACTCTGGAAATTATGGCGGCAAAACCAGATGACGTGTTAGACTTCTGCGGACCTATGGAAAGGCCGTTGTGCACTGTCACAGGGTTTCCTGAATACTGGGCAGTGCTCACCCACTCTGAATTGTTGAGAGCGTATCCTGAAAAGTTGTAGTAGAAATTGAACACGCTCGCCCCATTGTCATATTCACCATATACCGGGCTAAGCTCTGGAGCTTCGCCGGTGGGACCTGATCTGGACATTGTCTGAAAATTCATGAAATTTAGATATAGGGTAATAGATCCGCCTGCATTTATCTGGCCGTTGAGTTTTACCCATATTGTGGTCCGTTTAGCTGAAGAGGTCGCATTGTTTTCTATCCATGCATTCAATGCTGTGCCCTGCGCGTAGGGCATGGTTGTGAACTCTATGTTATTGAGATTTGGGTCAAGGTATCTGGAATATTCTGCCGGGGAGAAATTTATCATGACCTGCAGGTTGCTCTGGGTTGGCTCGCTTTGATAATTTGTTAATGTTACGGGCAAGTAAAATATGGTATTCACTGCCACTGTGGTTGGGCTGCCGGCAGAAGATTTGTTCTGGAGCGAGTTTGTTGGAGTGCTGTTGCTTGTTATGTTGATTCTAAGCGAATTTGGAACTGCAGCTCCGGGCTTTAGGATTCCCGGATTGCTGCCAAACAGATGCATGTAGAGTATGGCCACCAATACAAGTATACCTAGCACAAGTATTCCTAGGAGCGCTTTGCCGTTTTCAGCCATAATTATTAAGCCCTCAAACTGAAGCTTAGATGGCTGTTTAGGCTTATAAGCTTTTATATGGCAGGCAATTTCTTCGCGTCAGGAATATAACTAAAAAGCAGTTTGCAGGCAATATTTATTCTCGCAAATCAAGCTAGCGGATTAGATTTGGCGGGCCTGGAGGGATTTGAACCCCCGACTTAAAGGTTAAAAGCCTTCCACTCTAGCCAAACTGAGTTACAGGCCCGGTCAGTGTTTTAAGGATGCGCAGAGCAATTGGCTATAAATTTATAATAGCTAAACAGATTATATTAATTTATGCGAGAGGTAAGGCTTGGCGCTTTTAGCAAGATTGTTGAATTCCAGGCTTCTGATGGGCTTGTTCTTAAGGGACTGCTTTCTGGAAAAAAAAGGGGGAACGGCAGCTGCATGATAGTTATACATGGAATGAGCGGGAGCGCTTTTTCTTCTGTTCCTCTTGCATTGGCAGGCAACATGCCACGAAATTTTGATGTCTTATTATTCAACAACCGTGGATATGGGATGTTGTCCGGGTTTTCAAGGCAAGTTGGGCGCACGAAAAAACGCATGCTAATAGGCACGAATATGGAGAGATTTGAAGAATGCGTATATGATATTGCAGGCGCATTATCTGCCATGAGAAAGCTTGGGTACAGGAAGTTTGTAATATGTGGGCACAGCACAGGCTGCCAGAAGGCCGCTTATTACATGTTCAGGACAAAGGATAACCGGGTGTCGGCAGCAGTCTTTGTTGCGCCTTGTGATGATTATAATCTAATACGCTCAAGATTGGGCAATAAGTACGGAAAGGTGAAAGAAAATTGCAGGCGCATGATTATGTCAGGGCATGGAAACAAAATAGCAGAAGGCGGGAGCGGATTTTCAGCGCAGCGGCTTGATTCAGTAATTAACCATAAAAGACCGGAGGCAAGAATCTTCGATTACTCCGGAAGGCTTGATGAGTTTAGGGCGATAAAAAAGCCCATACTTACAGTGTTTGGAGAGAATGAGGAGAACATGATATTAGATATAAGGGAGGCGATGGAAATACTTAGGTCAAAGACAGATTCATCCAAGTTTTCAAGCGCAATAATACCTGGCGCTGATCATTCATTCGAAGGCATGGAAAGTGCACTGGCAGAAGCAGTATGGAGCTGGGTTAAGGCTACTGTTTGATTCTGAGGCTCCATATCGAATATTTATGTGCGCCGCTTAGGCCCTCTTCTTTGGAGAATTGCGCCTTGTATTTACCAGTATTATGTGGAAGTTGTTATCGTAGCCAAGAGCCTGCTTGAAAGCGTCGTAGTCTAGGGTTATTGTGCTGTCTGAATATGGGTCGTTTATATAAAATGCGTCTTTGTCATAGCCTTTTACAACAATCCAGTGAGGAGAAGATTCAAGATACGAGTTAAGCACGTTTGCATCTATGAGCACTATTGGCAAACGATTAGATGAGAGCTCCTTTTTTATGGTGTTTATTGAGATGTTGTTAACAATCTCCTCCTTTACGTTTGCGTCTTCCGCCTTCTTTTTAGTCTCGTTGTAAGATGAAGTCAGGGTATCGAGATTTACATTCTCATATACGGCTAGCTTTCTGTCATAGCCTTCTCCAGAAGTATTGCTGATTATTGAGACTTTTGAGCCTTTGCTTCTTTTGGCTATAGAATATGCAAGGCCGTATTTTGAGCCGTGCCATACGCTCCCGTTCACTGCTTCTTGCCATATGCTATATTCCTCTTCTTTTTTCATCTTGAATGAAGGGTTTATGTGCTTGAGCACCATCATTGCGCATGCAGCTGCGCTTGTGAACTCCTCAGTCTGTGGGTAGTGCTCTATTTCATATAGTACCTTGTCCTTAAGCTTGGTCCTGCTTGGAAGCTTCCGCTTTTGCTGCGCAGTCTTTGATGGCCTGCGCCTGGTTTTGGTTGCTGCAGATTTTCTCTGTCTGCGTATATTTACATGCCTTCTATTTGATTTTGACATTTTATCACATTTTTGATGGTGCAGGGAGAGAGATTTGTTCAAACGTATATTGAACTCTCGCAGGCCTAAGCCAACAGATCTTGAGTCTGCCGCGTTTGACCAGGCTCCGCCATCCCTGCATCACCTAGTAATTATAGCATATTCTATTTAAAGTCTAATACCAATAAACTGGTGCCGCATTATAAGATATTACCTGATATATAATACTTGTGATTGGTTTTTAGCTGGTTGCAATGGACGTGGAAAAGATTACGGATGACAAGTTCGAGATAAAACCGGTGGCCGGAGCACGGGGAAGGGCAGGCGTCACAATATACGCCAACGAAGCGTTAATGGGCAAGATGAAGTCGGACCATACATTGCAGCAGGCCTTAAATGCTGCGACTCTGCCTGGATTGCAAGGTGGGGTAAAAATTATGCCAGATGGGCATGAAGGATACGGATTCCCAATAGGCGGAGTTATGGCGTTTGGCGATGATGATGGAATAGTTTCGCCTGGCGCCGTAGGATTTGACATAAATTGCGGCGTAAGGTTGATAAAGACATCAATTGGCGAAGATGAAATACGTGGAAAAATAAGGCAGTTATCTGATGCGTTATTTAAGAACATACCAAGTGGGGTTGGAAGCAAGCTCCAGCTTGGCCTTGACCACAAAGATTTGGAGATGATTTGTGAAAATGGCGTCGAATACATAGTCGGAAAGGGATTTGGCACTGATGAAGACATAGGCAGTATAGAAGAAAGCGGATGCATGGATGATGCAGATTTCTCAAAAGTGAGCAAAGAGGCTGCGTCTAGAGGGCTGCATGAGCTTGGCACACTTGGCGCAGGTAACCATTTCATAGAAGTCCAGAGGGTGGATAGGATACTTGATGAAAAAGTTGGCAAAGCATACGGGCTGCATGAAGGTCAGATGGTGGTTATGGTTCACACCGGATCACGTGGATTCGGGCATCAGATATGCAGTGACTACCTTAGGCTGCTTTCTGAATACAGGAGGGAGAAGGGAATAGAGATAATAGATCCGGAGCTAAGCTACGCCAGAATAGGGGACAGGGAAGCTGAAGACTATATGGGAGCTATGAAAAGCGCAGTCAACTATGCATTTGTCAATAGGCAGATAATAACGGATTCCATAAGGAAAAGCTTTGGGATGGCTTTCGGCAAGGAACCGAATGAGATGGGCATGGAAATACTGTACGATTTATCACATAATATAGTAAAGCTTGAGGAGCATCGCGTAGGCGGCAGGAGGATTATGCTGTATGTGCACCGGAAGGGATCCACTCGCGCGTTTGCCGCTGGAAGGAAAGAAATACCACAGAAATACAGGGATGTTGGCCAGCCTGTGCTCATACCTGGCAGCATGGGCACTGCAAGCTATGTGCTATGCGGAGCTGAAGGAGCCATGTCTGAGACTTTCGGATCGTCATGCCACGGAGCAGGGAGGGTGATGTCAAGGCATCAGGCCCTTAGAGAAATACCTGCAACAAAGACGTTTGATTCGCTTAGAGGGAAGAATATCGAGATACGTATAAGGACTAGCAAATTGGTAAGCGAAGAGGCAGAATGGACTTATAAGGACGTTGACGAAGTAATAAAAGTCGTAAAGAATAACAATATAGCAAAGCCAGTTGCTAGGAATGTGCCGGTTGCAGTTATAAAGGGATGATACTCATGCCTTGCGATAGTACTCGTAGTCGATTATCGCAGAAATAAGGCCGGCGTGGGGGAATAGCTGGGGAAAATTGCCCATTGGAATGCCCCTGGAAATGTCAGCCCTCTCTCCGAACAGATACAGGCTGGTTGAGAACTTTATAAGATTATCAATCGCCTCTTTTGCCTTTGGCCGCTTGCCCTGGAGAGTGTAAACCCTTGAAAGCCATGTGTTTATCAACGTAAATGGATGAGAATTGTTTCCCTCATAGTCATTCTCCGTGCGCAGCAGCAGGCCCTGCCTTGTCATAAGTCGCTTCAATATCAGTGCCTGGGTGCCGATAAAGCGGCGATCCTTGGAATTTATGAAGCCATATATCGGCATTGTTAGCAGTGCGGCATCAACTTCATTGCTTCCGTAATACTTTACGAAGCTGCCCAAATTTTCCGAAAAACCGTTTTCGATTATGTCCTGTTTTATAGCGTCGCTGATTCTTTCTAGCGAATCGGCTACAGCAAGGTTGCCAAGGGCGCGCTTTAGCTTGCTTATCCTGTCAATTGCAACCCAATCCATAAGTTTAGTGTGGACGAAATGTTGCGGAGTTCCGCGTTCCTCCCACATGCTTGTGCTTTTGTTCTTCCAGCTTTCAGAACAAGATTTGGCTATTGCATCAATTGCCCAGATATTCTCTCTTATTATTGATGTGTCATTTGAAAGTATAAAATATGTATAAAGCGCATCGACAAATACACCTTCTGTGTCCTTCTGGATCTGAAGGTAAGCGGCATTGCCTATCCTTACCGGTTTCGATCCATGGTTTCCGCTTAGCCACCCTAATTCCTCTTCTGAAGGGGGTGCGGTGCCATCTATTTCAAAAAGAGGGTGGTCAAAGCTTTTGGGTGAAGGGTCTATCACGCTTATCATGAATTCAATTATCCTCCTTGCTTTTGACATGAATCCTGCTTTAGCAAGCGCTTCGGCTGCATATGAGGCATCCCTTATCCACACATACCTATAATCCCAATTATGCTTTTCTCCGTATATTGGAGGGATTGAAGTGGTGGATGCAGCAATTATTCCTCCTGAAGGCGCATATATCAATCCCAATACAACTGCTATTGATCTGTAATATGCTTCCTTGAAGTGTTTTATGGTTTTTGCAATAGACATCTGGCTTTCCCAGTATCTGAGAGAGTAGTCAAGGGCTGCTTCAGGCTTTGGATATATGTATCCCTTTTTGCTAAATAGCCCTTGTCTATAGTCCTTCGTATAAAGTGCAAAAATGCTTCCTTTGCCAGGCTTGAACCTAAATTTGCCATCCTCTAACATTGAGTAATTTCCATTTATTGCAACATCAAGGCTCTCCCTTGAAGCAGGATTCTTAAAGGATATGCCACCATCGGCATCTTCATAATTAGGGTTTATCATCCCGTAATTGAAGGTTGGCGTTATTTCTACTGTAAAAGGGGAATCTGAGCTGAATATTCTTATTATTGAAGGGAGTCCTATAGGCAGGAAATCTATGGTCTGCAATTTTCCTGATTTTGAGCTGAAGTTGTTCTTTACTACAAGGCTGTTATTGACATATGACGTGCTTACATCGTATTTGCCGTCCAGGCTAAATGAAAAGTGGCCGCCGGTGTTCTCGTCAAGTATCTTTGAGAAAAGAGATGGAGAATCGAATCGAGGAGAGGGGAACCAACATATGTCCCCAAATAGCTCAAGTGCGGAGGTCATGCTATTGGAAAGGAATGCGTAGCCAAGATATTTTGCCATGCTGTATCCCTTATATATCGGATGCTGCCTTTATGTCTCCAACCCTGTATTTTAGGTTGATTGCCGCAGGCATCCCTGTTTTATCTACAAAAACAGACAGTATTCCAAGGGAGTCGCTTAGGCGCTTGCGCTTTGCTAGGTGAATTGACAGATAATAAAACGCGTTTGGTATTCCATACGAAATGCACTTTTGTATTGCGCTTGCTGATTTTTGGGGATCCGTGTGTGCCTTTAATGCCATGGTTGCATATGATATTATTGCAGCGTCTCCAGAATTTGCTATGGGACCGTCAAGAAGCTTTTCCGCCTGAACATATCTCTTGAGCTTAATATTTGACATGAATGCTATGAATGCCAGTGCATTTGAAGGTTTTTCATCTGATTGCATAAGCTTCAGCGCTTTGAAAAGGAACTCCTTTGATTTAGACATCAGTGCAACTGCATTGTATTTATTTTTTGGAGTTTCGTCGCTGCGTTTCTCTGCGTTAGGATACATGAAACCTCCAAGCGTATAGTCGACGCCATAATAAGTTGTGTCAGAAAAAAGTCTGTAGAATTCTGATGCTCCGAAAAGCAGGTGTGGGTCTTTTATTGCTGCAAGTGCGTCAGCTGCGGCAGCGCCGTCTTGCATTTTGCCGCTTGAAACGCTGTCCCTTATAATTTTAAGGTTTTTGGATATTTCTGCGCTTCCATTCACTATGTCATTGTCAGTTTTAAGCACGTAGGCTTCGCAGAAGCTGCAGAACAGGGGATGCTCGCCTGGAAGAGATAGTACCGGAAATCCGCAGCACCGGCAATATATGCCTGTCTCAGCCGCAGAATTTATTTTATTCGCATAATCGTAGATGTGCATCGGAATTATTAGCACGTGATATAATTTAATTGTTATGCAATGTTCCTTCTATATCTTTTTAAGGACAACAAATAGGTGCATTTTATCGAAAGGCTCTATGTATATCTTTTCTATAACACTAAATGCAGGAGAGATATTGCGCAAAAACGTCTCAAAAACTTTTTCAGGGTCCTTGGAGACGTCTATGCTCTGTGATTTTATTGCAACATATGCATAGCCATGGGGCTTAAGCAGCTTTGAGTTTAGCAAAAGTATTGCGTCCTGGTCCCTTGCTGACACGTCTTGGTATATTACGTCAACCGTGCCTACATCGTCGCTGTAGCCGTCTATGTTCCTTGCATCCTGCAGTATTGGGAGCATGTTGTGCCTTTTTTCGCATACCTTAAGCAGGTCCCTCATGCTCCGCTCGGATATTTCTATGCAGAAGACGGAGCCGTTTATACCCACTATGTCGCTTATGTGGCTTGGGGTGGTGCCTGTTGCTGCGCCCAGATACAAAACTGCCGACCCTTTTTTTATCTCCATGTGCTTTAAACCGCATATTATTGCTGCAGCCAGTTTGCTTCTGTACGGGTTCCACAGCCGATACTCTGTGCCGCCGCTGGACACAATGTCTTCTGAGTATGCCCGGCTTCCAATGACAAGATTTGCGGTTGCTAATTTATCATCAAGCTTGAATATGCCATCGAATAGCTTTTTTACTTTCATTAGAACACAACAGGTTTTGGCTAGGTTTTAAGCAGAGTCTGGCGTTTTCGCTTGTGCAGCCTATTTTATTGCATAATAAATGTTTATATCAGTGGCAGCAGAATAAATAGTATCTACATAACTGCCCTATAAATTTATAACATTTGCATTGAAATTAGATATGACCAGCATGCAATCTCCCATTCCTGCGGAAAGGCTAGTCCCGGAGCTCATTAAAATAAGCGCTGGGTCTGCAGGCTACAGGGATCTGCTATCAAAATTCGGAGATTATTTGAAATCATATGTAGGCATAGAGCAGGTGATAATAAAGGATGCAGTACGTGGATCAGACCTTGCTTCTGTTGATGAGCTTTCGCTAAATACTACTAAAGTATACATAGAAAACAATCTGAGCGAGTATTCTGCGACAGAGTTGATACAATACAGGAATATGGGGTTTAGGTGCTGCGCAATAATGCCTGTTGCTAAAGATGGCAGGGCTTTTGCAACTCTCACTCTGTTATCAACAGATGAACGTGGATTTACAAAAGAATATGCAGATATGTTTACAATATCATGCGCATTGATAAGCAGCGAGGCCATAGCGAAATACGAAAAGGAAAAGAGCGTTAATGTGGCCAAGTACTTTGACGCTGCATTCAATAACTCTACAAGCCAGCTTCTAATAGACATGGGCGGAGTGATTGTAAAGGCAAATAAGAGTGCCTTGAATTATTTTGGGCTAAGCCAAAAAGATTTTGGGTCAAGGGCTATCGATCGCATATTTAAGCTTGAGCCAGACTATGTGTCTAAGCTTAACAAGAGCATTGCAATAGAAACAGTGGATATTGAACAGGGCGAAAGGGTTTTTCAGCTGCATCCATATAGAGTGAATGAAAACCTTATGCATATTGTAATTAGCGATATTAGCGCAATAAGAGATGCGGAAGCAAAGGCAGGCATGCTTGGGTTGAGCATTGATGAAGCTTTTGTGCAGACAGACAAGGATTTTAGGGTGCTCTGGGCAGGTGGCGCCTGTGAAATGCTTTTCGGGATATCTAGTGACATGCTAACTGGCAGAAAATTTACTGACTTCGTAAGCGCGCCTGCCCAATTTGGCGAACTGCTTTCAAAGATGCAGTCAAATTCTTACGCGTGCCAGGCAAAGCTTAGCTTTGGCAATGATACAGAGCTTTATGCGCAGCTTAAAGCGCGCAGAGGCAGTGGCGGTTTCGACTTTGTGGTGTCGCAGGATTTTGAAAGGTTCACTAAATTCTCTGAAGGGATTGCGCACGATATAATAGAGCTGTCAAACGACCCAATAATAGAAACGGATGAGTCAGGATATATATTATCATATAATAAGGCGGCAGACATGCTTTTCGGTCTTGGCGGCGGGTTTGTAGGGGCGCCCGTATCTTCGCTTTGCAGTGACGATGAAAGCCGCAGCAAATTGACAAATGCGCTTGGAGTCGCAAGGAACAACGGATACATAAAGGATGCATACATAAACATGGTAGAGCTAAAGGGAAACACGCCAATACCGTGTGTACAGACAACCAAGGCAATGCTTGATAGAAATGGCAGGGTTTCATCATTCCTTATAATAAGCAAGGAACTTGCAACAAAGAGACATTTGCAGTATATTGAGCAGGAATTTGAAAAATCGCAGGAAAATCTGAAAAAGGTGAAGGCTGAGAGTGATCTTAAGTCACAATTTATATACAACATATCTCATGATTTAAAGACGCCTATAACAAACATAATGGGCTTCTCAAAGCTGTTGCTAACTGACGGGGCTGACACACTTACACAGGAGCAGAAAGATTACGTAAAGATAATATATGGGGAATCTGACAGGTTCCTCCAATTGGTTAAGCAGATACTTGATGTTGCAAAGCTACAGTCGGGCATAGTTAAACTTGAATGGCAGCAGGTTAACCTCAATGAAATAAAAGACAACCCAAGCATTCAGGCGCTCATAGAGGCTTGCCGAAACAAAAATCTTGAATTCTCATGGGAGGTGGACTATAACGTTCCGGAGATTACGGCTGATCCGAATAGAATAATACAGATATTCTCTAACTTGATAAGCAACGCAATAAAGTTTACAGAAAGCGGCGGAATAAGTGTAAAGATAACCAGAAAGGGCGGAAAGGTTAACATAGACATATCTGATACTGGAATAGGCATTTCAAAATCCGATGCCACCAAGATATTCAAGAAATTCTGGCAGCTTAAGCCGGGGCTGATAAAGCAGGAGGGAGCAGGTACAGGGCTTGGGCTATCAATAGTAAAGGAGATTGCAAAGCTCCATAGCGGAAACGCAAAGGTTCTGAGGTCTGAGCTTGGCAAAGGCACTACATTCAGGGTTGACCTGCCTATTTCGCCGAATATGAAGAAGAAAACTGCAAAATACAACAAGACAGAATAGGCAAAAGGCAGCGTAACTTATCTTTCCGGTTTATGCACCAAAAATTGCGCACGGGTCCGTAGTCTTGTTCAAAGTTGTATAATTCTCCAGCATGGAGCTATATGTATGGCCAAAATCCCCAGTTATGTTGTACTTTATTGTTGAGTTTGAAGTTATGTTAACCTGTATTATGGCAAATTGCCTGTTGCCTGCACTTACTACCTCATAGTATGTAACATTGTATATGCTACCGCCAAGGCCTGATGATATGCTTGATACGCTTGACGGGGTTTGGGCCGACTGGTTTTGGAATGAAAGGCTTCCGGATGGCGCAAATCCGTATTTTGACGCGAAGTTGGTTTGATATTTCTGTTGTGTGCACTCGCTTGTTTGAGTTATGAATATGCGCTTAAAGCCGTTTATCATTGTGCCTAGCGGAGATGCATTTGCATCTATTATTGCCTGGGATGAGGCTGGGAGCTTTTGCGCTGGCTGGGATACGGTGGTTTGGGGGCTTGTTGATGTTGTTGAAGGCAAGGTTGATTGTGTGGAGGTTGCTATGGCTTGTTGGCCGGATCCTTGAGGGTTTATTGCGCGGACATTTGAGCTTTGTTTTACTCCAAACCCCTGAGGTATGTAAGTAAGTATGATATCGGATGACTGTGTGGAGGATGATGCCAAATTAACATTTATGTCCGAGTATGTTTCATTTCCAATGCTTACGTTTGCCGAAGCTCCCGAGGATAAATTAAGCACGTATATTTTGCTTAGCAGTAGCGGTTTTGACCCTAGGTATATGGTTGCGCCTGACGCGGAAGACGAAAGGAGATACACGGCGTACACATTTTCGCTGTTTGGAAGGTGGAAGTAGTATGATGAGTTTTTTGAAAGGGTAACTGTGGCGGATGATGATATTTCTGGTATTGAACTGGATATAGTAAATACTATGAGCAGTAGTGCTAATAGTACAGCTATTAAGATCACTATTTGATTGAATCCAAGCTTCATTTTCCCTGCACCGGTTTTGCGGTCATGTATATGTCCTTAGTATTTTGTTGCGCATTTTCCTATTCCATTGGATTAGTCGTCCAATCCTTACATATGGTTTAATTGGAAACTTATTTATTAGATTATCCCTTTTATATACGTTGCGAGCTTTGGCCGTCAAGCTAAAGATATAGACTTTACGACGTTTTTGATAATTTGTGTAAAAAGGCGGCCTGAAGAACGTATTTATTCTTTTCTTGATATAGATTATCGGCGATCGGATGGATTTTAATGGCAATGACATAAAGTCTGACTTAATCTCAATGATAAATGACAGGCAAGAAGTCACGTATAATGAATTAATGGCTTTTGCTTCATCGCTGAGTGTCGATGAAAATGTGCTTAAAAGCAGCCTTTCCGAGCTGGAATCGACCAACAGCATAGCTTCCAGGAACAGCGGCGGGATATTGACCTACTATGTGCTGCAAAACGAACCTGCCTTAAGGAGGATAGTGATAGTTGAAGATGACAAGAACATCAACAAGCTTATGTCGTTAAGCATAGGCAAGGGATTTGAGATATCACAGGTATACGATGGCAAAGAGGCGCTAGAGAAGATAAAGTTTGAAAAGCCGGATCTTGTAATACTTGACTTAATGCTTCCTGGGCTTGATGGGCTTGAGATATGCCAGACGATAAAAAAGAGCCCTAATCTAAGCGACATTATAGTTATAATAGTCAGCGCGATGGATGCAACATCAAACAGGTTCAAGGGGATAAAATATGGAGCAGATTACTACATAAGCAAGCCTTTCGACCCTGTAGAGCTAAGGAGCCTTGTAACCATTTTCCTAAGGAAAAAGGGCAAGAAGTTTGATCCTTTGGTAGACCTTCCAAACGAAGGCAAGATATCAGACGCAGTTGAGAGAGCGGTAAATGAGAAGGACAGCAGCTATACCCTTGTCCGCCTTAAGGTTGAGGGACTGGCCGATTTCGCAAACAGGTTTGGCACAGATTCTGGAATAACAATACTTAGGCTGGTTTCACAGCTTCTTCAGGATAAACTGAAGAACAAAGGCTCAGATGTGTTTGTCGGATTCCTAAACGGGGACGACTTTGTTTTAGGAGGAAATATAGAAAAATTAGAAAAGCTTGAGGCGGACATAAAGTCGGAGTTTGGTGCAGTGCTGCCATTCATATACCAAAGCGAGGGGTACAAGCCCATAGAGCTTGGGATTGAAGACAGATATGGTGCTGATGCTCCAAAACTTGACATATCGTTTGCAACTATAGAGAAAAATTACGTACTTGAGAAACGGAGCGAGATACTCAAAAGCAAGGGAGAAAAGACATCCATAGGAGCGTATACGTATGAGGAGCTCAGGAGGATGTTCGGCAGCGAAAATTTGGATATAACTATAACCAGAGGGCAGGGCGGTGTACGCCTTTCCATAGGTAAAAACGCCAAGAAGTATTGATTATCTTCTTTTCTTACGGCTAAGCTTCACGGGTCTTGATTTTCTTGACGCGGACGAAGGTCTTGACGCAGACGAAGGCTTGCGCCTTGCAGATGGCTGCTGCTGTTTTGTGCTTTCAAGAAGGTCTAGCACATGCGCGTCGTCTTCCGGCCTGTCCGCAGCTGTGCTCAGAAGCGCTTCGCTCTCGATAATTCCCTTCTCTAAAAGCTTATATATCTCCTGTGTCCTATTAAAGGCGTCGAGCTTGCCGGATGACTTTCCCCTTGAAGGTTTCTTATTTGACATTTTACCATCGACTCGGTTTTATGACTTACATCGGATAAGTATTTATATATTGTTTTTGTAGCGATTCCCATAATAACCTGCTTAAAGCAGTTTAATGGCAAATTAAAAATGCGCCTAATCGACCCTTGGGCACTTATAACATCCACAGTGTAGCCCTTTATGACTGCTATGGCAGGCACTATGACGCTATTACGTGGGAATATAAAAGCTTTGAAAACCAGATAGGAAAAACGATGATGGTCAATGAAATTCATGCTTAAATCGCCATATAAGATCTCGCCGGGGCAGGAGCAGGCTGTAAGCGAAATAGTATCTGGCTTTTCACAGTTCCAGAAGGAGACGCTCCTAGGAATAACTGGAAGCGGAAAAACGTTTGTAATGGCAAACGTGATACAAAAGTTACAAAAACCAACCCTGATAATAGCCCACAACAAGACCCTTGCGGCGCAGCTCTACACAGAATTAAGCGAACTCTTCCCTGACAACCGGGTCGAGTACTTTGTCTCGTATTATGACTACTACCAGCCAGAGTCCTATATTCCAACCACAGACACTTACATAGAGAAGGACTCGTCGGTCAACGAGCAGATAGAGAAGATGAGACTGCATGCAGTGTCAAGCCTTGTAAGCAGGAAAGACACAATAGTCGTTGCAAGCATCAGCTGCATATATGGTATTGGGAATCCGGACGATTTCATGAAGATGTCTGTGCATCTGAGCAAGAATGAGATGATATCTAGGAAGAACCTGCTTTCCTGTCTTGTTGAAATACAGTATCAGCGCAACGATCAAAACCTTGAGCCAGGAAAATTCAGGGTGCGCGGCGATACCATAGACGTCATACCGGCATATGAGAACAGCATAATCAGGATAGAGATGGAAGGGGATAGGATAGGGGCCATAAAGGAGATCGACTCTGTCACTGGAGACATGGTGGTGAAGATAGACGATATAGTCATATACCCCGCAAGGCAGTTCGTAATCCCTCCTGAAAAGCAGCAGGCAGCAATGGAGTCCATAAGAGAAGAGCTCGCCCAGCAGCTGCCAAAGCTCGGAGCGCTTGAGGGCCAGAGGCTTGAGAGAAGGGTCAAATACGACCTGGAAATGATAAAGGAGATGGGATACACCAGCGGGATAGAGAACTACAGCCGGCATTTTGACGGGAGATCGCCAGGCCAGCCACCACATGTTCTCATAGACTATTTTCCAAGGGATTTTCTCATGATAATAGATGAAAGCCACCAGACGATACCTCAGGCAAGGGCGATGTACAATGGGGATTTCATGCGCAAGAAGAACCTTGTAGATTTTGGGTTTAGGCTTCCAAGTGCTTTTGACAACAGGCCGCTTAGGTTTGAGGAATTCGAGGCGAAGATGGGAACGACTCTCTTTGTATCAGCGACTCCTGCACAATACGAGCTTGGCAAAAGCGGCAGGAAGATAGATCTGATAACAAGGCCTACTGGCCTGCTTGACCCGATTGTGGAGGTAAGGAAAATGGAGGGGCAGATGAAATACCTTATGGAGCAGTCGAAAGCTACTATAGCCATGGGCAACAGGGTGCTGATAACAACGCTCACAAAGAGGTCGGCGGAGGACCTTACTGACTACCTTGCAAAGGAAGGCTTTGGGGTAAGGTACCTTCACAGCGAAATAGAAAGCCTTGAAAGGATAGAGCTAATACGCCAGCTTCGGGCGAAGGAGTTTGACATACTTGTGGGGATAAACCTACTGCGCGAAGGCCTGGACATACCAGAGGTCGGCACAATATTCATACTCGACGCGGACAAGGAAGGGTTCCTTCGCGATTCTAGGAGCCTAATACAGACAATCGGCAGGGCCGCGAGGAATGTTGATGGGCGGGTAGTCCTTTTTGCAGACGTCATGACGGACTCAATTAAGGAAGCAATACAAATAACGCAGCAAAGAAGGTTTGCGCAGATGACGTACAACAAGAAGTACAACATAACGCCAAAGACCATAGTAAAGAAAATAGAGGAGAAGAAGGGCAATATGAAAGGGATTAGGCATCTTGGAAGATCAGACATAGAAAAAGAATTGGTAAGGATGGACGCACAGATGAAGGGCTTTGCAGAGAACCTGGAGTTTGAAAAAGCTATAGAGATGCGTGATAGGATAGAGGAGATTAAAAAACAGGCATCAAGGTTGGTGAAATGAGGGACAATATAATTGTAAAGGGAGCAAGGGAGCACAATCTCAAAAATATAGATGCTGAGCTCCCAAGGAACAAGCTTATAGTCATAACTGGCCTTTCAGGGTCCGGAAAGTCCACTCTTGCTTTTGACACCATATACGCGGAGGGGCAGAGGAGATACGTGGAGAGCCTGTCTGCATACGCAAGGCAGTTCATAGGGCTAATGAACAAACCTGACGTGGACAGCATAGACGGACTTTCCCCTGCGATAAGCATAGAACAGAAGACAACAAATAAGAATCCAAGGTCCACTGTGGGGACCGTTACAGAGATTTATGATTATCTAAGGCTGCTATATGCACGGATCGGCGCGCACCACTGCCCCAAATGCAACAGCTCGATAAAGCCGCAAAGCGCAGAGAACATAACAAGCCTTATACTTGCCTCAAAGGATCAGACGCTGATCTTTCTGGCACCGGTAATAAGGGGCCAGAAAGGCACCCATGACCAAATAATAGATGATATAAGAAAGCAGGGGTTCTCTAAGATAAGGATAGACCAGAAGATCTATTCCTCCGATACAGTCAAACAGGAGGCAAAGCTTGCAAGGTACGAGAAACATTGGATAGAGGCAGTCATAGACACGATAAGGATCAGCGACGAGGAACGTTCAAGGATATCTGAAGCAGTAGAGCAGGCCCTGCTTGTGGGAAAGGGAAGGATGATAGTGATAAGCAACAGGCAGGCAAAGGACAAGAAGAAGGAGCTTGACAGATTCGCAGATGAGACTTCGTACAGCACCTTCGGGGCGTGCCCCAATCATCCGGATATTGTATTTGAGAGCCTTGAGCCAAGGATGTTCTCATTCAACAGCCCTTTCGGGGCATGCCCTGCATGCCATGGGCTTGGGGAGATAACTGAGATATCCATAGACCTTCTGATACCGGACCGTTCAAAGAGCGTGATGGACGGTGCAATTGAGATATACGGGAAGTTTGACCTTGCATGGAGGGCGCAGCAAATAGCGGAAGCAGGAAAGAGGCACGGATTCGACATATGGACGCCTATAGAAAAGCTTACAAAGAAGCAGCTTGATGTGCTGCTTTATGGAGACAGGGAGCCGCAAACAGAGAAGGCAGGGCTGCACAGCCATGGCCGTGGCGGCTTTGAAGGAGTAATACCGCAGACAATGAGGCTTTATAGGGAAACGAAGAGCGAATGGAGAAAAGAGGAGATAGAGAAATTCATGACTGGCGAGCTCTGCAAGACGTGCATGGGCAAGAAGCTCCAGCCGGTCGTGCTTGCAGTCAAGATAGAGGGAAAGAGCATAATAGACGCCACTGACCTTAGCATAGACCAGTCAGTAGAATTCTTCGGCAGTCTCTCGTCAAAGCTGCCCGACAAGGAGCTTGCCATTGCAAAGCAGGTGCTCAAGGAAATAAACGAAAGGCTGGGCTTTCTCAAGAATGTGGGGCTCGGATATCTGTCTCTCTCAAGGAGCGCAAAGACTATATCCGGAGGCGAAGCGCAGAGGATCAGGCTCGCAACGCAGATAGGAAGCAACCTGATGGGCGTGCTCTACATCCTCGACGAGCCAAGCATCGGCCTTCATCAAAGGGACAATGAAAAGCTGATACGCACTTTGCAGGGTCTGCGGGACATAGGAAATACGCTGATAGTCGTGGAGCATGATCTGGACACAATACTTGCCGCTGACTATATAGTCGATATGGGGCCGGGAGCAGGAGTTCATGGTGGCCACATAACCGCGCAGGGAACGCCAAAGGAAATAATGCTGAGCAAGAATAGCCTTACGGGGCGGTACTTATCCGGGGACCTTAAAATAGAAACGCCAAAGGCCAGAAGGAAGCCTATAGACTACATGGAAATAAAGGGTGCACGGGAGAATAATCTTAAGGAGCTAGGAGTAAGGCTGCCTTTAGGGGTCCTGTGCGGCATAACCGGGGTCTCTGGTTCTGGTAAAAGCACCCTTATGAACCAGACGATAATGCCTCTGCTTAAAAAAAGATTTGGTGAGCAGACAGACCACATAGGCGAGCATGCTTACTTTTTTGTGCCCAAATGGGTGGATAATGTGATAGTAATAGAACAGGATCCAATAGGCAAGACACCAAGAAGCAACCCTGCCACATACACCAAGGTATTCGATGAGATAAGAAAGCTCTTCGCATCAACAAGGGATGCACAGATAAAGGGATTCAAAGAAGGAAGGTTCTCATTCAATGTGAAGGGGGGACGCTGCGAGACCTGCGAGGGTGACGGGGTCTTAAAGATAGAAATGAACTTCTTGCCAGATGTATATGTCGAGTGCAGCGAATGCCACGGAAAGAGGTACAACAAGGAGACCCTTAGAATACTATACAAGGGCAAAAACATCTCCGAGGTCCTGAACATGGAGATAGAAGAGGCATATGAATTCTTCCAGAATATACCTCCGATTGCAAGGAAGATCAAGACTCTTGTGGATGTGGGGCTTGGGTACGTGAAGCTTGGGCAGAGTGCAACGACTCTTTCAGGAGGCGAGAGCCAAAGGGTCAAGATCTCAAGGGAACTGAGCAAGTACAAACAGGGGCATGTGGTTTACATGCTCGACGAACCGACCACAGGGCTTCATTTCGAGGATACCAAGAAGCTCATAGGCGTTCTCAACGAACTTGTGGCAAAGGGAAACAGCGTATTTGTAATAGAACATAACCTTGATGTTGTAAAAAGCTGCGATTACATAATAGACCTGGGCCCGGAAGGCGGGACTGCCGGAGGCAAGGTGGTTGCAACCGGCACGCCGGAGGAGATAGCCAGGGTAAAGGAGTCGTACACCGGCCAGTTTCTAAAATCCACCCTAGGGGCACAAAAAGCATGATGGAGATAAAAAATTCCGCAGATTTCGATGCCTGGAAGGTACCAACAAACCCAGGGGTCTATCTCTTCAGGGACGATAAAGACGTGATTATTTACTGCGGAAAGGCAAAGAATCTGCGCAATAGGGTGGGAAACTATTTCTCAAATCCCGATAGGCTCGCGATAAAGACAAGGCTGCTTGTATCAAAGACAAGGAAGATAGACTGGATAGTTGTGCGCAGCGAGGTCGAAGCCCTCCTTCTAGAGAACAAAATGATAAAGCAGCACTCGCCAAAATACAACATCAACCTAAAGGATTCAAAGACATTTGCATATATCTCATTTACAAAGGATAAATTCCCCAGGATCCTTACATCTAGGAAGACAAGCCCATCTCTTGAGTCTTTTGGCCCATACACGGATGCGATGCGGAGAAGGGAGCTCCAGCGGCTAATAGTAAGTGTCTTCAAGATAAGGACATGCAGGACGCTCCCGGGCAGGGCGTGCCTGAATTACCACATAGGGATCTGCACTGCGCCATGCATCGGAAAAGTGACAGAGGATGAGTACCGTGAGCAAGTAGATAATGCTAGGGCTTTTCTTAAGGGCGGAAGCGAAAAGACAGTAAGCATGCTCACGGAGCGCATGATGCAGGCGTCAAAGGAGGGAAAATATGAGATG
Organism: Microcaldota archaeon; assembly: GCA_027365725.1. Lineage (GTDB taxonomy): Archaea > Micrarchaeota > Micrarchaeia > Micrarchaeales > CABMGC01 > JAJZNA01. The sequence continues at coordinate 1,077 of DAHXMA010000015.1, read as the reverse complement.
GCGCTTGAGTTTAGGAACCAGCTAAGCAGCATAAATCTTCTAGCAACAAAGCAGATAGTCGACCATGAGCGGGACTTTGATCAGGACGTAATCGCATTTAAGAAGATTGGAGAGCGCGTAATAGTAGTGCATATGGGAGTACGGCGAGGAGTGCTTCTTGGCAAGAAAGACTTTGAAATTGATAACCAGGAAAACTTCGAGAGGGAATTTCTCAGGGCGTTCTATTCCTCAAACCCGATACCGCGTGAGATAATACTCAGCCACCGATGCTGGGTAGACGAAGCCGAAAAAGCCGCTTTAGACGAATTCTTTTCAAAATCAAGGGGTGCTCCAGTGAGCCTTATTGTCCCGGCCAGGGGAGATAAACGCGCCCTTGTAGAGCTTGCGGTAAAGAACATAGAGGTGAACATGGAGCACGACAGCGCGCTTGATGACCTGCAGGAAGCCCTTAATCTGCCTAGCCTTCCGCTCGTTATAGAGTCCTTTGACATATCGAACATAGGGAACGAGCACATAGTCTCAGGCATGGTGCGTTTTGTTGATGCGAAGCCTGACAAGAGCGGCTACAGGAAATTCAGGATGAGAACAGTGAAGAAAGCAGATGATTTTGCAAGCATGCGAGAGGTCGTATACCGCAGATACAAGAGGCTACTTGATGAGAAGGCAAAGATGCCCGACCTGATACTAATAGATGGAGGCGCGGAGCAGCTCAAATCCGCAAAAGACTCACTTGATTCACTAGGCCTTACTATCCCTGTAATAGGCCTTGCCAAGAAATTTGAAGAGATATACCTGCCAGATGAAGAGATGCCAAGGAGATTTGACAACAACGGCAAGATGATGCTTCTGTTAAGGCGCATAAGGGACGCAACGCACAACTTTGCAATAACCTATAACAAGAAGCGCAGGCAGATGAAGATGCGAAGCGAGTTCGGCGAATAGGTCAAAGAGCATAAGGCCCATGCTACGTTATTTATAGGAATTACTACCAAAATGAAAGCATAGTCCCATCGTCTAGCGGCCAAGGACCGCGGGCTTTGGACCCGCGTACGCCAGTTCGAATCTGGCTGGGACTAT
>DAHXMA010000030.1 GCA_027365725.1 Microcaldota archaeon | reverse complement strand
TGCTTCCTCTTATTCAGCTTGATAGAATCTTCAATGAGCAATTCTGCAAGTTGTTTTGTAGGCTCCGTCCCAAATGCAGCCGGCAGACCTGATTTGTAAAGCGCAGGAGCAAAACCGCTATGGTCAAGATGCGCATGGCTTGGTATATATGCATCAACACGCGGAGTAGGCAATGGGTATTCTGTCTTACCATCGATCTTTATTCCATAATCCAAAAGTATATTCTTCTCATCCTTTATCAGAATCGCGGACCTACCGACCTCTCCGGCTCCGCCAAGAAAATCTATCTCCATAGTCGCACATTTTATTGTTTACTCCAAATCTGCTATACTATATCAAGTGACCAATACATTACTAAAAGTTTCCATTTAGATTTGTCCGGCACATAACTGCGCAAACTCACGAAAAGCCTTAATATCTTAAAAAAACACACATAATCATGGAAAAATCATTGCCACGAGAAAAAGGAAACAACTACAAGAATTCATTCTTCACCGCAGCTCGTGCGACTGCATTTACAGGTGCAATGATATTCGCAGGCCAGTTGCCGGCAATCCGACCTGCCAGTGCAGCTGCTCCTCAAGCAGAGTGTGCAATAAATGTGCAAGGCCCAAAAAGCGAGCTTGCATTGCAGATGAAGGGTTCTGGCCTTGCAAAGTATTCCATATTCGTTGTCGAACGCCTCTCTCCTGATTCGCAGCAGCTTGCGTTCAGTTCCATAGTCTACAAAGGGAATGGAAATCTTTACGTATACTACGACGGAATGTTTCAGGGTAAGAAAGCCGGATTTAATGACAAGGCAATATTCCTGAGAAACATGCAGGTCGAATATGTTGGCATATCCAATGTGGCCTTCACCCAGAAAGAGATATCGGCATATTACAAAAAAGGTTCAGTCAAACTTGAAGATGGTGGCCAGGAAGCGCTGAAGTACAGGTGGCCGGAGAAACCAAATCCCAAAACATTCGAAGAGTGCTATAGAAACGATATCCCCTATCTCAAAGGTTTCAACATAAACATAATATTTTTGCCGCAGCGATGACCCAGCAGCTAATCCGCTTTTGGAATGAAATTTTAACTAATCTTTTTATTTATTCCTATTTTTATATATGTCATGCCAGATGAACCCACTTTTATGGATCTAGTATCACTGCTTCAGATAACGCCGAATACGCCTTTGGAAAAACTCGGCAGTGCACTAAATTCCAGTATCTTCGACGCTTCTAACATAGCAGGCACACTCAAGCAAAAGGGCCTTATAGAATTTACCGCCTACTATCCCGGCCCAAACACCATAACAATAACCCCTGCGGGCACGGGTCTCATAAGCGAAGCTAATCTAAAGTCAGCAGAGCCATTAGACCATCTCGATACTACGATACTGCAGCAGCTTTCCGGAGGCAAAAGAAGCCCTCTGGACCTACAGAATACGCTCAATCTCAGGCCCAAGGACCTTGCACTGAGGCTATACAAGCTTTACAAGCAGGGGTTTGCAATCTACGAGCTGAAGAGCGGCACAGTGGCAATAATGCTTACTGAAAAAGGTTTCCTGAATGCAAAGGCAAATCCCACGCAGCAGCCTGCAAATATGCAGGAGCATAGCCCTGCCTCAGGACCGCAAAGCAACACATCAGGAGCAACAAATTCCACCCAAGCCACCATGCCGGGCACTGCAGAAGGAGCTCAAAGGACAGGAGAGCAGGCAGCCCAGAGCCAGCCCCGCGATGTCAAGCAGATAGCAGAAGATCTAGGCTCAGCAGGCCGCAATACAAAGCAGAAGTCAAAGCTCCTGCCGGCCATTATCATCGTGATAGTGGTAATTATAATAGCAGCTGCAGTTTACTTCATAAAAATAAGGTAATAAAATCATGTTGTTGGATTACTTCGAAGGGAAGAAAGTATTGGACAGGTACGGTATAAGAAGCATAGAGAGCAAATATGTAGAATCAAGCGAAGACGCTGTAAAGTTTGCTGGAGAAGAAAAGCTTGTTCTAAAGCTCATATCGGAAAAGCAACTTCATAAATCAAAAGCTGGACTGGTAAAGCTTGATCTATCAGACCATGAATCCATAGTCAAAGCGTACAAAGAACTTGAAGCGAAAGGAAGAGCATTGCATCCATACAGGATAATAGCGCAGAAGATGGTGCGCGGAGGAGTGGAGATAATAATAGGAGGCAACGAAGACCCGCAGTTCGGCAAGATGGTTCTTCTGGGCCTTGGCGGAATATACGTAGAAGCATTCAAGGATTTTGCATTGAGGCTCTGCCCTATAACAAGCCAGGATGCACTTGATATGATAGACCAGCTCAAGTCCAGAAAAGTAGTAACCTACGATGGGGAAGCAACAGTAAGAATACGAGATCTTCTGGTAAGGACTTCAAAGCTGCTTTACGAAAACCGCGATATAAAAGAACTAGACCTGAATCCGGTGGTAGTAAGGTCAGATGGATATGATGTTGTTGATATAAGAATATTGAAATAAGTGTAAAGATGAGAGATCCAATAGACCTTAAACCAATGCTCAAGCCAAAATCCGTTGCAATAATAGGCGTTTCCAGGAATCCCGATAAGGTAGGCCATATAATACTTCAGAATTACCTAAATGCAGGATATTCGGGAAGGCTATATCTCGTAAACAAAAGCGGCGAGGAAATACTGGGAATGGAGACGTACAAGAGCATACTGGAGATAAAGGACAGGATAGATCTGGCAGTGATATCCATACCTGCGCAGTTTGTACCAGAAGTTCTTGAAGAATGTGGAAAGGCAAAAGTGAAGAGCGCAGTAGTTGTAAGCGGAGGATTTGCTGAGATAGGAGAAAAGGCGCTGCAAGATGAGATAACAACGATAGCAGAAAAATACAAGATAGCTATGCTCGGCCCAAACTGCCTCGGAGTGGTTGATCCAAGATCCAGGGTCGACACGCTTTTCCTGCCGACATATAAGCTCAGCAGGCCAGAGATAGGAGGAGTCAGCTTCGTAGCCCAGAGCGGAGCGGTAGGGAGTACGATACTCGACCTGATATCTGGAGAGGGTTTCGGCCTATCCAAATTCATATCCTACGGAAATGCCGCTTATGTTGATGAGGTAGACATACTCAATTACCTGATGAATGACGAAGAAACAAGAGTAATAGTCATGTACATAGAGGGGATAAAGAGGGCCAGGGAATTTGTCGAGATAGCAAAGAAGGTAACAAAGAAAAAGCCAGTAATAGTACTCAAGGCGGGCAAGACCGCTGAAGGAAGCGCAGCTGCGCATTCGCATACTGCAGCACTTGCAGGCAGTTATCAGGCGCATGAAGCAATATTCAGGCAATTCGGATTCATAATAGCAAATGACATAAGCGAACTATTCTTCTACGCCAAGGTTTTTGCGTCAGAACCTGAGCCCAATGGGGGCAGGGTGGCAGTAATAACCAACGGCGGAGGCGTAGGCGTGCTTACAGTAGACGCGGTTTCTTCTTCCGGGATGCTAAGCCTTGCACAGTTTAGCAAGGAATCTTCAAATGCGCTAAAGAAAGTAATGCCCACGCTTGTAAACATCAGGAATCCCCTGGATTTAGCAGGGGATGCAGATGACAAGAGATACTCACAGGCGCTCTCTGTGTTAAGCAGTGACAATGGCATTGACATGCTCATAGTCATAGCGCTGTTCCAAACTCCTGGTGCGGATTCACGCCTTGCAACAGAACTGATAAGGCTAAAGGAAAACATGCAGAAGCCGATGCTTGTGCTTAGCATAGGCGCCGAGTTCACCAAGATGCACAAGATAATGATGGAGAGCGCAGGCCTGCCAGTGTACGATTCGCCAGCATCAATTGCACTCGCCCTGGAAGCATTGCTCAAGTATTCCATCTATAAGAAGAAGCACTGAATAGGCGGCAACTTCTGAAATAAGGAACTGCGCATATGCGGGGAATCAGAACTGATGCGAATCGGCCTGTTTCAAAGCATGCGAATAAGTGCTACTGGCCTTTGAATAGATGGGCTGAGGTTACTCCATTGTCTGGTGTTCTATGGCTGAGCATCTTTATGGCTGTGCTTATTACCTCTTCTTTCTTGGTATCGGAGCTAAGCAGGTCAAAGAGTTCTGAAGGGCTGATCTCGAGCCGGTATCCTGCCTTATTCAGCTTTTCCATAAAGATGCCCAGCCCATAATCCCTTAGAGAAGCATTTTCCAGCTCCCCTGTCCTTATTTCCATCGCCTCCTGCTCAACCTCCTCGCTCTTTACGCCCAGCTTTGAAACTTCAAGTATCGCGTTGTCCTGAAATTCTTTTGCAAGCCCATGTATTGATATATCATGAAGTTTTGTGCCGTTTCCAAGCTTCCCGGTCAACACAATCCTTATTATCGGCTTGGCTCCGCCAGATGACTCAATCACCTTTCTCGCCTTCTCCCTGGCGAGCTCCTCTATCTCTACAGGTCCCTTCCCCTCCACATCTATCTCTTCCACTGCAAATTTTCTGGAATTTATCCTGTGGAAGGTGTAAGTTTTCTCTTCAGTATCGTATACAAAGAAACCTTTGCCATCCTGTTCATTTTCCTTGAGTTGTGTTATTACTGTGCTTCCCGGTATGAGGAAGTCTTTGCCGTGGCATTTCATCTCTACACGGCTGTGTATATGGCCATCTACGTACAAGTCAAATCCATCGGGAAGATCGTCTATACGTATGAAGCTTTCACTGAACGGTAGAAGTTCATACACAGATTGATGAAACATGAAGATATTGAAACAGCCTTCCCTTCCCTTTGGTGCAACTTCCTTCAGAACCTCCCTGAAGCGTTCTTCGGCAATCCCTCCAAGCCCAAAGACGCATACCTTCTCAGTCTTTCCTGACAATGTTTTTTCTATAGTTACCCTTGCCTGAGAAGCATCTATAACAAGGCCTGCCATGCCTAATATGCTCACCGGATTGGCAGCGTTCAGCGCCCTTCTCTCATGGGTTCCTGGAATAGCTATTATGGGCATATCCGTATAAGCAAAGCCTTCACCTTCAAAGCCGGATACCCTGGCTTTGAAATTCTTCTTCATTATATTCCTGAAAAGTGTCATCGCTTCAGCTATCACATCAGGAGAAGGTCTTCTATAATCAAAGATATCTCCGGGTATTATTATCATGTCACTTGCTTCAGCAGCCTTTTCGAGTGCTTCGCAGGCCTGCCTGCGTGCATCTTCCCTGAAGCGCTCATAGCCAAGGTGCATGTCAGATACAATCGCAATTTTCAAATGAGCACCTAAGTTGTAGTTAATTCAAGGTTTCCAGTCACAATGCTGTTCTCTCCGGTAACCTGGTCAGTATATCCTATAACGAAGTATCCGCTGAAAAGCTTTCCTACGCTGCCGGAAAACACGGTACCAGAGTTAGTATAACACTGCGTACTTATAGTATAGTTCTGCCCCACAGCAAGATATATCTGATTTGAAGGCGGGTTGTAAGGTGTAGTAAGATCACTGTACGACCCGTTCTGGTTGCAGGCGAAGCCTGTTATGTTCAGCGGGAACTGCGAATCCTGCACCAGGTCGATGGTGATAACCCCTGATGTGGAGATGCTCGCATGCCCGCACGTCAAGCCTATCCTGAAGGCGCATTGGTACGGTTGCAGGCCGCTGCTGTTGAATAGCCCGAGAGAATAAAGCGCGCCGATTACCACTGCAATAACGAGTATCATCCACCCATAAGTGGTCAGGAACTCCATCGCGCTTTGGGCTTTAGACTCAGGAGAGCCACCAGATCCACCTGTTTTATAATCCAACAAATCCACCTTCATGAACAGCTAGTGCACTTCAGTTCCATTATCCCTGAGAATTCCCTTCTCTATGAGCTCCTTTATCTTCCCAGGCTGGTAAGAAAGCTTTATCAGTTTCGTATGGCCCCTTATCCCCTTGCCGGATTCGTATGAGGTTATTATTCCCTGCATTTCTAGCTCAGCTATATATTTCCTGTAGAGCCTTGAGCTCTTTGGCTCGGTATGCAGCGATTCTGCTATTGAAACATACCTATTGAATATTTCACCACTCAGTATGTATGACTCGGTGCCT
>DAHXMA010000029.1 GCA_027365725.1 Microcaldota archaeon | reverse complement strand
AGGCACCGAGTCATACATACTGAGTGGTGAAATATTCAATAGGTATGTTTCAATAGCAGAATCGCTGCATACCGAGCCAAAGAGCTCAAGGCTCTACAGGAAATATATAGCTGAGCTAGAAATGCAGGGAATAATAACCTCGTACGAATCCGGCAAGGGGATACGGGGCCATACAAAACTGATAAAGCTTTCTTACCAGCCTGGGAAGATAAAGGAGCTCATAGAGAAGGGGATTCTCAGGGATAATGGAACTGAGACGCACTAGCTGTTCATGAAGGTGGATTTGTTGGATTATAAAACAGGTGGATCTGGGGGCTCTCCGAAGTCTAAAGCCCAAAGCGCAATGGAGTTCCTGACCACTTATGGGTGGATGATACTCGTTATTGCAGTGGTAATCGGCGCGCTTTATTCTCTCGGGCTATTCAACAGCAGCGGCCTGCAGCCGTACCAATGCGCCTTCAGGATAGGCTTGACATGCGGGCATGCGAGCATCTCCACATCAGGAGTTATTACCATCGACCTAGTACAGGATTCGCAGTTCCCGCTGAATATAACCGGATTCGCCTGCAACCAGAACGGATCGTACAGTGATCTTACTACACCTTACAACCCGCCTTCAAATCAGATATATCTGGCTGTGGGGCAGAACTATACTATAAATACGCAGTGCTATACTAACTCTGGCACCGCGTTTTCCGGAAGCGTAGGAAAGCTTTTCAGCGGATACTTCGTTATAGGATATACTGACCAGGTTACTGGAGAGAACAGCATTGTGACTGGAAACCTTGAATTAACTACCACTTAGGTGCTCATTTGAAAATTGCGATTGTATCTGACATGCACCTTGGCTATGAGCGCTTCAGGGAAGATGCACGCAGGCAGGCCTGCGAAGCCCTAGAAAAAGCTGCGGAAGCAAGTGACATGATAATAATACCTGGAGATATCTTCGATTATAGAAGGCCCTCTCCTGATGTGATAGCTGAAGCGATGACACTTTTCAGGAATATTATGAAGAAGAATTTCAAGGCCAGGGTTTCCGGCTTTGAAGGTGAAGGCTTTGCTTATACGGATATGCCCATAATAGCTATTCCAGGAACCCATGAGAGAAGGGCGCTGAACGCTGCCAATCCAGTGAGCATATTAGGCATGGCAGGTCTTGTTATAGATGCCTCTCAGGCAAGGGTAACTATAGAAAAGACATTGTCAGGAAAGACTGAGAAGGTATGCGTCTTTGGGCTTGGAGGGATTGCCGAAGAACGCTTCAGGGAGACGCTAAAGGAAGTTGCGCCAAGGGGGAAGGAAGGCTGTTTCAATATCTTCATGTTCCATCAATCTGTGTATGAACTTCTACCGTTCAGTGAAAGCTTCATACGTATAGACGACCTTCCTGATGGATTTGACTTGTACGTAGATGGCCATATACACAGCCGTGTAGAGATGAAATGCCACGGCAAGGACTTCCTCATACCGGGAAGCACAGTAATAACACAGCTCAAGGAAAATGAACAGGATGGCAAAGGTTTCTTCGTATACGATACTGAAGAGAGAGCTTGCACCTTCCACAGGATAAATTCCAGAAAATTTGCAGTGGAAGAGATAGATGTGGATGGGAAGGGGCCTGCGGAGATAGAGGAGCTCGCCAGGGAGAAGGCGAGAAAGGTGATTGAGTCGTCTGGAGGAGCCAAACCGATAATAAGGATTGTATTGACCGGGAAGCTTGGAAACGGCATAAAACTTCATGATATATCAGTACATGGGCTTGCAAAAGAATTTCAGGACAACGCGATACTTGAAGTTTCAAAGCTGGGCGTAAAGAGCGAGGAGATTGAGCAGGAGGCGATGGAAATAAGGACAGGGGAGCTGGAGAATGCTTCTCTAAGAGACTATGGGCTGGGCGTCTTTATGGAAAAGCTAAATAAGGCAGGATACCGGCTCGAGATCAGCCCTTCAGAACTCTTTGACCTGCTTAGCTCCGATACCAAGAAAGAGGAGGTAATAAGCGCAGCTGTAAAGATGCTCAGCCATGGAACAATAGAGAATTGAGTAACGTCCGCCTATCTATTCAAAGGCCAGTAGCACTTATTCACATTCTTGGAAACAGGCTGATTCGCATCAGTTCCGATTCCCCGCATATGCGCAGTTCCTTATTTCAGAAGTTGCCTCCTATTCAGTGCTTCTTCTTATAGATGGAATACTTGAGCAATGCTTCCAGTGCAAGTGCAATTGATGCTGGCGAATCGTACACTGGCAGGCCTGCGCTCTCCATCATTATCTTATGCATCTTGGTGAACTCGGCGCCTATGCTAAGCACAAGCATCGGCTTCTGCATGTTTTCCTTTAGCCTTATCAGTTCTGTTGCAAGGCGTGAATCCGCACCAGGAGTTTGGAATAGCGCTATGACTATGAGCATGTCAATGCCGTTGTCACTGCTTAACACAGAGAGCGCCTGTGAATATCTCTTGTCATCTGCATCCCCTGCTAAATCCAGGGGATTCCTGATGTTTACAAGCGAGGGCATTACTTTCTTTAGCGCGTTGGAAGATTCCTTGCTAAACTGTGCAAGGCTTAGCATCCCGGAAGAAGAAACCGCATCTACGGTAAGCACGCCTACGCCTCCG
>DAHXMA010000005.1 GCA_027365725.1 Microcaldota archaeon | reverse complement strand
GCAGCAACAACAGCGCCTATTATGTCGCCTATCCAGTATACGTACCAGTTATTGAAATTTAGCGTGACTATCTCCGGGCCTAGTGCCCGAATCGGATTTGCAGCGCCGCCAGTAAGCGGTCCGGCCACGAGTATAAGTATGGCCAGGGCAAGGCCTATTCCAAGCCCACCTATCTTAGGCGCTCTGCCATCTACCACCGTTCCGAATATTACTATAACCAGTATGAATGTTATTATGGCCTCTATCGCAATCGCCTGCAGCACTCCTATTGAAGGATTTAGCGTGAGGAGGCCCAGCATTGATCCGTAAAGCGCAGTGGCCGGCATAAGCATAAGAACAGCAGTGCCTACTATTGCGCCTATTGCCTGGGCTATTATGTACACTATGGCGTCGCCTCCGCTTATTCTCCTAACCGAATACATTGCAATTGTTACTGCAGGGTTTATGTGCCCACCAGAGATGTTCATTGCCACTGACACCCCAAGAGCCAGCGCAAGGCCAGTCGCCAGCGCAACTGTTAGAAGCTGCGCAGATCCTGGAAAGAAATGTGTTGCTATTATCAGAGACCCTGCACTTACAAAGAGAAGTATAAATGTGCCAAGTCCCTCTACCAATGCCCGTTGCCCTAGCGGCGCTTGTTTTGCCATAAATATCGCATCATATTTAATCTGCATATGGTTTTAAATGTTACGTAAGGCCCAGTGCATCTACACTTTGCGCAGAGCCTCCTCTATCTCGGCATAGTTGGGCTCAACTGCAGGGTCTTCTGAAACCCATTTATACTTAATGCTGCCATCCTTTCCGGTTATAAATACCGCCCGCTTTGCTGCCACGTATCCTTTCATTCCTGCAAAATCCTTCAATGCAATGTCGAACTTTTTGACCCCTTTTCTCTTGAAGTCGCTAAGGAGCGTGAAGTTAAGGCCGTTATGCTCCTTGAATGCCTTATTCGAAAAAGGGCTGTCCACGCTTATTGCAAGTACGTTTGCATTAAGCTGGCTCAGCCTGGACATACTGTCGCGGAAAGTGCACAGCTCCTTTGTGCACACGCCCGTGAACGCCCCAGGGAAGAACGCTATCACCGTGACCTTGTTCTTTGTCGCCCTTGCAAGGCTCACTTTTTTAAGATCTGTGTCAAACAGCGAAACCCTAGGCAACTGCTCTCCCAATTCTACCATATAAATTACCAATTATATATCGCACGAAAATGCATTTATAGCTTGCGTGGCCCTGCCTATACCCAACCGCTTAGCCATGAGTTCCTACCAGATACCTGCGCGACGACCTTTCCATGCGCCTGTACCTTTCTATCATCTGCGCGGCACGCATCTTCGCATCATCATATGATATGTTGTACCTGGCTAGGCCTTCTAGCACAGCCGACTCTGCAACAGACGCGGCAATTTTTGGTATTATTCGCGTTGCAAATCCATTTTCAAGTGGATTAGGTATTATGTGCTCCACGCTCAGCCTGCTCCCTACGCCCCTTGCCATGCTCATCGCTGCGTTATGTAGCATCTTGTACGTCACCTTAGTGGCACGCGAATCCAGCAGCCCGCGCATTATCGCAGGAAACGCAAGGAGGTTGTTTACTTGGTTGGGCTGGTCGCTGCTCCCGGTAGCCACAACAAACGCACCTGCATCTTTCGCTTCTTCATATCCTATCTCTGGATACGGGTTTGCAAGAGCAAAAACTATGGGCTTTGTTGCCATATTCGATATCATATCCTTACTGAACGCGCCCTTTGAAGACGCACCTATAAGGACGTCAGCGCCATTTGCGGCTTCATCAATGCTTCCCCTGTACCCTGCCTTGTTCGTGGCTTCGGATATCTCCTTCTTGAATGGATTCATGCCCAAATCCCTGCCAGAATATATCGCTCCTCCTTTATCAAAAACTATTATGTTCTTAAAGCCAGAGTTTACCAGCTGCATTGCTATTCCAAAGCCTGCAGACCCTGCCCCATTTATAATTATCTTCGATTTCTTGCCTTTCCCAACCAGTTTCAGCGCGTTGACAAGAGCCGCAAGGACCACTACCGCAGTGCCTTGCCTGTCATCATGAAATACGGGTATGTCGAGGTCCAGCGAAAGCCTCTGCGATATCGACAGGCTTTTAGGCGATTCTATGTCCTCGATGTTTATTCCTCCGAATGTCGGCGATATATGCTTAACCAGCGCTATTATCTCTTCCTCAGACACGGTGTTTATGCAAATTGGCACTGCGTCAACTCCACCGAATTTCTTGAAAAGAACCGCTTTGCCCTCCATTACAGGAAGGCCTGCCAGCGGCCCCACATTTCCTAGCCCAAGCACCCGCGTGCAGTCAGATATTATGGCTATGGTGTTGGATTTTGTTGTATAATCGTAAACGCTGCCGCTGTTTTTGCCTATCTCTTCGCTAACGAATGATACCCCCGGCGTGTAATATGTCGAAAGATCAGACTCTTTTTCAACAAGGACCCGTGGCATTATCTCCGTCTTTCCCTGCGCCTTTTTATGGCAGTGCAGAACCTCTTCTCTATCAACCATCAAATCAGCGGCTTTTCTTTCGCTTTACCGGCATCATCACTTTTGCAAGCACTATTGCGAGCAGAGCTGTTACCAGAACCATTATAACTAGTGATGCGCCCTTGTAGGAGCTCATGCTGCTATATTGCTGCCTGGCCAGGCTCTGGGCCATTTCTGCTTCCAGTATCGCAGCACCCGGAGCGCTTTTGTATATCGCAGTGGCATTATCCAGGTACTTATAAGGAGCCTCGAGATTGGGCTGGAACACCAGAAATCCGCTTTGGTTCACAGAATTTACATAGCTATATGCATTGTTTATAGTTACATTGGCTTGCGCAACCGTATAGTTCTGGCTCGATATGCTGGATGCAAGGACTGAAGAAATGATGGCAACGGACAATACGATTGCCAATGCAAGCTTCATACAAGATAACCTCAAGCGGCGCAGCTACAGGTTTACATCTATGTTAAGCTCCTTTTTGAGCTCCCTGTACCTGTTTCTTATTGTCACTTCGGTAACCCCTGCCACGTCTGCGACCTCTTTTTGTGTCCTGCGCTCTCCTGCAAGTGCGCCTGCTATGTACACTGCGGCTGCAGAGACTCCAGTCGGGCTTCTGCCACTTACAAGGCCCTTCTTCATGGCCTGCTTCAGCAGCAGCACTGCCTTTTCCTGGGCGTCGCCGCTGAGCTTAAGTGCAGACACGTATCTTGGCACATAGCTTGATGGATCCGTTAGGGGTATCTTAAGGTGCAGCTCATGAGCAATGACCCTAAATGACCTTCCTATCTCCTTCTTAGGAACTCCTGACACCTGTGCTATCTCGTCAAGCGTCCTCGGCATTCCGGCATCCCTGCATGTAGCGTAAAGCGCTGCATTGACAACAGTCTCTATCGGCCTGCCCCTGATAAGGTTATTTTTAACGCACTGCCTGTAAAGAAGCGCCGCCTGCTCCCTTATGTTGTCTGGCAATCCTATATAGCTTGCCACTCTGTTAAGCTCCGGAAGGGCTATAAGGTAATTTCTTTCGCTTGAGCTGGCAATGCTTGCCCGCTTATGCCACTTTCTCATGCGGTATAGCTGTGCCTGCCTCTTTGATGGCAGCTTTGTCCCTCTTATGTCCTTATTATACATGTCTATCTCTGTGACAAGGCCCTTGTTAGGCTTCATGTATTTTATAGGGGCGCCTGTCCTTGCCCTTGCGTTCCTCTGGTCAGCATCGAATGCGCGCCACTCCGGGCCGCTATCTGTTACATTTTCCTCTATTATGAGTCCGCAGTTGTTGCATACATATTCGCCCTTCTCATTGTCGAATATTATGTCCATGCTCCCGCATGACGGGCATTTTTTAATATCCAGTCCTTTCATTACCATAGGCATCTCAACGTGCCTAGGGCCAAGGTTAGCGCTGTCCGCATCCTGATCCTCATTCTTTTCATTGGTTTTTGACATTTTGTTTGATTTTGCCATTTTTTCCCCTTTTTTGCAGTTTAACAAGCAATATTTTATAAAACAAGCATATAATAAAAGCAACAATTAGATATTTAAAGCTTGTGGTTAGCTTTCGTCTGCATAATAAGATATGCATATAAGCCTTGCTATGGCCGCTTTCGGCCATTTTTACAGCATGTCACTTGAACCTTCACAATTAACAAATCCAAAATTTCGTGCACTTAATTTTGCTCATGTTTGCTTAAACACTGCGCAATCCTGGGGTCACGTCTTATAGCCATTAACATAATACAGCGAATAATTGAAATTTGGATCAGGAGAGCGCGAGGTTGCAATTAGCGTGGTGTTATACGCATTAAGATCGCTCTTGCAGGTGCTGTTTTGGTATCCCGGGGTGCTGCACCAGTAGCCATAATCAAGGACGAAGCAGCTGTATTTGGACTCGAATTTTTCCAGTGTGGCATTATTAACGTTGAACCATCCGATCTGCGATGAGCTGCGGTTTAGCTCAAACCATATGTCCGGAGTGAACGAAAATACCAGGCAGCTTGAAGGCACCTTGTAGGCATTGCTGTATATAAAATCTGTTGCGCTAAGTGGCATGCCTTCCTGAGGCATCATAGATGTGTTCATAGATATGACGCGCACTGAATTGTAAAAAGGGAGCATTGCAAACAGGAATATAAGCACAATGAATATCAGTGTCTGAATAATGTGCCTCCTTATCTCCTGGCTCTTTCGGCGTCTTCTGCCCTTCTTCTGCGCGGAAAGTTTGTAAGATGCAGCATTGCTTATCCAGTATATGCCGAACCCAGACAATATTGCAATAGGAGGATAGAGTATAAGCATGAAACGTACGTCAACTCCATACAGCACAGATCCTGCATAAAATGCCGTGTAAAATGCAAAGAACGCAGCAATCCACAACCCAAGTGTCAGGATTGGCATTCTGCGCTGTCCGCCTTTCCATAGCATCGCCACTGCGCCTATCAACGCAATTACCGATGTGAAAACAGAAAAGTATGTTGGATAAAACATGGGTCTTGTGAATGCTCCTTCAAAGAATTGCAAATTAGGCACAGAGTTGCACATGAAATTGCTTATGGATAGTATGCTTGTCGAGTTTTTGCCGCATAGGAACCCTGTCCCATAATCCGGGCTTTTCAACTCGTACAATATATAGTATATTTGAGGAAGTAGAAGAAATAAGAAAAAAGCAAGCACGGCAATAGTCTTTAAATTAATGCCTGCAATCGCGCCCAGTGTCCTTTTAATTCCCCTTAGTATTACGCTGTCGTATGCCAATAGCAGCAGAAAGATGGGCAAGAGAATTATGGCTTCTATGCGCATAAGCGTGGCTATAAGAAGCGCTGATGCAAAAAACGAAAAGGCAGGAAGTGTGCGTATCTTTCGGTATGATTCAAAAGCAAAAAATGCCAGCACGGCAAACATCATCATGTAGAGATTTGGCACGGCCTGCGTCCTTGACCATATGAAAATTTCTGGGATTAGGGCAAAGACTACTGCAGAAGCCATGCCCACTTCTCCTCCAAAAAGCATAGATGCAAGCAGGAATACCAACAGTATGGATATTGCACCAACTGCAAGTTCCATCATGAATGCCGTATGTATGCCTACCCCAAAAGCAAAAAATGCCAGAGCAAGATAAAATGATATTTCCACCGGGTCATGGTAAAGCTGCATCAACGGGCAGTTTGCCGCAAGCGCAGTGCCATACTGGCACCAGAGCGCGCTGCCGCTATGCATAATGTTAAGTGCAATGCCCTGGTATATGTTCTCGTCGAAATACAGCTGCTCAACAGGGTGTACAAACAATACGGAGAAGGCCAGGAAGAATATTATAGTGAGCAGTGCTACAGCAGCAGGCACCCTTCCCGAGTTTTTGATTGCATGCTGTGCCAGCTGCTTTCTGATCATAAAAGCCGAGATTAAAAGCGTAGCAAGAAGGATAGCATATGTAGCCGTGAAAATGTAGCCAAGCAGACTTTCAGCTGACATGATCTAACTATTGTGCAAATATATTTAAGATTGTGAGCTGGAAATCCAACGCCCTCTTCAGAGGGTTCCCTTCAGGGGCGGGATGAGAGCGAACCGCAGTAAGGCGTATAAACATGAATTGCAATATACGGGGCATGGAGGTGGCAAGAGCCTACAAATTCAGGATATATCCTGATGCCACAAGGCGGGAGGAGATAGATGAAAGGCTGGTTCTTGCACAGCAGTTCTACAACAAGATCCTTGAGAAGTCAATAGAATCCTATAAAAACGGAAATGCAAAAGTCCGATAAAACACATCCTTTGCAGGACGCAGTGATTGCATGAACGCAGAGGAAGCCCACGCCGTTTACGGGTGGGAGGGTGTCACGATTTGCACAGAGAAGGCCATGCAAGAGGGCGCCTAATCCCCTAACCTACATGCTGGCCTGCACAACACAATACCGAATCGTACATTATGGTTTTTAAATTCCCTTTGCCATAGCATATAGGTTGTCTTATGCAAGGCAAGCGCAGTCTGCTCAAAAATCACGTCGCCGATGTAAGGCTGAAGAAGGGCATGCGCATAAAGGAGCTCATCGATGCCCAAAGGAGCATTGGTGGTTTTTCGGCGCAGCACATGATACATGGGATAGACATACTTCAGGACATGCTCGAAGACGCAGCGTCTTTCAACTTCCTTTCGTTCCCTGCAGACATAGTCGCCACAGGCCTGCGCGGGATGATTGCAGATTCCGTCAAGTACTTCGATGCAATAATAACGACCGGCGGAACGCTGGACCATGATCTGGCAAAGGCATATGGCGGCAAGTACAGCATCGGCAGGTTCGAAGCCGATGACAAGAAACTGCACGAAATGGACATATACCGGCTCGGGAACATATTCATAGGCAGGGACCAGTATGGAACTGCAGTAGAGAAATATTTCAATGAGATAATGGAGGACATCTATCAGTCAAAAGACTACAAGGGAGAGTATAGCGCAAGCGAAATCACGCGCGAATTCGGCAAGAGGATAAAGGATGAGCATTCGATAATAAGGCAGGCATATCTAAACAATGTGCCCATATACAACCCAGGCATACTTGACGGCGCTTTCGGCACGCAGCTCTCTTTATTCTCCCAGGACCACGCATTCAAGCTTAACCTGATACGCGACGAGCTGGAACTTAGCAACATATCCTTTGACAATAAGGTTACCGGAGCCCTCATGCTAGGCGGCGGCATAAGCAAGCACCATGTAATATGGTGGAACCAGTTCAAGGGTGGGCTCGACTATGCCGTGTACATAACCACCGCATCGCAGTATGACGGCAGCCTGTCCGGTGCAAGGCTCACCGAAGCTGTCTCATGGGGGAAGGTAAAGGAGAAGGCAAAGTACACAACAATTGACGGAGACATAACCGTGATTTTGCCGCTAATGTTCTCTTACTTGGAACTAATATAGGCATGGCAATGGAAAGCCGTAATATAATATTCATAATGCTCGATACTGTGCGGGCAGACCTGTTAATGCCATACGGCGGAGAAGCACGCACATACGCAATAAACGACCTGGCTAGAAAAGGCATAAGGTACGAAATGGCAATAGCTCCTGGCACATACACCTTGCCCTCCCATCTCTCCATGTTCACAGGTTTGAGGGTAGGGAGCATAAGGTCTCTGAGGGAATCAGGGATGAAACATAGCGACATCATGACCGATCCTCTTCTGGAAAAGCTAAGGCACGGATCAGGGACCATTACCACTGCGCAGGTAATGGAGTACTTCGGCTATAGAAGCGCGCTGTTCTCAAACAACCCTTTTGTATCAGAGGCAACAGGGCTTGCAAAAGGCTTTTCGCACATAAGCAACATCTTCATAGACAACAAGATTAAATATGGGAAACTTTCAGTCAAGGCCGTTCTAAGGCTTATAGAAAGCGATATAATGCGCAAGTCACTGATACAGCTTGCTTGCGGCATATCATATGCAATACCAGAAAAAAACCTTGACAGGCTCTACCTTTCGCTGAGGAAGAACCTAAATCGCCATTTCTCAGAAGAATATGGCTATAACGAGCTCGATAAGGGCGCAGCAGAGACAAACAGGCTTCTAAGGTCATACCTAAAGTCAAATTCAGGTGGCAGAAATTTCATATTCCTCAACTACATGGAAGGCCATGAAGGCTATCCAACGGGCCTTATAACCAAATCTTACGTAGAGCAAGACAAATGGCTGCACATGGTCGGAAACGCCAACTCGGAAGAAGTCAGTGTAATAAGATCCGCTTACATAAAACGCATAGAGTACCTTGACTCTAGGATCGCAGAGGCCATAAGCATAATGAAGAAGAGCGGAGTGCTTGATGATGCAACATTGATAATATCAAGCGACCACGGGCAGGCACTTATGGAGCATGGAACAATGTTCCACAACGTTCATCCGTACAATGAGGTTTCGCGCGTACCGCTGATAATATCAGAATTCCACTCAGGCAGGCAGATAAGAAACAGTGCCATAGTAGAAGAACCATTTAGCCTGACAGAGATGCACGCAATGATCGCAGGAAGAAAGCCGCAGGATACGCAAAGGCCCGTAATCACCGAGCACATAGGCATAACTGAGGTGTGGGATGCATATCTTCTTAGGCTTCTTAAAAAGAAGTCAAAAAATGCAGAAAGCATATACAGGAAGAAGATCGAGCAGGACATGCACGCAACGGCAGTGTACAAAGGCAGATACAAGCTTGTACATTTCTTCTGCAAGAGGCAGGACGAGCTATATGACCTAAAGGAAGATCCGGCAGAGACATGCAATATACTTAGAGAGAGGCGCAGAGTAGCCATTGAGCTTCTAAGTCACGCGCAGCCGATCAGATCTGCTTGATTATATCATATATCGTTATAATGCCCACTGCCCGACCTTTCTCTGCCACTATCACCGCACCAGACACTTCGAGCAAAGGCTTGAAGCTTGTGAGCTCTGAATTTTTGTCTATCTGGGGGAGACCTGCCTTCATCACTGTACTCACGTCTCGCTTGCCTGCTATGTCTGGCTGCTGTGTCGCTAGCCCTAGAAGATCCTTTTGGTACACCGTGCCGACTACCCTTCTTAGGTTGTCGAGCACCGGAATAAGCTGAAAATCATATTCCTTGAAAAGGCTTATGGCTTCCGATATGGGGCTGCCTGGCCTTACGTATATAACCTTCTTGTGCATCATCTGCCCTGCGGTCTTGCTCAGCATTTCAAGGCCATGATCCGAGGCAGGGCTGCTTAGCGCCTCCATTATGCCGAACAGCGACATGTAGCTAGGATTTAGGCGGACCGGATCAGTCTCTACCCTGGCTATTGTGCTTTGGCTCAGGCCGCATCTTCGCGAAAGTTCCTTTTGGCTTATTCCCTGCGAGCGCCTCATCTGGCGTATAGTCTCGGACATCTTCTCCAGGGAAAGCAGGCTGATCTTCTCTTGTCGTGTCATTATTACCAACAGTAATTTTATGCATATAATAATTATATATGTATTTATAAGCATTGCCACTTACACTTAATCTAATCTATGGATGGTGAAAATGAGGAACATATCTATAAACAAGTCCGACAGGGCGCCTGTATCCAGGCAGAGGGTAGAGTACGTGGAAAGGAAGGGCATAGGCCATCCAGATAGCCTCATAGACGGGATAGTTGATGCGACAAGCCACGCGCTTAGCAGGGAATACTTGGACAAGTGCGACAGCACCATATTGCACCACAATGTTGACAAGGGACTGATAATAGGCGGGGCATCAAAAGCAACGTTCGGCTACGGCAAGATAACAAAGAAGATAGAAGTGATAGTGACCGGCAGGGCCACTGACAGGTACAAGGGCGTTCGCATAGACGTCAATGAGATAGCAAGGGAAGTTGCAACAAAATACTTAAAGGAAAACACCAGGTACCTCGATGTGAAAAACGAAGTCACGTTTGTATCAAAGATAGCAAAGGGAAGCGCAGACCTTACAGACCTGTTTGTGCGCGGAAAAGGAAAAGATGTGCCGCTAGCCAACGATACGTCATTTGGCATAGGGTTTGCACCGCTCACAGATACAGAAAGGCTTGTGCTTGAGACAGAGCGCTACCTGAACGGCAATTCGTACAAGCACTCAATGCCCTCTGTTGGGGAGGACATAAAAGTAATGGGCCTTAGGAATGGAAATGAGATAACGCTCACAATAGCAATAGCGTTTGTAGCAAAGCTTGTCAAGAACCTGGACCAGTACATCTCATACAAGGAGAGAATACGCAAGGATGTGTCCAGATTTGCGGAGAAACTTGTGGGAAAGGAGGTGGCAGTGCACATAAACGCGGCAGACCCGGAAGATGGAGATGCCGTATACCTAACCAAAACTGGCCTTAGCTGCGAAGCCGGAGACGACGGCTCTGTAGGGCGGGGCAACAGGGTCAACGGCCTCATAACGCCATTTAGGCCCATGAGCCTTGAGGCTGCAGCAGGAAAGAATCCTGTCAGCCACATAGGCAAAATATACAACATACTGGCAACTGAGATAGCGAAGGACATCGTTGACCAGTACCCTTCCATACTGGAATGCAACCTTGCAATAATGTCGCAGATTGGAAAGAGGATAGACCAGCCGCTGAACTTAAACATAGACATAGCTACAGAGCGCGGAGCAAACTTCGACAATGCAAAAGGCAAGGCGCGCTACATAGCCAATCAGAGGCTAGAACAGATAGGCGACTTTACAATAGACATATCGCTTGGCAAGTACAAGACCTTCTGATCTATGGTAAAATAAAGGAGCTTTAGCTAGGGGGAATTGCTGCCCATCTGGCATGGCCTGGCGATTTGGCCTGTGCAAGCCAGATCCATTGAAATATTAGGATAAGGACATTTCTATCTGCACGGTGTCTGGCACAGGTATGCGCATTACCTGCCTTAAGGCCTGGTCGCTGCCGTCAATTTCCACAAGCCTTTTGTGAATTCGCATCTCCCAGCGTTCGTATGTATGTGATCCGTCTCCGCAAGGAGTCTTTCTGGTGGTTATTTTCAGCCTGCGCGTGGGCAGGAATATGGGGCCTCTGAACTTTATGTTTATCGTTTTGGCTATGTCTGTTATCTGGCTTGCTATGCTGTTGGCATCCTTTACATTCCTGCTTATTATCTTTATCCTGGCTATGGACAACAAATCACTGCTTCTTCACAACGTCTAGCACAACGCCTGCTGCAACAGTCTGGCCCATGTCCCTTATTGCAAATCTTCCCAGAGGCGGGAAATCAGCAAACTTCTCTATAACTATTGGCTTTGTGGGTTTCACCTTAACTATTGCAACGTCGCCGTTCTTTATGAATTCCGGGTTCTTTTGCAGCGTCTGCCCTGTCTTAGGATCCTTCTTCTCGGTTATTTCGGTTATTGTCGCTGCTATCTGTGCGGTGTGTATGTGGAATACCGGCGTATATCCAGGAGCTATTGCAGTTGGATGGTTTATTACCACTATCTGCGCAGTGAACTCCCCTGCAATTGTTGGAGGGTTTGCTACAGCTCCTACAACGTCTCCCTTCTTAACATCCTTTTTGTCAACGCCTTTTATATTGAATCCGACATTGTCTCCAGGTTCTGCCTTCTGCAGCTGCTGATGGTGCATCTCTATGCTTTTTACCTCTGCCTTTATACCTGCCGGCATTATTATTATCTGCTCCCCGACCTTCATCGTTCCAGTTTCAACTCTTCCTACAGGGACTGTTCCGAATCCTGCTATGCTGTATGCATCCTGCACAGGAAGCCTAAGTGCCTTGTCAAGCGGCTTCTTTGGGACCTGCAATGTGTCAAGTGCTTCCAGCAGTGTGGGGCCGGTATACCATGACAGTTTTTCTGATTTTGCAGCTACATTCGAGCCTTCAAGTGCAGAGTAAGGTATGAACAGCACCTTGCTGACATCGTAGCCTACGGTTTTTAGCAATTCTGTAACCTTGTTCTTGGTGTCATCGAATTTTGCCCTGTCGAAGCCCGCTGCATCTATCTTGTTAAGGCCTACTATTAGCTGGCTTATTCCAAGCACTCTTGCAAGGTATGCATGCTCCCTTGTCTGTGACTGTATGCCATCTGGCGTTGACACCACAAGCACTGCAGCGTCTGCCTGGCTTGCTCCGGTTATCATATTCTTTACAAAGTCCCTGTGGCCAGGGGCGTCTATTATAGTGAAATAGAACTTTGGCGTCTGGAAGTCGCGATGCATTATGTCTATGGTTATGCCCCTTTCCCTCTCTTCCTTTAGCTGGTCCATAACGAATGCAAATTCAAAAGTTGGTCTGTTATACTTTGTGACCTCCTCCTTAAGCTTCTTCATGTCCTGCTCTGTAACTGCCTTTGTCTCATAAAGCAGCCTGCCTACAGTAGTAGACTTTCCGTGGTCTATGTGCCCTATGAAGATCAGGTTCAAATGCGGTTTGTCTGTTGCCATTTAATTCACCAAGCGTAATTTAAGATGCTTAAAATCTACCATTCAAATCCGAGTTTGACGATGGTAAACGCTAATAACATAGCACACAAGATATTTAAAGCTTTGCGTTTTTGGATACGTCGATAAATGCGGGTCAGGCGCGCCGGTGCTCAGAACAAACGATCATGGCAACTCATTTCTCATTTGTTCCGCATTCTGAACGCCATTGTTTTAAGCTGCCTGATAAGTCTCTCCTGGTATTTCATCAGTGTAAGTGTCAGGAACATTGTGGCAACTATTGCAACCACCACGAAATCTATGTAGTCGCTCAGAAGAAGCGCAGAGTCTGAAAACGATACCCGGTTTATCACCAGGTATGTGGATATCGCTATAAGGAAGTCCGTGCCAACGGATATGTATGCAACTTTGTCTATCAGCTTCTTTAGCCTTTTCATCCTGCTGAACTCATAGTAGTACACTGCTGTCGCCTGGGACATATCTCAAAAGTGCATCCTTAAAAAGCTATTTGCACAGTGGCGTCTACTGGAAGTTTTTGCTTTCCGCTAATGCCATTTTTATACATTAGCAAGCATAATACTATTTGGTGGAATCATGGCAAAAAAATTTGCATGTGCAGACATAGGAATGTCCTGCGGGTTTTCGGCAAAGGCGCCTAGCGAGGATCGACTCATGGAAAAAATAAAGGAACATGCCAAAAAAGCGCACAACATGGAAAGTGTAGATGCGCAAACTGCGGCAAAGATAAAGGCAGCAATAAAGGAGGCATAAATCTGCGGCGGCATTGCCGCCGCACTAATTGCATGCAAAACCAAGCAGACGTAAGCCAAAATTCTGTAAAATCAGAGGGATAGCAGCCTTCGCAGCTGAGCATGGCGTGGCTAGTCCTTCCAGCAAACGTTATTCATCGAAATCGAAAGAAACCCAGAAGACATGGCTTACCTGTGCGGAGCGGCCTTTTTCCTAACTTAAGCTCCAAAAACCTAAATGCGCGCATGCCAAAAATGATTTAGCTCCAGCCAGATTCGGACTGGCGTCAACGGGTTCAGAGCCCGTTATCCTTGACCACTAGACGATGGAGCTTTGCATAGAATCTTGATGCAAGCATTTTAATAAACCTATTTGAGTTAGTATTGTGCGATGCCCGGATACAGAGAACACGTCATGCTTTCAGCCGAACTGCAGGACATAGTAATAGCCGATATTGCCCTCACTATAGCCTTTGCCTTCCTCTACTCCGGGGGAATTGTTGGCCTTCACAATATTTCGGGATTCATTTCATTCATCCCTGTGGCATTCATAGCAGTAACCCTTTCGTTTGTCCTTCATGAATACATGCACAAGGTTGTGGCGCAAAAATTCGGCGCAATAGCGGCTTTCAAAAGATGGGACTCTGGAATACTTATAACGCTTGTGTCATCGATGTTCGGATTCTTGATAGGGCTGCCTGGCGCTACGATGATATACACAAACAATTTTACCAGGCGCGAGGAAGGATATGTCTCGCTTGCCGGACCACTTACCAATTTCGCAGTGTTCCTCGTATTCCTTGGAATTGCCCTGTTGGGCGGACCGTTTGCCAGCAGCAGATACATGAACGAGATAATAAGCGCAACGCTTTTCATAAGCGTGTGGCTTGCCTTCTTCAACATGCTGCCCATATACCCTCTTGACGGAAGCAAGGTCCTTAGATGGAACAAGACAGTATATGCCATAACCATGCTGGTTATTTTCTCATTCCTGTATCTTGTTGCAGGCACAGAAACGCTTTATTACATAGCATTTGCCCTGGTCATAACACTGATATTCTCATTCGCATACCGCGGTTTGAGGTTCTTCTGACGCCTCACGTTTCAACGTCTATGCTAGGCTTAAGCGGATGCGCATTCCCTGCGCGCTTGGATGACGATTTCTGTGCAAGTTCAACGGTGACTTTGCACCCAAGCGATTTTGATATGAATGAAGCGGCATCATTAAGCAGCGTATGCTCCTCCTCCTGCGATGATTGCACATCAGGTATGGAGTTTATTCTCTTTGCAATGCTGCTTGCATATGCTGCAGCTTCCCCTTCCTTGCCCCCAGGTATGCCAAGATCTGCCTGGCCTTCTGAAGTGCCTATTAAGTCCATGACCTGCTTCATATTCCTGCTTTTATGCGCCATCCGGTAGATCGAGCGCTTCCAGTCCTCGGCAACGACAAGCCTTATCGATTTTGGCGCCTTCCCTGCCCTATCCAATAGCGACATAACGCGCTTCGCATCGGATATGACCTCATCAATTTCCTTTTCCTCGTCCTCTACCTTGTCACTTATCAAAGACAGGTCTGGAGAGGGCCATTTTTCTGTAGATGCAAAGTCTCTGTTTCCCATGATATGCCATATCTCCTCGGATATGTGCGGTGCGATTGGGCAAAGCATCAGCGTCACTGCCGCCACGAAATCCTTTACAACAATTGCATTTGGCTCTCCCCTGGAGATGTACCTGCGCAGCTCGAGCACGGAATCATATAACACGCTCGTGCCGAAACCCCGCAGCTCAAGCTTTTCTATCTGTGACGTTGCAGTATTTATCTTGCGGTTTAGCCTTGAATAAAGCCAGTAGTCATTATGGCCAAGCTGCCCGGTCTCCATCTGGTCTATTCTGCCTGCAATGTCCATGAGATAACTGAGCCTCTCGTCTATGCCCTTTGCCGCAACCTCGCTGAATTCAGAATCGCTAAACAGGTCTGCGCCTGCTATCACAAGCGCCCTCACAACGTCAGTGCCGTATTTCTCAGCGCCAGCGACAAGAGGCACTATATTGCCAAGGCTCTTGCTCATCTTCTCTCCGTCGCTTAGCACCGTGCCGTTCACTACTATCTGCTTTGGCCAGTAGCTTTTTTCCAGCAGAGCTGAGTGGTTGAATATGTACATTGTGAGGTGATTGAATATGAGCTCTGTGGCAGAATGCCTTGATGTGACCTTATACCAGTATTCAAACGACTCGCGGCACCGCTTAAGCACCTGGCCGTCAATTCCAGATGATTTTGAAACTGCGTCAAGGCTGCCCTTCCCAAGCAGTATGTAGTCAAATACTTCTGGCTTGAGGAGCTGCGGGTCTATCCCCCTAAGCAAATTGGAGATAGTGTAGAAGCACATGTACATTGTCGAGTCTGATAAGGACTCTATTATTTTGGAATTGTCCAGCGGAAATCTGGTGCCGAGGCCCTGGGCCCTTGCAACCGCCCTGAGGTCTATCCAGTCAATTGCGGATTCGAACGCTTTCCTGGATTTTTCCGGGAGTATGGACATGCCATCCAGCGCGGATTTTGCAAGCGCTTTCCATTCCTTGTTTCCGTAATTGAGGAACCACTGGTCTTCTACAACCTTTACCACTACGCTATGTCCGCACCTGCATACCACCGGGTGGTTCGCGATCACGTATATGTCCATCGCCTTTCCTGAGGATGTCAGGTCGTGCGAAATCCTCTCCTTGGCCTCTGCCTCTCCCATTCCGGCATATCCTTCTGCTATCATATGTCCATAGTGGAACTCGTCACGGTATTGCTGCTTTGTTGCAGCTTCTAGCATCGCATACTCATCTGTCTTTGACTTGAACATCTCCATATATTTCATTGAGGGCACATCTACGTACGGCTCTGCCTGCTCCTTGCCGTCTTCCTTGCCTTTTATCTCCATTACCCTTATGGGAGTTATCTCGACATGCGTCCCCGATGCCTTAAGCTTCTCTATCGCGGCGTAGTCAAACGGCGCGTGCGCAGGCACGCTCATTACAATACCTGTGCCAAGGCTGTCATCCACGAAAAAGCCATCAAGCACAGGCAGCTTCAGTCCTGTTACAGGATTCTGGCAAGATTTTGAGAGCAATTCCGAGCCGCTTATCTCGGATAGCTGCTCCACTGCAAATTGGTATTTTAGGCTTGCCGAAGATACTTTTGATATGTAGAATGGCCCCTTCCCGTTTAATGTGCACTTGCTGTATACTGCCGACGCTTTTACAAATATGTTAGTTGCCCCTGACACTGTCTCGGGCCTATACGTTGCACATAGGAAGTATGCATCCTCCCCATCAATCCTGAATGCTATTGCAAGCTCCTTTTCTATTTCAGGCTCAGCATCCTTCTTTGTGTCATGCATCCCTACCGCCTGATTTTCGTTTGGGCACCAGCCTACTGGGTGTCTTCCTTTTACTATGTATCCCTTTGAATTCAGAAGACCAAACTGCCATTCAACAAACTTGCTAAACATCGGCTCGGTAGACACAAATTTCCTGCGCCAGTCTATGCTAAGCCCTGTTCGTCTCATGCCTGCTTCTATTTCCCTGGTAAAATAAGACGCAATGTACTCAGGGTCAGACATCTTTTCTATCTCAGAATCAGGTATACCAAACAGCTTCAGCTCTGAGACAAGGTCCTTGTCGCCATTCTTTATGCGCTTTGCAAATGCCAGTATGGGCGTACCTGTTGCATGGAATGCCATCGGGAATAGGACATTGTACCCATTCATCCTCTTGTACCTTGCAAGTACGTCTGCGGTGCCATAAGTCCTTATGTGGCCTATGTGCAACGGCGCATTTACATAAGGGAAGGCAACTGTTACCATGTATGGCTCATTGTTATTTACGTCTCCTTCGAAGATCCCAGCGTCCTGCCACTCCTTCTGCCACTTCCTGTCTATCTCATTATAATCCATAAGTGGCGCGCCTCACTTTAGCCATAAACACAAATTATTGTACGCATAAATATAAAATCAGGATGCATTGAGCAGTTTCCTGTAAAAACCGCTTATATTGGACTTCGAGTAAATACCCAAGTTCTTGAGGTTGTGAATGTACCTTGCCGGCTTGTTGCTTCTAGCAATATTAACTATGGCCTTTGGAATGCTATTTTCTTCACGCACAGTGCACATGTCAGCAACCTCCTTTGGAATAGGCGTGTAGCTCGGTAGAAGCACGGGCGTCCCAAGCGCTACACTCTCTATTGCAATTATGCCCAGCCCTTCCCGCGTTGACATATGAAGCAGAAGCGCAGAGCATCTTATCTTCCTATAAAGGCTTTTGGCATCTGGATAGAATCTGCGGACAGAGATCACATCTCCCATCCCGGATTCTGCTATAAGCTTATCTATATGCCTCTTCTCAGGTCCGCTTCCTATTATAAGCCCTTTTACTGAGCTGTCAATAAGGTGTGCTTTTTTAACTACATCTATCCATTTGTCAAGCCCCTTCTCTTTAATTAGCCTGCCAGAAAACAGCACCGTTTTTGACCGCTTTGCCACGCCATTTTTTGCCTTTGCTATAAGCGCATCATCCATGCACGGCGCAAAGATCCTTATTTTTTCCCTTTTTATTCCTATATTTTCAAGTGCAGTTGCAGTTGTGCTTGATATGGCAATGTATGAATCTGCTCCGCGAATAGCTGATTTGGAATATGCATACGCCATATCACCTGCAACAGGGCCTATGTAGCTGCGCCAATAATCCCTGTCCCACACTTCCGCAACTTCTATTATAAGCTTCGAGCCCTTTGCCTTGCAGTACCTCTTCAAAAAGCCTAGGTGAAGTACCGGGAACGCATTCGTTATCACTGCATCAAATTTGTAATCGTATAAACCCTTCAATGAAGCTGAGTACGCAACAGCCTCCCTTATGGAGCGCCTGCCGTGGCGGTATATGCTTGCCTGTCCAGTCCGGTGTATTGCATGGTAGTGTATGCCGTTCCTTGTGAAACTGCTTCCAGGCATGCCTTCCCATAGAGTAGTGAAAAAATGGACTTCGTTGTGCTTTGCAAGCTCCTCGGCTTCGTTGTAGTTCATAGCCTCTATCCCTCCTATGTGCCAGGGATAGGGTACGTCATAAACAAATGCTATTTTCATGGTTTATGCCCTGCTTTCGGTATTTTCGACAAAATAGCCGCCTATGAACAGGTATTTGGAATTCGTCTTCTTTAGGGTTGATATTGCATCGTCCGGAGACTCGACTATCGGCATTCCATGCAGATTGAAACTTGTGTTGAGTACTACGCCATGCCCGCTGTGCCTTTTTACCCTATTGATCAGGTTCCTGTAATCCAAGTTTTCCCTACCGACCATCTGCGGCCTTGCAGTCATATCAACATGCACAACCGACTTCATAGCCTCCCTTGCGGATTCCCTTGCCAAATACCCCATGGTCATAAATCTGTCCACGCTGTCCGCATCCTTGAGAAGATGCCTTGAATCCTCCTCCAGCATTGAGGGAGCAAATGGCTGGTACCATTCCCGCTGCTTTACGCTCATATTCAATTTGTCCTTCACCGTCTCAGATGAAGCATTTCCTACAATGCTCCTGTTTCCCAGGGCCCTGGGCCCATATTCCATGCGGCCCTGAAACCACATCACATAATCTTCCTGCGCTATTATCTCTGCGGCGTGGCCTGCCCTATCTTTTTCTTCATGATACCTTATGCCTTTTGTCCTGCGAAGAACTTTCCGTATATCGTCATCCGTATAGTAATCGCCAAGGTATGCATCATTAAATTCATATGAGCATGTGCCGTTAAGTTCATAATTCGCATACATGGCCGCGCCAAGCGCAATGCCTCCGTCGCCCATATGCGGAAATATATGCCACTTCCTCAGGTTGCCAAGATTTCGTATGCGCATGTTTGCCTTGATGTTTGACATGACTCCGCCTGCAAATGAAGCGTCTCCAAGCCCGTACTCGCTTATAGTATTTGACACGAATTCTGAAAGGCAGTGCTCAAGTTCCTGTTGCGCCATGTACGCAAACTGCTCCCTCGGCATTCCCCAAGCTAGCCTGCAAAGGTAATCATACTGCCTCGCAGGCCCGAGCCTTGCCCGTATCGTGCTGCCTTCCACGCTGAAAAGATCCCTAAGTTTGTTATCTGAGAAGGCAAACGGGAAAGAGTAATCGGCCATGGCCATCACCTTTCCTTCATCTTCTAGTTCCCGCATCCCTATTATGTTTGTAACCTGCTCATAGAATATGCCTATTGAATCCCTTCCCGGTATCTTCTTCATCAGCTTAAGCTCGCCGTCCTCCATTAAACTTACAGACCCTGACACGCCATCTCCGATTCCATCCATCGTTATAACGATTTGTTTTCTGAATCCTGAGGTGAATGCCGCAGTAGATGCATGGGCTCTGTGGTGGTCAACTGACATGATCCTGGGGTTGTAAAATCCAAGCGACCGCAGCTCTGAAATTATCATATGCTTGCTTGCAAACGCGCACCCGGGCAGAGGTCCGACCAGCGTCATCAGGTATTTTGCATAATGCCTTATGGAATCGGTTCGTGGCTTAAGCATCTTCCTTCTCCTGAATGCATAATATGATTCCTTCTGCGAGGGAAATATGCGCGATGCTGTCTTTGTGAGCTCTGTTGTAGGGAATGCTACAACGTCAATGTCAGACGGCTTTATTCCTGCATATGCCAGGGCATGGCGTATAGAGTTTTTAGGAAAGCTTACTTCCAGCTTACGCTTTGTGTATCTCTCCTCATTTGATGCAAATACAATTTTGCCATCTGATAAGAGTGCGGCCCCAGAGTCGTGACCGTCCCATATGCCAAGTATATTCATATAATCAGCCAGGTGTTTCCAAGTGCTATCTTATCAGGCTACCTATGTTGCCAACTATTGTCTGGTACGCTTCGCAAGCTGTCCATCCTTCCGGAGCTTTTCCTTGAGCTATAAGCCTCCTGGCCTCTTCGGCCTCTGAGTTGTGCCATAGTTTCATCAATTCGTAGTCAACGTCTCGTATGTTGCCTATCTTCCTGCCCCACATTATTGATGGGAATACATTCCCATAACTGTCAAGGAACAGCGATGCGTCAAGGCTGCGCCCTTTCATCGGAGGCTTTCCAGTTTCTATGTAGTTTTCAAGTTTTCTTAGGAATGCATTTTCTATTACAGGTATGGTACCCAGATCAAATTTCCTGCGCCTTATAAATTCCCTTAGCTCACTGGATTGCAAAGTCTTCTGCGGGCTTATTTGAGTCCCTGAATTCTTGTAGTATATTTCAGAGGTCTGCCCGGAGTTTACATGAAAGTCGTTGAAAGTCACCCATGGCAACTCTTTTTGCACCTCGCCTACTGTCTTTATCAGCATGCCTTCATTGAACTTGCTCATCGTGTATCCAAACACAAAAAACAGGTTGCCGTATCTGGACTGCAGCTCCTTGAGAGACTTTGCCATAAGCATCGCCTTGTCAAAATTTCCAGGTATTCCGCGTATCCGATCATGCAAATCCCTGTAGCCATCAAGGCTAATGGTTATTGACACTTTTGGTATTCCAAGCTCAAGTATTTCCTTTATCTTCCTAACAACCATGTCATGGTTGCACAGTGAATTTGTGGGCATGGTCAGCAGGTACAGCCCTTTGGAATTATCCTTGAATGCCCTTACAATATCAACTACGTCCGGTCTTAGAAAGGGCTCACCTCCAGTTATCTCTATCCACTTGAAGTAGCTGTTTTTTCTCGAGAATTCTTCTATCTCGCGCAAGTCCAGCTCGCCGGTCGGCCTTATCTGCCAGATATTGCATGTAAGGCATCTTGACTGGCAGGAGTACGTTATTGAGAAGGTTAGCTTGTACGGCTTGCCAAGCTGGGTTAAGTTGCTCTTTAGCGCAATCATTCCCAAGCCTGCAAGTTCAGCGTATTTCATATGGAAAGCCACCAATCTGTATTCATACTCAAGATTAAATAAGTTATCTTACTCTGATATCATGTATGAGGCAGGAAGCATGTTGCAGCAAGCGGCAGAAGAGCCAGTCTGCCCTGGAATTCCTAGTAAGCTACGCGTGGGCGCTCATACTTATAGCCATAATTCTTGGTATATTCATATATTTCATAAGCCTTCCTAAGACAATAATACCAACCGGATGCGCATTCAGCTATGGAATAAATTGCCGCGGCCTTATCATCGGTTCCAATAGTGTGACGACTCAAATAGGTCTTGTAGTTGTCAATGCACAGGCATACGACCTTATAGGCCCCACAAATGCAATAATCAATGTGTCTGGCTATGGGATTGCAACACTACAGTGCATACCTTCAAATGTGCCTTCAGGAAGCGCTGCGCTGTGCAGCGGCTCTCTAAGCAAAATAATACCTCCCGGAAGCTCCATTTCTGGCACAATAATACTAAATTCGCTAGTATGCCTCACAGGCACAGCCGAAAACTGCGCTGCAGAAAGGAGCGCCTCATACATAGGTAACTTTACCGGATATTCCCAGACATATACAAAAACTATACCAGTAAACATAGTACTTTATGAATCATCGAGCGGAATTGCAGTTCCGAACCCTGTATTCCTTACTGCATATGTAAGCATGATGGGGCTTCCTGCCGAAAGCGCAAGCGTGCAGTTTTCAACTAACTCACCGCAGTATTCATCTGTAAGCCCAGAGTATTCACTCACTAACATTGATGGTAATGCATCTTCAACGTTTTCTGCCACATTGGGGGGAGTATACCTTGTGACTGCCAGTTTCGCAGGCTTTACATCATCAAATGTAATAACTGTAGCAGGTCCTGGCCTTACTACAGTAGCGCCACCGCCAACCGTATCACTTACCTTTTCAGCTGGGACATCCATAACGCAGGGAACACCAGATACTGCAACTGGCACCACCAGCGCAAGCGGAGATTCTGTTAGCATTGAGGATTGCAGCGGATCAGGCTGCAGCCCTTCAACAGTTTTGGCCAGCGGCACTACATCCACAACATACAACGTTGGCAGCCTTGCTCCAGGAACATACACTCTTGACGCATGCGATACTACACAGTCAATATGCTCAGGAACTACCGTGGTAGATGTACTACCTCCTACAGCAACTGTAAAACTAACGTTCTCCGCAGGCAATTCTATAACGCAGGGAACATCAGACACTGCGACGGGCACAACCAGCGCAACAGGAGACTCGGTGAGCATTGAGGACTGCAGCGGATCAGGCTGCACGCCGTCCGCAGTGCTTGCCAGCGGCACTACA
>DAHXMA010000003.1 GCA_027365725.1 Microcaldota archaeon | reverse complement strand
AAATCCTTGTACAGCCACTCCATCCTGAAAAAGCTCTGTCCAAACTTCTCGCTGTTCCTGTAAGCTATTGCGCCTGTGTGCCCGGGAGCCGAGAAGATAGTAAGCGCATCTCTCACTACAGCTCCAATCTTCACTTTCCGTTCATTGTGTTTTGACATAAATTCCTCAAAATCATCTTCAGGGATTGATGATTTGTTGCTAACCACAACGCGCTCCACTGCATTGTATACTCCAAGTATCATGCTGTGCAACTGCCTTCCAGTCATGGCATTTTCTGACGCGCCAAAACACCCTAACAGCGAATCATCACGAGTAAAGCTTATCGTGTTGCCAGCCATGCTGCCCAGAAGGGCGCTCTCTTTTTTTATTGCGGTTGCAATCTCAAAGTTCTTATCGGCCAGATCCGGGAGCGTGAAGCTTATCACTGTAAATTTCAGTACATCCCCGCCATCTGCGTAAACACGCTGGCCTACAGGCACCTGCACAAACATCTTTCCGCTGTTGTTTGTTTTCTTTCCGCATACTTTCCCTGCAGTGGCATCGTTCCTGCAGGTACGCTGATCCGGCTCCGCACCTCTGCGGAGCGGAGTAAGTTTCTCCAGGATGTCAAATCCGCCAGCATACCTTCTCAGGCCAGGCAATGGTCTTACTCTATGCATCCCCGCACGGGCCTCGGCAACTTCCTTAATCAAAGTTTCCATCGCAGCACCATCATCCTCTGTTAAGGGAAATCAGCTCTTCTGCAGCAGACGGCTGCTTCGCTATAGCGTCTGTGCGCCTGAGCAGTTTTGCCATGATTACCGGAGCCTCTTCCTCTTCACTGCTATCTACTATTGAGATTCTCGCTCCGCCGAATTTCTCCTGATATACTCCTAGGGTAAGGCGGCGGTTGCCTCCTATAAACCTCGCCCGCTCCAAGAATGGAATGTCATTGAACTGATCAAGAGGGTCCCTTCCCCTCCTCCTGGTAAGCTTGACAAACATGTCGCTAAAGGTTTCTGCACCTTCGTTGTACCTGAAATAACCGTCCATCCTTGTGCCAAGCGTTTCCAGGAAGCACCAGGCAAACCCGACCTCGCCATACTGCTGTGTGCCCTCCAGCTTTCTTAAGGCATCTTTAAATGGTATTTCGCGCAGCTCAAAGAGAACAGCCCTGCTTCTGGAAAGCTCAAAGTCGGCCTTCTCATTAATAAGTATCGGCGTGCTCTTAAGCGCTCTAGGAACAAGTAACCTGCTATCTGCCATGCTTATACCATGCTCGTGGATGTTTGGATTCAGGCAGCCTGGCTTACCCCTAATATTCCTTATGGGATTACAGTTGCGGCACAGCAGTGGATTCGCACCACTTTCCCCTGATATTTGCTAGCCCTGAGCTAGCTATCCGGGAAGTATATGCAAGATTATGTTTATAATATTTCTTATAGAAAACAGGGAGAGGCAAATTATAGAGCCAAATTACTGCTTAGAGAGTCGTTGCTATAGGATGAAGTTAAATTAATAAATAGATACATCTTTAATATACCGATTAGGAAATGTCAAAGAATCTGCACACACATTTACTCCTTGTACTTACATTATCCCTATTATTTATATCATTAAATTATGCTTCAATTTCAGTTCCCGCAAATATAGTCTATTACATTCCCATCACCTTTACCAACCAGCAAAGCACCGCAGTAGCTCCAAACACGCCGCTTATGATACCGTTCAACGCACTCGCTTACCAGAGCTACGAGACCACCTCGCTAAACAACACCGAGTTCTTCTTCGCTAACGGAACTATTATGCCGAGCTGGATAGAGGGGAATATCTTAAACGAAAGCTCAACAGCCCTAAGCACCGCAACCAACGTTATAATCTGGGTTAAAAGCCCGAACACAAACACCTTCCTTCCAGCCAATACAGGAACAGCAACCACCAACACCATTTATATGGGCTTCGCAGGCACAGGGGCAACCACGCAGAATATGCTTTTTAGCAACACTATAACTGGGGAAGCACCGCAGTTAAGCCCTAGCTACGCCGAGTATGATGATGGGGCGAGCGTGTTTAGTAACTACTGGAACTTTGCAGGGACAAGCCTGCCGAGTGGATGGACAATTTCATCAGGCACATACACACAAAATAACGGAATTACATTGAGCACTTCAGCTACATTGGCATGGTCATTATGGTATAATACGGGTTTTACCTATCCTTTTGTTGTAGATTCTGATATGAGGCAGGAAACTGCTGCATCGGCTAATTGGGGACAACTGTTAGCACTATCTTCTTCAGGTACATCTTCAATATCAATATGGGCTGGAGTAGGAACTGACATAGCAGGTACTGCATTTCAATATAGCTCTTCAAAGATAGCAACAGGAACAAGTACATTAAATACCACATATGTCTTTACTTCAAGCGTAACATCCTCAGAAAGCTATTTTAGTGCGGATTATTCGCAAATAGGCAGCCAAGGAACACCGGGGCCATACGTGGCGGCTTATGGCGGTGGAAGTAATATTTTTATTCAGTGGATCCGTACCCGCGCATATCCTCCGAATGGAGTCGCACCGAACACTACATTTGACCAGATTCAACCAGCTGTCTTAAACACTAGTATCTTCTCCACCACTTGGAACACATTAGAGCCGGGAAGTCCAAGCAATGAAATAGTGCTTCCTATATCGGGCAAT
The DNA here is from genome assembly GCA_027365725.1 of Microcaldota archaeon. Classification (GTDB taxonomy): domain Archaea; phylum Micrarchaeota; class Micrarchaeia; order Micrarchaeales; family CABMGC01; genus JAJZNA01. Next base: position 6,065 of record DAHXMA010000003.1, on the reverse strand, counting down.
TACAATGTTTACTGGGGCGACGGCACAAATAGCCTAAATACTGCAACTCACATATATTCAACTCCGGGCATATACACAATAAACATAATAAATCTTGGAATTACTGGATTCAGATTCAATGACACTGGAGACAGATCAAAGATTATTACAATTAATCAGTGGGGTAACATTACACTTGGCAATTCCGGCGGCTACTTTTACGGGGCAAACAACCTGAATGTAGTAGCAACGGACAGCCCGGATTTGGCAGGCACTACGAACCTCTCCTATATGTTCACCGAAGACCCATCATTCAATAGCAATATAGTCGGTTGGAACACAAAAAATGTTACAAACATGTCCAGTATGTTCGCCTACGACACGGACTTCAATCAGCCAATCGGCTCGTGGAATACGAGCAGAGTGACCAACATGTCAGATATGTTCTATTCCGACACAAACTTCAACCAGAACATAAGTCAGTGGAATACTGCCAATGTTGTTAATACATACGGCATGTTCGACTCTGATACAAACTTCAATCAGCCAATCGGCTCGTGGAATACAAACAGCCTTACAGATTCATCATTCATGTTTGCCTACGACGCAAACTTCAACCAGAACATAAGCCACTGGAACACGGCCCATGTAACTGACATGTCGTACATGTTCTATTCCGACACAAACTTCAACCAGAACATCAGCGATTGGAATACGAGCAGTGCAACTACGCTAGCTGGCATGTTTGCTTTAGACACTGGCTTCAATCAGCCAATCGGCTCGTGGAACACGGCCCATGTAACAAGTATGCTGGGTACTTTCTATAATACAAACTTCAACCAGAACATAAGCCACTGGAACACAAGCCGCGTAACCAATATGAAGGAAATGTTCTACAAAGACACAAACTTCAATCAACCAATCGGCTCGTGGAATACAAACAGCCTTACAGATTCATCATTCATGTTTGCCTACGACGCAAACTTCAACCAGAACATCGGCTCGTGGAACACGGCCCATGTAACTGACATGTCGTACATGTTCTATTCCGACACAAACTTCAACCAGAACATAGGTTCGTGGAACACGAGCAGTGTAACCACAATGCTCGGAATGTTCTCTGGAGATACCCTTTCAATACCCGACTACGACGCACTGCTTACTGGCTGGGCAAGCAGAACAGAGCAGCATGGCGTAACGTTCAATGCGGGCAATTCTGAATACTCATCTTGCGGCGTCGCGGGGCGCAACACCCTTATAAATACATATGGATGGAGCATAAGCGATGGCGGAGAGAACACCGGTTATTCTTGCATATCCCTTGTAACAATAACTGTTTCTTCTTCAAAAGTACAGCAAGGCGGCTCAGACGAAATTTCTGCATCTGTAGTGGGTGGCACAACTCCTTACGCATTTAATTTCTCATTATACAACAGTTCAGGTAAAAACGTTTATAAGAATCTGACGTCCAACGATGCCTCAACAAGATACATGAATAGTTTTACTATCCTAAAGGCTTACGGAACGGGCACTTTCACAGCAAAGATAACCGTAACTGCGAATAACGGTGCACAGGATTCAAATACCATTATTTTCAATGTGACAGTGCCTCAAAGTCCAAGCAGTCCAGGAAGCAGCGCTCCAGCCTACTCCACAGTGAAGCTGAGCGATAATCTGAATAGCAATGAAGGTTCTTCCCAACCAGTGATAAATGCATATGTGCTTTCCACCTCTGGGAATACTGAATCTAATTACAAATATGCGCAGAGTCAATTGCCAGCACGCATCAACATAACAAACGGCAAGGCGTATGCTGTATTCAACTTTGCCTGTTCGGTAAACTCTACGTACAATTACACTGGGGATGTTTACGGCCTTGGCGTTGTGTCATGCGGCAAGAACTACACTGTCTATGGGGGTAGCTACGAAGTGATCTATTCAAACAGCAGCTTGATTCAGAAATCTTCCACAACAACTACCACTACAACTACTTCTATAAGTACAACTACTGCAACTACTACGATAGCTACTACGGTTCCTATAGAACAACCCATAAAGATTCTAGTTGCTCCGCAGAATGTTACATCGCCACAATTGTGCGACGATCAGCAAGGTTATAATATAACATACGCGTCATTAGGTACTTCATTCAAGATTGCTCCAGGAGTGGCAGGGTGCTTCAATATTACAGCAATAAACAGCACAGCCGTGCAGTCAGATACATCTAATTATGGACGTACCCTTATCCAAGCAATCAACTTCACAGAGAGCAACAGCAGCGTAACGGTTAATGCCACACTTCACTATCCTTGCAGCATCAATTCTTCAAGAATAGCTCCATTCATTCTCAGAAACGGCGTGTGGGATCAGATAAGCCCGTTTACAGTGAATGCGGCTTCGTGCACAATTTCCTTTGTAGCGCCTTCAGATCCTGTTATAGCAATATTCAGCAGCGTTACATCTGGCCAACAGCCGACCTCCCTTGCCACTTCTATACCTCCTATCAAATCGCCTTCGCCGCAGCTATCTTATCTATATTGGCTTGCCTTGATTGTAATTCTTGCAATAATCGCAATAGTTGCTGCTTCTCTTCTGCGCAGAAGAAGGACGTAATCCGTCTGCAGAATGTGCCCATGCGCAATCACCACTGTTCGCGCGAAGCCGTAAGCATCATACATATTCTTCATTCTGCCTTGCCTTCTTGCATATTGCAAATGCCGCAAAGCCTGCAAACTGCATGAATCAGGCATGCATAAAGTTGCTGCGGCATAATAACCTATATAAACTTTTACGGATAATATAAACAAACATAAGAATCCAAGCAAAGGCTTGTTTTCCCGCTATCACTGCAATTTTGCAGGAGGGGCTAAAATGGCAATATCGCTAGAAGAATTCAGGAAGTTCATCGAGGAGAATAAAGGAAAGCGCAAATTCAAGCAGAGCATAGAGCTTGCGATAAACTTCAAGAATGTGGATTTTACAAAGCAGGACGAGCGACTGAATCTTGACGTGCTTCTTCCAAACGCAAAAGGCAAGTCAAAGAAGCTTGCCGTATTTGCAAACGATAAGGCGCTGATAGAGGACGCCAAGAAGAACAGCATAGACGTAATAGAAGGCAGCGAGTTCGAGGCAGTGAAGGGCGATCCTAAGAGGCTAAACGCACTTCTCTCTTACGACCTTGTTGCGCAGCAGGCTCTAATGCCTTCGATAGCGAAGAGCTTCGGCCAGTTTCTTGGCCCCAGAGGAAAGATGCCAAGACCGCTTCCTCCCAATGCAAAACTTGGCGCAATGCAGGGAGAACTGAGCAGGCGCATACAGCTAAGGAGCAAGGGCAAGTACCTGCCCACGGTCCATTCAATAGTCGGAAGCGAGGACATGGAGCCGGAGAAGGTATACCAGAACATAAACGAGGTGCTCGGCGCGCTCTCAAAGAAGCTGGGGCAGAACAGGCTGAAATCAGCGTATGTGAAGATGACAATGTCAAAGCCTGTAAAGTTCATGTGAAGTGATTTTTATGATAAAAAAGGAAAAAGTAGCATTTGTTGAGGGGCTTTCGAAGGACCTCAAAAAATACAAATCCGTAGGCATACTTCCTATAGAAGCGCTTCCTGACAGGCTTGTGCAGAAGGTCAGGAATCAGCTCAAGCCTGATACCAAGATAGTTGTGGCAAGGAAGAGTCTGCTCATCCGCGCACTGAGCGATCCGAAGCACAAGGAGCTTGCAAAGTACATAAGCGGCAATGTTGCAATTATACTTTCAAACAAGAGCCCTTTTGAAATAAGCAAGGTAGTGAGCTCGAACAGGCTCAGGCTAGTTGCAAAACCCAGCCAGATTTCACCTGAAGACATACGCATAGAAGCCGGTGAGACTGCAATAGCGCCAGGGCAGGCGGTCACTGACCTCAAAGCTGCAGGCATAGATGTAAAGATAGACAAAGGCAAGGTTGTAATATCCAAGCCGAAGGTCCTGGTGCCAAAAGGCCAGAAGATAAGCCTGCAGGTCGCAAAAGCGCTGAAGATGCTCGATATACTTCCATTCGAGGCCAAGGCCAAGGTAAGCGCAATCACGTACGAGAACCTTCTTTACGATGAAACAGTGCTGGGCATGAACCAGGAAGTGGCGCTTGCAAACCTCGCAAGGAACTTCTCAGAGGCACATGCGCTGAGCATCGCAATAGGCATACCCACGCCTTACAACATAAGGGAGATGATCTCCAAGGCATTTATGGGCTCGCTTAGCGTAGGGCTGGAAGCAAAGATACCTGAAGGGGAGGTTGCTGAGAAGCTTGCAGCTCTTGCTTCAATAGAGGCAAGCGCTCTCAATGCCCTTGTTAAGAAAGAAGAATGAATAAGTTTGAATTTATGCTAAAGGTGTAAAAATATGGAATACATATATGCTGCCCTCTTGCTTGATGCGGCAGGAAAGGAGATAAACGAATCAAGCCTGGAAAGCATAGTAAAAGCAGCAGGTCTGCAGCCTAACGAGGCGATGGCAAAAGCAGTAGTCGATTCCCTCAAGGGAGTCAACATAAAGGATGTCATCAAGAATGCACAGGCAGCAGCAGCTGCAGCGCCGCAGGCACAGGCAGGCGCACAGGCCGCAAAGAAAGAGGAAAAGCCAAAGCAGGAGGAGAAAGTGAGCGAAGAGCAAGCAGCAGGAGGACTTGCAAGCCTCTTCGGCTGAATGCATGCGTGAAAGAGAGGATCTTTTTAGCGCTGCAGAATACGCTCTGGGAGTAGCGGAGCATCTCTCTCCGGAATATGCTGAAGCTTTTATTGAAGATTCCTATTCCAATTCATATGCTCTTGAGCAGGGCCGTTTGAATGGCAGCTCATATGTGCGCGAGAAAGGCATAAGGATACGGATCATAAGGAAGAAGAGGCTCTACACCTTCTCTTCAAACGACCTCTCAGAAGGTGCGATAAAGCGCCTGCTTTCCCGTCCTGTCGATTTCAATGGAGTAAATACGGAGATGTCCAAAGAGGGCATTGCAAAGGGCGATTTCAAGTGCAGTGAAAGGGGGAGCATAGACGACCTTGACATGCTCAGGGAGCTTCTCTCCATGGACAAAGCCCTTTCAAGGCAGAAGCATGTCAAGTTCAGGAATATCTACGGCGGCGCAGGCAGAACCATAAATTATTTCATTAACTCTGAAGGGTCGCACATCAGGCAGGAGGTGCCTGGCACCATGGTCTTCGCCAGCATAATAGTGGGTAATGGGAAGGAGACCAGGCAGCGCATGCTCAATTACGGTACTGTGGGAGGAATAAAAGAATTCGAGAAGCTTGGCATTGCAGAGCAGCTTCCTGAAGAGGCGAAAAAATCGTTCAATGTTATAGAGAAGGGCGTCTCGCTGCCGAAGCAGGAGCTTTCAGGCATACGCGAAGTCATAATCTCGCCTGAGATTTGCGGCATAGCCGCGCATGAGAGCGTAGGGCATCCAAACGAGGCAGACCGCGTCTTTGGCCGCGAAGCCGCGCAGGCAGGCACAAGCTATCTCACCAAGAATACGCTCGGCATGATGGTAGGCAGCAGGGAAGTGACGCTTGTTGACAAGCCTGACATAGAAGGCGCAAATGGGTTCATGCTTTACGATGAGGAAGGAGTGAAGGGAAAGGAAAAGATAATAATAAAAAACGGCAGGCAGAATGAGCTGCTTGTGAACAGGGAATATGCGAAGGTGCTGGGCAGGAAGAGCAACGGTTCAGCAAGAAGCGATTCCTTTTCAAACGAGCCTATCGTGCGCATGTCAAACACATATCTGGAGCCTGGAAGGTACTCCATCGATGACCTTGAAGCAGAGGTAAAGAACGGCGTGCTCATGGAGAGCTTTACCGAATGGAATATAGACGATACAAGGTCTTTCTCAAGGTACCAGGCAAATGAAGCCTACATAATAAAAAACGGGCGCGTGGGCAAGCCAGTGAAGAACTTCATACTCGAATCAAAGACCCTTGATTTCTGGAAGGCGGTGCGGATGCGCACAAAAGACTTCAGGCTCTATGCAGGAAGCTGCGGAAAGGGCGAGCCTATGCAGGGAGTGAACGTGACAATGGGAGGGCCGTACGCGCTCCTGAATTTTGGT
>DAHXMA010000027.1 GCA_027365725.1 Microcaldota archaeon | reverse complement strand
GTATCCATATGTGCAACGAACATTATAGTTGGCCCTTTCCCTTCAAGCTTTGCTATGAGGTTGCCTGTGTTGCCTCCAGTCTTCTTGTTTGCATTATCGAACTTCCTGTTGTGAACTCTCTTGGGAGCTCGTAATACCCGAATTCTGGCATGGTGAATAATATCAGTTCTGCGGAGATGCGGTTTAAATCAAGCATTACCTGGCTAAGTGCATGTAGTATGGTAGCCTCGAATTTTCCCCTGCTGAGCTGTGCGTAGATGGGATTTGCCTGTATCCTTGAGAAGCTTAGCTCTTTTGCAGTATATTCCCTGTCGAGCTTTATCGGGCTCCCATAGCCCGCGCCAGTGCCCAGAGGCGACTGGTCGATCAGCTTTAATGCTGCCTCAAGAAGCGATATGTCGTCATTGATTGCGTCTATGAACGCGTCAGTCCATAACTTTACTGATGAGGGCATCGCCTTCCTAGTGTGGGTGTAGCCTGGAAGTTTTATGCCACCGTACTTTCCCCTGAAATAAAGCATGGAAGAGATCAGCTTTTTCGACAGCGATATGCATGAATTGAGATTCTCCCTGGAATACAGCCTTAGTGCAACTAGGACCTGGTCGTTCCTTGACCTTCCAGTATGGATCTTCTTCCCGAGCTGACCCAGTTTTTCAGTCAGGTAGTTCTCGATCGCAGTATGGCAGTCCTCGTCCTCTTTCGTGATCTCGAACTTTCCCTGCTCCAGGAGCTTTATTATTGTATTTAAGGAGGAGCAGAGCTTGGATGCCTCTTTCTGGGTCAGTATGCCTATTCTGGCAAGCATTTTGGCATGCGCAATGGATGCAATGCAATCGTACTTTGCTATCTTGAGATCCAGCAGGTACTCTTCACCTGCTATGTAATCCTCTATCTCCCCGTTTATCGAATAGCCCTTGTACCAGAGCTTTTTTGCCTTCATCGGCTTACCTTCATTTATCCTCTCTTGCCCATTTGTAGGGAAGTTTGCCCTTCATCGCGACAAAATGGGCCTTGAGGCGGAGCGCATTTATGTTTATGAAGCCCTTTGAATCCAGCGCATTGAATCCACCTTCCTCGTCCATGCTTGACTGTTTCTGGTTGTAGAGCGGTGTGAAAGCTTCCCTGCCTATTACGTTCACATTGCCTTTGTAAAGCGAGAGTGTTACTTTGCCGTCTATTGCTTCCTGGCTCTTGTCGAATGCATTCATCAAGAAATCCATTTCAGGGGAAAACCAGAAGCCGTTGTATATTATCTCAGAGAACTTTGGCATCAGCATATCGCGGATGTGCATTACCTCCTTGTCCATTGCTATGCCCTCAAGATCCCTGTGTGCGATCCATAATATTGTGCCGCCGGGCGTCTCGTACACGCCGCGTGACTTTATGCCTATGAAACGATTCTCTACCATGTCTACTCTCCCTATCCCATGCACGCTTCCTATCTTGTTCAGATACATGAACAGCTCGAGCGGCTTTGTCATGGTGACATTGGCAGTCTTATCCACCACCTTGACTGGATTCCCATCCTTGAACGATAGTTCTATAATGGACTCCTTGTTAGGGGTGTTGTCTATTGATGATGTCCTTGAGAATACATGCTCAGGCGGCCTGTATTCAGGGTCTTCCAGAACTCCTGATTCATGGCTGATATGCATAAGATTCTCATCCTCACTGTAAGGCTTTGCTTTAGTAGCTTTTATTGGTATATTGTACTTCTCTGCGTATTTGATCATATCGCTCCTTCCCTTAAATTCTGCAAGGAATTCAGGGTCTTTCCATGGGGATATTACCTTTATCTCAGGATTTAGTGCGTAGTATGTAAGCTCGAAGCGCACCTGGTCATTGCCCTTGCCTGTCGCACCGTGCGCAACATACATTGCTCCCTCTTTCTTGGCTATCTCTATCTGCGCCTTCGCGAGGAGAGGCCTTGCCAACGATGTCCCGAGGAGATATCTTCCCTCGTACATGGCATTGCCGCGCATTGCAGGGAAGATATACTTTGTGACAAATTCCTCTTTCAGGTCTATTACGTATATTCTCGAGGCTCCAAGCGAGAGGGCTTTCTTCTTTGCTGCCTCAAAACCCTCTTCCTGGCCAACATCGCCCAGGAAACATATAACCTCATACCCCTTATTTACAAGCCATTTCAGTATCACAGACGTATCCAGGCCGCCACTGTATGCCAGCACCACTTTCTCTTTTTTTGCCATATTTCTCATCTTTCGAAGTGTTATCAATATATCAAAAGGTCAGACGTATCACTGCAAGCTATCCTGTTCTCTGCACGCACAGAGGAGATTGCATGCGTTGTTTGCTCAGGTTTCGTAATAAAATCCCATATAGATAAATGCCTCATTATTAATAAGTTTGCCGCACCATTTAATAATAAATTGTATATATGTGTACCAAATGATACAGTAAACTACCCACGGCTAAAGCCTGTGGGCTTTCCATAAGTTGA
>DAHXMA010000021.1 GCA_027365725.1 Microcaldota archaeon | reverse complement strand
GCGATGCAAAGCCATTTTAAACTATACCCTCAATAGATAACTGATACTTTAACGTATTTTTACATTAGGTAGATATATTGAAGGAATTTAAGGAGCTTAATCTCAAGCAGGAGCTGCTCGAGGCCCTGCGGTTGATGAATTTCAATAACATGACCGAGGTTCAGGAGCAGGCCATACCTGTCGTCATGGAAGGGAAGGACGTTGTTGTAAGGGCCAAGACGGGCAGCGGAAAGACAGGCGCATTCCTTGTGCCGATTCTCCAGTCGCTTTCGGCACGCGGGTTTCCGCAGGCTATTGTGATTGTGCCAACCAGGGAGCTTGCGCTGCAGGTGAGCTCGGTTGCGCAGAAGCTGGGAAGCAGGACAAGGCTACGCACAGTAGTGGTTTACGGCGGGGCATCAATAAACATCCAGGTCCAGGCGCTTAGGCGAGGGGCAGACATAATAGTCGGCACACCGGGCAGGATCATAGACCTTGTTGAGAGGGGCGCGCTTAATTTGGGCAGGGTGAGCATATTCGTCCTTGACGAAGCGGACATGATGCTTGACATGGGGTTCATAGAAGACATAGAGAGGATAATGTCAATGGCTCCGCGCGACAGGCAGACGCTGCTGTTCTCAGCCACAATGCCGCGCGAGATATCCGACATTGCAAGGAGGCACATGAAGCATGATGCAGTAAGGCTTACTGTTGGTGCGGAGGAGGAGCTTACAGTGACTACGATAACCCATTACTTTTATATGGCAAATGGCAGGGCCAAGTTTTCGGCGCTGCTGGCATACATAGAGAAATTCAAGCCTCGAAAATGCATAATATTCACTTCTACGCAAAGGGAGTCTGAGTTCGTGCACAGGTTCCTTGTTGAGCGCGGATTCAATGCCATAGTGATGCACGGAGGGCTGACGCAGTCAAGGAGAGAAAGCTCGCTTCAGGCATTCAAGCAGAATTCAGCCTTCCTAATCTCCACAAACCTTGCATCAAGGGGCCTGGACATACCTGACATATCTGACATAATAAACTTCGATGCGCCTGATGACCCGCGCGTGTACGTGCACAGGGTAGGCAGGTCTGCAAGGATGGGCAAGGATGGAAGGGCATTCACGCTTTACAACTTTGACCAGAAGGGGCTTATGCAGGACACAAGCGTGATAGCAAACGTGAAGATGAATCATGTGGATCTTGACATAAACAAGTTCAGGGACATAAAGCTGCCGTTTGCAGAGGCTTCGCACCGCAGCTTCGGCGGAAGGGAAGGGGGAATGAGGCGCGGAGGGTCAGGAGGCTTCCATAGGGGAGGATTCCGCAGGGAAAGGGAAGGCGGATCTGGAGGCGAAGGGCAGCAAGAGCACAGGAGCGGCAGGTTCAATTACGTTGGCCGTGGATTTGGGGAAAGAAGGCACGGACGGGACCGGGGAAAAGGCGGCCACTATGACAGGCGCTGATACGCGTTTTGATTAATAGCTAATGGCTTTGCCAGTAATCTGCAGGTTGATAACGCTGCATAATTCGCGCACCAAGACTTATTTTGGATTGCATCTGTAATTGCAGGCTGGCGCAAGGAGCTATTGCTATATGTTTGGCATGCGGCAAGGGATGCCATAGGCTGCACAATATTTCATGCCGTAGGCGGGGGCGCCTCAAGAGCACGGTTGCGCTTCTTTTTTAGGCGAATTGGGCATTAATCAGCCGTAGCCGCCATATCCACTTCCGGATGACGCATTGGTAGTTGTTGGATAAGATGTTGGCGCTGCACTTGAGCTTGGAGATGCGGAGCTAGACGCTGAGTTTGCAGGCGCTGTTGCTGCTGGCCCTATCGTGTATATCCACATCACCGGCTTAGAGAACTGCGTATTTACTATCGAAGCCGAAGTCGCATTGTAAGTCCAGGTGTTTTTTAGCACATATTTGCCTCCCGAGTATATTCCTGTTGAGGAGTTGAATGTGCCGCCTATGAACGCCCAGCTTCCCCAGTTGGCAGGGTAGGCTGCGGTTGTTATTATAGGCCTTGGCTTGCCTGTGGCATTGACAAAGGATATTGACGCGGATATCTGGCCGTTGACCTCATACGCGAATCCATACGCTGCAGTTGTGTTAGGCTCGTTTGGCGGCGAGCCTGTGCTTGCGTTGTTTATTGTGAACGTTGCTATTGTGAAGTTGTAATTTGATAGCAGGCTATTTCCTACAAGGGCATACGTGCCAGGAAGCACATCAGCTATTGTAGCTACGCCATCTGGGCCTAGCGCCTTTATCCTAGTGCCGTTTGCGGCGTTTACTTGCGCTGTGCTGCTGCGGTAAAGTGACAGTGAAGCTTCCTTTGGCGCCTGTGTTGTAGGCGTGCTTGTTACTGCATATTGCTGTGTTGTCTGCAGCGTTGAGGATGCAGAAGGCGCAGTTTGAGTGCTGCTTGGGCGGCTCATAAGCACGGCCAGGGCTATTACTACAACTATTATCACAATTCCTGCTCCTATAATTTTTGGGTTTGTTTGCATTTTTACACCTTTATCATCTGCTGCGCTTAATTTTATGTTGCGCACAATTGGCAGTAACTTATCTTATATGGGCTCATCGTTTTTATAGATTGCGTAAGTTTTCGTTGACCGCGTTTAATGCGTCTGGGTTTCGTGTGCGGATGCCGACGGAAACGCTGCTGCTTGCAGTTGGGCGTTATGCGAAAGGAAGTTATTTATTACGTGTTAGGGTATCATATTTGGTAGCTATGCGCAGTAATAAGGCAACGCGCGTGAAACGAAAGAGAGCCCAAAGCGCGATGGAGTACCTGACCACATACGGCTGGGCCATACTAATAATCGCAATAATACTCGTCGCATTCTTCGCTCTTGGGGTATTCAACGGCAATGCATATTCGCCGAAGGCGCAGCCCGGATCATGCAGCATAACAAGGAACCAGTACGGCGGAGCCTCAGAATCCGGAGTGTGCACAAACGAGATACCGCAGTTCGTGGCGCAGTTCAACGGGCAGACCAGCTCCATAAATATGCCATCGCCTCTTACCGGAACGCTCAGCAGCGTTACAGTAAGTTTTTGGGTCAGCCCTTCAAGCGGTGCGCCTGGGATAGAATTGCCGTTCACTGATAAATGGGCGCAGCAGATAGCATGGACTGAGGGTTCGGTTGTAGGCAAGGCGGGGTCTGTGATTGGAGGTACAACTAACGGCGGCAATTGGGAATACTCGAACACTCTGCAGCCAGGCGCATGGTATTTTGTAGCGCTTACTGGCACCTCTGCTGGGGACATTTTGTATATAAATGGGCAGCAGGCTGCAAGCGACTCTGGCGCAGTATCCACAGGAAGCAATGCTATTTGGATAGGCAGCACAGGCGAAGCGAATGGAGGGCCTGGCTGCTGCAACTACGCATTCTCTGGCTCAGTGTCTAATGTCCAGGTTTACAATATCGCCTTGCCCCAGAGCGAAATAGAAACGCTCTATCAGGAAGGCATAGGGGGCCCTCCGATAAACCTTCAGAGTATTGTGGGATGGTGGCCGCTCAACGGCAACGCGAATGACTATTCGGGATACGGTAACGATGGAACGCCTGCAAACGTAGTATATTCAAGCAACTGGTATTCAAGCTACACGCAACCATGAAAAATAAAGATTATGCCTGACCGGGCTTTTACTGCTAGGTCTGTTGTTTAGTGCCAAATGCGTAAATGCTCTGGCTTTGTATTTTGATTTGGTAAATCTACTTGAAAAGGCTCGACTCTTTTTGGCCTGGTGCTATTTTGTTGCTTGCTTCAACTTCTCGATAACTTCATCCCAGTTCGGCCTTTTTTGTGCAGGTATGTATGCATTTGCAGTCTTCGGAACATTTGTATTTGAAAGCGACTCTGCGAACTTTGTCTTATTTTTTATCCTGAATTCGCGGGGGTATAATTCATGCATCCAGTATAAATCATAGATATCTTTCCACTCCCTACTTTCTTCAAATGCAGCTTCCTTCTGATTATTGAGTTCTATGAAATTGTACATTGGCGCAATTTTAGATACAGGTATAAAATCAGATGCGACTCGCCTCTTTTCTATTTTGTTTTTTATTCCAAATGAGATGTCAAGCCTGACTGCGTCTACGACGGTGCCAAACTTATATGCCATAAAGAAACCAATTGAATGTTTTGTGAAAAATTCCTTCTTGATTCCCCATCCAATCCGTTTGATGTGCCTTTTGACATCTCCCTCATCTAAATCGGTGTCGTAATCAAGATCCTCAGAAAACCTCTGATGGCCGCCCAGATAGCCTTTATTTATGGCCGTGCCACCCTTCAGGACAAACTTTTCCACACCCATGGATTCCATAAGCTCAAAAAGGAATGCCTCTTTGATCGCGAAATTCAAGCTTAATCCGTCTCTTGCTGCGTAATCACGCAATTCATCGACTTTGAAAGCTATTGTTGCCACCATGACAGAATAACCTCTTTGCCTATGTTGTCTATAATTTTCCACTCGGGTATATATGTACCACTGCGTTTCCCGCTAAGATATGCATTTGCTTTTATTTTTTGCCGGCAGAATGAGAGGGTTTTTGACTTTTCCTTATCGAGTTTTGGAAGAAGGGACAGCAGATAACCGAGTCTTTGAAAGGATGCGGAGCTTTCTGCGTCGCATAGTCGAATCAGTTTGCCGGAATCTATGTCTGCGTAGTACAGTACCTTTGCAAGCGTTGCAAAATTTGTTAATGATAAGTGCATTAGGGAATCACTGATTGCTTTCTCAGGCGAGGCTAGAGGGTAATCGCCTTTCTCTATGCCGTCATAATTGCGTGCCTTGAAATAAATGAATTCCATGTTCCCCATCTGTACTGATTTTCTAACGTTAGATGCGACAAAAACTGTAAAAGGAAATTCTTCGATCAGGTGATGGAGATAGAAGGCTGTGGAGAGGGATATATAGCCCGGGTACAGTTGGCATGCTACCCAGAACATGTCTGCATTTTTTGAAACATATGTGCCTTTAATCGGATTATATATTTCGCCGGATTTGACAAGCCTGTTGAGCGTGACCCGCAATGAATTCTCAGAAGTTAAAGAGAGACTTGCCAGAAGGGGAAAGTAGGTCAGCCTTGCCGAATCAACATATTCTTTTATCCTTGTTGTTAATTTCATAGTATATTAACTAAATGTTAATATATAAATATTTT
>DAHXMA010000014.1 GCA_027365725.1 Microcaldota archaeon | reverse complement strand
GACGCAGTTCTCCTGGGTTTCAGTGTTAAGCTCATAGGTCTCTTCTATCACTATGACCCGTTGCTCTGGCCTGAAGAAACTGAACATGGAATTCAGCATTGTGGTCTTCCCGCTGGCAGGCATTCCGCCTATAAGAAGATTCGCAGGTCTGACCTTCAGCCCCTCAGCGTAAAGCCAGAGCCTGCCTGCCATATTGTAGCTGAGCTCGCCCAGATTTATCAGATCTATTATGCTCATTGCTGTTTTCTTGAAATTTCTTATCGTAACGTCTGCTCCAAGAGGCGATTCTATGATGTTTGCCCTTGAGCCATTTGGCAGGTGTACGTCCAGTATATTTTTGTTGGCTGTAGTTGTAGTCGTGTACATTTTTAACTTCTTTACGAAAGTCTCCAGGTCGTGCTTGTTGGATATCCTCTCTGCTACTTTCTCATCGCCCACTCGCGAGTGGTATATGAAAATATTCTGTGTATTGTTAATCATTATATCCTCGACCTGTTCATCAGCGAGGTACTTGTCTATCGGTGCAAATTCTTTCGCATCTTTTACTATCCTGCTTATGTCTTCTTTTGAAAGTGCAGGGTTTATCGACTTGGCCACTTCCTCTATGTAACCGGGTATCTCGTTTTTTTCAATTGGACCGCCCAATTTGCCAAAGAGTGCATCGAAAACATTGTCTTCTAGCTTCCTGAAATCTTCGCTTTCCATCTCAAAACCGGTAAACACTGAAGAGTAGAACATAAATATTATTAAATCTTGGCAGGAGGAGTTTATGCATATTTGGGATTATCTTTTTATGCTTTGGCATCTCACTTAAAATGAATAGGATGGAGCTGCTGAAGTACGATATAATTATAATTGGAAGCGGAATAGCGGGTTTTAAGGCTGCAATACATGCATCACAGGCATCAAAGGATCTCAAGATTGCAGTAATATCGAAGCTTCATGCCATGAGAAGCCACTCAGTTTCTGCTGAAGGCGGGGTTTCTGCAGTTCTCTATGGAAAGGAAAGGAATGATTCATACGACCTGCACGCTTACGATACAATTAAAGGCTCAGATTATCTCGCGGATCAGGACGCTGTCGAGATACTTGTAAAGAATGCACCGCAGGAGATAGCATTCTTTGACCACATCGGCGTCCCCTGGAATAGGGATGAGAAGGGGATAGTCATGCAGAGGCCTTTTGGCGGCATGACCATACCGCGTACGGTCTTCGCTGCGGATGAAACCGGCTTCTTCATGATGCGCGCACTATACGATGAAACAAAAAGCCTCGGCAATGTAGATATTTTTCATGAGCATTTTGTGACCACGCTGCTAATGAAGAACAAGGAGTTTGCCGGAGCGTATGCAATAAACCTTGCTGACGGGAGTGAAAAAATATTTGAAGCGAAGGCGTGCATTATTGCAACAGGAGGCTTTGCGAGGATATATGGATTTACTACTACTGCCCATTCGAGCACAGGGGATGGAACCGCGCTTGCGTACAATGCAGGGGCTTCGCTGAAGGATATGGAGTTTGTTCAGTTCCATCCCACCGGCTTAGTGCCAAATGGCATACTCATAACAGAGGCTGCGAGAGGGGAAGGCGGTTATCTAAGGAATGCCAAAGGGAGGCGATTCATGGAGGACTACGCGAAGGCCAAGATGGAGCTTGCTCCAAGGGATATAATATCCAGGGCAATAATAACGGAAATAGAAAAGGGCAATGGCATAAAGCATGGCGAGTCAGACATGGAGCACGTACAGCTTGACCTTACCCACCTTGATCCGAAAAAGCTGGACGAAAGGCTGCCGATGGTAAAGGATATAGCAATGAAGACTATTGGCGTAGATCCCGGAAAGGAGCCTCTGCCAGTAAGACCTGCTGCGCACTTCACAATGGGGGGAATAAATTCGGATAATGAAGGCCGCGTTCTCGATGGAGCAGAGAAGGCGATGAGAGGCCTCTGGACTGCAGGTGAAGCAGGATGCGTGAGCGTTCATGGTGCAAACAGGCTGGGTAGCAACTCTCTCAGTGAATGTGCGGTCTGGGGGCGGATAGCCGGAGAGGAAGCTGCCAAATATGCCAAGACGCAAAGATTTGCGGATGAAAAAATCCTCTCTCAGTTAATTTCGGATGAAGAAGGGCGGCTCAAGAGCATATTGGAAAAGAGCGGTGACGTAAATCCTTACGAGCTCAAGGAGCAGCTGAACAGGGTGATGGACACTTATTTTTATGTTTACAGGAGCACTGGCAAGATGAAGAAAGGGATAGCGCAGCTTGCAAAGATAAAGAAACAATTTTACAGCGTGAGGGTTGAGGATAAAGGCAGAATATACAATACCAATTTCAGGGATGTACTTGAGCTAGGCAACATGATCTGCCTTGCGGATATAGTCGCGCAGTGCGCTGCAAACAGGAAGGAGAGCAGAGGTGCGCATGCGATGCTGGAATATACGAAAAGAGATGACAAGAAATGGCTAAAGCATACGATTGCATTTAAGTCAGGAGACAGTACCCAGCTATCTTATTCGCAGGTCAGAATAACCAGATGGAAGCCGCAGGAAAGGAAATATTAAGTGGGTCAATGGAAAAGAAATTTGATCTGAGAGGAAGGCAAAGGAACATATTAAGGCTACTTGCTTTTGACAATGAAGCTTTTATCCACATGGCTTTCTATAGGATATCGGTCTTCGCTTCGTTTATAGCAGGCCTTTTGGTTGCGCTAGGTCTGCTTACAGGAATCGGCGCGATGGATACAATCGCATTTGCAGCCATAGCAGTAATGTGGGTGCTTTTTACCCCGCAGCTTTTTGAAACCTCGAAAGCCTTTTCAGTCATATTAAGCAAAGGCGCTGTCTTTGGAAGGCTTAACGAATCATTCTTAGACGCATACGTAAAAGAGAGGTTTGTATATAAGGTATACTGGGCAGTGCCGTACCTGATAATGGTTGTCTGGGCGCTTGGTTTTGCGTCGTTCGTTTATCTGGTGGTCATATGAAGAGTGAGCATGCATCAAACTACATTTTCCTCCTTTACGGATCCATAGCAGGAATACCTCTGCTGATGATACTTTATGTAATATTTAGGCTTATTGGAAACGGTGCAGCAGCATTTGCAGCCGAAGCGCTGCTTGTTCCTGCATTTTTCGTTTTTGGGATACTCAGCTTTATAGAAATTTTTGGCCATGAAGAATCAGTGCCTGCTGCAAGCCTTTTGTTGAAAGCTGAAGGAGCTCAATATCATGAAGGCACTGACTCTGGAAAGAGCGTGTATCTGAATGTCAAGAAATTCAACCCTGCCAAGGGCCAGTTCGAACGGTTCAGTTATAAAGTAAAGATAACGAGATTTACAAGCGTACTTGATGCATTGCTCACGGCAAAGGCAAAACACGATAATACGCTCTCAATCAGATACAGCTGCAGGATGGGCACGTGCGGATCGTGCGGCATGGTGGTAAACGGCAAGCCTGTGC
The DNA here is from genome assembly GCA_027365725.1 of Microcaldota archaeon. Lineage (GTDB taxonomy): Archaea > Micrarchaeota > Micrarchaeia > Micrarchaeales > CABMGC01 > JAJZNA01. Next base: position 2,416 of record DAHXMA010000014.1, on the reverse strand, counting down.
TGGCATGCCAGACAAATGCGCTTGATTCTTCTAAAGATGGTGCAGTGGAGATAGGACCTATGCAGGCTCATCCGCTGCTCAAGGACCTAGCAACCAACTTCGACGAATTCTTTGAGGAGCACAAATCAGTTGACTCCACTTTGTACAGGAGAAACAGAAATGAGAAATATAAGGCAAGAAAGGTATTTGACATGGATAGAGAAGAGATGGAAAAGTTCCTTCCTTATTCCTATTGCATAATGTGTGGCCTGTGCCAGGACGCCTGCCCCGTCTCCAATTCTAACGGGAATTTTCTGGGACCGCAGGCTCTGGCGCAGGTATACCGATACCATGCGGACAAACGCGATCAGAAAGGAACTGAGAGACTGGAAGAGGTTGACTCACTCTCTGGCGCATGGGGTTGCGAATTTGCAGGAGCATGCTCAAAGGCGTGCCCTAAAGGCGTTGATCCGGCTTCAGCAATACAGTTGCTCAAATCAGAAATAATGAAAGCAAAAATGGCAGGCAAATTCAAGGAAGGCGCTTAGCATGAGATACAGGATGGAGAGAGATGTGTTGGGGAATGTCAGAATACCTGCAGACGCATATTACGGGTCAGAAACCTGCAGGGCTGCAGGCAATTTCCGTATTTCAGGTCTTAAGATAGACAGGGAGTTCATAATCGCATACGTAAAGCTAAAGAAGGCTGCGGCAATCGCAAACATGAAGGCAGGGAAGCTTGATAAGGGAAGATGCAGGGCGATAGTAAAAGCCTGCGATCAACTTATAAACGGAAAGCATCTGGATCAGTTTGTTGTCGATGTTTTTCAAGCAGGGGCTGGCACAAGCACAAACATGAATGTAAACGAGGTCATATCAAACATATCGATAGAGTTGCTGAAAGGGAGAAAAGGGGATTACAGGATAATGCATCCTAACGACCACGTGAATATGTCCCAATCGACAAACGACACTTATCATACAGCAATACACATTGCATGCCATGATGAGTTGAAGATGCTGGGCAAAGCACTCGTTTCCCTCGAGAATGCGTTTGCGAAGAAATCAGTTGAATTTGGCAGGATAAAGAAAATAGGCAGGACGCATCTTCAGGATGCTGTTCCGATGAGCATGGGTAGTGAGTTTTCAGGCTATGCAGGCGCAGTCTCCAAACTGATAGAGCATTTAGGATATGTGTCAGGATTGCTCCTTGAAGTGCCTTTGGGCGGGACGGCACTCGGCACCGGAATAAATGCAGGAAAGGAGTATACTTCGCATGTTTACAAGGAGCTCTTCAGGGTTACCGGTGCGAAGTTTAGGAAATCCCGATTCATCTTCACTGACATGTCCCAACTTATAGAAGAGCTTTATCTCGCTGATTTTCTAGAAGACTCTGCAGCTGTATTGACCAAGATCGCCAATGATTTCAGGCTGCTTGGCTCAGGGCCCAGAGCAGGTCTGAATGAGTTGATACTGCCAGCTGTCCAGCCTGGCTCTTCGATAATGCCAGGTAAAATAAATCCAAGCATAGCCGAAGCGCTGAATATGGTCTGTTTCCAGGTAAGTGGCAACGCAGGTGTTGTGAGGGAAGCTGCCAGAGCAGGGCAGATGGAACTCAATGTTTTCATGCCGGTAGTAGCATATGACCTGCTCTACTCGATCAGGATACTCTCAAATGCAATAAATATGTTTGTGGAAAAATGCGTGCGAGGGGTCAAGGCTAATTCAGCATTCATAGAAAAGGAGCTAAGCATGGACCTTTCCATAGCAACGGCACTCAATCCTTATATAGGGTATTCCAAGGCATCGAAGGTTGCGAGATATGCATATAAAAATAATATAAGCGTAAAAGAAGCATGCATACGGATGGGAATACTTGATAAGCAAAAGCTTGAAAAGATACTGGATCCTGATAAGATGTAAGGTCGCAGCTGCTTGCTCCTTCCACTCGCACTGCAAAGCTAAAACTGCGGTGCACCAATACCTTCCGGAGAATGTATAAATATGTTATTGCCTATTTCAATTCAGAAAGGGCCTAGTTTTGCCTTCCTGCGCAATGGCACCTGTTTGCTAGCTGGACTTTTTGACACTGCTTACGGGCCCGAGTTGATGGTTGCATGAGCAATGACATGGGATTCAGGTTTCTCGTTTATTCGAGGATCTTCAGGAGCATTGCACTTATCTTCATGACCCTAAGCACGCCACTTTACCTGGCACTTCTTGGAATAAGCATAGTGCACATAGGGCTGGTGTATGTTGGGGTCATGTTGTTTACGGCCATTCTCTCGGTCAGCTTAGGCATGCTCGGGGACCGTATAGGGTATAAGAAATCATTGCTTATAGGTGAGGTGCCTCCTCTTCTCGGTGCATTGATCCTTTCGCTTACAGGAAGCATAAGCATGGTTGTCATTGCAGTTATCCTGGCAGGGATAAGCGG
>DAHXMA010000023.1 GCA_027365725.1 Microcaldota archaeon | reverse complement strand
GACGCAGTTCTCCTGGGTTTCAGTGTTAAGCTCATAGGTCTCTTCTATCACTATGACCCGTTGCTCTGGCCTGAAGAAACTGAACATGGAATTCAGCATTGTGGTCTTCCCGCTGGCAGGCATTCCGCCTATAAGAAGATTTGCAGGTCTGACCTTCAGCCCCTCAGCATAAAGCCAGAGCCTGCCGGCCATATTGTAACTGAGCTCGCCCAGGTTTATCAGATCTATTATGCTCATTGCAGTTTTCTTGAAATTTCTTATCGTAACATCTGCTCCCAGAGGAGATTCTATGATGTTTGCCCTTGAGCCATTTGGCAGGTGTACGTCCAGTATATTTTTGTTGGCTGTAGTTGTAGTTGTGTACATTTTTAACTTCTTTATGAAAGTTTCCAGTTCGTGCTTGTTGGATATCCTCTCTGCTACCTTTTCATCACCCACTCGCGAGTGGTATATGAAAATATTCCGTGTATTGTTAATCATTATATCCTCGACCTGTTCATCCTCGAGGTACTTGTCTATCGGTGCAAATTCTTTCGCATCTTTTACTATCCTGCTTATGTCTTCTTTTGAAAGTGCAGGGTTTATCGATTTGGCCACCTCCTCTATGTAACCAGGTATCTCGGTTTTTTCAATCGGACCGCCCAATTTGCCAAAGAGTGCATCGAAAACATTGTCTTCTAGCTTCCTGAAATCTTCGCTTTCCATCTCAAAACCGGTAAACACTGAAGAGTAGAACATAAATATTATTAAATCTTGGCAGGAAGAGTTTATGCATATTTGGGATTATCTTTTTATGCTTTGGCATCTCACTTAAAATGAATAGGATGGAGCTGCTGAAGTATGACATAATTATAATTGGGAGCGGAATAGCGGGTTTTAAGGCTGCAATACATGCATCACAGGCATCAAAGGATCTCAAGATTGCAGTAATATCGAAGCTTCATGCCATGAGAAGCCACTCCGTTTCTGCTGAAGGCGGAGTTTCTGCAGTTCTCTACGGAAAGGAAAGGAATGATTCATACGACCTGCACGCTTACGATACAATTAAAGGCTCGGATTATCTCGCGGATCAGGACTCTGTCGAGATACTTGTAAAGAATGCACCGCAGGAGATAGCATTCTTTGACCACATCGGCGTCCCTTGGAATAGGGATGAGAAAGGGATAGTCATGCAGCGGCCTTTTGGCGGCATGACCATACCTCGTACGGTCTTCGCTGCTGATGAAACCGGCTTCTTCATGATGCGCGCACTATACGATGAAACAAAAAGCCTCGGCAACGTAGATATTTTTCATGAGCATTTTGTGACCACGCTGCTAATGAAGAATAAGGAGTTTGCCGGAGCGTATGCAATAAACCTTGCTGACGGGAGTGAAAAAATATTCGAAGCGAAGGCGTGCATTATTGCAACAGGAGGCTTTGCGAGGATATATGGATTTACTACCACTGCCCATTCGAGCACAGGGGATGGAACCGCGCTTGCGTACAATGCAGGAGCTTCGCTGAAGGATATGGAGTTTGTTCAGTTCCATCCCACCGGCTTAGTGCCAAACGGCATACTCATAACAGAGGCTGCGAGAGGGGAAGGCGGTTATCTAAGGAATGCCAAAGGGAGGCGATTCATGGAGGACTACGCGAAGGCCAAGATGGAGCTTGCCCCCAGGGACATAATATCCAGGGCAATAATAACGGAAATAGAAAAGGGCAATGGCATAAAGCATGGCGAGTCAGACATGGAGCACGTACAGCTTGACCTTACCCACCTTGATCCGAAAAAGCTGGACGAAAGGCTGCCAATGGTAAAAGACATAGCAATGAAGACTATTGGCGTAGATCCCGGAAAGGAGCCTCTGCCAGTAAGACCGGCGGCGCACTTCACAATGGGAGGAATAAATTCGGATAATGAAGGCCGCCGGTCTTACTGGCAGAGGCTCCTTTCCGGGATCTACGCCAATAGTCTTCATTGCTATGTCTTTTACCATTGGCAGCCTTTCGTCCAGCTT
>DAHXMA010000018.1 GCA_027365725.1 Microcaldota archaeon | reverse complement strand
TATGTCAAGCGTTTCGCCGATAACATGATATCTTCTCGGGTTTCCCTGCAATCTTAGCAATTGGGAATTGCCGCCGCTTACGTAAACTACTATAGGATCTGACATATGCGCAAGGTTCCTGGTTATCTCGGCATGCGCCACACAGTGGTTTACTGCTGCTATCTTTATGCCAAGCCTGTGGGCTATGGTCCTTGCAGATAACGCGCCTACCTGAAGGCAGGGGCCCATGCCAGGCCCCATGGTGTATCCGACGCCCTCAAGCTCCGAGAATTTAACATCTGCTTTGGCCATGGCACGCCCTATGACAAGCGCTGCATTTTGGATATGCGTCTCGGCCACCTTGCCAGGTATCATTCCGCTAGTGCTTATAGGATACATCTCCTTCTCATTTGCAAGTATTTTGCCCCCTTCACATATGCCTACTCCGAAGGTGTGCGCACTACTCTCTATTCCGATTACCAGCAAGGCATTACCGATAGGATTAGCCTGTATATGCTTTTATTCTTTTACAGTCCTGCTAACTTCTTTGAGCATCTCTCTGGCCTTAAGGTTCCTTTCAGCTATGGAAGCTATCCAGAATATTTCACTGCCGCGAAGAAGCATTAATGTCCGCGAACTTGTATTGGGATTACCTGCTGCATTGCCTAGCATGTCCAGATATGCCCCATGCATTGGCTTTGCCTGCTTTTTATAGTGATTGAAGTCCTCTTCGAGCTGCGAAGCCGCGATTACCTGATCTATCGCCCAAGGCGATGCTTTGGGATGCTTCGCAATATTCTTGCGCACATCGTTTGGAAGATTATGCGTTGCAGCAAGGACATCTATTAATTCTGTGCTAAGTGCGCCTTCCTTGTCTGCGGATATTGCAGAAATTATCCCTATTATTTGTATCTTACTGCTCTTGCCCGTTTGGGATTTGCCTTCCAGATGTCTTTCCAGAAATGCCTTGAACCTTTCAGGGGTCGAGAGAGCTGCCCTTGCCTCTTCTTCAACTGGCCGCACTCTCTGTTCCTGCAGGAAGGCAGGCGGTCTCAAAGGCGCATGCCTGACTTGCATTGTTACCACTGTTTTTTTTACAAAAACAATGGATTTTTTCTCATATATATTGTTTGCTGCGGGTTAAGGTATCTGTGGGAAAAAGTTCACTTTCTCTTGCCTTGCTTGCTGATCACAAAAGTGTCGTATAAAAGCGCGGCAACTACTCCGCCTATTATCGGGCCTATCCAATATACATACCAGTTAGTAAAATTGAGCGTCGCAAGCTCAGGGCCGAATGCACGGGCAGGATTCGCTGCTGCGCCTGTAAACGGACCCGCTGCCAGTATTATTATCACCAGCATCAAGCCTATACCTAAACCTGCTATTGGAGGAGCCCTCCTGTCAACTACTGTGCCGAAGACTGCAATTACTAGGAAGAAGGTTATTATTGCTTCTATTGCTATCCCGTTGAGGGCAGAGATTCCCGGCGCAAGAGAAAGCAGGCCAGAATTAGTCGAATGCAATAGTGCTATTGGATAAACCGCAAGTACTGCCAGTTCAGCTATGGTGGCACCAACAACCTGTGAAACTATGTATATGGAAGCCAGCTTTGCAGAGATGCGCTTTGTTACAAGCATGCCTATCGTAACTGCAGGATTTATGTGGCCGCCCGAGATATTCATTGCTATAGTAACAGCTATTGCAAGTGCAATGCCGTGCGCTATTGCTACGATAAGGAGAGACGGTGACCCTGTTGATGACGCAGCAGCGCTTGATATTATGGCGCCTGTTCCTATGAATGTGAGTATGAACGTGCCTAGTAGCTCGACAAATGCCTTTTGTGAAACGCTTGCTTCAGGCATATATCCACAATTTCTTAGATTGTTATGGCAGGGAAGATTATTAAAACTGTCTGTAATGCATGCCTGAATCTGGCATCTCACCGATAGCATCGTGCATCTTCGCTTAAGCAGTATTTTGCGTTTAATAAATGAACTGTTTGCGCTACAGAAACGTTGCTGCCGGAACTTGACTGGCTCTGCAGGCGCGGACCAAATTCATGAAGCTGGTCGGATACGAAAACTTTATAAATATATATTACCATTACTATGGCTGTGGGTATTACTTATTTTAACAGAACCCACACCCATTTCTTTCCCGGGCGTATGTTAACAACATGCGCCCACCCCCCATAATCTGTCAGCGTAAAGCATGATTGATTTACTATCCCTTTACCATGTATTCATCAAGCCTGTTCTTTAGTTTCTCCCTCCTCGCCCTGTGCTCTGCCAGGAACCGGTTTATTCTTTGAGCCAAGTCCCTCTTATGCTCTCCTGCAAGCATTGTACCGCTCCTCTCAGCTTCAAAGATCTTCTCAAGCTTGCTGTCATCTGGTTCAAAAATGTACCTGTAATATTGGCAGACTGAACATTTCTCAGGATCTCCGCCGTATCTTTTCTGCAGCTCGGCGGTAGACTGCTGGCCAGTTATTGCCTTGTTCACCTTCTTTACCACCGTTTCCTCGTCGTCGCTCAGGTAAATTGCATTGTCAGGATCGCTTGTAGACATTTTAGGGCCGCCCTTCAGCGAGGGTAGAAACTTGCTGTGCATTATTGCAGGCTTGTAATATCCTAACTTCTCTATGGCATTCCTCGCAACCCTGAAATGCACATCCTGGTCGACCCCGAGGGGTATTAGGCATGGCACATTCCTTCCTTCTTCTACAGACTTAAGGAATGCCGGAACTGCCTGCAGGCTGGTGTAAAATATCGCGCCTATGTTTGTCTCGTTGCTGTAGCCGAAGGCATCTTTTATTATCGAGAAGGTAATGTGTTTAGAGACGCGCACCGCCTGTTTGTAGAGCACTCCGGCGTATTCCGTATCAAGAAATATTTTTGTCTTCTTGGGATCAAAACCCAGAGCTGCTATGTTCAGGGCATCATCGTATGCAAGCTCATGCGTCCTTTCCAGGGTGAGTTTAGGATCCCTCTTGTTCAGGTATTTCTCCTCGTCAGGTATCTCTATGTATGCCTCGGCGCCGAACTTGTCCTGTAGCCATTTGGCCATTAGAAACGGAACCAGGTGCGCCAATGTCATATTCCCGGATGGCGCTATTCCAGTATAGACGTAGAATTTGTTTCCCTTCTCGTATTCATCAAGAAGCCAGTTCAGGTCACGCTGCGCGAAAAAGATCTGCCTTGAGATCATGTAGTTGTCCTCTCCTGCAAGCCTCCTTATTCTTTCCTTCAATTTCACGTCTATCGGGGAAATGCCAAACTTATCTACAAGCCTCTGATAGTCTACTTTTCCTTCCACGTCATAAGGTGTGACTTTGAACTCTTCGGGCATCGGACCACTATGAATAATTCTAATATGCGACGCATAATTTAAGGGTTTCGCGCATGGCACCTTTTGGCGAATTTAGATAGATTTATAAATACACATGCAAGCAAAACAAATAAAAGTTTTGAAGTGTTATTTACAGCATGCATAATCTGTTTCCTCCGAGCGTTGGAATAAGCCAGGTCAGGGGTGTGGTGGGTATACTGAATGAGAATGAAGGCAGCATTTCAATTTCTGAACTTGCTGAAGAGGCTGAAGAAGATGTAGATGACCTATTGCCTCTTATAGAGGCATGTGAGCTGATGGGTCTAGCTACCGTCAAAAACTCTGAGATAACACTTACTGAAAGGGGTAAGAAGCTTGCGAATTCAGGACCTTACAGGGTAATAAGGGAAAGCATAAAGAAGATTGAGCCTTTCAAGACTTCTGTTGCGGCTATCTCGCATAATAACCATACTACAGCAGAGATTGCAGGTTACCTTAAGGCAAAAGGGATAGTGATTGACGAGGTGGAGGAAGTTAACATAGCTCTGCTCAGGAAGATGCTCAGGAACTGGGGTGTCAGATCCAAAATGCTCGCGTATGATGAACCGGATGACTCGTGGAGTGTCAGGATCTTCTGATCAGTCTTTTGCGAGCTCAGCGTAGATGTGGTCCATAAGGGCAGCAACTTTCCTGCTCCTCTTGCTTCTTGGCCTTGGCATGTTTACGTTTATTACCTCTTTCACGTGGGAAGGCTTTGCTGAGAGTATTACCATCTTGTCTGAAAGTTCTATCGCCTCTTCAACATTGTGGGTAACCATTATTACGGATTTAACTGGAAGATCCTTGTTCTTCAACTGGTATATTATATCTGAACGCAGCGTGTCTGCAGTAAGCTGGTCCAGGGCGCTGAACGGCTCGTCCATTAACAGTACATTCGGATCCGAAGCGAGAGCCCTGGCTATTCCTACTCTCTGCTTCATGCCTCCGCTGAGCGCATTTGGATAAGAATTTTCGAATCCGCTCAAGCCGAAAGAATCCAGCAAAAGCGTACTGCGCCTATTCTTCTCCTCTTCGGTAATGTTTATGAGAGAAAAGCCAAGTTTTACATTCTCTATTATGGTAAGCCAGGGCAGCAGTGCGAAGTCCTGAAAGACGAAGGAGATGCCCCTGACCGGGCCAGATACCTCTCTTCCCATGTAGAACACCTTGCCTCCGTCTGGCTTTATTAAGCCAGCAATTATCCTAAGCATCGTGCTTTTGCCGCATCCGCTTGGACCTATTATCGAGACGAATTCATCTTCTTCCACGTTGAATGATATTCCATCCATTATTCGGGTTATCCCATCTTCAAACGAGAAGCTAATATTTTCGACATTTATCATTTCCATTGGCTTTACCTGTAGATGGCAGAAGTTTTATTGTATAATCTCTTCCACACGAAGATATTTATAAGAATTATCATTACAGAGAGATTTACTATTGCTATTAGCATAAGTGTAATATTATTGCACGAGAGGGAGATATCCAGGAGCTTGCCGATGCCAAGGCTTACTGCGTTGCCGCTCCCTGTGAAGTGCGATATCGCGCTCAGGCTCGTTATGCTAGGGCATATTGCCGATGATATGTTTCCTGAGCCATTGAAAAACTCGGCAACTATGCTTGCATTCCATTCTGCAGCTATCGCCGTAACCGCTCCTGTTATCAGGCCAGGCATTATTGCCTTTAGGTATATTTTCTGCCAGGCTTCTTTGCCTCTCACGCCAAAGATATTCTTTACCTCGTCTATGCTGTTTGGTATCGCTTTTGAGGCTCCCAATGCGCTAAAGATTATATACCAGATGCTGCTGAGGAAAAAGACTATAAAGGCAGTGTACTCGGCACCGTATTGATAGGCGCTTAGAGGAGCTACTATCAATGGAAGCAGTATGGTTGCGGGTATAGAGGCTATAATCTGGAAAAGGAGGACATACTTGGATGTCTGCCTCGTCATGAAAATCAGGTAGACACAGACAGGTACTGATATCGCCAATGCTACAAGAAATGCAAACCATACCCTTGCGAATGAGAAGGCCAGATTCACGATAATTATATACTCATATGGCAGTATTTGCGGATAAAGGTGTAGCAGGATTATCAAAATGGCGAGCAGAATAGCCGCAGATGCGTACTTGGTTCTGCTTCCGACCCTGCTTTTTCTTTTTACATAAACAGGTTTTGGCTCCTTCTTTTTCAGCCTTGGCTTCAGTATCACTCTTCCTATCCTTATCCCCATATCCTGTATCCTTGTAGGTTCAGTTACCCTCTTTCTTATGAACCGGATAGGCGCGTGCACTATGTTGTGTATCCGCAGATAACCCGCGCTTGTTGATTGCTGACGTGAGTATCTGGAAAAATAGTTCTCAAGCGGCTTGAAGAATAGGAGCCTGGTTGCTATGACAAAGACGATAAAGACCGCTATTCCCAGCAGGTATTCCGTAAGGTTGCTCGAACCTATCGTGCCAAAAAAAACGCCTATCCCATAGGTAACTTTGTACTGCGAAACTCCTGTAGAGAAGATCTCGCTTGTCACTAAATAGAATAGGCCTATTGACCATGAAAGTATAGACTGCTGAACCACGCGGGGCATGCTGGCAGGTATGAAGATCTTTTTGAATCTCTGCCATGTGGATAGGCCATAAAGTTCGGCCATTTCCATTACTTCTGAAGGCAGCACTATGATCGATTCGTAAACTCCGAATATTATGTTCCAGATCATGCTGGTTATTATCAAGAAGATTACGGCTGCATTTATGCCTATGTATCCGGGCAGTATTCCAACAAAC
>DAHXMA010000017.1 GCA_027365725.1 Microcaldota archaeon | reverse complement strand
TATGTCAAGCGTTTCGCCGATAACATGATATCTTCTCGGGTTTCCCTGCAATCTTAGCAATTGGGAATTGCCGCCGCTTACGTAAACTACTATAGGATCTGACATATGCGCAAGGTTCCTGGTTATCTCGGCATGCGCCACGCAATGGTTTACTGCTGCTATCTTTATGCCAAGCCTGTGAGCTATGGTCCTCGCAGATAACGCGCCTACCTGAAGGCAAGGGCCCATGCCAGGTCCCATGGTGTAGCCGACGCCATCAAGCTCCGAGAATTTAACATCTGCTTTGGCCATGGCACGCTCTATGACAAGCGCTGCATTCTGGATATGCGTCTCGGCCACCTTGCCAGGTATCATTCCGCTAGTGCTTATAGGATACATCTCCTTCTCATTTGCAAGTATTTTGCCTCCTTTGCATATGCCTGCTCCGAAGGTGTGCGCACTGCTCTCTATTCCGATTACCAGCAAGGCATTACCGATAGGATTAGCCTGTATACGCTTTTATTCTTTTACAGTCCTGTTAACTTCTTTGAGCGGCTCTTTTGCCTTAAGGGTCCTTTCAGCTATGGAAGCTATCCAGAATATTTCACTGCCACGAAGAAGCATTAACGTCCGCGGACTTGTGTTAGGATTACCTGCTGCATTGCCTAGCATGTCCAGATATGCCCCGTGCGTTGGCTTTGCCTGCTTTTTATAGTGATTGAAGTCCTCTTCGAGCTGGGAGGCCGCGATTACCTGATCTATCGCCCAAGGCGATGCTTTAGGATGCTTCGCAATATTCTTGCGCACATCATTTGGAAGATTATGCATTGCAGCAAGGACATCTATTAATTCTGTGCTAAGTGTGCCTTCTTTGTCTGCAGATATTGCAGAAATTATTCCTATTATTTGTATCTTACTACTCTTGCCTGTTTGAGATTTGCCTTCCAGATGTCTTTCCAGAAATGCCTTGAACCTTTCAGGGGTCGAGAGAGCTGCCCTTGCCTCTTCTTCAACTGACCGCGCTCTCTGTTCCTGCAGGAAGGCAGTTTGTCTCACAGGCGCACGCCTAACTTGCATTGTTACCACTGTTTTTTACAAAAACAATGGATTTTTCTCATATATATTGCTTGCTGCAGGTTAAGGTATCTGTGGGAAAAAGTTCACTTTCTCTTGCCTTGCTTGCTGATCACAAAAGTGTCGTATAAAAGCGCAGCAACTACTCCGCCTATTATCGGACCTATCCAATATACGTACCAGTTAGTAAAATTGAGCGTTGCAAGCTCAGGGCCGAATGCACGGGCAGGATTCGCTGCTGCGCCTGTAAACGGACCCGCTGCCAGTATTATTATCACAAGCATCAATCCTATACCTAAACCTGCTATTGGAGGAGCCCTCTTGTCAACTACTGTGCCGAAGACCGCAATGACTAGGAAGAAGGTTATTATCGCTTCTATTGCTATCCCGTTGAGGGCAGAGATTCCTGGAGCAAGAGAAAGTAGGCCAGAATTAGTCGAATGCAATAGTGCTATCGGATAAACCGCAAGTACTGCCAGTTCAGCTATGGTGGCACCAACAACCTGTGAAAATATGTATATGGAAGCCAGCTTTGCAGAGATGCGCTTTGTTACCAGCATGCCCATGGTAACTGCAGGATTTATGTGGCCGCCCGAGATATTCATTGCTATAGTAACAGCTATTGCAAGTGCAATGCCGTGTGCTATTGCTACGATAAGGAGAGACGACGACCCTGTCGATGAAGCAGCAGCGCTTGATATTATGGCACCTGTTCCTATGAATGTAAGTATGAACGTGCCTAGTAGCTCGACAAATGCCTTTTGGGAAACGCTTGCTTCAGGCATATATCCACAATTTCTTAGATTGCTATGGTAAGGAAGATTATTAAAACTGCCTGTAATGCGTGCCTGAATCTGGCAGCTCGCTGGCAGCATCGTGCAGCCTCAGCTTAAGCAGTATTTTGCGTTTAATAAATGAACTGTTTGCGCTGCAGAAACGTTGCTGCTGGAACTTGACTGGCTCTGCGGGTGCGGACCAGATTTCATGAAGCTGGTCGGATACGAAAACTTTATAAATATGTATTACCATTACTATGGCTGTGGGTATTACTTATTTTAACAGAACCCACACCCATTTCTTTCCCGGGCGTATGTCAACAACATGCGCCCACCCCCATAATCCGTCAGCGTAAAGCATGATTGGTTTCTTATCCCTTTACCATGTATTCATCAAGCCTGTCCTTTAGTTTCTCCCTCCTCGCTCTGTGCTCTGCCAGGAACCGGTTTATTCTTTGAGCCAAGTCCTTCTTGTGCTCTCCTGCCAGCATTGTACCGCTCCTCTCAGCTTCAAAGATCTTCTCAAGCTTGCTGTCATCTGGTTCAAAAATGTACCTGTAATATTGGCAGACTGAACATTTCTCGGGATCTCCGCCGTATTTTTTCTGGAGCTCAGCGGTAGACTGCTGACCCGTTATTGCCTTGTTCACCTTCTTTACCACTGTTTCCTCATCGTCGCTCAGGTAAATTGCATTGTCAGGATCGCTTGTAGACATTTTAGGGCCGCCCTTAAGCGAGGGTAGAAACTTGCTGTGCATTATTGCAGGCTTGTAATACCCTAACTTCTCTATGGCATTCCTTGCAACCCTGAAATGCACGTCCTGGTCGACCCCGAGAGGTATTAGGCATGGCACATTCCTTCCTTCTTCTACAGACTTCAGGAATGCCGGAACTGCCTGCAGGCTGGTGTAAAATATCGCACCTATGTTTGTCTCGTTGCTGTAGCCGAAGGCATCTTTTATTATTGAGAAGGTAATGTGTTTAGAGACGCGCACCGCCTGTTTGTAGAGCACTCCGGCGTATTCCGTATCAAGAAATATTTTTGTCTTCTTGGGATCAAGGCCCAGAGCTGCTATGTTTAGGGCATCGTCGTATGCAAGCTCATGCGTCCTTTCCAGGGTAAGTTTAGGGTCCCTCTTGTTCAGGTATTTCTCCTCGTCAGGTATCTCTATGTATGCTTCGGCGCCGAACTTGTCCTGGAGCCACTTGGCCATTAGAAACGGAACCAGGTGCGCCAATGTCATATTCCCGGATGGCGCTATCCCCGTGTAGATATAAAATTTGTTTCCCTTCTCGTATTCATCAAAAGGTGCCATGCGCGAAACCCTTAAATTATGCGTCGCATATTAGAATTATTCATAGTGGTCCGATGCCCGAAGAGTTCAAAGTCACACCTTATTACGTGGAAGGAAAAGTAGACTATCAGAGGCTTGTAGATAAGTTTGGCATTTCCCCGATAGACGTGAAATTGAAGGAAAGAATAAGGAGGCTTGCAGGAGAGGACAACTACATGATCTCAAGGCAGATCTTTTTCGCGCAG
>DAHXMA010000004.1 GCA_027365725.1 Microcaldota archaeon | reverse complement strand
GAAAGACCAGTATCCAAAAGAGAAGCATAACAGAATAATTAACGCCCACCTGAAAAGCGGTGCTATAGAAATAACCGCTTCGGATTGGATGGCATCCCCAACTTGGGAACCGAAACAGGGCAACAATCTTGGCATATTTGTTATAGGCGGAACATACGAAGAGATAAAAGTGGTCTTTGATAGGCTTGCAAAAAGAGCTGATAAGAGCAGTGCACTTTCTGTGGAGCTACAAGATATGCCATTTGGAACTTATGGACAATTTACAGATAAGTACGGTGTCCCGTGGAAGTTTAAAGCAGATAAGAAAAAATAGAGGACATTTTCTGATCTGTTATTCCTCCGATAACCAAACATGTCTAAGACTTTCCTAGAAAGGAATAAACACTTATTCTAGGCGTTTTATTATGTGATAGCCGAACTGTGTCCTGACTATCCCCGAAATTTCGCCTTTTTTCAGGCCAAATGCCGCTGCCTCGAACTCCCGCACCATAGTGCCTCTGCCGAAGAATCCCAGGTCTCCGCCCCTGCGCCTTGATCCGTCGATAGAATATTGTTCAGCGAGTTTTGAAAAAGACTCGCCCTTCCTTGCCTTTTCCAGTATTTCATTTGCAACGGATTCCTTTTCCACCAGTATGTGCGCACATCTTATCTTCTCCATACAAACCACTATATTTCTCTCCATCTGGATTTTTTAATTGCAAGTATTGCCATTGCAACTGCCACTGCGATTATAACGACCCAGTCGATGGCCAGCGTCTGGCTGCTGAACTGCACAAGTCCGGTTATGCTCTGTACTATCTCGGCAGCGTATGTTGCCGGGGACAGATATGCGAAATACCTGAAAGGCAGGGGTATGTAGGTTATTGGATAATATACAGGGGGAAGGGCTGAGAGTATAGTCGATACAATGCCTGTGAATGCCCAGCTCTGTATAACGTCTGTGGTAAATGTCGAAAGCAGGAAGCCTAGGGATATGGAAAATATGAACATTATGGCCATTACCAGTATTATCTCCGCATAGCCTATGGCGCTCGCACTTATGTAAATGCCAGCTAGTATGGCAAGAACAAGCAGGGCAGGCGCAGAATAAACTATTTCTGATAAAGCCATGCCTATCAGGTACATTCTTGAGCTTGTTGGGGAACTTACCACCATGTCCTGCAGCTTGAAATCGTTCTTCAGGTGCGATAAGTCTCCCTGCAAACTTGTTCCGGAGGATATCATGCTCATTATCAAGGCCCCGCCTATTGCTATAGGTGCTAACGTTCCGTGGCTTACGAAAGTTATTACTATAAGGAATGAAAACGGAGCTAGGAGTGTGCTTATCAACACTATGGGGTAGTTTATCATTGCATAAACTGCATTGACAAGTATGGATGCAGACATCTGACTGAACATGCTCTTTGCTTCACTACCATTTCTCTTCTTGGTCATATTCATCCTCCTCTATCGGCTTCCTCACTATGTAATAGAATATGTCATCAAGGTTCATAGGGTTCATTGAAAACCTTACGCCGTCCATTATAAGCCTTGTTGATATCCTGTATGCTTCCTTTTCAGTGGTTGCTATCTGATAATTGCCATCTATACCTTTGACGAGTACCCCGTCTTTTGGCTTTTTGACCGTCATCTTTGACAGTATCTTTATGCTATATGGGAACTTGGCTTTGTCCCTAAGGTCCTGCAGAGTACCAAGTGCCATAAGTTTCCCGTTTTCCAGGATGCCTATCTTGTCAGCCAGCTTCTCCGCCTCCTCCAAATAGTGGGTTGTCAGAAATATGAAGTGCTTCTTTTTCAGGTACATGAGGGTGCGCCACAGGTCGCCGCGAGATATTGGGTCAAGTCCGGTTGTAGGCTCATCCAGAAAGAGTATCCTTGCTCCGGATGCAACTGCAGCAGCAACAAGTACTTTGCGCCTTGTGCCTCCGGATAGTTTCCGGCTTGTTGAGTCCATGTATCGATGTATGCCAAGTGTTCGGGCAGCTTCGTCAGCCCTTCTCTTGGCTTCAGCGTACCTAAAACCTCTCCAAAGGAGATAGGATACTATGAACTGCCTTGGAGTAAGCCAGCCTACAGTTCTGGCTTCCTGCGGAACACAGGCAATCTCTGATCGAAGCTTTTCCGGATCAGAGGTCACATCAATACCATCTATGCTTGCCCTGCCGGAGGTGGCCTCTAGCTGTGTGGCGAGTATCCTTACGAGGGTTGTTTTTCCTGCACCGTTCCTGCCTATTAGCGCAAAAATACCTTCGGAAGGTATTGAAAAGCTTATCTGATGAAGCGCGTATTTTTCGCCTTCGTATTTTTTAGTTATATTGTCAACTACAAGCATGCCCATATTGTAAACCCGTCAAAATCATGATAATATTTAATATATACGGACTTAAATAGGTGATTATGAAAGAAAGGCTGGATCACAAGGAGCTTGAGGAGAGGATAGCCAAATTTTGGGAGGACGAAGGGATATACAGCTTCAGAAATGACGGGCCGGATAAAGTATATTCAATAGACACGCCCCCGCCAACGATTTCAGGACTGATACATCTTGGGCATGCGTTTTCGTACTCGCAGGCGGATTTTGTGGCCAGATACAAACGAATGAGGGGGTATAACGTATTTTATCCATTTGGATTTGACAATAATGGCATACCTACAGAACTTTTTGTTGAGAAGACCTACGGCACGACCGCAGAAAAGGAGGGGCGCGAGAAATTCATAGGGCTTGTTGGCGGAGAAACTGCAAAATTTGCAGAAATGTACAAAAGCACATGGAGAAGCATTGGAATATCTGTGGACTGGTCTCTTCTGTATAACACCATAAGCGAAGAGGTGCAGAAGATAACCCAGCTATCTTTCATAAAGCTATACAGGATGGGACGGGAATACAGAATGCTCCTGCCCACTATATGGTGCCCTAAGGAAGGTACTGCGCTTTCACAGATGGAACTTAAGGATAAATCCCTCAAGTCACGGTTCGTAACCATATCTTTTTCAGACCAGATAAAAATAGCTACGACGAGGCCTGAGCTTCTTCCGGCGTGCGTTGCAATATTTGTAAATCCGGATGACACTAAAAACTCCGTGCATGTAGGAAAAATCGTAAAGGTTCCTATATTCGGCCATGAGGTTAAGGTGATTGCTGACAGGAGGGTTGACATGTCAAAGGGCACTGGAATGGTTATGTGCTGTACCTTTGGGGACCTGACAGATATAGAGTGGTATAAGGCGTACGGTCTTGAACTTAAGATAGTAATGGACAGGCACGGGAAGATGCTGCCGGAGTACTTTGGCGGGCGAAAAGTCAGGGAGGCGAGGGAATTTGTAATAGAGGACCTTAGAAAGAGAGGCTGCATCGTAGATGAGAAGGAAATTGTGCATAGTGTAAACGTGCATGAAAGGTGCGGCACTGAGATAGAATTCCTTGTAAAGAAGCAATGGTTTGTCAAATACCTTGACATGAAGCAGAAGCTTATTGAGCTTGGCAGGGAGCTGGAATGGAACCCTAAATACATGCAGGTGAGGTACGAAAACTGGGTAAATGGACTGCAGTGGGATTGGGCCATATCAAGGCAGAGGCTCTACGGAATACCTTTTCCGGTGTGGTACTGCAAGAAATGTGACGCACCGATACTTGCTTTAGAGAGCGACCTTCCGGTAAACCCGATGAAGGACATGCCGAAATCAAAATGCGAAAACTGTGGGAGCAGTGAATACGTGCCTGAGGAAGACATATTTGATACGTGGGCTACGTCTTCACTTACCCCACTCATAAATGCGCGCTGGGGCCTTGACGGAAAATACATGGACAGCGTATATCCGATGTCACTAAGACCGCAGGCACATGACATAATATCATTCTGGCTTTTCACCACTTTGGTAAAATGCTATCTGCATACTGGCAAGATTCCATGGAAAAGCGTGCTCATATCAGGGCACGGGCTTGACTCTAAGGGAATGCCGATGCATAAATCTGCAGGCAACATAATAGAGCCAAGGGTGGTGATAGAAAAATATGGAGCGGATTCGCTTAGGCACTGGGCAAGCCTGTCAAAGCTCGGGGATGACGCATCATTTCAGGAAAAGGATGTTACGTCAGGAGCAAGGCTTGTAAACAAGCTGTGGAACACTGCAAGGTTCATAAGCATGAACGATGGCAAGCCGGAAGTCAAGACCAGGATCATGGACAGATGGATAGCATCTAGGGCAACTGCGGTAATGGAAAAGGTTACGGAGATGATGGAGGAATACAATTATTCCGGAGCGAAACGGGAAGCTGACGCATTCTTCTGGTTCTTCTGCGACAATTATGTAGAATTTATAAAGTATAGGCTTTACGGAGGGGATAGGAGCCCGATTAAGACGCTTAGGGAGGTGTTCCTTATCATAATAAAGATGCAGGCGCCATTCATGCCGTATATAACTGAGGAAGTTTACCAAGAGCTTTACATGAAGCAGGAGGGATGCAAGTCAATACATATATCTAAATGGCCAGGGCGTGGCGATATGCTAGTAGATCCGGATGCGCTTGCTGCGGGAGACGAGGCGCAGAAAGTTATTGCATACATAAGGCAGTGGAAACATGATAGAAAGATTGCGCTCAACGCAGAGATTTCCGAGGTTGTAGCTTCCAAGGATTTCGGTGAACTTGAGGCTGACATAAGGGGTGCAATGAACATACGCAAGCTTTCAAAAGGGCATGCAACTTCAAAGGTCGAAGGCACTGACGTATCAATAGAAATTATGCAGTAAAAGACAGCAATACTTATAAACGTTATTGACAGATACTATACAAGGACACGGGCTCATGCCTTTGTCGAATTAATAGGGTTTTAATGGCAAGAATGCATACTGGAAAACATGGAAAAGCCAAGTCTAGGAAGCCGGACGAGGCATCAGTGACGGCCGAAGGTTTGGATAGGGGCAGCAGTGAGATAGTCAAGGAAATATCCGAGTATGCAAGGCAAGGCATGCACCAGGCGCGCATAGGGCAGATGCTTAAGGAAAAGCATAATGTGCCCTACATAAAGCATGCGCTTGGGAAGAGGCTTGGAACAGTGCTTGAGGAAAGCGGATTTAAGAAGGAGATACCGCAGGACATGCTTGACCTCCTTACAAGGGCCATAAAGCTTAGGCGGCATATAGAGCGCAACCACAACGACATACACAACAAGACAAGCCTCCATCGGTGCGAAGCCAAGATATGGAGGCTGAGCAATTATTATAAGGAGACCGGAAAGCTGCCAGCAGACTGGAAATACGACCCAGAAAAGGTAGCGCTTATTATAAAGAGCTGAAGTTTATGGCGACAAAGTCTGCAGACAAATGGAAGAGCAAGATATGGTTTAATGTATACCCGCCAAAACTGCTTGGTGAATCAGCAATAGGCGAAATACCGGCAAACGACGAGAAAAACGTTGAGGGCAGAGTGATAAAGGTAAGCATGTCTTGGATAACACACAAGCCGGAACACTCGTTTATGCTTGTCGGGCTTAGGATAAAGTCAGTGAATGGAAACAGCGCGCAGACTGCAATGGATTACATAGAGCAGACATACAGCTACATTCATTCGCTTGTGAGAAGGCATTCTAGCGCAGTATACACAATAGACAAACTGAAAGACAAAAATGGGCATGAGCTTGTGCTCAAACTCCTTGCGGTCACAAATAATAAGATTAGGACTCCGAAGAAGACGGCTATCCGGAAAGGAATACAGAAATTCTCAGAGGAATACATGTCAAGCCATACGGCAGACGAGCTGCTTAACGCAATACTTGATAACAGCTTCCAGATGGAAGCATCTAAAAGTGTAGGCAATATTGCAAGAATAGGCAAGCTTGAGCTGAAAAGGATTGAATTTTAGAGCCGCATTGGCATATCAATTCCAGTAATAAAGAGGCCTGGCTTGGGCATTTAAGGTTTTGCTCAGTCTTTTGCTTTGATTTTAGGGTGAAAGTCAAATATAAATAATCTTTTCTCTTATTGCCGCTAAAGCCTTTCGTTTATTATCCTTTCCAGGACTACAGCATTGTTGTGCTTTGTGTCCTTGGCTGCGTAAAGCAAGGTTACGTCAGTTGACCTTACCATCGAAATAAGTTCAAGCAGATGCTTGTTGCCTTCCAGCTCCTTCCTGTATTTTTTCTCGAATGCCTCCCATTTGTCAGGCTCGTGGTTAAACCACTGCCTAAGCTCATCACTTGGCGCAATGTTCTTCATCCACAGGTCTATGTTTGCTGTGCTCTTCTTCACCCCTCTGGGCCAGAGCCGGTCTATCAGCACTCGCTTCCCATCGGTTATGCTGGGCTTGTCATATATTCTCTTTAGTCCTATGAGCATGCAAGCACAAGAAAGATATTGCTGCATTACTATTTAAACTATTATCCTGCGCTGCTTTGGGGAGCCGTGTGGCAGTTTGCTGCATTCCGCATTTCTCTTGAGCCTTTCCAATGCATCCTTGCCTTTTCTGAGGCTTTCGGACGTTATCCCTTCAGGGAATATGGCTGCAAGATCCTTGTATCTGCGCATTTTCGCTATGTCATGCGCGTTGCGCATCTCTAAGTCTACTAGGAACAGATTGGCACCGGATTCCTTAAGGAGTTTTGCAACTGCATTACGCCCGAAATAGACAGCATGCATTGTTGCAGTGAACCCGAATTTGTCCTGAATGTTGATGCTGGCATCGTTTGCTAGCAGGAAAGCCACCATTTTTATATTTCCGTTCCTTGCAGCATACATCAAGGCAGTCATTCCTTTGACGTCCTGCATGTCTATGTCTGCGCCGCTTTCCAGCAGATCCTGTGACTCTTTTATGTTGAACTTTTTTGCTGAGTTTAAGAACAGCAAAGAGGCGTCAGTGTATCCAAATATGTCCCTGGCAGGCTGTTGCACTTCAAGACCAATAATAAATAGGGATATCGGTATATATTGCTTCTCTGTCATCAAATGCGAGCGGTTTATAAACCTATCCGTGCTATGATATAGTTTGCAATAGAGTTTAGCTATGCTAAACCCTGTGCATTGATGAAAATTCCTGATGGAATTGGATGTAGTCTTGAGTAGTGTAAAGAAGACCCGCAATAACAATTGCTTATAGTTTATGACTCCAGTCGATGCTGCTGGAGGATACCGCTATCAGATTTCGACAGCCATGCAAGTCAGCTCGGCGACTTCGTCGGGCGGCGTACGGCTCAGTAACGCGTGGTCAATCTACCGCAGAGAGGGGAATAACCTTGGGAAACTGAGGCTAATGCCACATAGGTTAGGGATTCTGGAATGATTCCTAATTTAAAAAGTTGCAAATTGCAGCATTACTGCTCTGCGATGAGACTGCGTCGGATCAGGCAGTTGGCGGGGTAACGGCCCACCAAACCTTTGACCCGTATGGGATATGAGAGTAAGAGCCCAGAGAAGGGCACTGAGACAATGGCCCTAGTGCTACGGCATGCAGCAGGCGCGCAAACTCCACAATGCGCATACGCGTGATGGGGGGAATCTGAGCGGCCCACTTCGGTGGGCCTTTTGCCAAGTCCAGTCAGCTTGGCGAATAAGTGCTGGGCAAGACCGGTGGCAGCCGCCACGGTAATACCGGCAGCACAAGTGGTGTCCACGATTATTTGGCTTAAAG